>CAZLEA010000104.1:0-1517 GCA_964558445.1 uncultured Oscillospiraceae bacterium | reverse complement strand
ATCCAAGCAACCTCGTCGCTGAGTCTATGCTGGGGAATATTCGGATCACCTTCTCGCGTCGTCTGAGCTCCTGGTTTCGTCTCTCCAGAAGATTCGTACTTCTAATGCGAGGCTGGCCTTTGCCCTCATAGCCTCTTGTATCCCCTACTATGCTTCTGAAGAGATAAGCGATGCGAGCAGGGCGTTGATTACTGAAGGTCTGGAGGCAAGTCTAGCCGAGAACCGCGGTGGGACGGCTAGGTTAATCGATACACCCAGAGATGCACTAAACGTACGTCTGGAGCTGATCCGATCGGCGAACAAGAGCATCGATTTCGTCTGCCATACGGTGCATGCGGGGAGCAGTACCGAGGCCTTCTTCGGCGAGCTTGTCGCTGCCGCCGACCGTGGCGTACAGGTTCGTATCCTGCTAGATGCCAAGGCAGGGGCCGGTAGTAAGCAGGTACGACGATGGCTCGAAGCGATGGATCGTCATGAGAATATCAAATACAGACGATATAACGAGGTCAGTTTGCTTCGTCCTTGGGAGTGGCACGCCCTCCTCCACGACAAGTTCATCTTAGTCGATCAAGCGCTACTCTTGCTCGGTGGTAGGAACATGGGCGATCGCTACTATGGGCCTGCAGATTACACCGGCGAGATCGTGCAAGACTTCGATGTATTGGCAAGCGGCCAGACCATAACAAGAGATGTTGAGGCTTATATGGATGAACTCTGGGAGCATGAGGAGACCGTAGCGGCGAAACCGAAGGATCGCACATGGCGAACGCTCCTAGACGAACTCTTGGCAGGATTGGAAGCCTTCGAAACAGCAAACCCGGACTTCTATCACCACACACTACACGATTACGTGGCGACTATGGTGGAAGCCGATCGCATCACGCTTCTGCATAATCCGACGCACACAAGCCGCAAGGATCCCTGGGTCGCATCCACACTCCTGGAACTGACACGAGATGCAGATCGGGTACTCCTCTCTACACCCTATGCGACGGCCAATCCGAATCATCTGGACGCACTCAAGAGGCTAGGTGAGACAGCCGATCTCGCCATCGTCACCAATTCCATGGTCAGCTCTCCGAACTTCCCGGCCTTCTCGAATTACTACTTCGAGCGAGACCGCTTCCTCGAGACCGGTGCTTCAATATATGAATATCACGGTGAGGGCTCTCTACATGCCAAAGCGCTCTTGATCGATTCCCATCTCAGCGCCGTAGGCTCGCTCAATATGGACGATCGAAGCTTCTATATCGACACAGAGAGCATGCTGTTGATCGACAGTCCGGCATTCGCTAGACAATTGACAGAAGTACTGGAGCATCAGATGGACGAATCCTATCCCTATACGATAGAAGACGCCTCAGAGATCTCGGCACCAGAAGCGCCGTTCATGAAGCGCCTCTTGATGCAAGTCTCCTACTACGTCTTCCGACCCTTCGCGTATCTACTCTAGTTAACTCTAATCGACGTCTCGAACATCGAGCTTCGCCTTCCAATCCACGGGCACGCACCCCTGC
>CAZLEA010000103.1:0-1569 GCA_964558445.1 uncultured Oscillospiraceae bacterium | reverse complement strand
TTGGGCAGTTTCCAAAAACTTCTCACGTGTGTCGTTTCTGTAAGCCTTGTTCCACAGTCACAAGGGATTCCTTGTATTATGGTTACAGTAACTTCGATAAGGAGAGCACACAAATGCCACTTCATATACTAATCATCGGTAGCGGTCCCGCAGGGCTTGCCGCCGCAGAAGCCGCCAAACAACAAGATCCAACGAGTAAGGTAACCATCCTCTCGCGTGATAGCCACTTGCCCTATTCTCGTATCCGCTTGTTCGAGGTCGTAGCCGAGCCCGCGTCCCTAGAGAAGCTCTACTTGCATCCGGCGAGCTGGTATGTGGAGAAGGGCATCGATTTGCAATTGAACACGGAGGTCTCCAAGGTGTTGCCGACAGAGCATCAGGTCTTGCTAACGGATGGTCGCCGTATCGCTTACGATCGCTTGATTCTGGCGACGGGTAGCAAGAGCTTCGTACCGCCGATCCAGGGTTCGGATCTCCCGGGTATCGAGACAATCTGGACGATGGAGGAGGCGCTCGGCTTCGAGTTGCGCACCTGTACGGCATCCAGGGCCGTCATCGTTGGTGGTGGTCTGCTCGGTCTAGAGGCAGCGCACGCGCTGGCCAAGAAGGGTGTACGCTGCACCATCGTCGAGCTCATGCCGCGCATGATGATGAGGCAGTTGGACGAAGAGGCCGCAAGACTCTTCACCTTGCAAGTCGAACAAGAAGGTATCACGGTGCTTACGGGCGCTTCTACCGAGGCCTTCCTCCCCGGTGAGGACGGGCACGTGAAGGAGGTTCTCCTCAGTGACGGGCGCCGTCTTGAGGCAGACGTCGTCTTCATCTCAGCAGGCGTTCGCGCAGTCTTGGATCCGATCGACGATTGCGAGATCCATATCGATCGCTGCATCGTGGCAGACGATCACATGCGAACCAATCAGCCGGACATCTACACGGCAGGTGATAACACGCTCTTCGACGGTCGTTGGTACGGCCTCTGGCAGATCGCTTCGGCCCAGGGTAAGGTTGCGGGAGCCAATGCAGCCGGCGCCGACCTGAGCTACGAGATGCCGATCCCGCCCTACCTCGTCATCACGATGGGGACTCGGATCGCCTCCGCGGGCATCATCTCGGATACAGGTTCCTACGACGCTTATCGCGAGGACATCCGGGCAGATGATCAAGCCTTGACCTACGAGAAGCTCGTCTACGACGGCGACGATCTCATCGGCTACGTGATGCTGGGGGATACGAAGAAGTCCTTTGCCCTCCAAAAGGTGCTGAAACACTAGATCCTTCAATAGGAATAAATGATCTCGACAGGCTGCAACCATTTGCAGTCTGTTCTTGTTTATTAGATGATAGAGTTAATGCAAATTGGTCGTACGAAACAAGAAGACTAGCTCTGACAGATGAGGACAATTATGTCGATCGAAGATACCGTAGATCGCTACGGTCAGATGATCTACCGCTTAGCGCTCAGTCGCCTCGGCAGCCGAGAAGATGCCGAAGACGTGACTCAGGAGGTGTTTATGCGCTTATTTCGGAGTGAAACGACATTTCTGACCGAGGAGCACGAGAAGGCCTGGC
>CAZLEA010000102.1:0-1587 GCA_964558445.1 uncultured Oscillospiraceae bacterium | reverse complement strand
CTTGACCGGCCTGCCATTCTATCTCATTTCGATTGTGATCACGTTTATCCTCACGGTTCGCTCCATCTATTACCTGTACTTACGTCGTGATGCAAAGCGTGAGCGCCGCCTGACCGGTTGGCACGTGCTCTTGATCGCATCCTTGTTCATGACGACGCTAAACGCGATACTCTTGTCTCTGAACGCGGTCTACTCGACTAGTGCGGGGGAGATCGCCTTCCTCTGTATTATTATCTCCGGCTACATGATCGTCGCCCGCCGCTTCGTCAGCAGCTTCCGCCACACGCTCGTGGCCGACCAGATGCGAGATGAGATCTTGATGAAGACGGAGTATGAGCTACGTACACCGATTGAGGCGATCATCCGGCTGAGCAAACAAGACAGCCTAGACGATACCCGTGATCGCCAAGTGGAGATCCAAGAGCTTGCCGAGCACATGCTTCAGTCACTCGAGTCCTACTGGACTTATGCGCTACTTAGCAGCGAGCAGTTACAGCTATCTCGCGAGATGGTCCAGGTCTCCGTCGTCGTCGACGTCGTGATGGAGAGCGTCCGCGTCAACTACCCCGACAGCCGTATCGAGTACAAGAACAATGTCTCGAAGCGCGACTTCGTCTGGGCCGATCCGGATCGTCTGCGCCAGATTCTCTATATCTTGGCGTTAAATGCCGTACAGAATACCAAGGAGGGTACGCTAAGCTTCAGCACTATTGTTGCCAAGAACATGCTAGAGATCCAAGTCCAAGACACGGGTGCGGGCATCGAGCTTGCCGATCGTGAGCGTATCTTCGAGCCCTATGTGAGCCTCGGCGGCCGCGGTGTGGGTTTAGGACTACCGATAGCCAAGAGCTTGTCTCGGCATCTGAGCGGACGCCTGGAGCTCTTCGCGAGCGAAGTAGGCGTTGGATCCACCTTCGTGCTTACGCTTCCGGATGCGAGCAGTGAAGCCTCATTCCTGCCGGACATCGAACCGGCGCTATCGCTGATCTCAAATCGCTTCATGCGAGGCGATACGAGGCCTGATCGCCATCAAGAGGCACCGATGAGGACAATAGACCGTATACACTCGACGACGGCCTACATGGATACAGCCCGTAGAGGGCAGGGGCGCATCATCTTACTGGACCGTGACTTCTACGCGCTGACGAATACGGCATTGACGCTCGAGGAGGCAGGCTTCCACGTCGTGAAGCTGCAGAATCCGTCCAAGCTCATCGAATTGATCCAAGAGGAAGTGCCGGATCTGCTCATCTTGGATTTCTCGCTGATGAACTGGTCGGGTCTAGATGTGACACGGAGCGTACGTGAGCACTGGAGTCTCCTTGAACTGCCGATCCTCATGACATCGCTCGGCAGATCTAGCGAGGATCTGCGTCTCGCCCTAGACGCCGGTGCGAACGATCACCTGCCGAAGCCGTTTGACAGCTGGACACTGGTGAACCGTATCGATAGCCTGATGAATCTCAAGGCGGCGATGTCTCATGCGGTCTCGTCCGAACTTGCCTTCCTCCAGGCACAGGTCAAGCCCCATTTCATCTTCAACGCGATCTCGACCATCTCCTACTTCTGTTACACGGATGCGATGCG
>CAZLEA010000101.1:0-1621 GCA_964558445.1 uncultured Oscillospiraceae bacterium | reverse complement strand
TATCCAGTCCCTCGGGGAGGTCTCTGATCATATCGGCGATGGCGGCATCCTCCAACACGGACCAGATCTCCTCGTCTGTCGCGTCGCTACCATAGAGCGACAGACCCAAGATGATACCCGCAGCCGTCGCCCCGTAAGCGAATAAGTCGATTAGAATCATCGAAGTCAATTGCATCTTCAAGATGCGCATAGTCTCCTTGCGGAAGTCCTCGGATGTCCCCTCGATCTCCTCGGCGCGTCGCTGATCCGCACGGAAGATCTTGAGTGTCGATAAGCCCTGCAGACTGTCCAAGAAGAGCTCGCCGACGTTGTTGAACTTCTTCCAATACTTCTTCTGCATCTTCGCCACCATCTTCATCAAGAGACGCAGACCAAACGGGATAATCGGCGAGAGAAGCATCAACAAGAGACCCACAGGCCAGGCAAGCGGGATCAAGACGATGAAGAGTGTCACACCTGTCAACAAACAATAATAGAATTGAGTAATATAATTGCCATAGTAGTTCTCAAGCTGTTCGATCGTGTCCATACCCATATGGATGACTTCGCCAGTTGAGAGCTTCTCTTGGTAGGCGGTACCAAGTCCCAAGACCTTGGCCAGGACCTGCTCGCGAAGGCTCGTCTTGACCGCTGCGATGACCTTGTTCTTGTAGACCGCATTTAGTCGAACCGTAAGCTGACGCAAGATGAGCAGTACCATGGTGATGAGCACGGCAGACATAAGCTGTTTCGTAAACTCGCCGTTGATCGTATTATAGAGAATAAACGAGAGGACAAACGAGAAGCCGATATTCAGAAACAAGCGTAACCACATAACGAATACGCTCGAGAAGATATACTTCTTAGCTTCCCCTGCATAACGCAACAAACTGTTCTTGACCATGCACACTCTCCTGCCGATACACAAGCAATTGCTCCACCTATCCTATTAGCGGTTAGGCTTCGCTAACTATTGTACCGATTCTAGGCAAACATGCAATCAAAATTTGGAAATACTAGCATAATCGCTCTAATAATATTATTATGAGAACAATATTCGTACGATTTGAAACGATTGGATACAAAGGCCTAATCCAAACGGAAGACCTCTTCCATTCTCGGCTGCTCAGTCTCGTCCGCCCAGATGAGAATATCGGCCATATATTCGTTCCACTTATCGACAATCGGGCTTGACCCTTGAACCTCTTGGGCATAGGCTGCTCCATGCTCGCACTCGTAATAACCGAACAGTTCATGATCGCTATAGAAGATCGTATAGTTACGGATCCCCGCAGCCTTCAAGAGCTCTACCATCTCCGGCCAGATCTCGTCGTGACGCTTCACATACTCCGCCTTGGCCCCCTGTTTGATCCGAGCCCTCCATGCATATCTCTCCATAACCACGTTCTCCTATCGTCTGATCTATAAGATGATTCTATAGACTCTTGGTCAATCACGCATCGCAGAGGCAAGCGAGATCGAAGCAAATTTGCTCAAACTCGCTCTAGCACGCGGTGGTAGACCGGCAGATCACGTGCGGCGTACGTCACAATACGAAGTTCGCCAGAAACGACCATCGATTCGATCCTCCGGTGTAGCCAGGCGTCGCTGATCCCAAGCTCGTTTCTGCCCAATGTGCGGC
>CAZLEA010000100.1:0-1679 GCA_964558445.1 uncultured Oscillospiraceae bacterium | reverse complement strand
ATCGATTGGTCCGATCTACTGGACGGCAGCTCCGCCAAGCTCAATCCGAACAAGACGATTCAGGTCGACGACTTGACGTATCAGACGGCAGAACCAGACGTGTTCGCCGGTGGTGACGCAGTGACGGGTCCCAAGTTCGCCATCGATGCTATCGCAGCCGGTAAACAAGGTGCGATCTCGATCCACCGCTTCGTCCAGACGGGTCAGGATCTACGCATCGGACGCAGCCGCCGCGACTACGTGCAGCTGGATACGACGGCCGTGACGGTCGAGAGCTACGACAACAGCCCTCGCCAGCAGATCGAGAAACCGAACGCGAATCGTGCCAAACTCACCTTCGAGAACCTGAGCTGCGGCTTCAGCGAGGAGCAGATGAGACAAGAGACAGCGCGCTGTCTCGGTTGCGGCGTGACCGTCGTCGACGAATACATGTGTGTCGGTTGCGGTATGTGTACGACGAAGTGTGCGTTTGACGCCATACATCTAGAACGTGTCTACGATGGAGCCGGTGTGGAATTCCTCGAGATCAAGAAGAATATCCTGCCGCATCTCGTGAAGCGCAAACTCAAGATCGCCACCAAGCAGATCTTCGGCGACAGAGGCTGATTATGCACGAACTGGGAATTCTATACCATATTGTCAGACAAGTACTTCGGATCGTGGAGGAGAATCGCTTAACCGTAGTCGACGCCATCGTACTACAAGTCGGTGAGCGCTCCTCTGTGGTACCGAAGTACCTGGAGGCCTGCTACCCCGCAGCGATTGACGGAACACTGCTCGCGGAGACCAAGCTTGAGATCGAGAGGATCGAAGGCCAGGGCTTCTTCATCAAGGAGATAAGGGCTTACTGATCATGTTGACCAAGGACTATACGAGGACGTCTCTCGTCCAAGACTTCTTCGATTCCAGGGCGGCCAACTGGGACACGCGCTGTCACGGCGAGGCGAAGATCCTGCGAGCAATCGTACAAACTACGAACCCTCTGAAGCATGCCCGTATGCTGGATATCGCCTGCGGTACGGGCGTGATGTTCGAAGCGCTACTGGAGCGATCCCCTGCCCTACTTCGAGCAATTGATCTATCACCCGAGATGGCGAAGATCGCAAGTCAGAAGTACGGCAGACATCCACAGCTACAGATCTCCGCCGAGGACTTCTACTCGTTTGACGAGACAGGCTTCGACTACATCATGGTCTATAACGCTTACCCACACTTCATGGACAAGCAGCAGTTCGCGAAACAAGCGGCCAAGTGCCTCGCACCCGGCGGGCGCCTGGTCATCGCTCATGGTTTCTCAAGGAAGCGGATCAACGCCTGTCATGAAGGCAGCCAAGTCAGTACAGTTTCTACAGAGCTCCTCGGCTCTTCTGAAGAAGCAGCTAGGCTCAGCCAATACTTCGCTATCGACATACAGGTGGATAACAAAGAGATGTATATTGTGTCGGGTTGTAAGAAATAGGGACTAAATCCATTCAATCGTATTAATCTAAGAAGATAGTGGGCCACAACTCACCTTCCAGTACCATGATTTAGGGCTACGAAATCGTACAGGAAAATAAGGAGATGTGGCCCATCTCTGTATGACACTATATTCACAAAACAAAGCATATGTTCTTGACTCACTCTAGATTTAGCCATAACATAAAAAAAGATGAACGTCATCCAATGGTCCCTCATGA
>CAZLEA010000099.1:0-1703 GCA_964558445.1 uncultured Oscillospiraceae bacterium | reverse complement strand
GAAATGAATGTTACAACGACGTGGGAAGAGACGTATCGCCATACTCATGACAGCAGTCATGTCGCTTGCACTGCTTGCAGGATGCAAGGGCTCGGACACATCCGGTTCATCCGATACGAAGAAGCCGGATGATCCCGTCAAGAGTTCAGAAGAAACTCCCGGCGGCGAAGAGGCCTTGATTCGCATCGCTTGGTGGGGGAATCAGCTGCGCAACGACACGACGACCGCTATGCTGGACGCCTATGTGGCGAAGAACAGTCACATCAAGTATGAAGCCGAATTCACGGACTGGAGCGGTTACTGGGACAAGCTTGCGACCCAAGCTGCCTCGAATACGCTGCCGGATATCATCCAGCAAGACTACGCCTACATCGCCCAATACCATTCGAAAGGCCAATTGGTTAACCTCAGCGAGCAGATCGAGGCCGGTAATCTGAACGTCGATGATGTGCCCGAGAGCATACTAGCAACAGGCATGTTCGATGGTGATCTCTACGCGCTATGCGCCGGTGTTAACGCCGTCGGTATGATCTACAACACGCGCTTGGCAGAAGAAGCGGGCGTCGAGGTCGGGCTGCGGATGACCTACGAAGAGCTGATGGATATGTCCGCCAAGATCTATGAGAAGACCGGAGTCTCCGGTGAGACCCCCGGCGGTAACGGCAGCATCACGATGATGGCGCGCGACGTAGGTGAGCGCTTCTTCGATGTGGACAACGACAAGATCGGTGCCAGTGAAGCGACCATCTTGAAGTATTTCAAGCAGATTGAAGCGACCAACAAGAGCGATTGGTCGGTATCGGTCGATATCCTCCAAGAAGCTTCGACAGCAGGCCTCGAGAACGGTCCGCTGCCCACCGGCAAGTCCTGGAATAACTTCCCGGGTGGTTCGAACCAAGTCGCTGCGATCCAGGCTGTTATGGAAGATGATCTCGCGATGGTCATGTATCCGAGCGTCAGCGATGCGACTGAAGAGAGCATGTATCTGAGACCCTCACAGTTCTTCAGCATCACCTCGACCAGTAAGAACGTCGCCGAATCGGTGAAGATCATCGATTTCTATACCAATGCAGAAGAGGCGCAAGATCTCTTACAAGCCGAGCGCGGCGTGCCTGTCTCGACCAAGATGGCCGATTACCTCAGCCCGCAACTCGATGAGGTACAGCAGTTGATCTTTGCTTATGTTGCAGAAGTGGGGAAGGTCGCCGTACCGTTTGATCCTCCGATGCCTGCAGGCGCAAACGAAGTCAATAAGTTATTAGACGATCTCACCGATCTCGTCCGCTATGGCGAGCTCTCACCGGAAGATGCCGCGACTCGCTTCCTACCTGAAGCGAACAGTATTCTGGAGAAGGCGGCCGACTAAGTAGCTAGGGCGGTCTTGCGATGGCTAAGCTGTTGCAAGGCCGCTTATCCCCTGATGTCTAGGAAGTTGTGGGAAGCACTATGAATCAGAATTTGAGAGTTAGAAGACCGAATCGTTTAATACGCACCTTCCAGAAGGAGCAGTTCGCCGGATATGTGTTTATCTCACCGTTTATCTTCGGCTTGCTCTGTTTCACGATTATTCCGATCTTGATCTCGTTTGGCCTGTCCTTCACGAGATATGATATCTTGTCGAGCCCGCGCTTCATCGGAATCGACAATTATGTTCGCATGTTTACCGGCGATCCGACCTTCCGCAAGAGCTTCGGTGTGACGCT
>CAZLEA010000098.1:0-1970 GCA_964558445.1 uncultured Oscillospiraceae bacterium | reverse complement strand
GATTCTGCGCCCCGTGAACAAGATCTTGTATCCGCGAACGGCCGAACACTTCAAGATTTCTTGTCACCAGGTGGATCGAATCATCCGCTATGCAACCAAACAAGCGAAGATAGAGGCGGGGAACGCCTCCCTGATCAGCTGTCTGCGCGATGAGGTGGTCGACTACTATAACTGTCTGATGCGGGATATCGACGAACGCTACGCCTGATGTCCGACAAATCAGCTTGGAAGTGACCGTATGTGAATGATGTTCATTTGTTTGTCGGTGCTTTGTAATATAATTCGGTATCGTTTGGGGTTGATAAGATTGATTTATGAACGTTAGAATTGATTTGTATTGACAACTAGCCTCAAACCCATGATAATTGGATTTGATATTATGCTTTATATGCGAGGAGGCATTTCTAATGAACAAAAGTGAATTGATTGATTCCGTGGCGAAATTGACCAAGTTGAGCAAGAAGGACAGCGAGGCTGCCATCAACGCAACGCTGGACAGTATCACCGATGCCCTGGTCAGAGACGAGAAGGTTGTTCTTGTCGGTTTTGGTACCTTCGAGACCCGTCAGCGCGCCGAGCGTATCGGTCGTAACCCCAGCACCAAGGAAGAGATCACCATTCCCGCTTCCAAGGCCCCTGCGTTCAAGCCCGGTAAGAGCTTGAAGGACAAGGTCAATAAGTAAGATTCCAAACAAGTGAATTGCGAGACACGGCCGAGTGATATCGGTCGTGTTTTTCTAATTCGTTATTTGTGCTATAATGATCGGAGTCTATAGCAGATGTTAATTTGAATCAAATGATTCATTCGTTTGATGGAGGTTATTTAGATGATTACCGCAGATATGTATATTAACGAAGTTCTGATGATGGATCGTGGTGTCGTGCCCGTATTCTTCGCCCATGGCCTGCACTGTCTCGGCTGTGTGATGTCCAGCGGCGAGACGCTAGAGGAAGCTGCCATGGTACATGGTATCGATCTGAAGCTCTTGCTAGATGATCTAAACGCTTACTTCATGGGATCGGAAGTAAACGCCTAATCAATCGAGGTCAGTGATCGATTGATTCGTTACCAAGCCCTGAATCCACAGTTGATGAGAAGCGCGCGATACTTCGGTGTTCACGCGCTTTTTTGTCTATTATTATGCACTCTTATTAGTAGAATGGGATCGACTATGCGTGTCAATAAACGAAATATGCCTGCCAGAGAGCAGGTCGCTTCGATGCTTCGAAGCCACATCTTGAACGGTACGTTTCATGCCAATCAGATGCTGACCCTAGATGAAGTGGCAGAGATGGCAAGCTGCTCTCGCACACCCGTGCGCGAAGCATTCCAGATGCTGGCTGCCGAGGACTTGATCGAATTGAGCCCGAACCGCGGCGCGTATGTCAAGGAGATCACAACAGCCTTCTTGGAAGATCACTATTGGATCCGAGAATTCCTCGAGATGGAAGCAGCGGCGAGAGCATGCAACAGCAGGAATCGCAAGATGCCGATCCGGGCGGCGGTTGAGAAGGGTAGTCGTGCCGTTAAGGCGGGAGACATCGAGCTCTTCAATCTGGCGAATACGGAATTCCACACGGCTATCTGGGATGCGGCGGACAGCCCGAAGCTGAAGTCCTTCTTGGCACAGCTCTGGAACGGCCTCTCGCTTGATACGGCGATATCTACCGAGGAATCGATGCGCGTGATACAACGAGACCACGAGACGATTTGGCAAGCGATCGATAACGAGTACGAGGATGGGGCCAGAGCGGCCATCAAGCATCACTTGGATTCGAGCCTGAAGATCGTGCTTCGTATGATCGCGAAGCGTTAGCAGCCCCGCGAGACAGCCTAATTGCGGCCGGATTATGAGTGGTTGACAAGCTGATCCAAAGCAAGTACAATAGCCTTTGTGTTCAGCGAAATACGCCTGTGTAGCTCAGTTGGTAGAGCAGCTGATTTGTAATCAGCAGGTCGGGGGTTCAAG
>CAZLEA010000097.1:0-2004 GCA_964558445.1 uncultured Oscillospiraceae bacterium | reverse complement strand
CCGAAGCTCATACAGCCGAGGCAGATTCGTGAGACGAGTAGATCAGATCGTCCGAGTTTCTTGTAGTCCATCATTAGCTCCTCTCTAGCTTCGATGCTCTGATATAGGGATCTCTATAGTAAGCCCAGGCAAGCTGCAGGGCCATGAAACACCAGATCACAGGCTCACTGAGTATGATGCCAAGCTGCCCGGTACGCGGGATGATATAGAAGGTGAACAAGATCTTCCCAAATAGTTCAATGATACTCGAGATGAGTGGCAGGATCTTCTGGCCGATACCCTGCAGCGTATAGCGCAGATGGAACAGGGGACCTAGTACCAAGAAGAAGGGTGCCTCGATACGTATGAAGCGCGTTCCGAAATCGATGACCTCGCTCTCGGTCGAACCTGTGAGTAGCCGCATCAGGGCGGGGGCGACGAAATAGATGAGGATGGAGATCAAGACTGAATAGGCAGAGGACAAGAGCATGGTGTGGCGAAGAGCGCTTCTTATCCTCAGTGGACGATCTGCTCCCTTGTTCTGTGCGACAAAGGTAGACAACGCGGATGCCAGCGAGGTAATCGGCATCACCGCGAAGAAGAACAGCTTCTTGGCTGCCATCTGGCCTGCGATGATGAGGTAGCCCATCTGGTTCACTGCATACTGCATGATGAGCGAGCCGAGACTCACAAGCGAGTGCATGAGCCCGATGGATAGCCCCTGACCTAGCATATCGCGGTAGAGTTGGCCGTCGATGCGGAAGTGCATCCGAGCCGGAACCAGGAAGCGTGAACGACGGAGGATATAGAGGATGGAGAGCAGGGTAGACAGAGCCTGTGAAACAACCGTCGCGATGGCTGCTCCGCGTACGCCCATCTGAAACGTGCTGACAAACAGTAGATCCAAGATAATATTGAGAACAGATGAGAAGATGAGGAAGAACAGTGGCGTCGTGCTGTTCCCGACGGCTCTCAGAACTCCGGAACAGATGTTGAACGCGAGCGTGACCCCGCCGAAGATGACGATGACATCGATATACTGCATGGTCTCTTGACGTATCTCGTGTGGTGTCTCTAATAGTATTAGAAGAGGCTCAATCCAGAAGAACGCAGCGAGTAACAAGCCCAGAGATATAGCGGTGCCGATGACGATGGTAGCGGCTACGGATTGTTTCAGCTTCTCTCGATCACCGGAGCCGAAGATGCGCCCGATGACGATATTCATCCCCGTACCAACACCGAGTGTGAAGCCAACCAAGAGCGTATAGATTGGAGCACTTGCCCCGATTGCTGCGAGTGACACATCACCCAGGTAGTGACCGACGATGATCGTATCAACCGTGTTATAGAGCTGCTGAAATATGTTCGATATCAGAAGTGGCAGGGAGAAGGCGAGCAGCGCACGCACGATGTTCCCCTCTAGCAGATTGACTTGTTTCGTTCTCATGATGAATCCCCTCAGACTTCGAATTGACACAGCCGGGTGACCGTAATATGCTGATTCTAACAGTTGAAGTTAACTTGAAGTCAAGCCCGTAGTAATCCTCTGTATGGATTCGTTGATTGTTAGGAGATCAGAACATGTATTATTCGATTCGCGCTGCGGCGGAACATATCGGCGTGGTACCCTCTACCATTCGCTACTATGAGCGAGAAGGCTTGCTGCCGAACATCTCGCGAAACAACAGCGGGATCAGACAATTCACAGACAAGGATCTAGATTGGCTCCACACACTCGAATGCCTGAAGAAGACAGGGATGTCGATCAAGGAGATCAAGCGCTTCGTGGACCTGTTCCTACAAGGCGACAAGACGCTTGAGGAGCGAAGACAGATGTTCTACGAGAGACGTCAAGCCGTAGAAGCACAAATGGCAGAGCTTCAGAAGACGCTCGACTTCGCGAACTACAAGTGCTGGTATTACGATACGGCAGTCGAGGCAGGGACGGCAGATGTGCCCCGCAACATGGCTCCCGAAGACATACCTGAGGATGTACTTCGGATGAAGATGAATGCGAAGGCTTGA
>CAZLEA010000096.1:0-2045 GCA_964558445.1 uncultured Oscillospiraceae bacterium | reverse complement strand
TGGTTAACGCGTCAATATAAATTGGCGTGAATAGAGCCCGATCTCTCGGGCCCTATGCTGTAGACGAAGCTCGTTTATAGGCTATCCGGGAAGTCTCTGCGGAAGGCCGCCAGCAGCTGATCCGGCCAGTCGGAGGTGGCCTCCAGACGGCCCGTGAAGAAGCGAAGGACGGCAGGTTCTTCGGTGAAGCGCAGGCCACCGATCAGATCTCTATTGTTCCAGAGCCAGATGATGCGATCAGCGACATACGAGACCTGCGAGAGCGTAAACACGCGCTTGGGCATCGCGAGGCGAAGCAGTTCCATATTGGCGAACTGCTCGCTACCATCCTCGTTTCGTTGCTCGGACATCGTACCGCGCTCCATCCCGCGAATACCGCCGGCGATGAAGACGGCTGCCGCCAGCGCACCACTCGGGTATTCTGCCTGCGGGATATGGGGAACAAACCTGGAGGCATCGATGTGACAGCCCAGGCCGCCCGACGGCGTCACGACAGGGACACCTGCGTCCTCTAGTTGGCGCGACAATTCCGCAACGAAGATCGGGGTCTGCTCGATGACGTGCAGATCCAGCGTCTCATAGAGGCCGACCGCAAGCGCCTCCATCTCACGAACCGACATACCACCGTATGTCATGAAGCCTTCGAAGAGGGGAATCAGGGGCCGCATCGTCTCGAACATCTCCTTGTTATTGGTGATGATGCCGCCGCCACGGGCGCAGCCCAGTTTGCGAGCAGAGAAGTATGTGATATCGAAGAGGGATGCAATCTCCCTTGTGATATCAATAATCGGTGTATCGGCAAACTCGGGATCCCGCGTCTTGATGAAGTAGAGATTATCGGCAAGCAAACTGGCATCGAGGACTGACATCAGACCGTTGTCACGACAGAAGGCCGACACATCTCGCATGTTCTGCATGGAGATCGGCTGGCCACCGATCAAGTTGGTTCCGGCCTCCATACGGACGAAGGCGATCTTCTCACGGCCGAGGCGCAAGAACGCATCTGCCAGCTTATCCATGTCCATATCGCCCTTGAAGGGGTAATCGCTTGTGACCTCGAGGCCGCGATCCGCGATCAATTCCTCGATCGATCCGCCCGCTTCCGTGATATGCGCCTTGGTAGTTGTGAAGTGGAAATTCATGGGGACGACTTGTCCCGGTTTGACAAAGGTACGGGCCAGGATATTCTCACAAGCTCTGCCCTGATGTGCGGGTAAGAAGAACTCGGTGCCGAAGATATCGGTCAGCGCCGCCTCCAAGCGGAAGAACGTCTCCGATCCCGCATAGCTGTCGTCTGCGATCATCATCGCCGCTTGCTGTGCATCGCTCATGGCGTTGACGCCGCTGTCTGTCAGCATATCCAGGAACACATCCCTGTTGCGAAGTAAGAAGGTGTTGAAGCCTGCCTCCTCCATCGCCGTCTTGCGCTCTTCTACCGGAAGTAGATTCAAGCGCTGGACCACACGCACCTTGTGCATCTCCATTGGTACCGATTTCCCCGAGAAGAATTTGACTGTATTCATTCTTCATCCTTCCTTCCTAGACGATTCCGTCTGTAAGCTTATGCCCAGTAAGGATAAAAAAATAGCTCCCATCCTCTAGGCGTCCAATCACCTAGGGACGAAAGCGAACTTCCGCGGTACCACCCTAATTGCATTCAACATCGTAAATGCCACTCTTCGGATCTAGCAATCCTGTACCCTATGACGGGGGCAGCCGTATCCTCCTACTCAAATCAGTTTCAGAGAATCCGCTCGGGAGTGTATATGCATTGGCAACTCAGTGTCCGCTCACACCTACCGCGGACTCTCTGCATCTGTCTCCAAGAGACGTCTGACTTGCTTCTTGTTTCTCTCCGTCAATGCGTTTCTACTAAGATACGGAAGATATACGGCCTTGTCAAGCCCCCATTTCAGGTCAATTATGCGTTTCTCGAGTGAAACGAAATCAGGTCATAGAAGACTTCGTCCGTCATCTCATCACCGCCATGTAGCGGTTCTACAGGGTTGCCCTCCGGGTCGTCGTTTAGCGACGTCATGCGCCTC
>CAZLEA010000095.1:0-2175 GCA_964558445.1 uncultured Oscillospiraceae bacterium | reverse complement strand
CTGTCGACGATCAATACGAGATAGTCGATGCTTAGACGCCGAGCTTAGCCAACTCCTCCCCCACAATCGACTTATCCAAACGCAAGAAGAGGATATGAACCGGCGGCAGCTTGTACCCCGAGGGGACTTGCTGCAGTGTCCAGCGTCGCTCCAGACCGAACCACTCGATGATGGTAGCAGACGATTGCGGGAGGAAGGGCTCGAGGATTAGTGCCAGATTCGCGATGATCTGTACACAATCGAAGAGGGTCTGCCTGCACGCTGCCGGATTTGTCGTGCGCGTGGTCCAGGGTTCCTGCCGGTCGAAATACTGATTCGCTCGGCGCACGTACGAGAAGACCGTAGCGAGAGCATCCTTGAAGTGGCCGCCCTCGATCAGTCGGCCGACCTCTAAGTAGAGCTCAGATATCTCAGACTCCAGCTTGGCATCGATACGAATCGATCCCTCTCCTGTGTTCTCCCCTATCAAACTATCAAAATACTTCTCCACAAACACCAACGTCCGATTCACGAAGTTGCCGTAAGCGCCGAGCAGTTCGTTGTTATTTCGTTCTAGGAATTCGTGCCAAGAGAAATCGGTATCACGCTTCTCCGGACCGTTGGCAACGAAGAAATAGCGCAGGGCATCCGGATGATAGCGGCCGATCAGGTCCTTGACCCAGATGGCCCAATTCTGGCTAGTTGAGATCTTCTTCCCTTCCAATTGCAGATGCTCGCTCGAGATGATCTCGTCCGGGAGGCGGTAGCCACCGCCGTGCCCCAGCAGCAGAGATGGGAGGATGATGGTGTGGAAGGGGATGTTGTCTTTGCCGTGTACATAATAGTGCCATGCGTTCTCGCCCCAGATCTCATCTAGAGAGCTCCCTCGCTCGTCTGCAAGCAGCTTGCATGCCGAGAGATAACCCAGGACATTCTCCGCCCAGATGTAAATTCGCTTGTTCTCATAGCCGGGGTAAGGGACCTCGATGCCCCAATCGAGATCGCGGGTCAGCGCGCGGTCACGTAGCCCCTCATCTTGATAGCGCTTGGTGAAGGCGATGGCGTTCTTGCGCCAGTGGGGGCGATCGGCCAGGAAATGGCGAAGCTCGGGCTCCAGCTTCGAGATGGCGATGAACAGATCGCGGCTGTCGATAAGCCTCAGCGCCGCACCGCAGTCCGCACATGTCGGCTCCAGAATCTCTCCTGCCTCCAAGATCTCGCCGCAGTGATCGCATTGGTCGCCGCGCGTTGCTTCTTGGCAAATCGGACAGCGTCCTAGGATCAGGCGATCGGTCAGAACACGCGTACATGTGGGGCAGAACGCTTGTTTGACATCCTTCTCATAGACATAGGGGCTCCGGTAGAGCTGCTTGTGGAAATCTTGGACGAACTGCTTGTGCGCTTCGCTAGACGTCTTCGTATAGAGGTCATAGGAGAAGCCAAGCGCGGTGAAGACTTCCACGAACTCCGCGTGGAAGTGCTCGCTAATCGCCTCCGGCGTCGTCCCCTCCGCCCGAGCACGAATGCTGACCGGCGTACCGTGACAGTCACTACCGGACACGTAGTAGACCGCATCGCCTCGTAGTCGATGGTAGCGTGCGAGGATGTCACCGGGGAGCAACCCTGCGATGTGACCGATGTGAAGCGAACCGTTGGCATAGGGCCAGGCGCCTCCGATAACGATGTGTTTCATGTGATTTACCTCATTTCTGTTCGTATTCGAGGCAAAGAAAAACTTCCATCCCCGAACCGTAATTCAGGGACGAAAGCCTAAGTTTCGTGATACCACCCTAATTCGTCCGCCCCTCACGCAGGCGAACCTCTTCGAGTGCGGGCAGGAAATGATCCGCCGATACTCTATCGCTGTTACGGGCGAACCCGTCGTAGCCTAAGCCGAAACCTCGGTACGCTGCTTCAGAGGCCATGTTCACCTGTTCAATCGTCCGGCTTGCTCTCAGCTGTTGCAAGCTTCTCTGTCAACGAATCGGGGCTACTCTTCCTCTTCTTCCTGCTTATGCAGGGTTTCGCATGTATAGTCTATTCAATTAGCCACATTGTAAACGATGCGAGGGGTATTATGCAAGTATCGCAGTACCAAGCTGTACCCAGATTCTGTGTGTGCCGTCTTGTTACTTCATCAGGCGTTTGAGCCATCTGAGATCTTGTTTGAACGGCGGATAACGAAGCGGGATGTCT
>CAZLEA010000094.1:0-2345 GCA_964558445.1 uncultured Oscillospiraceae bacterium | reverse complement strand
ATCAGGCCGCCAAGACCCCGATCACAGTGACGGACAGTGCAGGCAGCATCCTGCTCAGTGTCGAGCCGGAGCTAGACTTCGCCGTCGTGATCCTCAGCAGCCCCGAGCTCGTGTCGGGAGAAACCTATACGGTGACGGTAGGTACGCAGAGCGGCGAAGTTGAAGCGAATTGAGTGGCCTTTGTTAAACATAATCTATTCATTTATAATCTTAGGATATCTGTTATATCGAGGTATCTTATGGCTTCTCTCTTATTGGTTCTGATCTATGTCGCGTTCATCAGCCTCGGCCTGCCGGATTCGCTGCTTGGCTCCGCTTGGCCCGTGATGCATGGCGAATTCGCAGTTCCGCTGTCGTATGCCGGCATCGTGTCCATGATCATATCCGCCGGCACCATCGTCTCCAGCTTGATGTCCGATCGTCTGACCAGAAGACTTGGTGTCGGCCTCATCACGACCATCAGTGTCCTCACGACAGCCCTCGCACTCTTCGGCTTCTCCAGATCGTCTCACTTCGCGATGGTCTGCCTCTGGGCTATCCCCTACGGGCTCGGTGCCGGTGCAGTCGATGCGGCGCTAAACAATTACGTGGCGCTGCACTATACATCCAGACACATGAGCTGGCTCCACTGCTTCTGGGGCGTCGGTGCCTCCATCAGCCCGTATATCATGGGCTATGCGCTCGGTCACCAACTTGGCTGGGCGACGGGCTACTCCTATGTCTCCGTTATCCAATTTGCGCTGTCCGCCATCCTCTTCATCAGCTTGCCGCTGTGGACGAATCACGGGCAGAAGAACGGGCACAACCGGGTAATGTCGCGCGAGCTTGGTGTATGGGAAGCAAGCCGCATCAAGGGCGTGAGGTATGTCCTCTTGGTCTTCCTCGCATGTTGCGGACTTGAGGCAACAACCGGTTTATGGACCAGTACATATCTGGTTGAGGTCTGGGGTGTACATCGGGAGACGGCGGCAAGCTTCGGCTCACTCTTCTTCCTCGGTATCACGCTCGGGCGCTTCATCAGCGGCTTCATCGCCGATCGAGTCGGTGATCAGGGCATGATTCGCTACGGTATAGGCATCGTCTTAGTAGGCATCACCCTCGTGCTCCTCCCACTCGAAACAAACATATTCGCGCTCGCGGGCTTGCTGATTATCGGCCTTGGTAACGCACCTATCTATCCGGCGATCATCCATTCGACACCTAGTAATTTCGGCCAAGAGAATTCTCAATCCATCATCGGTATACAGATGGCAAGCGCCTACCTAGGCAGCACGCTCGTCCCGCCGCTGTTCGGCTTCCTCAGCCGCTACCTCTCGCTTCGCATCTTCCCGGCTTATCTGCTGATATTTGGCCTCATGATGCTAGTCGCCTCGGAGAAGCTGAATCGAACGCTTGGAGCATCATCCGATCCCTCATAACACAAGCTTATCAAGCTATGAGATATTGAATCAAACAAACGAAGCCGGCAGCAAGCAAGGCCACGGTAGCGATCACATGCCCGACGGTATGAAGGCCTGTTGGCTCGAGATCACCGCTGTAGTGATAGTTCAGAGACATCAGAGCGCGCTGAAGCCGAAACAACTCGTTATAGAACCAAGTAGAGAGGGCAGCTATGCCCGCCACCAAGAGCGTGAGCCATAGCCACTGCCCGTGACCTGCCTTCTTCATGTGGAGCTGATCCGATGTCATACGAAGTAGTAGCGTATAGTTCACCGGTCTGCGATAAGCATCGTCCATGACTACTACAATCTCTTGAAACGATATATTCCTATCGCGGCCGAAGAAGCCGCCACTCTTCTTATCTTCTTCATCTTGGAACCACATGCCGTCTATGGTCTCACCGCCGTTTAGGAAGCGAACATCTCTCGAATCGTTTGTCTCATTGACATCGCCGATATAGAGCATAATCGCTTGATCCGCCCTGGCAGGCCAATTGATCTGCCAGACTTCGGCGAAGGTATCTATATCGGACGCGAGAGGCCCGTCCAGTTGTACGACTTCTCCGGATCGTTCGAACGTGCGATGTGCTCCGACGCCCTCCTCTATGGAGACAAGCGGCCAGAAGCGCTCGGCTTGTAGGCCGCTGACGCCCCTTCTACCCGGAAGAATCAAGATCAATAAGGAAATCAATATAAGCAGCATCGAAACAAGGAAGATCAGCTTCTCCGCTAGCGTATACAGACGCGGTCGAAGTTCGATCCCATCCATATACGGATCCCATGCTCGTTTATCGAAGTACTTCATCGCATATCCCCCCCAACTGCCTAGTCTATTCAATACTAACAACGCATGGTTAACGCGTCAATATAAATTGGCGTGAATAGAGCCCGATCTCTCGGGCCCTA
>CAZLEA010000093.1:0-2434 GCA_964558445.1 uncultured Oscillospiraceae bacterium | reverse complement strand
GCACGACCAACCATCAGCCTCTATCCAATTCCTCTCGCAGCACCGCCGTCAAGGAATGCTTGTACCCCAGCCCATACTCCCAGTACATGATACCCAGCAAGCCCTCGCCCTTCAGATAGTCCACCTTATGGCGAATCGACTCCGGATCATCGTAGCTGATGAACTCCTCCCCGTTGAAGAGCCATGGCGCCTTCGCACTGTCATCCCAGTGGCGAACCCAATCGCCCTGACCCAGGTAATTCTCCACAATCTCATCGTACGTCGGCCCATACTGCCCCACCGTCTTCGCATACTGCGCATAGCCGTTGTCCGCATCCGGCACACCCTGCCACCACCTAGAGTAGAAGGCGGCACCGATAATCATCTTCTCCTTAGGTACCCCTGCGTTGGCAAAGGCCTCCACCGCCACCTCCACACTCACATCATAGAAGTCGAAGCGTGGCGTAAACAGATTCGTATGATGACCCGTCGCATGCGTATAACCTCCGCGCAGATCGTAGGTCATGATCTGCACGTAGTCCAGGATCTCACTGACCTTGTCCATTTCCGTATTCCTGCAGAAATAGGCATCGCCGCCGGCCGCGATACTCAAGATGCGATGTCGCCCAGGCACCTTATCAAGCTCGTCTCGGATCGCCGCCAGATAGAGCGTGAAGTTCTCCTTATCATCCGGACTCGCCTCAATCTCGGCCATGCTGAAGCACGGATATTCCCAATCGATATCGATGCCGTCGAGATCGTGTCGCTCCAGCAATTCTCTGGCCGATACCGCGAACTTCGCCCGACCCTGTGCCGTTGCCGCCGCTTCCGAGAAGCCGCCCGAGCCCCAGCCACCGACAGACAAGATGAATTTGAGATCCGGGTTTAGCGCCCGAAGCCTCGTCATTTCTCGATCTGCCCCACCGCTCTCCCAGACACATAGTCCGTCTCTCACATGACCGAACGCGATATTGATCGCATCCAGCGCCCTCGCATCCTGATCCGTCACGATCTCCAGATCGCCGGTGCCCACATAACCTATCAGCATCGGTTTACGCATGCTCATCTCCTCCTCTTACCAAGAATAACTAGACCATGTTCGGCCCTATTCGCTCTTACTCGTTGAAGCTAATCGCTTGACCATGTCCGTAGTAGAGCTTCAGCTCATCTTGTAATTCCACCTTCAGCACGGTCGGTCCATCCTCATAGCAGTCCTCTGCCGTCAGATTAATCCAGCACGTACCCGGTATATTGTTCCACGGTGCTCCGCCATGTATCTGCCAGTCCAGAGACTTGCCCGAGTGCAAGACGGTGATGTTCTTGATTTGCGTCTGGATGCCTTTGAGACAAATATCTTCTACCGGCAGGTCATAAACAAATAAGTAGACTGTCTTCTTATCCGCACTGATCGTAGATCCACCGAGGTAGAACCAGTAGTCGAGGCCGCGGCCAGGATCGTAGACAGCCTCCTCGTGCGTACGAATCCATGCACCGAGATCACGCAGCACTTGAACGGACTGCTCCGGTATCGTTCCATCCTCCATCGGACCCACATCCAGAAGCATATTACCGCCGAGCGTGAGGCAATCGCAGAACATGCGAATCACTTGCCTCGAAGTCTTCCACTGCTGGTCGTCGTGCTGGAAGCCCCAAGACGAATTGACGGTCGTGCAGAACTCCCAGGGTCCCTCGGGCGGCAGAACCGGTATGCCCTGCTCCGGTGTCAGATAGTCGCCGTAACCCATCATGCGAGAATTCAGGATCACATTGGGGTTAAGCGCGTGCAGATAATCACGGAACTTCGCCATCTTCCACTGTTCGGCCGAACGCTCCCAATCGCCATCGAACCAGAGTAGATCAATGGTGCCAAATCGCGTCATCAACTCCTCCATCTGAGCATCGTTGAAACGGAGGAATTCCTCCCACAGCTCCGGATTCTCCTCGCCTCCGGCAGGCGATGAGTAGATGTTCTGATTGGCACGCTCCGCTTCCGGCGTCCCTGCCTGATAGACCGAGCGATAGTCCTCGCGAGACCAATCGATCAGAGAGTAGTAGAGACCAACCTTGAGGCCACGAGCTCGCATCGCCTCCGTATAGGGCAGGATTAGATCCCTACCGGCCGGTGTCTCATCGACTACATTGTGTGTCGAGGTGTCTGTATCCCAGAGCGCCACACCATCATGGTGCTTCGTGGTCAGTACGGCATAGCGTGCACCCGCATCCGCGAAGAGCTCGGCCCATGCCTCAGGATCATAATTCGAAGCGGTGAAGCCCTGCTTCTGCGCCATATAATCGTCATAGGAGATATGACCGTTATGGAAGGACCAGGATTCACTAACGCCCTTCACAGCGTATATACCATAGTGGATAAATATACCCAACTTGGCCTTCGAGAACCAATCTTGCATCATGTTTCTAGCCTCCTTGCCACACCATTATACTGGTTCGAAGAAGC
>CAZLEA010000092.1:0-2591 GCA_964558445.1 uncultured Oscillospiraceae bacterium | reverse complement strand
GCGTTTGAGCCATCTGAGATCTTGTTTGAACGGCGGATAACGAAGCGGGATGTCTAGGAATCTGCCCTTCTTCAGTATGCTCTTCGTGTGTGAGAAGGTCTTGAAGCTCTCTGTTCCGTGATATGAACCCATGCCGCTGTTACCCACACCGCCGAACGGCAGATGACTCGATGCCAGGTGCATAATCGTGTCGTTGATACAGCCTCCGCCAAATGAGAGACCGCCGAGTACTCGTTCTTCTATAGCTCTGGACTCCGTGAACAAATAGAGGGCAAGCGGTTTAGGTTTCACCGCCAGGGTCTTGATCAGTTCATCTAGGTCATCGTAGACCAGAATCGGTAGGATGGGGCCGAAGATCTCTTCTTGCATCACCGGGCTTGCCCAATCGATCGGCTCTAGCAGTGTCGGCTCGATCTTCTGCAGCGCTTCATCCGTATGGCCACCGTAGATGACTGTATCGCTTGCGCTGTCAATTAGCTTAGTCAAGCGCTTGAAGTGCTTCTCGCTGATGATCTTCGGATAGAGCTCGTTATGGAGGGTATCCGATCCGTAGAAGGCCTCGATATAGCGCGGCATCGCCTGAAGCAGCTTGTCTCGAATCGATCGATGGACCAATAAGTAATCGGGCGCAACACAAGTCTGTCCGGCGTTGATCAGCTTGCCCCACACAATGCGCTTGGCCGCCAGATCGATGTCGGCGGTCTCGTCCACAATACAAGGGCTCTTCCCGCCAAGTTCCAGCGTAATCGGCGTCAGGTGCTCGGCTGCCGATCGCATGACCAATTTCCCAACTGTCTCTCCACCTGTGAAGAAGATATAATCGAAACGCTGATCGAGCAGCGACTGATTCACCGCACGTCCTCCCTGCAACACCGTGATATACTCGGGCGGATAGATCTCCTGCATAATCTTCGCTAACACTTCGCTCGTGTGCCTGGAGTAATCCGATGGCTTCAAGACAATCGTGTTACCGGCAGCCATCGCTGCTGCAAGCGGCATCAGGGTGAGTAGCAGCGGATAATTCCAAGGCGACAGGATCAGCACAACGCCATAGGGTTCCATAAGCGTATAGGCACGCCCAGGTAGCTGACCCATCGCCACCCGAACTCGTTTGGGCTTCGCAAGTTTCGCCATATGCTTCAACATATAATTGATCTCGGTGTGTACGATGCCAAGTTCCGTCATGTAGGCTTCATAGGCAGATTTACCCAGATCGGCGCGTAATGCCTCCAGGATCTCGTCCTCATGTTGGTACAATGCCGCCTGAAGCATGCGTAATTGTCGACGACGAAATTCAAGTGGCTTCGTCTCTTCGGTGTGGAAGTATTCTCGCTGCGTTATCACAAGCTTATCGATGGCGGGTGCGTTGGACATGAGGGGCCTCCTTATCACTAACTAAGAAACGATATGCTAGGCGATATAATATGAAGCCAAGTAAGCAGAACAGGCCGATGCCAACAGCGTCAATGATCAAGAAGAACGAGAGGGGCACGGCAGTAAGCGCATCGTTATAATTAACAATGGTCTTGATAAGAACGAATAGACCTATAACACCTACGAGTATGTAATAGGCGAAGCTTAATCTCGACAATGTCCGTTTACTCATGATATACTCCCTAACAGTGTTCACACTGATATTAAGAGACGTTTTCTTGAGTGGTGAGGCGATTGCCCGCACGAAAAGAATGAGTCTCTTTTCTTTTATCTTATCATGCATCGATATATTTTCACTTAGATCATTACCTTCAACTCCCTGTATTTGTCCCATTTATGTAGCACCACCCCCCTACCAACATTAGTAGGTCTCGGGTTCCCTGCCTAATCCATCCGGGTGATACGATTCTACCCGAATGATGCTAAGCTAAACATAGTGGAAGATCTCGATAGGTAAGTTTCTGGCGGAGGTGTCTACTATGGATAAGTTCTGTATATATTGCGGTGCGAAGCTGAATCAAGATGCGAACTTCTGCACCATCTGCGGGCGGAGCACAAGTGATATTAGCCAACCATTCGAACAGTCAAGGAAGACTAAGCGTAAGCCAATCAAGCGAGTCCTCATAAGCCTCGCTGTCCTCCTCACACTTGCGGCTCTAGTTATGGCTGCTCTCCACTACTTCGATCTATACTCTCTACTTCCTTCCAAGACAAGAATCAATAGCCTATCGGGCCAAGCCTATGCCAACAGATCGATCACACTCCATGGAGAGGGCTTCGGCGAATACAGTATGAATTACAGTCGAGTGACGATAGCCGGCATAGATACCGGCATCATCGCTTGGACGGACAGCGAGATCCGTGTTATCGTCCCGGCCGCTATCACAGCGGGCAAACAGGAGATTATCGTTAGGAATCCACCAGCCTTTGATAAGAAGAGATACAGCAGTGAATTCCAAGAACACAATAGAACCAAACTCCTAAGCACGACACTGTCTCCCTCCGAGGACAATCGAATTGACCATGACGATTTCAGCCTCATCGTACCCGCCGATAGACTGACAGAAGAGACCGTGATTACAATCTATAAGTATGATACACAGTCTGCAGACCTAGTCCCTATTACACCGTTCTGGACGAATACGAGATCACGGGTG
>CAZLEA010000091.1:0-2663 GCA_964558445.1 uncultured Oscillospiraceae bacterium | reverse complement strand
TTCGACAGCTGTTTGGGTGCGCACACTGGATAGCGGCGCTACCGGTACGATCAAGCTTCGTGCCAAGGTCGGATCGCTCAGCGAGATTATCGAGATTCGTTTGCTTAGCGAAGCCTAAGCCATTTTGTTAGATTGGACAGAGTAGGGGAGTCGAGATGCTTACTTGGCTCCCTTTTGCTATGCTCGTTTAGCTATCAACACAGATCCACAACACATCCTCAGACTTATCCACATGACTTATCCTCATACAAGTTGATGTATAGACTATTCACTCGAATCGTAGTTTTGTTTCGCTCAGCCCTCTATTTTGTTGCGTTGTAATGCTTCCGTAATGATCGGAGTTTAATATACTATCTCTAATATTTCGCCATAAATCTCATCGGAACATGCTAGAATAGGAGCGGTAAGATAGCAAGCGAATCAAACTCGCTTATGATTCCGGACGGAATATGAGGAGGCAGAAATGAAGGAAGCAGTTATGCTCAGCATGGGCGCAAACGGCAGTAAGACCCTAGCGATGGCGTATAGCGCGAAGGTTCGAGAGACGCTCGGTGAGAAACTACAGTTCCATGATGAGATTACGAATCAAGATGACCTGATGACCCGAGCGCTCAGCGGCAAGCTCAAGAATATCTCTTATATCTTCTCCACGTGGGGGATGACCGCACAGAGCGAGCGCGACATTCGTATGTTCGCCCCCAAGCTGGAAGCAATCTTCTACGCCGCGGGTACGGTTCAGGCGTTTGCCAAACCCTATATGGCTACAGGTTGCCGCATATACAGTGCCTTCCGCGCGAATGCCGTTCCGGTTGCCGAATATACGCTCGCCCAATGCATCTTGGCCGGCAAGGGCTTCTACCAAGCGCAGCGAATCTATAAGGAGACCAAGGACATGCGCGCGGCCGCGGCCTTCTCACACCGCAACACCGGCAATTACGGTCAGACGGTGAGCCTGCTCGGAGCGGGCGCGATCGGCCGACTGGTTATCGGGCATTTGAAGCAATTCAATTATCGAATCCTTGTGTTCGATCCCTTCTTGTCCGATGAGGATGCGATGGCGCTTGGTGTACAGAAGGTGGATCTCCATACAGCCTTTTGTGAAGCTGATATCGTGTCGAATCACTTGGCGAATAACGAGCATACAGTGGGCATGCTAAGCTACGAGCATTTCTCTTCGCTCAAGCCGTACAGCACCTTTATCAATACGGGCAGAGGGGCTCAGGTTGTCGAGGCAGACCTCGCGCGGGCGATGGCAGAGGACGAGACAAGGACCGCACTCCTCGATGTGACTTGGCCGGAGCCGATGGCAAGCGACAATCCCTTCTTCGACTTGAAGAATGTAATCAACACGCCGCACATCGCAGGCAGCCAGCAGCTCGAAGTCTCTAGGATGGGCGAATACATGCTGGAAGCCTGGAGAGACTATGAAGCAGGCACGCCGTCGCCGCACGAAGTGACGCTGGAGATGCTGGAGACAATGGCCTAAACATGATCGACTACCTCATCCAACGCTTCCTGCCGACAGTTGACGGCGGGACTATCAGGGAGCAACGGAAGCAGTATGGCTACCTCAGTGCCTGGATCGGCATTGTGAGCAATCTGCTTCTTTGTGTTGCCAAGTTTACGATCGGATTCATCTCAAACTCGATGGCAATTATGGCGGATGCCGTCAATAACCTAAGTGACATCGGTACGAGCCTACTGACAATTCTAAGCTTCAAGTTGGCTGGTAAAGGAGCAGACAAGAATCACCCCTTTGGTCATGCGCGTTTCGAGTATATATTCTCGTCGGCGATGGCAGTGGTGATTCTCTTCGTCGGCGGGCAGTTCTTCTATGAGTCGATCAAGCGCTTTTGGCAACCGGTACCGATCAAGAGCAGTCCGATTCTCTACGTCATCTTGATTCTCTCGATACTGGTCAAGCTCTGGTTGTATGTATTCTACCGGCACATAGCCAAGAAGATCGATTCCGAATTACTTCTAGCGTCGGCACAAGACAGTTTGGCCGATATACTTAGTACATCCGTCATCTTAATCTCGATGTTACTTATGCCATTTGTGAGCTGGAATCTGGATAGCATCATGGGTGTGCTTGTCGCGCTAATTATCTTGAAGAGCGGGTTTGATATTCTCAGGCGCATGATCGACAAGATTGTCGGCAGTCAGCCCAACAGGACAGAGCGAAGCGAGATCAAGCAGTGGATCTACACCTATAAGGGTGTGCATGGCGTACATGACTTGATTATCCATGAGTACGGGCCGGATTATCGGTTTATCTCCGTACACGTTGAAGTAGATAGCAGGATGACGCTAGTCGATGCACATAACCTGATCGACCGGATGGAGAATGATGCGCTTCGAGAGCACGAGTGGCAACTATTAATCCATGTGGATCCGGTCGACCTTCACGACCCGGAACTGATTGAGACAAGAGAGCTTGTCGAAACCATCGTTCGCTCGATACATGAGAAACTCTCGATACACGATCTGCGGATTGTGCGCTCGGGTAAACGAAGTCGCTTGTTCTTTGATTGTGTGATTCCAGACGGTGTAGCATGGGAGGATGCGGATCTGAAACGACAGATCGAACAGAAGCTAAGCGAAACAGATAGGGCAGATTACGACCTAACCATAACGTTCGATAGGAATTACGTGAGCAGTTC
>CAZLEA010000090.1:0-2668 GCA_964558445.1 uncultured Oscillospiraceae bacterium | reverse complement strand
GTCGGGCAGGAAGCCTAGTTCCCGAACTGTTACAGTTTATTGACGCAGATCCGTCATCGTTTCCCAGGAAGCGGTGGCGGATCTCGTGTTATCAGGGTTTGGGACGATTCCTTTGCTCGAATTAGCTTGTAATATTCCTGTAACAATGTAAGATGTTTGACATAATCGATCCGACTTAGTAAAATAACGCTTGTTGATCTCATCTTGAATCTGGTCTAGACTTGCTAGCAGCTTCATTTGAGTGATCAAATCAGCAAACAATTGAATCCCGTTCGAATGTGCATAAGTCATATGACGCTTACAGATTCGACGCGAAGGAGATTAAGAATGCAAATCGAGAAACCTTCGAGGAAGCAACTATTGCAGCTCATGCTTGCAACTGCCGGTACACTGGCTGTTGTAGTTGCACTCTCGAATCTATCTGTCACGGAGCCCTATTCTGCACGCAATCATGCAGACGCGGAAGGAAACAGCGTTGTCGAACAAGCAGACAGAACGGATTCCCCCCAGGCCTTCTCCGTAGAAGACTTCATCGTTTCTGATGACGGACTACTCAATCGTGGTGGTGGCTTGGATGCCGGACTTCAGAGTGCTCCCGATGAAACAAACAACGAACCCACTGAATTAAGTGAAGAATCGCCCGTTGTCTATCCGGAGACCGAGAGCTTCGGTGCCGTCTATACAAACGATTTCGAGGTTCCGGTACTGTCACAGCCCGATGAGGACGCAGATACCGTCATGACGATCAGTCGTGGTACGGCTCTGCAACAGCTCGCCATCAGCGGCGACTACAGTCGTGTACTGCTTCGTGACGGTGTGGATATCAATACTTATTATATAGAGTCCTCTTATCTTACGAGCGACTTTGTCTTCCCCGAATACACGGCAACACTCTATAACCATATCGATGGTGCTTATACCCATGTCGATCCCGACCAGGATAGCTTCGTGCCTATGAACCTAGATCTGGGCGAAGATGTGCAAGTCATCGGTCAACACGAAGACTGGTACGAGCTTGATGTAGACGGCGAGAGCATCTATCTGAAGGAGTGGTATCTGCTGGATGCGGCACCGACAGCAACACCGGTACCGACGGCGACACCCGTGCCGACCGCAACACCCGTGCCAACCGCAACACCGGTCCCACAGGCACCGGCCGCGAATCAGGCACCCGCTACACCGACCAAGGCACCTGCAGCACCGACTCAGGCACCCGCTGTGAATACGAACAGTAATATCACATCATCTATCGTCAACACGGCATTGGCCATGCAGGGCCCCCAAGGTGGTTATGACTGCTCCGCTTATGTTCAGGAAGTCTACCGCCGCGTAGGCATCAGTATCCCTCGTTCGACGAACGGCTATGGTAGCGGCACGAACGTATCGTGGGCGAACATCGCTCCCGGCGACCTGATCCTCTACGATTCACTGGGAGTCGGCTACACGACACACGTCGCGATCTATATCGGAAGCGGTAACGTGGTTCATGTCAATACGGTTCAGGGTCGAATCAAGGTTCAAGGTTACCAGCTCGGCGGAGGCTCATACCCGATCACGGGGATTAAGCGTTACCGATAAGAAGTAAGAGATAATAAGCGCAAGTGATTTATGTATAATAAGTACGAGCGCACAAGGACACCGGTACGGGTTAGCTCGTGGCCGGTGTTTCTATGTAGAGAAGGAGTTAGGGATCTATATGTATATGAAGGAACCGCAGCACTACATCATCTTCGATCTGGAATGGAACATGGCCGGCCGCAATAGTCGGGTACCCAAGGAGATCGCTGAGCGGATGCCTTATGAGATTATTGAGATCGGCGCGGTGAAACTCGATGCGAACGGGCAGGAGCTCGGTCGTTTCCAGGCCTTTATCAAGCCCGTTGTTTATAGGGAACTCAATCACTTCGTAGCCCGCGTCACCAATCGCGGCGGTAGCAGTCTGAAGTTTGGTCAAGACTTCCCGGATGCTATGGTAGACTTCAGGGCCTTCTGCGGAGATGATTATGCCTTCTGTACCTGGAGCGATAGCGATGCCAAGCCCCTCAAGGATAATTTGGCCTTCCATCAGATGGATGACGTGCTCGGTGTCCGAGTTCTGGATGTACAGCGCGCGTTTATGGGTGTTCTGGAGGATGGCAGTCAGCAGCGGAGCATCGAGTATGCCCTAGACTTCCTGCGCATCGAGAAGAAGCATCCGTTTCACCAAGCGGTATCCGATGCCCTCTATACAGGTGAGGTACTGCGCGAAGTCCTCTTGACCCATGAATCCGAGCGAACGGGCGTGCCCTACGACCGGATCTTAGCTGTAAGCCCCGAGACCACGCTCGATCTGATGAATCTCTATTCATATAATCCTGATATCTGTCTGAGCAAGCAGCAGCAGCTACCGGTGCTAGAGGAAGTGGATAACCTCCCTCGCCTCCTAGGGGATGAGGAGTACAGCTGTCCGGCATGCAATCACATCTTGGAACCACATGACGAAGTCTGGGCCGAAGCTGGCAAAAGACACGAGACCACCCTCTACTGTCCCGAGCATGGTGCGGTCATGGCGAAGGCCAGGCATCGCAGGAACAAGGAGGGCAAGTACTTCGTCAACGTATCGCTTCGCCTGCAGCATAGCTGATTGAGGCAGGAAATATGAAACACCCGGCCAGGTTGCAAGATTGCC
>CAZLEA010000089.1:0-3025 GCA_964558445.1 uncultured Oscillospiraceae bacterium | reverse complement strand
GGATGAACGCCAGGCGACCGATGACCATGCTGACGATTACGCACGATACACGCTGTGCGCACTTCCTGGCAGATCACGTGCTCTGGCTAGAAGACGGCCTCGTCTATGAAGCGGGAGACAGCAGCTTGCTTGCGCTTTATCTGGAAGAGCGAAGTGTCGGGATCGACGTTTGCTAGTCGATCTGCTGTTCTGTTTGCCCAAATGAATTAGCGAAGTGTATACTTGGCCTATGCATGTGCATGTTTACTGTAGTGTCCTACACAGTGAGCATGCATGTTTACCATGACAAGAATCCGGAGGTCAAGATGGAACAAGTAGCATTGAATCGACAGTGGCAACGACAAATCGGTGAGAGTCAGATGTTCTGGCTTACGAACACGAACCCTGCGGAGATGATCGATCTCCCGGACGACTACATCCTGGAGACGAAGCGGCAGCCTGGTGCCAGAAGCGGCGCTTCCTCGGGTTACTATGCCGGCGGGCGCGCGACATATACCAAGCGCTTCGATGTGCCGGAGACTTGGGCGGACAAGACCGTGCTCCTCGATATCGACGGAGCTTATATGCAGGCGGAGGCAAGCCTGAACGGCGAAGCGCTCGGCATCCATCCCTATGGCTACACGCCTTGGCAGATCGATCTGGCAGGCCGTATCATCTTCGGTGAGGAGAACGTGCTCGAGATTATCACTCGAAACGTTCAACCGAATTCTCGTTGGTATTCGGGCGGCGGTCTCTATCGTACGGTGAAGCTTTATGTCGCAGAGGCTTGTCATATCAGGCCGTGGGATCTGTTTGTCACGACAAGCGATGTGACAGCCGAATCTGCTCTTGTCTCTATTCTCGCAACCATAACAAACGACGGTGATACTGCGGCAAGCGGTACGCTTACGGCGAAGCTCGGCGGTATCGAGACCTCCGTCGAGGTGGCAATCGCTGCCCTCTCACCGGAAGTCTACGAGTTTGACCTCGTGATTCCGGATCCCAAGCTCTGGAGCGCAGATGAACCGAATCTCTGTGAGTTAGAACTCGTCTTGGACACAAATCTAGGCGTGGATCGCACGAATCTGTCCATCGGAATTCGCCAAATCGAGATCGATGCCAAACAGGGCATGCGGGTGAACGGCGAGCAGGTGAAGCTTCGCGGCGGCTGTATCCACCACGATAACACGCTTCTCGGTGCCAGAGCCTATCCGCGCGCAGAAGAGCGCAAGGTGATGCTGTTGAAGGAGGCGGGGTATAACGCCCTTCGCTTCGCGCACAATCCGCCGTCCGCCGCCATGCTCGATGCCTGCGACCGAATCGGCATGTATGTCATCGATGAGAGTTTCGATTGCTGGCGCCATGGGAAGAACGACCTCGATTACCACCTGTTCTTCGAGGACTGGTGGGAGCGGGATACGGCAGCGATGGTGCTGCGCGATCGCAACCATCCGTCGATCTTCTGCTGGTCGATCGGCAACGAGATCCGCGAGCAAGGCGGCCAGAGCGGCGGTGCGGAATTGACGAGGCGCCAAGCGGACTTCGTCCGAAGCTTGGATCCGACGAGACCCGTGATGTCCGCGATTCACTCGATTATCTTCTCGAAGCGAGAGAAGGGACAGCCGAGTGTGTCTCCCTTCAAGATGCCGAGGTCTTTGGCACTCCAAGGTGAGTCGGACACGGATCCGGATCTCTCGATGGATGCGCTCCTCGGCGGCGTCATGACAAACAACATCGGTGACGGCATCGTGGACGGCGAGGATATCTGGGGCCTGATCACGGAGGAGAGCGCTTCGCATCTGGATATCGTCGGTTACAATTACTTGTTTAGCCGCTATGCCAGAGACGCCGAGCAGTTCCCCGATCGCGTTATCATGGGCACGGAGACGCATGCACTAAATACGCTCGACTACTACGAAGCCACGATGGAGAACCCTTCTGTCATCGGTGACTTCATCTGGACGGCCTACGATAATCTAGGTGAGGCGGGAGCAGGCCGTGTCATGCATACGGTTCGGGATCTGAAGGAGGGTATGCTCGCGCCCTACCCATGGCTAAGTTGCTATCAAGGCGATCTCGATTTGTCGGGGAACAGGAGACCTCAGAGCTACTTCCGCAAGATTATGTGGGGCTTGGATTCGGGTATACACGTCTTCGCGCGAGATCCGAAGCTAGCGGATTTGCCGGCATATGGACTCGGATGGCACTGGAACGATGTCTGGCAGAGCTGGACTTGGGACGAGACTTCGGTCGGACAACCGATCGACGTGGAGGCCTATGCCGACTGTGACGAAGTCGAATTCCTGATCAACGACGAGACAGTGGCTCGCGTGCCGGTCTTGCGCCTCGTGGCCAAGGCCCGATTGACTTACAAACCCGGTTACCTGCGTGTACTGGCTTGGAAGGACGGCGAAGTCGTAGCAGAGGATATGCTTGTCACGGCAGGCAAGCCGGCCAAGCTGGAACTGCTCGCCGACCGGGAACAGATACGAGCGGACGCCGAGGATCTGAGCTTCATTACCATTCGCTTGGTGGACGAAGCGGGGGTCACGGTGCCGACAGACGATCTTGAACTTGTCGTAGAGGTAGCGGGAGGCAAACTTGCCGGCCTGGGCAGCGGCAATCCCTGCACGGATGAGAATTACGGGACGGGGAAGCGGCGTTTGTGGAACGGTTTTGGCCTCGCGGTCGTACGAACGGATCAGGCAGGCGTCATCGATGTCTCGGTCAAGACTACAGATGCTGAGCTAGAGGCATCGCTTCGGATCGAGGCGAATTAGCACCATCAGAATAAATGCAGATGAGAATCGCCGGCTGTGTCTACCTGACACGACCGGCGATTCTCTGCTTCGTGGGTAATCACTTGTGCCGAATATCGGCTGAAGTGCCCTTAGCTGTTTAGTATCAAGAGCATGGCTTCCAGATCTTCGCCCGAGAGTCCGGCAAACGAAACCAGAGACTTCAGCGCTCGCGAAGGATATCCGTGAGCAGCAGCTTGTTCTCGGAGAGATACGTCCCGCTAATTGCGTTATATGCACACATCATA
>CAZLEA010000088.1:0-3235 GCA_964558445.1 uncultured Oscillospiraceae bacterium | reverse complement strand
CGCTCGGGGATCACTTCGCGATTGAAGTGAGCCATCTTCTCTTGCAGCCATACGTCTTCCAAGACGACAGGGCCGCGCGGGCCGACGGTGATTGAGTGTTCGTTGTTTGCTACCGGTGCGCCGACTTCGTTTGTCAGCTTCTTGTCAATGTCCATCTTTTGCCTCCCTATAAGTGGTGTTTGTATTAAGCAGTGAACCCTTCACTGATAATCAAGTGTCAGAGCTTCATCAAGAGGATCAAAATCCACAGATAAGCCAAGCATTTAGGTAGCATGAGCATACCCAGCATACGGTTCTTATTGACCCATAAGACAACCGGCATATAGAATAAGAAACTGAAACCCACCGCGACGGCAAGCCAGAAGAAGACAGCAGAACCACTAAGAAGTGAGAAGATGATGAATTGCATGCCCATGAGGACAAACGGGATGTTCCGGTAGATGCCCCAGTTCACCGGTTGCTCTTCTGCAAACCACTGATTCTGCTTCGGTAAGCAGAGCAGTATACGAGCCAGTGCCAAGAACAGATAGAAGCCGGTGAAGAGCGGATGTATGAAGCCCGGTCTCTCGGCGCGTAGAATAAACCACAAGAGAACATAGAAGAGCGTCATGCTGATGGAGGTGACGAACTTGCCGATACTAAGCTGGCGCTTGTACTTCTCAGTCGTGCCATCATGTATGGATCGAAGACGCGGGATGAGATGGAAGGCATCTCCGCCGGCAAGTGTAAAGGCCGAGAGTGCTGCCATATAGTGCGTAGGCGTCGTGGCTCCGATAAATAGAAGGATACCGATGCCGACAGCCAACACAAGGTATAGACTATCGAAGATGAATTCAAAAACGCCAAAAACCCGCTTCTGGGGGCGTCGATAAGATTGTTCCATCAAGCAAGTCCTTCCTAGGAGTAGTAAGTGATAATCATTACTAATAACGACAGCATAAGACGATAACTTGTCAACCCAAAACAATGTTCTGCTATGATTATATCAGAATTAGACACTCTTCAGCATATTTACGATTGGCATTTGTCAGGGTATGATTTAGTGGAACGATTCATGGCTACGCTAGAGTAGGAGATGTGATGGAGCTAGATGAGGTCAAGCGTAAGCTGCGCGGTTTGAAACGCTTGGAAATCCGCTTGCGGAATCAAGCGCTGGGTTACGGAGAGCACACACTTCTCTGGCAGCGCTTCTTCTCCCTTGATAAGAGGCATGATGTTCGCTATCCGCTATCCTATCTACTGTCCATCGATACAGAGCGTTACCGACGGATAGCCGATGAATATCTGGCGTTTGTCTACAGTGATTTATTCGATCAGACCAAATTCATCAGCCAAGACCACTACGATAAGCATCTCCTGATTCAACTGGAACTACCCTACGATGCGGATGAGCGTCAGATCAAGAAGCGTTTCCGCCAATTGGCTCTGACCCATCACCCGGATACGGGAGGCGATCCACAGAAGTTCATTGAGCTGATGAACCTCTATCGGGGCCTCATCGAGAAGTGAACGGAGGAGATTTATGCCCCTTCTATTACAACAAGGCGATATAACAAGAATTGCGGTGGATGCCGTCGTGAATGCGGCGAATACCAAGCTGAAGCGCGGCGGGGGTGTCTGTGGAGCGATCTTCCGTGTAGCGGACGACCCAGCCCTACAAGCCGAGTGTGACGCACTGGCTCCGATCGAAGTTGGCGATGCCGTATGGACGAAGGCCTACGGCTTACCGGCCAAGTATATCATCCATACCGTCGGACCGATCTGGCAGGGCGGCGGCAGTGGGGAGGAAGACCTACTCTATCGCAGTTACAGCCGTGCGCTACTGCTGGCAGGGGAGCTCGGTATTGAATCGATAGCGTTCCCGCTCATCTCCGCCGGTATCTTCGCTTACCCGAAACAAGAGGCTCTTGCCATTGCGAAACGGGCGATATTAGACTATCTTCAGGATCACGAGATGGAGGTTCGCTTGGTACTCTTCGCTCAAACGGATCTGGTCCTGGAGCCGTCGCTTAGGAAGGGTATTGAGCGATACGTCGAGGCACATCGAGCTGGACAGACTACCGTCAGTAGAACGTTTACGCTTGAGGGGCCGACCTTGTCTTCTTATGCCCGCGAGACATCCTTGGCACCGCTGTCGACGGATCTCGATGCATGGATCGAAGCCCGTGACGAATCCTTCCACAAGATGTTGTTTCGCTTGATCGATGCCAAGGGATTGGATGACGTAACCGTTTACAAACGCGCCAATATCGACCGGAAGCACTTCTCGAAGATTCGTACGAATCGAGACTACATACCGAGCAAACGAACCGCCGTCGCGCTCGCGATCGGGCTTGAACTCAGCACCGAAGAGACGAACGACTTCCTGGATAGAGCGGGCTATACACTGTCTCAGGCACTCCTGTTCGATCTGATTATCTTGTATTTCATCACGAACGCAGTTTTTGATGTTATGACCATCAACGAAGTGCTCTTCCATTACGATCAGATATTGCTTGGTAGCTAAGCAATTTGTCGCTTCGGAGGCGACCTGCTCTAAGCACTCCCTTGTTATCCTAGACTTGAATCAAACGAAGGGAGAAGTAAGATGAATATTCATATGACCAATCAAATGACCGAACTTGTCTTCGTGCTCGATAAGTCGGGATCGATGTCGGGCTTGGAGACGGACACGATAGGAGGCTTCAACGCCATGCTGCGTAAACAGAAGGCATTGACAGACCCCTGCCGAATCACAACCGTCTTGTTCGACCATCGCTACACCCTGCTACATGACAGAATCGATATCCAAGCGGTGCAGGAACTCACAACAAGGGATTATGAAGTCGGTGGTACGACCGCTCTACTGGATGCGCTCGGACGCACAATGGACAAGATTGAACAGGTGGAGCGGAGCACGAGTGTCGAGAATCGGCCGAGCCGAGTCATCTTCGTTATTATCACGGACGGTGAGGAGAACGCAAGTCGCCTCTATAGTGCACAAGAGATCCAGAGGCGTATTCGCGAGACCACGAAGCGCGAGCACTGGGAATTCATCTTCTTGGCTGCGAATCTGGATGCCGTGGCCGAGGCCGCGAAGTACGGAATCTCGCCGGATCGTGCGGCGAATTACCGGAGCGATAAACAGGGGACGAGGCGAAACTACGAGGTCGTGAGCGAAGTGCTCCGCGGCGTTCGGGAGCAGGGGTGCGTGCCCGTGGATTGGAAGGCGAAGCTCGATGTTCGAGACGTCGAT
>CAZLEA010000087.1:1836-3242 GCA_964558445.1 uncultured Oscillospiraceae bacterium | reverse complement strand
CAATTAAGTGGTGAGAATATGATAACAACAAATCATATATTGAGGCAAGAGTTGAAGGCATAAAAGGTTTTTTGAAGAAGGCATCCTGATCATTGTTTCAAGAGAAACTGTTCGATATAATTGTTATGCAGTGAGAGCTGCGAGATCGACCGTTAATGGCGCGCACGGTATGTGAGTTGGCATTAGCGGTTTCATGTATCAATCGATGAGATTGGTTCTATGATCGCAAACGTCATCATCCCATAACTTAACATAATAATGATAATCGTTCTTAACATGCTTAGACTGGTGGTAACCCCTGTAACACGACATAGTGACTGTTTCATTTCGAGGTTACAGTCCTGTTACATTGGGATTAATGTTTGATTCTTATGCTTGTTAGGAACAAATATTCACCTTATAATCTGTTCTATGGTAAGCTACACCTCAGGTGAATCACCGAGGATAGAAGCGGAGGGATGGAGCATGGCAGCTTTTTTTGATAGATTTCTAAACAAGTTTGCGAACTATGAAGAAGATGACTTCGATGATGATTTCGATTACGTCGATGATGTAGGCGAGATCGGAGAAGAGGAGCCCCCGATGGAGACCATCGCACGGCCCCAGACGAATCGGCGTACACAGCCGAAGCTAGTCGACTTCAAGTCCGGTAACGGGAACCAAGTTATTGTGGTCAAGCCACAGAACATGGAAGCAGCCCACGAGCTCTGCAATCACTTGCGTGCAGGTCGCACGGTCATCTGTAACTTCGAGCAAGTAGACCAGAAGATCGCTCAGCGTATCGTAGACTTCATCACCGGTTCGGCCTACGCCCTGGATGGTCAGGTTCGCCCGATCTCCAACTTGATCTTCATCATCGTGCCTCGTGCAGTCACCTTGATGGATGGCATGGACGCTTACCAGAATCAAGACTACATGAGCACCGGCACAAGCAGATAAGCTCTAACCACTACTTATACGATGTATATCAGCTCCCCTTCATATAACGAGAGTTCTCCTTGTTATGTGGAGGGGAGTGCTTTGTTTACGGATCGTTTGTTGGGAAATCCGATGCCATGACCTATAATAGTAATATTAAGCAGATGGATGCCAAGCATGCAGGTTAGATAAGGATATAGATCAATGTCAATTGTGATCGGTTTGGATATAGGCGGGAGCACGACGAAGATCGTGGGTTTGCGAGATGAAGCAATTGTCGGTAAGTTACTCGTGCGAGCGGATGACCCCGTAGCTTCGGCATATGGTGCAGTCGGTAAGTTCTTGAATACTTACGAGCTTGCACTCGGCGACGTCGCCAAGATTATGATGACCGGTGTCGGCGGTACCTATATACAAGGCGACATCCTCGGTATCAAGACGGAGAAGGTCGACGAGATGCACGCTGTCGGTGATGGCGGCCTCTATCT
>CAZLEA010000087.1:0-1736 GCA_964558445.1 uncultured Oscillospiraceae bacterium | reverse complement strand
GACGCGATCGCAAACCTCCACAGTGATGTCACAGCGTCGAACTTCGGCGATGTGAAGAACGATGCGTTACCCGAGGATCTCGCGGCAGGTATCATGAACCTGGTCTATCAGACGATCGGCACGCTTGCGGCTCTCACGGCTTGGAAGGAAGAGCTTGAGTCGGTTGTCATCACGGGTAATCTCTCCCAGTCACCCTATGGACGTCAGATCCTGAAATCGGTAGGTGATCTATACGGACTGACCTTCGTGCTGCCGGACCAAGCGGAGTATGCGACTGCGATTGGCGCCGGCATCCAAGTATGGCGGAGGAGACAAGCGTGAAGATACCGATTCAGACGAGATTGAAGCGAATTCTACCAATAACGATAGGACTCGCCCTCATCCTATTCATCATCATCAGTGCCATCGACAGTCACAGCTTCAATCGCTCGTTCTATAAGCGAGTCTATGGAGAGCTCGGTACGGCTGAGACGATCGGTATCTCGCAAGACGATTTGGATCATGCGACTGAGGTGCTGCTGGATTACCTGCAGGATAAACGCGGCGATATCGATGTGACAGTGACACTCCAGACGGGCGAGCGAGAACCGATGTTCAATCAACGCGAGATCGATCATATGGTGGACGTGAAGGACCTGTACCAGGGAGCCATGCTCGTTCGCTGGATCAGCCTCGGTGTTGTCGTACTCGGCTTGCTACTGATGCTGCGCCTCTACGGACTGCGCCTGACGCTGCGGCACCTTGCGAGCGGGTACAAGTTTAGCCTCGGCATCTTCTTGTTCGTTGTGCTTGCCATCGGGCTCTTGTTCTGGGTGGATTTCGAACGCTTCTGGACGATCTTCCACCAGATTTTCTTTAGTAACGACTTGTGGATTCTGGACCCTGCGACCGATCGCATGATTCTGATGGTGCCGTCTTACTTCTTTAGTACGCTGATTATGAACATCGTTCGCAGTTCGCTGGTGTATATGCTGCTGACGGGCGTGCTGCTTCATGTGTTTGGACGCCATAGCGGCCCTCGTTATACCGGTACTACCGACGGTTTCGGCTGACAAGAATCGAAACTAAGAACAAATATAAGAGCATCGGATGAGCCCAGATTCGAACTGTGTTAAGCTGATACGGTTAGATTGGATTTTTGTGTGTTAAATAGAAATGGATAGATTTAGTATGTGTGTGATTTTTGATTTGGATGGAACGCTCCTAGATACGATCAGCGATCTGGCGATTGCCGTGAACTTCGCGCTGAGGACAAACAGACTGCCGGAGCTGCCCGAGGATACGATGAAGCTCATGGTCGGTAACGGCGTTCGTCCGTTGTGCGATCGGGCCACAGCGATGGCGTGGAATGCATGGACGATGGAGCAGCGTGCGCTCTACCTCGAGCTCTCGGAATCTGCCGCCAACGAGACCGAAGATTATACCGCCGAACAATTAGACGTTACGTATAACACGGCGTATCAGGTGACGGAGACGGCTACCATCCCGCTGCAACTTGCCAATGCCGTTTTCGCCGATTTCTCGGCGTATTACAGAGAGCACAGCCTGGATGTTACGAAGCCCTATGCGGGGATCATGGACTTGTTAGATGAGCTTAAGGGGCGTGGCGTGCGTATGGCCGTCTTGTCGAACAAGGCAGACCACTTGTCGCAGGAGATCGTGAAGCACTTCTTCGGGGATACGTACTTCGAATTCGTGCTCGGCATGCGTTCGGACCTAGCCGCGAAGCCGGATCC
>CAZLEA010000086.1:0-3371 GCA_964558445.1 uncultured Oscillospiraceae bacterium | reverse complement strand
AGCGCACCCAGCCAGCGATTACGCCCGTAGTAGCGGCCGTAGATCGCATCTCTCGCGACGGTCTTGACCATCGCATCTTCCTTACTCATCTCGGGGTAGTTATCGATATCTACCGTCACCTGATTGCCGTCCACTTCGGTGATTCGCTCGATGAAGACCTCGTAGTTGTCGCGGAAGATGACGATGTCACCTATCTCGAGCGTCGACTGCGTATCGATCTGACGGAAGTAGACCAAGTCGTTCTTGGCAATCGCAGGCGACATGGTATCGGAGTGGAAGAGATAGGGGATCGTGCCGCGAATCGAGACCTCTGTCGTCTTCTGTGAACCGGACAGGACCAAGATGAAGATGTTGAAGGCGAGCATCAAGAGGATCAACGCGCTTGCGACCGTCATCAGTACACCGTTGATAATCTTACTCGTGAGTTCTGCCCGATCTCTCGGGTTCTTCATAATGTAGACAGGCGTCTCACTACCGTCGAAGTCTGTTATGCCGAGTAGCGTACCCTCCTTGGCCTTCTTCTGTAGCTTCGGATCACGCTGGATACGCCCGACCGTATAGGACTTGGGCATCCGATCGACCGCTTCTCTCGTATAGTGATAGCGCTGGGCCGAGAAGCTTGCGCCGAAGAGCAAGAAGAGGATACAAACTAGGAAGACAGCTGCCTGATACAGCAGGTAGGGCGATACCCTCATATCGAAGAACTGCTCGAAGCTGCGCATATAAGCAGGCTTCGTTGTCAGCGCATAGTGTCCGCTCATGTTCCTGGAGAATTGATGTGCCGTCCCGATCAGGAGGACGAACCAGAAGTTATTGCGGCTGTCCTGGATGAAGAGGGAGACGGTGAGGATCATGAAGAGGACCACGATGCTGTCGACAAGTCCCGTGATATACATCGTTATGATGTAATTTTGTATGAAGTAATACTTCAAGAAGAAGCCGATTACCAGAACCAGCAGGTAACCGAGCGAATAGCTGACTGTGGCGGTGGTGAGCCTCGCGCCCATCTTGCTTAGGACCAAGGTAGTGGGTTTGTAACCCATCTTGGCCTGCAGATAGAATTGATTCTTGACCATCTCTGCGAAGGTTCTGGTCCGATAATTCAGAATCATGTGCCCCATGAAGGCGATCAAGTAGACGTTGTTATAGGTGAAGAGGAGGCTGAAGTTACTGCGTGCCATGTACTCCGGTAGTACCTCCGGCAAAACGGTCTCCTGCATCATCTGCAGCATATAGTGGATGGCTAGCGCCATCAAGGCGGCGAACAAACCCAGGATGGGGACACGAAACTGACCTGTCTTCTGATCGTGGAAGTCGAAACGGAGTTCTTTTTTGAAGCTATTATAACGGTATATTGTTAGCACGTTTGACCTCCCTCACCGCATTCTCTACGGATTTCTCGTTCACGTACACTTGCTCCACCCAGAGCTCTGCTTCTCTGATCTTCGAATAGAGATAAGCGATCTCCATCTCTTCTGTCGTCTTCGCAAACCCGTAGAGCATGATCTTGTCGTTTACCATATGGATATCGTACTCGGGCATGATCGTCTGAAGCTTCTCGTAGACGTAACTTGGATGCCTCGCGGTCAGAGCGAAGCTGACGCGATCGTATTGCTCCTTGAAGCCGTCGACCTCACCGGCATACGCAATCTGCCCGTTGTGGATGAAGGCGATGTGACTGGCCGCTGCCTCGATCAGATCGAAGTCCTCCATCGTACCGAACACGATGCACTGCATCTGTTCTCGCATAGCGGACACAATCGTCTTGAAGCTACCACGAAGCCTGCCCAGCATCTGCATATTCGGCTGATTGATGACCACAAGCTTGCTCTCTGAGTAGTAGGCACAAATAATGGTGATCAGGAGCTTCTCTTCCATACTGAGCGTTTGGATCTGTGACATCGAGATGTAGCTGAGATCCGATTCGACCAGGAAGTCTAGGATATGCTTCTGGCTTGCTGCCGCACCGAGGTGTCCGAGTTTCTTCGCCTTCTGCGTAGCAAAGGACAAGAACTGCAACACATTCATATCATCATAGAGCATGTCGTCTGATCCGATGTAGAAGATGTCGGGGAGGAGCTTCTGCTTCTCTCGGGGCAGATTATTGGTAGCCAGGCTCGCATAGCCGGTGTCAAACGGCGTGATGTTGCCGATGATGCCGAGCATGACGGCGATCGTGAACACACGAGACGCACAGATCGCCCAGCTCTCACCGGCGTACATATCCAGATTGATGTCGTCGAGTACGGGTACCACAGGCTTGGAGCTGCCGATGTAGTACTCCATGGAGCGAACGTGCTCCAGGCCCATGATATGCTCTTGTTGGTCCTGTTGTTGCTGCTCCATCGTCTGCTTGTTCTCCTCAGGTTTCTTGTCCGTACGCATATCTGTCATTAGAAGAAGGGTAGCTTCATAATTGTGACGGCTCGGATCTGTCCCTTGGACACCAGGTCCGGATCGACTATGTTGTCGGGGTTGTCGCCCTTCGTGCGGTATAGGCTATGGCCACTCTCGTCTTGGATGACTTCGACGATGCGGTGTGTGACCACCATACCCTTAGCTGTTGTAAACGTGATGACCGTGCCCACATCGAGATCGTCTGTCCCGTTGTACTTCTTGGCCATGATGACGTTGCCGATTTCGTAGACAGGCTCCATCGAGCCCGATTCGATCGAATAGAACTGGTAACCGAGTATCGTCGGTGTGCCACCTCGGCTTCTCGCAGAGAACACGTTGAACATCAAGCTGAGCAGCATGAGTAGGACAAGCCCGAACAGGAGCGTCTTCAACCTAGCCTTATAGAAGATGCACTTCTTATTCTTATCTTCGATCAAGTCATCGAGATACGCGCGCATCGCTCTGACTTCATCGTCGCTTGTGTGTATCCGTTGCATGGATCTACCTCATATAAGATATAAAAGAGTAAGGGGGGCCGTAATTTCGGCTCCCCCTTATTCAGTCATAGTTGTTTGTTCGTGGTGTGGATGGGATTAGGGTGCGGTGGCGACAAGAGCGCCGCTGGAATCAGCTTGGAAACCGCTGACAGTGATGGATGTTGTGACACCAAATGACTTGCCTTGCAGTGCGGTATCACCGTTATTGTAGGTACCGGTTGGCCAGTGTGCAACGAGAATGAATTCGTCTTCCTGTGAATTACCTGAGCCATCGAAGTGAGTTGCGTCATATTTATAACCACCATCGGTTGAAATGTTATCTATTACGACTTTCTGATTGTTTTCAATTCTATATAGGCTATAGACTAGCTTATTGTCTTTGTTATCTTTATCATGATCGATGTCTATATCGATAACTACATTCATCGGAACTTCGGTCGCTATATTATTTTTATTGTTGCTAACAGTGAACTTAAT
>CAZLEA010000085.1:0-3381 GCA_964558445.1 uncultured Oscillospiraceae bacterium | reverse complement strand
TGTTTATGTGTTTGAGTGCTTGATTAGTGTGTGGTCTTCTTGATGATCTGATTGCCGATGAATTGTATGATGCTGACCATGATCAGGATCACGATGACAGAGACGTAGGTGAGGTCGTGCATGCGACGGTTGTGTCCGTAGCGGATGACGAAGCTGCCGAGTCCGCCACCGCCGACCGCGCCGCCCATGGTCGTCAGACCGAGCAGGCTGATCGCCGTGATCGTCGTCGCACGGGCGAGGGCCGGTATACTCTCCTTCAGATAGACGCGGAAGATGATACCGAGCGGGGACACGCCCATGGCCTTGGCCGCTTCGATCAGGCCCTTGTCCACATCCGACAGCGACATATCCACTTGACGGATGAAGAACGGTGTAGCGCCGACCACGAGGGGGAAGATCGCGCCCTTGACCCCGATGAACGTACCGGCGACAATCTGCGTCAACGGAATCAAGAGGGTAATCAGGATCACGAACGGGATCGAACGAAGCACATTCACCACGGCGTCCAGGATGCGATAGACGAACTTGTTCTCCATGATGTTCCCCTCCCTCGTCACGACATAGATCGTACCGAGCGCAAGCCCGAAGATGAAGGTGTAGATGCCCGGTATCAAGAGCATGATGAGGGTCTCACCGATACTCTTGATCATATCCTGCCAGTAGTCCAGCAGATTCGGTGTGTATTTGAGCAGTAATTCATGCATGTTTCAGTACCTCCAGGCGGATGCCGCGTTCGGCGAAATAAGCTTCGACTTCTTCTGTCAGGTCCGGTGTGGCGGCAACTCGTACGATGAGGGAGCCCAGGATTGTATCTTGGATGACTTCCACATCTGCAAATATAATGCTCGGCTTCACCCCATACCTCTCCTGCATGTTCGCCACGATCGCTTCCTTGGTCTCCGCACCGTAGAAGTCCAGACGCCAGATGCTCTCTCCTGCTGCCAAGTCCACGATGTCCGAATGCTCTTCGACTAACTCTTCGAAGCGAGCTAGGCTTGAGGTGCTGCGGATGAACTCCTTGGTGATCTGTTGTTTCGGATCCGAGAAAACTGAGACGACATCGTTTAGCTCGACGACATAACCGTCTTCCATCACCGCGACTCGATGACAGATATCCTTAATGACGCTCATCTCATGCGTGATGATAATCACCGTCAGGCCAAGCTTCTTGTTGAGGTCTCGCAGCAACTTCAGAATCGACTTGGTTGTCTGCGGATCCAGCGCCGAGGTAGCCTCGTCACAGAGCAAGATGCTAGGGTCGCTTGCGAGCGCACGGGCGATCGCCACGCGCTGCTTCTGACCACCGGAGAGCTGTGAGGGGTAGGCATCGACCTTGTCGCTGATACCGACGAGCTCCAGCAGCTCCAACACCTTCTCCTTGATCTTCTGCCTCGGGATACGCTTGTAGCGAAGCGAGAAGGCGACGTTGTCGAAGACCGTGCGACTTGCCATCAGATTAAACTGCTGGAAGATCATGCCCATCTTCTGGCGCTGGACGCGCAGGTCTCGCTCCGACAAGGCCACGAGATCGACACCATCAATCAAGACCTTACCGGCGTCCGGTCGCTCCAAGAGGTTCAGGCAGCGAACCAGGGTCGACTTACCGGCGCCGCTGTAGCCGATCACGCCGAAGATCTCACCGTCTTCGATCGTCAGATTCACATCTCGCACCGCGTGGACCGATCCGTTATCAGTGACGAAGGTCCTGGCTAAATTCTGTAGTTCAATCATCTTCTTACCATCTAATCCAATACTTAGTCGTTTAGCTACATCAGTTAATCGTTTTGTGTCAGGACGTTCTGTTTATGCTGCACCTTGATCGCTTCGAGCAGCTCCGGATCCAAGATCACGTCGAGGGCCGTATGAGCCAGAAGCTTCGCGCCGAGGGCAATCGAGTCCAGCCCCTGCTGACTGCAGGATGCCTCACGGAACTCGATGCTGTGTCCTGCGATCGGTACCTCCGAGATCGAGATGTGTGGGTGTATGGTCGGGATCACCTGACTGATGTTGCCCACGTCTGTCGATCCTCCACCGGACTTCTTCCCGGGCGGAGTCACTTCGAAGCCGTAGCGATTGAGCTGTTTCTCATATACGCTGTCAAAGAGCGGTGTCGGCACCAGATTATCCACACTATTCTGGAAGAGCCCGAACTTATAGGTCGCGCCGGTCTGCAGAGCTGCACCCTCGACGATCTTCTCGAACTTAGCATACAGATCGTCCAGGATCGGACGAGACTTCGCTCGCAAGTAGAAGCGTGCGCTGGCATAATCCGGTACGACGTTGGCCGCCTGGCCGCCGTTCGTGATAACGCCGTGGATACGGACATCCTCGGTTAGATGCTGACGAAGCGCGTTGCTCGCATTGTAGACCTGGAGGATGGCATCCAGTGCATTGATGCCCTTCTCCGGTGCACCCGCGGCATGCGATGCACGACCGAAGAATTCGACGTCTACCGGATCGTTGGCGAGGCTTCGACCGGTCAGGCCGTGCTTGTAGCCGGGATGTGCACCGAGCGCGATGTCGACATCCTCGAAGAAGCCCTCGCGAACGAAGCTACCCTTGGCACTGCCGTTCTCTCCGCCCTCTTCGCCGGGTGTACCGTAGACGCGAAGTTCGCCGCCGACAGCATCGATGACCGACTTCAGACCGACCGCCGCCAGTGATGAAGTTGCGCCGAAGAGGTTATGCCCGCAGGCGTGCCCTATACCGGGCAGCGCGTCGTACTCTGCGTAGAAGACGACGGTCGGGCCGGGCTTCCCCGACTTGTAGCGCGCGTCGAAGCCGGTGCGGTGTCCCGCGACGTCAACCGTCACGTCGAAGCCTTCTGCTTCGAGCTGCTTCGCAAGTGTCTCACAAGCGAAGAATTCATAGTTACTTACTTCCGGCTTCCCGTGAATTGCGAGTGCAATCTCTTGATACCGTGCTACCTTCTGATCGACCGTGTTGTCGATATTCTGTCTGTCCAATGCCATTACTCTTCTCCTTCTTCGTAGCCTTCTGCTACGTCTCGAATCTTGATTCTCACCGGTTTGGCGGAATCTGCGCTCTTCGATGGAGGAAACAAAAAATGCCTCCGTCCCCATATCGGAAATATAATCCGATAAGGGACGAAAGCATCGTGATACCACCCTAATTTGTCTAGATCTCGCGATCTACACCTCCAAAAGTACGCTGGCCTAAACCATTAATACTCCTGCGCTGTAACGTGCGCACACGTGTCCGCTTAAGTATCAGCGAACCGACTCAGAGACCATTTTGGGCTTGCTATCCTCTATCCCATCTCACCAACCGGGACTCTCTTTAGGAGTGTTCGCACGCTTACTCTTCTCGTCAACGTCTTTGTCTTTTTCAATTGGCTGAAGTCTATCAGCAATCGTTATT
>CAZLEA010000084.1:0-3836 GCA_964558445.1 uncultured Oscillospiraceae bacterium | reverse complement strand
CGACGGATTCTGTCTAATCGATCTCGCGAAACACGAGCAGTATGTCGTCATCTCCGATTAACGTATCGGCTTTCACGGGTACTTGTAAATGATGACCGCTTCGGATGGCGATGACGGTTAGCTGTTCCTTTCGTCTCAGATCTGCTTGACTCACGGTCTTACCGATCCACTCCTTCTTCGGACGTATCTCTGTGATGCTGTGACTGTCCGATTCTTGCAGGATATCGATGATGTTCGAACCGGTCAATCGCCTTGCGAGTTTGGCACCCATCTCGTGCTCCGGCAGAACAACCAAGTCGACGCCTATGCTCTGTAGAATCGTCTTTTGCCTCTTGTTTCTGGCCTTGACGATTACTTGTTTCGCACCTTGTTCCTTGGCGATCATGGCGGCCGTGAGTGAGGTTTCGAAATCTTCGCCGATGGCGAGAATCACGACATCGAAGTTACCGAGCCCGAGTTTCTCGAGCGCATGTTCGTCTGCGAGATCGACTTGGATCACATGGGTTGCGTAATCCGTGGCTTGAGCAAGCTTGGTCTCATCTTCGTCGCATGCGAGGATATTGACGTCTGCCTCTGCCAGTGTCGAGACGATGCTCATCCCGAAACGGCCGAGGCCCAGAACGGCGAAATCCCGATAATTCTTGTTAAACATCTCGATGCTCCTCTCTTAACCGATAATGACCCGTTCGCTTGGGTAGCTGAGGCCATCCGTATGCTTGTGTAGTATAGCGTTCAAGGCCATGACAACCGTGATGGGACTCAGGCGGCCTAGATACATGCAGATGATAATCGTAACTCTGCCTACTCGGGATAAGTGCGGCGTGATACCTGTACTGATGCCGACAGTACCGGCAGCTGAGCTGGTCTCAAACAATAAGTCTAGCAGCGTATGCGGATAGGGATTCGCCTGCTCCGAGAAATAGAGTACGAAGGTTGAGATGAATACGACCGCGAGCATGGCGGTGACGACGGTCAGCGCCTTCTGGAGCAAGTCGAGCGGGAGCGTGCGGCCGAATGCCTCTAGCTTATTGCGTCCCCGGAGGCCGGAGAGCATCGAAACGAAGATGACGGCGATCGTAACGGTCTTCATACCGCCTGCCGTACCGGCAGGGGAGCCGCCTATGAGCATGAAGAGGCAGGAGATTGCCTTGGACATCGGTGTTAAGCCATCTTGTGCCAGAGTATTGAAACCTGCCGTACGAAGCGTGACAGACTGGAACAAGACTGCAAGTTGCTTTTGTCCCATAGTGAGTGTCGCAAGCGTGTTCGGGTTCGACCACTCCAGTAACAAGAAGATCAGTGCACCGCCCAGCGTTAGTACGAGGCTTGTGATGAGAACCAGTTTGGCTTGTAAGCTAAGATGGATCAGGCGAAGCCTTGGGGACCGTTTCTTCGGATTACGGATACTCTGCTTGAGTTCGGCGAGAACCGTGAAGCCGAGCCCACCGAGGATGATGAGTACCATCAAGATCAAGTTGATAGGCAGATGATCGCGATAGGGGATCATGCTCATGGTGCCGATGTTATCGAAACCTGCATTACAAAAGGCAGATATAGCATGGAAGACACCCTGGTAGATCGCTTCTAAGGCCGTCATCGTTCGACTCTGGTAGAAGGCGATGGCGAGAGCAAGTGCCCCCAGCCCTTCGATAATGAGTGTATAGGTGAGGACTTGTCGGACCAAGCGAACCATACCGCCGATACCGTCTTGGTTGAAGGAGGCCTGGATGGCTTGGCGCTCGCGTAGTGTGATGTGTCGCCTAATTAAGACCATGGTGACGGTCATCACGGCAACGAAGCCGAGGCCGCCAAGCTGAATCAAGGCGAGGATGACAAGCTTACCGAACAGGGTCCAGTGCTCCATCGTATTCACAACCACGAGGCCGGTGACGCAATTGGCCGATGTTGCGGTGAAGAGAGCGTCTAAGAAACCGATGCTCTCACCGGATTGGCTCGCGATGGGCAAATTGAGCAGAAGAGTACCGATCAGGATCATGAGGCCGAAGCCCAGCATGATAGTCTGCGGAGCCGTCATATGTGTTATCCGTTTCTGCTTCGCGTTCATCAAGAATCATACCCCGTTTGTTTATCACGTTAGTAGCAGTTTAGCACAACGAAGGTTTGTTGCTAAGGAAAAGTATACATTTTGCTATCTATACATTAAGATCATTTACAAGAAGAGCATAGCCTAAGAAACGGAGATACAGTATGAATCAGAAGAACGTGTTGAGCCCGAGGAGACTGTCTGTCTTGGCGTTCTCGTTCTCGTTTGTGTACCTACTGACCTTTTTGTTCGAAGGACAGCTACTCTATCACCTGCTGGAGACGCAAGAGCTTCGCACAAATCCCTATACCTTCGCTGCGATGATCGCCCACCTGTTCGGTCTGCTTAGCTCCGGCTTGTTTGTCCAATCGCAGAAACGGGCTAGATCTGCCATGTTGGTCGGCATGGGTATCTGCTTCGTGATGAGCTACACCTTCTTACTGCCTATACCTACTATATGGTTCTTCAGCTTGATCGTAAGCGGCTACTGTAGCGGTGTCTCGGTTGCGGCCTGGGGCTACTTCCTGCGTGCCTACACGCCCGCTCAAGAACGAATCAAGGCTTGTGCAGAGGTGTTGATCTACTCCAATGTATTGATGATTCTCGTTCAAATCTTGACCGCCTCGGGTCGATCCCTGCCGGCCTATCTCTTATCTGTATGCTTCCTTGCTCTCGGTTTGTTGTTTATCTATTTGCTGCCTAGGGAAGCCGCGAAGCGAAACGTGGCTTCGGAGCCGACGAAGACTAGAACGGCGATTCGCCAGCCGCTGCTACTCTTATGTTTGTTTATCTTCATTATCACGATCAATTCGGGGCTGATGTATCGGGTCATACAGCCGGCGTTCAGCCACCTTGTCTGGTTGACTTGCTGGTACTGGGCGCTGCCCTACGTCGGCAGTATCGCAGCGATTCGCTATCTGGTCGGTCGCACGAGGCGCACGGGATTCTTGTATCTGGCGATGGGTATGACGATGGCCGCGTTCATCGGTTTCATGTTGCTCGGTCGCGGTACGCTCGATTATTTGATCGTGGACACGCTGCTCTTGGGTGCTTGCGGTATCTTCGATCTCTTCTGGTGGAGCATCCTTGGTGAGATGCTGGATTATACGAGGCGGCCCGCCCTCGTCTTCGGCTTCGGTCTCGCGGCCAATGTATTCGGCGTCTTGTTCGGCAGTGTGCTCGGACTCGTCGTGACGACGATAGGCCTGCCTGTCGCAGAGATTACCGTCATCGCACTTACGGTTGTCTGTGCGACCTTGGTCTTGTTACCGCCCCTGAATCGCCAGTTACTGATGTTGCTGAAGAACCATACGTACTTGATTGCCTACGATCAGATGAGCGCAGCGGAGCAGACAGCGGTCGTCAGCCAGATACGGGCGATCGATCCGCTCACGGCTAGAGAAGAAGAGGTCTTGCAGTTGATCCTTCGTGGCTTATCGAATCGAGCCATCGCAGAAGCGCTGTTCATCAGCGAGAATACGGTCAAGACGCATGCGAGAAACATCTATTCCAAGTATGATGTCTCCGGACGCACGGAATTGATCAGCACGCTTCTCAAGAATCAGAGCAGATAATTGAGAATGTTGCCAAGCGTGCCGACCGTGTTGCTAACTGCTTCCAGTCCGGCGTCGAAGGCTTGTTCCCCCGGTTCTTCGTTTGCCATGAATTCCTCCAAGATGTCGATCGATCGATCCGATCCCAGCATGCCCGTCAACATCGATATGTCAGAAACATAGGCATATCTCGTGTTCTTATTCTTGACCTGGAAGAGCGCATATGTTGATAGGTGGGT
>CAZLEA010000083.1:0-4100 GCA_964558445.1 uncultured Oscillospiraceae bacterium | reverse complement strand
TTGGATCGTTACACCAGTTCTTCCATGGTGTAACCCTGTAGTTTGGCTTGTTTGATTGTTGCATACGACACCTCCATTAGTTAATCAAGTTAATTATAAACTGTTCTATATACCTTTGTGAATTGGTAAAAGGCTAATTTTTCTTGTGCAAATTTGTTCAATTTGTCTTTATTGTGATTTTATTGCTTAATTTGATTGACTTTTGAGCGCTTGAAAAGTAATCTAGGCTTGTAGATTTATGTTGATTCAAGGAAGGGTTTATGTATGAACGATTTTGATGGACTTCTCAAGCGATATGGCGGCAATAATTTAGACATGCAGAACATGAATCGTTCTATGGTCATGCAGCTGATCTATAAGCAGCCGGGGATCACCCGTTCTATGGTGGCGCGTCAAGTGGGTTTGACCGAAGCGGCGATATCCAAGATCGTCAATTCCCTGATCGAGGCTGATATTGTCAAGGAGATCGGTTATGTCGCCGGAGCGAAGGGGCGACGTGCGGTCGGTCTCGAAGTGAACAGTGAGAACCATCGAGTGCTCGCTATCAAGATCTCTAGGCGCATCATCAAGATCGGCGTATTCTGTCTGAGTGGTACAGAGATTGAGTATGAAGAGCTTATCATCTCGGAAGAAGAGCGATCCGGGGAGCTTCTCAACACCGTTATGGAGCGCATCGCTTATTATACGGAGAAGGAACCCAGCATTCGTGCGATTGGGATAGCGGTTCCCGGGCCTTTTGACTACAAGAAGAATTATATAACCGTCGTTACCGAGATGAATAACTTCCTCGATGTTGATTTGCAACCCATCCTCGATATGAATGTTGGAATACCGGTGATCCTGATTCATGATGCCAATGCCGGAGTTATGTCAGAGTGGCTACATAATAAGGATATCTATCTGGAGGGGGATACCGTTGTTTATTACCTGACAGGTGAGGGTGTTGGCGCGGGCGCGATAACGTCCGGTCAACTCCTGTTGGGAGATAGTGGGATGGCCGGCGAAATCGGTCATATCAGTCTCAATGTTGATGGGGAGAAATGTGGCTGTGGTAATTACGGTTGCCTCGAGATGTACTGCTCGTCTATCGCGTTCGTCAGACGTGCGAAGTTACTGCTCAATCGCTATCCGACCTCGCTGCTTCATGGCTATAAGGATTTGCAAGCCGGCGATATCTTCGAGTGTGCCCGAAATGGTGATACCCTGGCTCTCCTGGTAACAAGAGAGGCGGGTAGAGCGCTGGGCTATGGTGCCATCAATATCATCAACGCTTACGATCCGGCAGAGATTATCGTCGGTGATCAAATGGCTAGGGGAGAGAATCTGATTCTCGATGAGATCAAGGCTGTTGTCAACGAGAGGATGTCAGGTAGATTGTCCCATACGATTAACATCAGGCTAGCAAACCCGGATTACGATCATATCCTGCACGGTGCGGCGAGCATAGCGATTAACAGATGCTTAGAAGATCCCTCTGTCTTGAATGCTTGAGGTATAAATTCCCTTAGGTGAGTATCTGTAGTACCGGTCATGCGCTGTATCAGAGCGATATATTGAAGGCTGTCGAGTGGATCGACAGCCTTCTTGTAATTCGTTTGCTTCATGTATTACTGGGTCGTATTTAGTTGGCGTTGATTGCTGCCTTCGCGCGATCGTAAGCGGTCTGGTAGATCGAGACGATATCGTTTACACCGGCTGCATCCAATTCGGATAGATAATCTTGCCAGTTGCTGTCTGTCACACCGCTGGTTACCCAGGTAGTGATATAACGATCGACGATATCCGAGACAGTCGGTTGAATCTGTGCCAGCTTCTGAATCTCTCCGAGGTCCATCATGACACGGGGTACGGTATCGTACTCTGCGAGGATATCGACCTTACCGTTCGTCTTCTGCATCTCGAGTAGCTGCACCGCGTCGTATGCATAACCGGCATATTTCTCATAGTATTCGTCCAAGATAACATAGCTGCCGCGAGCGGGTGTGGAGTTCGAGCGGGCATCGCCGAAGTTTGAGTAGTCGGGGTTCGCTCCTATGTAATTGCCGTTCTCATCCAGCGGTGTACGCAGGATGCCGTTCTCGTCTTCCTCGTAGTTGTACGGTCCCCAGTTCGAGACGATCGACAGGGCGGGGTCGCCAACGATATAGTCGACAAACTTAGCTACCACGTGGGGGAATTCGCATGTCGTGGTGATCGCGGTATTGGATGAATCCTGCAGCTCCGAGTAGTTGATTGCGATGCCGGTCATACCTGCTTCGCCCTGTAATCTGGGGATAGCCACATACTGATCGTGTACGTCGAGGTTTGTGATCTCTTGATCGCCCCATACGCCGAATGATCCGATTCGGGCTACGTCTTCTTTGATTAGAGATGATTTGAAGGAGGCGCTGTCATCGGCTTCGAAGGAACCGTTCCAAATCAAGTTCTCTTCATAGAGCATATGGAAGAATTCTGCTGTCTTGCGGAATGCTTCGTCCTTGGCGGTGAAGACGACTTCGTCATCGATGATACGCAGGTGATCTGCATACGCGTTGCCGCCGCTGTAGGAGTCGGCTGCGCCGAATGCACCGGTGAAGCGATAGAATATGTTGTAGGAACCAAACGTGTCGGTTGCGCCAAACCAGTTGGCCATCGGTATCTCGTCATCTATGCCGTTGCCGTTCAGGTCGCCGCCATCGCGGAAGGCTCTGAGACAATCTACCCACTCGTCGACGGTTGTCGGGACGTCTTGGCCGACTGCATCGAGCCAGGTCTTGTTAATAACGAAGGGGCCGGGGGTTAAGACAAGGCCGAACATCTCCTCGATATAGGGGAAGCCGTAGGAGTGGCCGTCAGGTGCTGTTATCTCCATGCGATACTGCTCGTTGTTGTCCAGTATCTTGGAGAGGTTGGGCATATAATCCTTGATCAGATTCTCGGTTGGGATGAATACTTCTTGGTCGGCGTACTGGACAACTGTGTTGCCGGACTTGCCATCGCCGAAGTTCCAGAAGACGTTGGGCAGATCATCGCTGGATGTGAGCATCAAGCCGATCTTCTCGGTTGCGCCTTCGCCCGGGATGGATAGCCAGTCGAAACGCACGCCGGTGTCTTCAAACCAGGTTTGAACGATCGCAAGATCACCCGGTGGGACAAGGCGACTTGCGTCGTTGACGAAGTTCATCGACATTTTGCCGTATTTGGCCTCGAATGCCTCCACGTCCAAGATGATAGGCAGGCTGCCGTCAAGTTGGATTAAACCGGCATCCAGTGCTTCTTGCTCCTTGGCTGTCAGATTGCTGTCTGTGTCGCCCGAGCTGTTGCTTCCGGTAGGTGTGCTGCCACCTCCGGTTGCGCCACCGTTGCCTGTGTTATTGCTGCATGCAGTCAATGCTGCTATCAATAGCATCGAAGTGGCCAAGACCATTGCAGTTATCTGCTTTTTCATTGTTTTCTCCTCCTGTTTTGTACTCAAAACATCAATCGATTTGATGTATGGGTCTGGGTAATTCTTATCACGTGGGTTTAGCCCTTGACGGCACCGATCGTGACTCCTTTGGCAAAATACTTCTGTAAGAACGGGTAGACCATCAATAGTGGGAATGCTGAGACAACTACTACACAGAACTTCAGCTGCTCGGCAAGTTTCTGTTTCGTGACCATCTCCGCTGCACTGCTTCCCATCTGGTTGGATTGATTCATTAGTACCAAGTTTCTCAAGATGACTTGCAGCGGCATCTTGACATCGTCTTGCAGGAACATCAGTGCGTTGAAGAACTGGTTCCATAATGCGGTAGCGTAGAAGAGCGACATAACAGCGATAATTGTTGAAGAGATGGGGATGGCGATTTTGAAGAAGAAACCGAAATCGGAACATCCATCAATTTTCGCGGCTTCGAGTAGTTCGTCCGGTACGCTTGATTCGAAGAAGGAGCGGCAGACGATCAGATTATAGGCGGATACGGCTACGGGGAGCACCATCGCCCACAGAGTGTTGTAGATGCCCAGCGACTTGATCGTCAAGAACAGCGGAACGATACCACCGTTAAAAAACATGGTGAATGTAAAGACGAACATAATCGATCTGCGGCCAAACAAGTCCTTGCGCGAGAGCGCATAGC
>CAZLEA010000082.1:2535-4277 GCA_964558445.1 uncultured Oscillospiraceae bacterium | reverse complement strand
GGCGAAGAGGGTGCGCTCCTCATGAACTTCGGTATTGAGGGCGAAGACTATGAGATGGTGGACGGCGAGCCGACCTTCCGCTCCGAACTCATCGAGGATTATCGTGCGAAGTCGAGTGACCCGTACTATGCCGCTGCGTCGGATCGTGGCTTCGGTCTCCTATTCTTCACACCCGCATGGTACTCGCAATCGCAGAACCAGTTCATGACGTCCGATCCTGAGGATGTCACGGCACAAACGATCTACGATGTGTACAAGGATCATGATCAATTGCAGTACATCAAGCTCGCTCCGATGCAGGCTCCGTACACCGATGAGGAAGCAGAAGAGATTCAGAAGATCAATCAGAACATCAACGACTTCGCCGCCAGTGAGATCAACAAGTTTGTCACGGGTGAGCGCTCGCTCGATACCTTCGATGACTATGTCTCGCAGATGCTGGACAAGGGTGCAGAGGATCTGATGAAGATCGCAAACGATGCAGAAGCAAGATACTTGGCATCGAAATAATCGCCTCTGATCAGGTAGAATGGTTGCAGCCGTCTCGCGAGGCGAGGCGGCTGCTTAGGCGTTAAGATTACAATTAACAGGAGAGCTATATGAAACGATTATTGGGTGTGACCACGGCGATGGTGACCGTGTTCGATCAAGAAGATAGAGTGGATGTAGAGGGGACGAAGCGTCTGGTAGACTTCCTGATCGATAGCGGTGTGGATTGTCTCTATCCGCTTGGGACCACGGGCGAGATGCTGAAGATGACACTAGAAGAGCGAAGGCTTGTCGCCAAGACGGTAGTTTCTCACGCGGCAGGACGCTGCACGGTCTATATCCATACGGGTGCGCATACGCTCGCAGATACGATCGAGTTGTCGAAACATGCACTGGAGATCGGGGCGGACGGCATCGGTGTGGTGACGCCGAGCTTCTTCGGCCTAAACGAGCGCGAGTTCATCCACTACTACAAGACGATAGCGGACGCACTACCCGCCGATTTCCCGCTATATCTCTACAACATCCCGCAGTGCGCGGCCAATGACTTGACACCCGAGATCGCCGCCAAGATCGCCAAGGTTTGTCCAAACGTAGTCGGTATCAAGTACAGCGGCAGCGACATGCTGCGGACGAACGAGTACCTCGCGATCAGGGGCCATAACTTCGATGTCGTCCAGGGTACAGACCGTCTCTTCTTGCCGGCATTGGCCGCAGGCTGCACGGGCGTCGTATCCGGCGTGTCTTCGGTCTATCCCGAGCCTTTTGTTAAGATCTACAAGGCTTGGCAGGCAGGTGACATGGCTCTCGCGCTCCAAGAGCAGAGGAGGGCCAACGACGTGATCGGTATCCTTCGTGCCGGGAGCAACATCTCATACTTCAAGCACGCTCTCTCGTATCGTGGTGTGGTCGATGCCGGTACCCGCTTGCCCCAGCTCGGGTTAACGGTAGAGGAGGAAGACTCGCTCGTAGAGGAGCTTCGCCTGTTTGAGGGCAGAGCTTAGAGCAAGAGAGTATCACAAGTTAGGGAAGCCCATGCATCACAAGAAACGACCCGGAGCCGTCTGGCGCAGATTCCTAGTCTCATACCTACTGGTCTTATTGATACCGGTCTTCTTCTTCTTGCTCGCATTTAGCAGTGCGCAGACGGTTGTGACCGATTCCGCGGCCTTCTATCATGAGACGATGCTGGAACAAGTGAAGACACAGTTTGAGAAACAAGTGACCGAAGCCCGTATGCTCGCGATGGAAAT
>CAZLEA010000082.1:0-2435 GCA_964558445.1 uncultured Oscillospiraceae bacterium | reverse complement strand
CATCCCGATCTCTACAGGGCACAAACTCTGATGGTCGACGGCTCCGGTGATCTGTCGCGCACCTCGCTTCTGCGCTACAACCTAGGCTCGGTGGAGCATCACATGATTCAAGATGACAAGATCCGGCAGAATACGCTGATCTTCTCCAGGTCCTTCCCGACTTCTGCGGTCAAGAAGCCCTATGGGAACATCTCGGTCGTCTTCGAAGAGTCGTATCTGGAGCGCATGCTCGCCCTGCCAAACGACTGGACGGGTGGCTTCAACCTGATCTTGAATTATGAGGGCGAGGTGGTCTTTGCAGATGGGGGAATCCCCCAAGACTATGAAGTGGAAACGCAGGCGTTTAGCGATGCCGGAGGCAGTTTCGCCGAATCGATCCTCGGTCAGTCGATGTTCGTGACCTATACGAAGTCTGAGGATACGGGTTGGACCTATGTCTCCGTCTATCCGAGGGACCAGGTGCTCGCGAACAGTATACAGATGAGTCGTTCGATCGTGCTCTTCATGATCTTCGCATCCGTGCTTGGTATCGTGGCTGCCACGATTCTGACGAGGCGCAACGTGATGCCGATCAATGCGATTGCAAACTCCCTGTCTGAAGTGCTAAGCGGCATGGACCGGACAGAAGATAACGAGTACAGCTTGATCCAAGATGCGGTCGATGTTCTGCTTGCCGAGAATCTGGATATGACAGAGCGAAGCGGCTCCCAGCGCCAACTGATCGAGGATGCGGTCTTGCATCTCTTGATCAACAACCAGGTGCCGGACCGTCGGATGTTGAATTTGATCTCGACAGACCTCGGCATGGATCTGATGAAGTGCACGTTCCTGGCGCTGCGCTTCAGCTTCGAGGCTCGGGCGGAATCGCAGATAGCAAGACAAGAGGCACAGCGCACGCTGCTCCGACAACTCAAGGAGCAGATGCTTAGTCTCTTCGATCACCCACAGTTCAAGATCTTCGTAAGTGAGCAGCACACGATGTTCATCCTCGCGTTCTATCCGCCGCTGACCAAGATGGTCGAGGGCGCGCTTCGCTCCTGGGAGGAGAAGATCAATCTTCGCCAGACAGGGGAGCAGATGCAGATGAGAAGCGCGCTCGGTATCGGCTCTGCACATAACGGCGTGGAGCATATCTACAGAACGGTAGAAGAGGCGCAGACGGCGCTAGACTATAGCCGCATCTTCGAGTTCGGCAGACCGGTGGCCTATAGGGCGATCCGGCAGAACATCACGGAGAGCAAGTTCTCACTCAAGGACCATGCGCGCATGCTCGCCACGATGAAGGAGGGTAGCGAGGCGACGGCACAAATCGTCTTCAACGAGTTCGTGCAGACGTCGATCCTGAGCAGAAACTTCGATGTGAGAACCGGCGAGCAATTGTTCTACACCGTCAAGAGCGTACTGCTGGAGGGCTTGGATTACTTGGACGATGAGGCGATCATCTTCGATGTCACCGAACTGAGTTATGCGGAGGAGGACACCTTCGGCTCCTTCATGCAGCTCGAGCAGTGCTTCATTCGTATCACGGTCGGTATAGCCGAGAAGAAGCAGAACAAGGGCTATGAGCTGGTACACGAGGTTCAGGAGCAATTGAAGCAGATGTATATCAATCCGAACTTGAGTGTCGCAGAGCTTGCCGAAGAGTACAACGTCTCGGATGCCTATCTCAACAAGCAGTTCAAAGAGGTCAGCTCGCACACCATCGCAAGCTGGCTTGAGGCTTATCGCATGAGGCAGGCCAAACAGTATCTGGAGGAGCGGATGCATCCCGTCACGGAGATTGCATCACTCGTGGGATACAATTCGGTTGAGTCATTTCGCCGTGCATTCAAACGGTATACCGGCATGTCGCCGAGTCAGTATCAATCGTCGATCACAAGAGATGAGAGAGAGTCAAGGTAAGTATTTATGTTAGACAAAAGCAGATTCCCCCACTACCAAGGGGCGGTGCATCCGAACAGCGATTACCATCACGGTCAGATCTTCCCCGCTAAGGGTGTCAAGAACTATCAGGTGACCCGTGCCAACCGAAGCCATCCGGAGCTTGCCGATGGGACGAAGACCACGTATAAACATGCAGCCGATCTGGCTTATTTCGGCGGTCGCTTCTATGTTCAGTACCTGGTCAATCCGGAAGACGAGCACACGGACGAGGGCTATTCGATCCTCGCTTCGTCAGAGAACGGCAGCGACTGGGATCGCTATCGGATCTCGTTTCCGCCGTACCGAATCCCCGCGGCCACAATCGAAGACTACAAGGGAAACACGCACGTGTTTGACGGCACGACATATGCCTACATGCACCAGCGCATGAGCTTCTATCAGGCCAAGAACGGCCGTATGCTCGTGCTCGGTTTCTATGGCTGGTCGCCGCATCCGTGGATGGTGAACTGGGACAACTACGGCATCGGCCGCGTAGTCCGAGAGCTCTATGC
>CAZLEA010000081.1:0-4534 GCA_964558445.1 uncultured Oscillospiraceae bacterium | reverse complement strand
GAGATGAGGGGGATCGAACCCCTTACCTCTTGAATGCCATTCAAGCGCTCTCCCAAGTGAGCTACATCCCCGAATGTTGTCTCATAATTGCCTCAGAAACGACCTCTGAACAACTCTCAACTTGCTAGATTATAGGGCAGTTCACGGGATGTGTCAAGTGTCATTTTTGGCGTCACGGGCCTACCCTCCACACTCTGTCACCTTGGCTCGAAACAGATGCAAATGATAAGCCCACATGCTCATTTCACGTCTCGGATTCGCTCTATATTTCGAGCGCAATCTCAATCATTTCGCCGAAGCCGATCTGTCGCTCTTCTGCTGTCAGTTGCTCCGGCTTGTACAAGTGGTCGGATATGGTGAGGATCGCCAGCGCCTTCTTCCCTGCTCGTGCAGCGTTCAGGTACAGGGCTGCCGCCTCCATTTCCACACAGAGCACGCCCATGTCGCGCCAGTGATCGTTGAAGTTCGGGTCGTCGTGGTAGAACGTGTCGGAAGACAAAATGTTACCGACCTTGACCTCTGAGCCCTTGGCTTCTGCGATCTCGACCGCTCGGCGAATGAGGCCGAAGTCTGCGATCGGTGTGTAGTGCCCGGGGATACGAAACTGATCGGCATAGCTCGAGTTCGTACAAGCAGCTTGCCCGATCACGATATCTCTGAGGTTAATATCGTCGCCAAACGCGCCGGCAGAGCCTACACGCAGGATCGTCTCCACATCGTAGACGTGATAGAGCTCATGGCTGTAGATACCGATCGACGGCATACCCATGCCGCTTCCCATCACGGAGACCGGTTCACCCTTGTATGTTCCTGTATAGCCTAGCATGCCGCGGATGCTGTTGAAACAGCGCACGTCCTCTAGATACGTCTCTGCGATGAACTTCGCCCGAAGCGGATCTCCCGGCATCAAGACCTTCCTCGCAATCTCACCCTTCTTGGCGGCGTTGTGTGCGGTAGACATGTGAATCCTCCTTTGGCATAAGTATAATGACTCTAAGCTATTTGTTCTTGGTCAAAGGTGAACAGCATGGATGCGATCGACAGCGTAATCTGCTTCGTCTGACCGTTGTGCAGCACCTCGAGGTAACCCGCAAACTCGTTCCTGCTCTTCACAATTAGGGTATCGTCGATGCCGATCTCGAGCGTACCCAGCAATTCGAGCAGCTCATGGTAGTCGAGCACGCGCCTCAGCGTGAAGCTGTCTCCTGTCTCGCAGCTGTCCAGCGGCTTCTCGGCGATCGGAGCGGCGTGGCCGTCCAGATCCGGAATCGGATTCCCGTGATTACAATACTTCGGCTCGCCAAGGTAGCGGTAGAGCGACTCGATCACGCGGGGGCTGCTCGCATGCTCAAGCTCCTCTGCATCCTCGTGCAGCTCCATCCAAGAATAGCCAAACGCTCGGTGCAAGAAGACCTCCCAGAGGCGATGGCTGCGAATCATGCGCAGGGCCTCTGACACACCGGTCGGGGTCAAGGTGATACCCTTGTAGGGCTCGAAGACCACATAGTCCTTCTCCACCAGCTTGCGCACCTTCTCGTTGACGCTCTGGTCGGAATAACCGAGCGTCTCGGCCAGTTCAGACAAGCGGATACGCTCACGCCCGCGCTCGATCGAGAGCTCATAGATTTGCTTCAGATAATCCTCTTCTGATCGAAACATTCTGCCACCTCACTTCCCGCTATTATAACATTATGCTTCTTGATTGAAGACGCCGATCTTGTAGTTGAGGAAGGCCTCGCCCTTATCCGTCAAATGAACGAGCTTACGATCCAGGCGGAAGAAACCGGCCCCGACGCCCTGTCCCAAACGCTTCTTGAACTTCTCCTGCTGCCAATTGAGCTCCTGTCGGATGCGATCGATGTGAAGCTCTGCCTCTTCAACTTCAGTGTGCTGATGCGTTGCGACGTGGACCGCCAACGCGAGGAGTTCTAGCTCGCGACGCTGATTGCTTCTGTGCACAAGCTTGGTAATCAAGCCCTTCTTCGGATCCAGCACCCAAACGAGTGAGAAGACCAAGAAGGTGACGCTTGCGATCGTGGAAGCGATGTTGACGTTACCCCCGAAGACGTACATGGCGATCAGGTAGCCCGAAGCCGCGTTGAACGCCGCAATACCGGCGGATATGAAGAGCGCTCGTTTGAGGCTCTTGGCCAGTAGGAGGGCCGTGGCGGCGGGACCGATCATCATGGCGACGACCAGGATCGAGCCGACGGCGCTAAACGACGTGACGGCGGTCAGCGAGACCAGCGACATCAAGACGTAGTGCAGGAGCATCGGCATGAGGCCGAGGGCCTGGGCGAGCGCGTAGTCGAAGCTGCTGAGTTTCAGTTGCTTGAAGAACAAGAGGATGACCGTGATCAGGAGGAGCAGTACGAGGGTCGAGCGAAACAGGGTCTTGGAACCCAGATTCACCGAGAAGATAGTGATCTGGTCATAGGCCGCAAACTCGAGGTTACCGCTGATCGCGTGTGCATCCAGATGCGTGTTGCGGTAGCGGGTACTGATCAAGATGATGGCGAGGCTGAACAAGAAGGGGAAGATTGCCCCCGCCGCGGCGTCTGCCGAAGTACGCTTCGTACTCACGAGCAGTTCGATGAGGACGACGGTCAAGACACCGATTGCCGCGGCGCCAACCATCAGCCAGGGTGAGCTGAGGTCGTTTACCACCATATAGGCTAAGACGATGCCGAGTAGCACCGTGTGCGAGATCGCATCGACCATCATAGACATGCGGCGCAAGACGAGGAAGACGCCCAGGAGACTACAAGAGACGGCGACAACGATACCGATTAACATGGTTTGTAAGGCTATTGCATCCATCACACTCTCTCCTTCCCTGTTTCTGCCTGCTGCTTCTCGGCGAGCTTCGCACGATGCTGCAGGATATCCCGGCGGTGACGCTTACGCTCGACCTCCTTGGCGAGGAGCCCTCGCTTCGGTGCGAGGATGATCGACAACACGGCGATCACCGTACCCACGATGACGATCACGGGACCTGTCGGCATCCCGCTCTCCTGCGACACGCTGTAGAGCGTTCCGATTAGCGCGGAGAGGACGCCGAAGATACCGGCAAGCAACACGTTCACGCTCAGGCGATCACTCCACTGGCGGGCGGCAAGTCCCGGTACGATCAGTAGCGCACTCATTAAGATGACGCCGACAGAGCGGATACCGGAGACGATCACGAGAATCGTCATGAAGGAGATCAGGAATTCGATCAGGCGGTTGGAGAAGCCGATGCTCTCGTAGAATTCCGAGTCGAAGGTCTGCAGCTTGATATGACGCCACAAGATGATAATCAGGGAGAAGACCAGGACACATACGATAAACAAGCTACGGACGTCTCGCTCGATGATGGTCGCCGCGCTGCCGAAGATGAATTCGTCTAGCTTCGCCTTCGCATAGTCCGGATTCCTCGACACGAGGCTGATCAGGAAGCGGCCGAAGCCGAAGAAGGAGGACAAGACGAGTGCCAGGATCGCATCTTGTTCCAGCGTAGAATAGCGCTTGATCAGGCGCATCAAGAACATGGCGACGGCAGCCGAGACGGCAGCTCCGATAATCAGGGTACCGACATCCTTGGACCTCGTGATCACGAACATCAAGACGACACCCGGCAGCGTCGAGTGCGACAGAGCGTCCCCGATCAGTGCCTGATTACGAAGCAGCGTGAAGACGCCTAGCACACCGCTCACAAGCCCCAGCGAGATCGTCCCGAGGAGGACGACGCGGATCACACCGTTATTGAGTAACTCAGCTAGATTTAGGAACATGTCCATCACCTGCCTTCAAATCGATTCTGTGACTGCTGCGGTACGTCTCTTGGATGTACTCGTCCGTGAAGCAGTCCTCCACGGGCCCGAACGCGACCACGCTCATGTTGAAGAGCAGCACTGTATCGAAGTACTCCTCGACGGTATTCAGGTCATGATGCACCACGCAGACTGTCTTGTTCTGAGCGCGAAGCTCCTGGAGTAGGGAGATAATCGCCCGCTCCGTCTTGATATCCACGCCCTGGAACGGTTCGTCCATGAAGTAGATGTCCGCCTCCTGGGCGAGTGCTCTGGCGAGGAAGACGCGCTGTTGCTGACCACCGGACAGCTCTGCGATCTGTCGATCCTTCAAGTGGCTGATCCCGAGCTTCTCGATCGCTTGATTCGCGAGACGATGGTCCTCCTCCCTGATACGCTTGAAGTAGCCGAGGCTGCCGTAGCGCCCCATTAAGACCACATCGTAGACGGTCGTCGGGAAGTTCCAGTCGACCGAACCGCGCTGCGGTACGTAGGCGATCCGTTTACGCACCGCCTTGTAGCGCTCACCGCCGAAGGTGACGCGTCCCGTAATCGGCTTCAATAGCCCCAGCATCGCCTTGATCAGGGTTGACTTACCTGCACCGTTTGGTCCCACGATCGCCATCAGCACCCCCTCCGGGATGCGTAGATCGACATCCCAGAGCACAGGCTCCGAGCCGTAGGAGACGGTGAGGTCCTCTATCTCTACGACCGATTGATTCGTGTGTTTCTGCATCGAATTC
>CAZLEA010000080.1:0-4956 GCA_964558445.1 uncultured Oscillospiraceae bacterium | reverse complement strand
GTCTACCTCGGGAGTGACACTAACTGCTGCATCCTCTGCCTTCGTCTTCGTTTCGCCAAGCTCGGTTGTTTCTTCGGTCTTCGCCGGCGTCATCTTGCTGGAAGTAGTCCGTCTCGAACGCGCGGCGCTCGTGACCGTTGGCTTCGCCTTCACTGTTTCTTCTTCGACAGGAGCCATGACACTTGGGCGCGGCTTACCGGTCTTCTTGTCTTCGTCCTCTTCGACTGCATCCATGACGGAGCGACGCTCGACCGGTGCGGGTTTACGAGTAAACGTCTTCTTCTCTGCCGTAAGCTTGCGCGCGGCAAGTTGGCCCGGCGCAGATTCGACGAGATTGGCCTCGGCAGCCTCTCGGGCCTCGACGCTAAGATTCTTCTCACCGGTCTGCTCCAACTCTTCCAAGCGGGCAATCAGGTCTGCCTTCGTCATTTTATGGGCGTGACTGACCGGCATGATACCGGACACGCGAACGAGGGCGACCAAATCGGCTTTCGATTTGTTCTTTAGGTTAATTGATGCCATGAAGTCCTCTCAAACATGTGATTTGGGTTGGTAATTGGGATAAAATTGCTAGGTCTGATTCACAACTATGATTCATGAGGCAAACAGATACAGCTGCCGAGAGCCAAGGTTCAGAAAATAGTTGCTCTACGGTTGCGTTTGAGGATCGTATGTCTTCGCTAAGCAGTTTCGCAAGTAGAGACAAACCCCTGATAAGTATTCGCTTGAGGATTAAATAGTGAATCATTGGAAACAAATCAAGTATATACAGCTTTGAGGAATCCGTCAATCTTTTTTGACCTTTGACCGCTAAATTTGGCAGAGCCTACGAATCTGCTTAGGAAGTCAAAAGACTATGACCAATATATTATGTATCACCATCTATCTGTCGCCCTTATAAATCAAAAAAGAGCCCCCGCAATCGGAAGGCTCAATATTGTATAAAAAACTTGCTTAGCTCAGTGCAGCAAATTTGTCCATCATGGTGAGGGCACGACCCGTACCGATGGCGACACAATTGTTCGGCTCATCTGCGACAACCACGTCGATACCGACCTTGGAAGCCAGCATCTTCTCGATGCCGTAGAGCTGTGCACCGCCGCCTGTCATCACGATACCGCGATGGCTGATATCGGCCATGAGCTCCGGAGGTGTCTTCTCCAATACACCGTGGACGGCTTCGAAGATCTGCGAAACCGGTTCTTCCAGTGCCTCGAGCATCTCCGTGGATGTGATGGTTACGGTAGCGGGCAGTCCCGTAATGAGGTTGCGTCCGCGTACATCGACGGTTAATTCCTCGTCTCTGGGGTAGGCGCAGCCGATTTGGATCTTGAGTTCCTCTGCGGTCTTCTCACCGATCAGGACGTTGTGCTTGCGGCGGACATGGCGGATGATCGCATCGTCGAAGCGATCCCCTGCAATCTTCAGTGACGAGTCGACAACCGGCTCGCACAAGGAGATGACGGCTATGTCTGTCGTACCGCCGCCGATATCGACGATCATGCTACCTTCGGCCTTCGTGATATCGATGCCGGCACCGATCGCTGCGGCAACAGGCTCGCGGATCAAGAAGACGTCCTTGGCACCTGCGTTCTTGCAAGCATCCTCTACCGCCTTCTGCTCGACCGGCGTGATGATGCTCGGCACGCAGACCACGATCGTCGGCTTGAAGTAAGAACTCAGAATACCCTTGTTCACACGGCTGATGAAGGTCTTGAGCATAACCTCTGTGACCTTGAAGTCCGAGATCACGCCGTCTCGCATCGGTCGAATCGCATCGACGATGCCGGGCGTACGGCCGATCATCACCGAGGCGTCCTCACCGACAGCCAGTACCTTACCGCTGCGCGAATTGACGGCAACGACGGAGGGTTCGTGCAGGACTATGCCCTTACCCTTCACATATATCAGAATCGTACACGTACCAAGATCTATACCAATATCCAAACCAAGTTTCATCTCTAACCTCGCAATTAGTCTGTTCAATCAGACACAACTGTTATGATACAATAATCCGTGTTAAGGTGCAATCCGGAAGCATGGAAGGAGTGTATGTATCATGCTCAAATGGCTGGCTCTCCTGTTCATGGTAATCGATCATATCGGCTATTATTTCGCAGCTTTTATGCCGAGCGAAGTCTACCTCGTTTTGCGCACGATTGGACGACTCGCCTTCCCCATCTTCGCCTACGGCATCGTACTCGGTGCCCGTCGCACACGCAATGTTACACGCTACTTCTTGCGTCTGGCGGGCTTTGCCATCATTGGACAGATCATGATGGAGCTTGCCGCCTATTTCAGTCGACAACAAACCTTCAACAACGTGCTCTTCACGCTGACCGCGGGGCTGATGCTGATTATCGGTATCGAGCTTGCAACCAAGAGTATGCAAGATGTGGTCATGTCGCTGCGTCCGATAACGGCTATGCCAAACGGCAACAATCAGCCAAATAAGCTGTTTCAAACGAGGGTGAATCTCAAGGGTATCACGCTACCGTCTTGGTTGGGACTTCTCCTCGGCACGATCTGTATCCTGCTAGCCCTGTTCATCGTCATCTTGCTGGAGCCGGATTATGGCCTCTTCGGCATCGCCATGATGCTGCTCTTCTATATACTGGAGAGTCAGTTGGAGCCCTATAGTCCGACCTTGAATCAAGCGCTCAAACTGAAGCGCCAGAACAGCTTCTTCCTCTCTCTTCTTGCTCTCAACTTGGTCAATATGACCCTCTCCATGATCGCCGATCCCATGAATCGCAGCTGGGCCGTCGTGAACGTCTTCTCGACCTTCAGCATCTACTTCTTCCCTCTGCAAGCGAAGGAGACGAGTCGGCCGCCTGCCTGGCAGAAGTACTTCTTCTATCTCTTCTACCCCGCCCATCTCTCGCTCTTCATGCTCTTGTCTGCCTACTTGAGACATAAATAAGAGCGACCCCCCCGAAGAGATCGCTCGTATTATCAATTTGTGGTTTCGCTTAAGAATTCTTCATGGAGATGATCTCCATCGCATCCGCTACGTTCTCGCATACGTCGAAGCATTCTTCCAGTCGGTCGTAGATCTGACGCCAGGTAGAGATCAAGATCGGATCGGTCTCGGTCGTGTAGAGTCTTCGAACCGCGTTCGTATACAGGTCGTCTCCCTTACCCTCGAGGCTGTTGACATCGATAATCGCCTGCATCAAGGTTGTGGATTTCTGGAAGTTAGCGAACTCGGCGAGCGCCACTTCGAGGAATTGACAGATCTTGACGATCTGGGTAGTAAACAAGCCGACATCGTCTCTCATCTCCTGTACGTTGTACATATATGTCAGCACCAAGACTTCCTCGATCGTATCCGTCAGATCGTCCAAGCGGTTGGCAAGCGAGATAATATCTTCGCGATCGATCGGCGTCACAAACTCCTTGACCAGTCGCTTCATGATATCGTGCTTATACATGTCCGCTTCGTGCTCGATCGCGTGCATCGCCTTCAGCTTCGCGCTTAGATCCTCGGTCTTGTAATTCGCCAGTGCTTCGTGCAGGAATTCGGCCGCTTGGACCGAGAACTTGCCCATCGCCTTGAAATCGTCGAAATACGTGTTACTTCTTCTAGCCATAATCAAACCTCTACTTCTACTTACAGTTTACAATATTGCGGCAAAGAGCTTCGCAATAACAAATCCGATCAGACCGCAACCCGGGAAGGTTAGGATCCAAGCCAGCATCATCTCCTTGACGACCGTCCAGTTCACTCGCTTGATACTGCGTGAGGCACCGACACCCATGATCGCCGTCGTCTTCGTGTGCGTCGTCGAGACCGGCAAACCGATCAAGGACGAGATCATCAGACAGCCTGCAGCAGCGATGTCTGCCGAGAATCCTTGGTAGGTCTCTAGCTTGACCATGTCCATACCGACGGCCTTGATGATGCGATATCCGCCAATCGATGTACCAAGTCCCATCACGATCGAGCAGATTAAGATCAACCAGAAGGGAATCTCGAAACTCGTCTCCGCAGCACTGCCCTTGGCGAGCGCCATACCGAGCAGGAAGACACCCATGAATTTCTGCCCGTCCTGGGCACCGTGCATGAAGGCCATGGCGGCAGATCCGCCGATCTGAGCGTGGCGAAATGCTGTTGTCGTCTTGCGTCGATCCACGCGGCGAAACAAGATCTCGATGAGCTTGACCGTCGCCCAGCCCATACCGAAACCGAGGAAGGTTGAGAGGACGAGGCCGTAGATGACCTTGATCCATTCGTTTCCGTTGACACCGGCAAGCCCGCCTTGTACCGCGATCGCGGCACCGGAGAGGCCTGCGATTAGGGCGTGACTCTCGCTAGTCGGAATACCAAAGGCCCAGGCGGATGTCGCCCAAACCACAATCGCGACCATAGCCGCACAGAGGGCAATCAGCGCAGGACGCGCCTCGCCGCCGAAGTCGACCATGTTATAGATCGTCTCCGCGACCGTCTTATTGATGGACGTCATGACGAATATACCTAGGAAATTGAATACCGCTGCCATGATAATGGCCGGTCTGGGGGCAATCGACTTCGTTGAGATAGCCGTTGCGATCGCGTTCGGTGCGTCCGTCCAACCGTTGACCAAGATAACAGCCAAGGTCAGAAGGGTCGTTATCATAAGGGGCGGACTCTGAATCACCTGGCTCAAGAATTCAGCAAAACTCTGCATGTTTACCTACCTATAAACTTCTGTTTACATATCGCTTACTTCCAAATTGAGTTCATAGTAACACATTAGATAATCTAGTAGTGAGTTAGCTTGGAAATCCAACGTTTTTCTAGCTGTGCAGGTGCCAGATAGCGTCTAGAATCGCCTTCTTAACCAAATTTGCTTCACGGTTTGATATACAAAAAAAGACCTCATGACGAATCATGAAGTCTCTTGGAGCCTGCGGACGGACTTGAACCCCCGACCTGCTGATTACAAATCAGCTGCTCTACCAACTGAGCTACAC
>CAZLEA010000079.1:0-5125 GCA_964558445.1 uncultured Oscillospiraceae bacterium | reverse complement strand
GCGACCGATCGACATCGGGTCGTTATTGAAGATAACGATGATACAAAACGCGATTGCCAGCGTGTAGAACGCGTATTTGAAATATTGGAAGGGCGATTCGAATCGCTGTCGTTTGCTCACCGCCTCGCCTCACGATCCTGACCGTTCGACTCTTCGGCCCTGCGATCTATATCCACACCCGTGATGGCCTCGAAACGGCGCTTGGCGATGACATCTAGCTCAACCGGTGCTCGCTGCATGGCGAGGTCCATCAGCTTCTGCTGGCTGTCCAGGATCTGCTTGCCACGTCTATCCGTGCGCTTGTAAGCACCATCTGGTTGAGCGACGTGCGAGCCCTCCGTATCCTCTAATTCGTAGTCGATCACTTCGCGGATGCGCTCGCGGCAGAGCTCGTCCTCCACCGGGAAGAGCAGCTCGACACGACGATCGAGGTTTCTCGGCATCCAGTCAGCAGACGAGAGATAGGTCTCCTCGTCCCCATCGTTACAGTAGATGAAGATTCTGGAGTGCTCGAGGAAGCGGCCGACGACGGACACCACACGGATGTTCTCGGACAGGCCCTCCACACCGGGACGCAGACAGCAGATGCCACGCACGACCATGTCGATAAGTACACCTGCCGAGCTCGCCTCATAGAGCTTCTCGATCATGCGCTCGTCGACAAGAGAATTCATCTTCACCTTGATATAGGCATCTCTACCATCCTTGGCGTTTCTGATCTCGCGATCGATGAGAGCCTCGGAGCGATCCCGAAGCCAGAAGGGCGCAGGTACAAGCTTATTCCAATCTTGGGGCTGGGCATAACCGGAGATCATGTTGAAGAACTCGGTTGCATCCGTCCCATAGCTCTCGCGGCACAAGAAGAGGCCCATATCCGTATAGAGCTTGGCCGTCTGATCGTTATAGTTACCCGTACCCAGGTGCAAGTAGCGCTTCACCCCGTCCTCTTCGAGGCGGACGACAAGCGTTATCTTAGAATGCACCTTGAGACCCACAAGACCATAGATCACGTGACAACCGGCCTTCTCCAGGCGCCGTGCCCAGTGGATATTGTTCTCCTCATCGAATCTCGCCTTGAGCTCGACCAGGACCATCACCTGCTTACCGTTGCGTGCCGCCTCCTCGAGGTAGCCGATCAGAGGCGAATCGCCCGAGACGCGATACAGCGTCTGCTTGATCGCCAGCACGTGTGGATCACGAGCCGCTTGGCGCATGAACTCAAGGACCGGATCGAACTGCTCATAGGGGTGATGCAAGAGGATATCTCGCTGCTTGATACAAGAGAAGATATCGGTATTCGTCTGACCTGCTTCGATCAGCTCGGACTTGGCCAATTCCAGAATCGATGACACCTGTGGTTCGAAGTCCTCGTAGTAGTAGTGGCGGTAGGGCTTCAAGAGCGGATGGGAACGAAGATTCGAGAGGAAGCGAAGGTTCAAGGGGCCGCGTACGAGGTAGATATCGTCCTTTGATACATGCATCGCGTTGACGAGATAGGTCAAGATTCGCTGATCCACGTTATCGGATGCCTCCAAACGGATAATCTCCCCCCACTCACGCATCTGCACCTGATACTCAATCTCAGCCAGGAGATCGGCCGCATCCTCATCGTCGATATCGAAGTCCGCGTTGCGAAGGATGCGGTAGATCGCGTGCGCCTCGATCTCGCGACCGCGAAACAGCATCGGCAGATTCATCTCGATGATATCCTCGAGGAGTATGGCGGCAAGCTTCACATCCGTCCGGGCCCGTGACTCGACTTCGGGAGTCGAAGCCTTCTTCAGCACGAAGATACGAGGCAAGACGTCCGGTACCTGGAGCGTTGCGAAACTCTCCTCTGCCGTAATCCGCTCACTATCCTCGTTCTCGTGGCTCGGCTTCAGGAGGCAGGCGATGTTCAGGCTCCCGTTGTTAATCAGCGGGAAGGGTCGTCCGCTATCGACCGCAAGTGGTGTCAAGATCGGGAAGAGTGTGTCACGGAAGTAATTGTTCACTTCCTTCGTTTGGGCCTCGGATAGTTCATCGGGGCGTAGGAGTAATATGCCCTCTCGCTGCAGCGCTGGATTCAAGGAGCGCAGGAAGGTCGACGACATGCGTGCCGTCATGAAGGCCATCTGCTCTGCTATACCGGACAGCTGCTCGGAGACGGTCATGCCCGTGGCATCCGTGCGCTCGTAGTTCGCATGCACCATGTCCTTAAGTGAGGCGACGCGCACCTGGATGAACTCGTCCAGGTTACTCTGCGTAATCGACAAGAAGTTCAGGCGCTCGAGCAGCGGGATCTCTCGATCTCTAGCTTCATCCAGCACACGACTGTTGAATTCGAGCCACGAGAGCTCGCGGTTGACGAGTCGGTGATGCTTCGAATAAGCGACGGGACTCAGGCGCCGTCTGGCCCGCTTCTTACGTCCCGAGACGTGCTTCGCCCCGCTCTTCGACCAGCGTATACCGGGTTCGGAGGGCTCGATGCCGGGGACGCGCTCCTCTTCGTCTTGGAGCGCCTCGACTTGCCCTATACCGAGGGTCACCGTCTCTTCTAGCGCCTGATACTCGAGCTTGGCGAAGGCCTGATTCTCTTCTGCTACTTGTTCTCTACCCTCTTGAATCAATCCTGCTTGATTCGAATCAATGCGATCCGTATTCACCTGATCCAGGTCGATGCGATCCACTCTCTCTTGTTCGTCCACCCTAGCCATATCCCAATCCTCCTATACGAAATACTCGTGAGGCCTATATCTATAATTCAGTGACAAGCCGAATACATCGGCCAGGAGCTTCGCTCGTTCGTCAGTCACCGATGTCTCCAGTGTCGTATCAATACTGTTATCGATGTCGATCTGTAAGAATTTGTCCTTCAATCTAGCGTGTAGCACCGGCATCTTCTGCGTGTAGGAAGCGTCCAGCGCGTCCGCGATGCGAAGGATCGCGGTTAATTGCAAGACGACAAGGCGCTCTTCTCCCTCTAGTCCCGTGAGATCACCGAGGCTTGGCAGACCCTGTTGTGCCTGGAAACGAGCGATGCTCGCGACAACAAGTTGCTCACGATCTGCAAGACCGAACAGGTCTAGGTTTCGTATGATGTGGAAGCTCTGCATATCATAAGGATTGATCCGAATATACTTGCCGACTGCATGCAGTATCGTCGCCAACTCGAGGTAGAGTCGATGTCGCCCGTTCATGTTGTAGCGTTTGGCGAGCACGTCGAAGATGGTCGTCGCATAAGCCTGAACCAAATTCGTATGGGCTTCATCAATGCGAAACCGCTTGGCGATGTGACGCGTTGACGTTATGATGTCGTGTTCGTGATTATAGTCATCCTTACCTTGATGCTTCGATCCGATATGGACACGAAGCAAGCCGTCACTGAGATCTGCCTGCGGCATCAAGATCTCGCTAGATGCCGAATCACGCACGAAACGCTCGAGCAGTGTTGCTGCCGGTAGCAGCAGCTCTGCCTCATGAGCCGGTATACCATGAGCGGTCGTAAGCTCGATCGGGGGTTCCTCGCGAAGCGTCTCTAATAGCTGTTCGAAGAGGTCGAGATTCATATGCTCATGACTCTTCTTCAAACCTGCAAGCTTCTTCAGGTAGTTCACCTGGGGTCCGAGCACGATGATGTGCTTGGCCGCGGTCTGCTCCTCCTCTAGGATGCGCAGATCACCAAGTTCTGCCGCGATGTATTCGTCCAGCAGTGCCGTGAAGTTACGGGTACGATCTCGCAAGCGATCCAGCATCTCGTGAACCCGAAGCGCCCCGAGCAAGAGATTATGACTGTAGATCAAGCCTTCGGCATTGTAAGATGAGATCTGTACGGAACCCGCACCGATATCGACTACGATGACGCCGTCTCGGATCAAGTCCCGAAACTGTGGTAGGCGCTCCGTCATCGCCTCTTGATGGTAGTAGCGCTCCATACTGTTATCGAGGATCACGACGTCGAAGCCGGTCTCCTGCCGGATACGCATCGTCACATAGTCCCGGTTACTGGCTTCGCGAATCGCGCTCGTGGCGACGACCTTGACTTGTTTGATCTTGTATTCCTTCAGTTTCTGTTTGAATTCATGGAGTATCGTGCAGCAGCGCCGGATATTCTCCTCGCGAATACGGCCAAGCGTATACGTGTCCTCACCTAGTGCGAGGCTACCTCGTACCTGCTCGACAACGCGCGGCTTATGCTGACCCGATATCTCTGCAATCTTCATCGTCAAACGATTAGATCCGACATCGATAATCGCGGCTAATTCAATCTTCTCCACCATCTGTATCACCGGCCTTCTTCTCCAGCGCCTCCTGATAGAGGCTGCCATCGTCTTCCAAGAAGCGAATCACATTGGCAAGTAAGCGAGAGCTCTTCCCCGGGGAGAGCCTGTAGGTTTGGAACTCGATATCGGCATAGCGCTTATATAAGCCCTTACGCTCGTGGAAGATATCGCCAATCGATTGCCCGGGCTTCAAGATGATACCGCGCCGCTCAGCCGAATCGCCGATACGCCGGACCAACAGCCACAGCGGCAGATCCAAATAGATCACCGTGCCGATCTGCTTGAGGTAGCGCATCGCTTGCTTCCCGTAGACGACGGAACCGCCTGTCGCGATGATCTTCCTCCCCGGCGGTACGGATAACACTGCTGCCTCTTCTTCCCTACGGAATTCCTCGTTCGATGCAGATTGGCTCAGCTCGCCGACCGTCATACCGACGCGCGCCGAGAGCACATCATCCGTATCGACAAACGGCCAACCGAGCAGCCTTGCAACACGCTTACCCAGCGCGCTCTTCCCACTGCCCGGCATACCGATCAGGACATAGGCCCGCTCGTGCTGCACGCGTTTCTTCTTCCGCCTGCGCCTACGCCGACGCTTGACCTGCTCTTCTGCCATGCTCGCTCCTCCAACTATCTTTCTCTCATTATATCAAGAGACGGCTGTTTCGTTTGCACCTTACGACAGTTGCAGTTTGCGCGAGACCATCTCCTCGACTCGCGTTTGATATTCCAGGATATTGCGTAGATTGGGGGCTCGATGTAGCTTCCCGTCTCGATAGATCTTCGTGATGCTTCCTGCACCGAAGCTCAGGATCGTCCGGTTGTCGGCCATCATCGAGACGTTGTAGAGACAAGTCTTCCCT
>CAZLEA010000078.1:0-5270 GCA_964558445.1 uncultured Oscillospiraceae bacterium | reverse complement strand
ATCGAATTATTCCATAATCTTCCCAAACACAATCGTGGAGAGTCAAGTCCATAATTGCGAATGACGCATTCACGTCGTCTGATTTCTCCGTTCAATCGTTCAATACTGTTAGATTCACCCATATACAAATATGCTAATTATATTAGGTACCATGCTAAGCCCATACCCTCCCCCACACACCCACTCTCTCCCCTTCTCCCCACATACAACAAGATCCGCCCAGGCTTCACACCCGGACGGACCTCCACCTCAGATTCAATTGATTTCCATGTTCTACTGCTTCACCGCACCATCCACAACACCGGTCACGATGTACTTCTGCAAGAATACATACAGCACCACGATCGGGATAATCGTCACGAACACAGCCGGGAAGATCAGCTCCCACGGATTACCATATTGACCTGACGTGAGCTTCGCGAAGTACAGCTCCAGTGTTAATGTCTTCACTCCCTCACTGTTCCCGATCACAAGGAACGGCAGCAAGTAGTCGTTCCAGATCCACATGCTGTTCAGCACAACCACGGTCACCGTGATATTCTTCAGCAGCGGGAACACGATACGGAAGAACATTTGCAGGATATTCGCACCATCAATAATAGCGGCTTCCTCAAGCGACTGCGGCACGCTCTTGATAAACCCATGGTACAAAAACACGGACATACTCAGCCCGAAACCACCGTACATGATAATCAGTCCGGGCACGTTCTTAAGCCCAATCTTATCGAAGATCTCGAGCAGCGGATACATCAGCGATTGGAACGGAATCAGCATCGCAGCGGTAAACGCCAGATACAAGCCCGTCGCAAACTTCGTACGGCTCCGCACCATCACCCAAGCGGCAAGCGAGGAGACTAGTACCAGGAGCCCAACAGACAAGCAAGTGATCACAAACGTAATCCAGATCGAACGGAAGAAGTTGATCTGACTCGCCGCACTGATAATATATTGGAACGACCAGATGCTCGGCAGCGCCACCGGCGAATCGACAATCTCGTTATTCGACTTAAACGCGTTAATCAGCAGCAGAGCGAGCGGGGCGAGTGTCCCCAGTGCCACAATTCCGAGCACCAGATGGTAGACCACTTGACCGATTTGTCTGGGTTTAGCCATCGTCTTCATAGCTCCACCTCCTTACGCGATGTGATCGATACTTGAAGCAGCGTCACGGCAGCAATCAAGACGAAGAAGATAACAGCCTGAGCCTGAGCCAGACCATAGTCCGGCGGCGAGCTGTCACGCGTCGTCCTCAGAATCTGCATAGCCAGCATCCTTGTCCCGAAGTTACCGTCTGTCAGCGCGATATTCTGATCGAGCAGCATGAAGCACTTGGATAAGGTCAAGAAGAACACGATCGTAAACGACGGCATCAGCATCGGCACCGTGATATGGCGGAAGCGCTGGAACACGTTTGCTCCATCGATCGAGGCCGCTTCTGTCAGATCAGCCGGTATGTTGTTGAGCCCTGCAGTGTAGATGATCATCATGTAGCCTGCCATCTGCCATGTGAAGAGGATCACGAGGGCGAACAGCGCCTTCGTATTATCCTGCGTCATATTGACCAGCGCCGGAATCGAAACGATGCCACTCTCGGCGAACAAGATCTTCGAGAACACCACTTCGAACACGAACTGCCAGATATAACCGAGCGCGAGGCCGCCGAGCAGATTTGGCAGGAAGTAGACGGTTCGATAGAGCGATCCCGCCTTCCTCACACTCGAGAGCATCAGCGAGATGCCGAGCGAGACGACATTGATCACAACTACTGCGACCAGCGTGAACTTCAGCGTGTAGACAAACGAGTCGCGAAACCTCTGTGAATCGAAGGCCTTGGCATAATTCTCAAACCCAACGAACGCCTCCCAGAAGTGATCCCCTCCGGAGAAATAGGTGCCTCTCCACGCCGTAAACGAGTAGATAACACCTAGCCCGAAGGGGATCACGATCACCATACTAAACAAGACCAATGCCGGGAAGGCAAGCGGTAGTATCTTCTTTCTGTAGTACTTGTCCATAAGACCCTCCGTACCCCTATCCGTATAGTACAAGGAGGCCACACGAGAGACTTAGGCCATAATCGACCGAGACTCCCATGCAGCCTCCCTTAGACTTAGTTATTTCAGATTAGCCATCTCCGCCCAGCTTGACACGAAGTAATCTGCGATGTCATCGTAAGCGTTATCGGCCCATTCTGCCTTGTTGATGTAGTTCTCCATCAGGTACTGACCAAACGTATCACCGGACCAGTTCGACGGTGCACCCGCGTAAGCATTGGTCAGGGTTCTGTCTGCCGCGATGTATTCGATGATCGAATCACCCAGGCTGTAACCGGCAGAGGTCGTCGCCGGATCCGCGTTATACGGGATGAACGCCATGTCCTCGACGATGAACTTCTGTCCCGCCTCGGAGGTATTCAACCAGACCAAGAACTTCTCGGCTAGCTCCTTCTCGGCATCGCTCACCTTATCATTGATCGCATAGTAGTTCGGCACGAAGACCGGAATCGACTCGAGCATATGCTGCACGGTCTGGCCATCGGCTGTGATGTCGCCCTGCGTGAACGGCATCTTGACAGGTAAGAAGGTTAGCGTATCAACAATATCGCTGTTCGCCTTCTTGATGTTCTCGTACGCCCAGTTACCTTGTTTGAGGAAGACGGCCTTCCCATTAGCAAAGGTCGCGACAGACGGATCATAACCATTCGACGTCGCATTGATGAGGTCCGGACCGCGGTCGGTCGTCGCATTACTGGTCTTCAGATCGAGCGCCTTGGCATATGCCTTGACCGCGCCCTTACCGGCTTCGAGTTGCTCTAGAGTTGCTTCCGATGCCGCCTTCGAGTCACGGAAGATCGCATCGATCGCGATGTTGACGAAGTGATCGCCATAGGTCCACTTCTCGGAACCGGCGACAGAGAACACACCCTCGAGACCGTTTGTGCGATCCGTCTTCTCCGCTTGGAAGTCGAAGCTTGTACCGCTGAGCGTCACGCTACCGACTGTACCGTCTTCGATGTATGCTGCCAGAGCATGCACCAGCGCTTCGAACTCATCGTAGCTTGCGGTCTGGAACGCCTTGACGAAGCTATCCGTATTGTCTGATCCGAAGAGGTCGTCGATCATGCGGGTGTCGACGATGTAGCCGTAGCCCTCGACATTGTAGGGAATGCCGTAGTTCGCCGTACCGTCTGTCAGATTGAAGCTCTCGGGAATCTCACTAACGAGCTTCTTGAAGTCTTCGGTCTTCGCCTTCGACAGGTCCATCGCGAAGCCACCCTCGGTCCACTCGACCAAGGCTTGTGCGTTCATGATGGAGAAGATGCCGGGCTTGTTCTTCGAGTTCATCTCGGTGCGTAGTGTATCCTCGCTGCTCGTACCGGAGCCGAGCGAGAAGACCTTGACGGTCACGTCGAACTCTTCACCGAAGGCCTTGGCCGCTGCGTCCATCGCATCAGCGTTCTCACCCTTGGTGTTGAAGATGTAGAGGTCATAGCCTGCGCCGGATCCTTGATTCTCGGAGCCCTTGCTCCCTCCGCTTGTTCCGCAAGCAGCCGTACCGATGATTAGCAGTGACGCCAGTACCGCTGATGCGATTCTCTTCCATTGTTTCATTCAATCTTCCTCCTTATGTACACGATGCACATAGCATTCTCATGAATATATCCTGAGTATAAACGTGCCACCTTCGTATGTCAACCGATAACATATGAAGATGGCACAGATCAAGGATTCAATTCGATCTAATTATGCTCAAATCTCCGAACTCTGTTTAGGCAAGCGTACAAGTTCAATTATTTCGTGGAGGATCGTTTGACTAGTGTGACAGGCAGAACATACTTGGTTTCAGTCACTTCACCCTTCTGCGAAGCCAGGATGCAATCGATCGCTAACCTCGCCATCTCAGGGATTTCCTGATGTATCGTAGTGATAGTTGGTGTGGTCAAGCGCGCCAAGAAGGTGTCATCATAACCGACGACGGCGATGTCTCCGGGGACTGTTATCCCCTTCTCTGCACAAACTTGTATGATTTGAGCCGCGATGAGATCACTGCTGGTGAAGATACCATCGACCCTCGGCCGAGCTTCAAGGACACTACGGATGAGCTCGTAGTATTCCATCGATTGATATGCTTCGAGATCTGTGATATACAGTTCGCAAGCCACACCATGTTCTGCACAAACATCCTTGAAGCCATCCCAACGACGACTTGCCGGCACATCTCTACGGACCTCACCTCCGATATGCAGTAACTGCTTAGCCCCTGTTTCGATGAGGTGTCGAGCCGCCAATTGGCCGCCCAGATAGTTATCAGATTGGATACTGATGGCACTAGATAGGTCTTCGCGCTCAAGATTGATCAGTGGGATGTTGAGTTCACTAAACATCTCGGTATCCAGATACTGACTACAAAGGATAATTCCCGATACCCGATTCGAGATGAACATGTCGATGTATTCTAGTTCTCGTTCGCGCTGATCCCGAGAATTACAGAGCAGAATCTTATAACCCTCAGCTGTAGCTTCTGCTTCGAGATGGTGAATTAATTCGGAGAAGAACGGATGTATCACATGCGGCACAATCAGACCAACGGTATGCGTATGCTTCTTCCCCAGTGAGCGAGCCACTTCGTTGGGTTGGTAGTTTAGCTCTCGCATGACCTCCATCACCTTCGCTCTTGTCTCTTCGCTGATATAGCCTCGGTTGTTGATCACCCGAGAGACCGTCGTCGGCGTGACACCGGCTCGTTTCGCTATGTCCTTGATTGTGATCATCTTAGCTCCCCTCTCTAGCTTACAGATTGAGGATATCACAAGTAGGCAAGCTTCGGTAAGCACGGTAAGCAGAGAACTGATTCAATCTAATATAGTTAACCAAACAGATCCAATCAAGTTAAGCCCGTCTAATCCACACCGCCATCCGACATTCCTCAGTCCAGAGCTTACCGGCAGAGGCATAGTCCGTCATGCGTACATAGCGACCATCAATCAAGGGCACATCTACACTAATTATATATGCAAAGGGCATCTCTTCCCCCTCAACAACCTGCCCATCACTTCCCATAATTCCGGTATGAACGACTACCGTCTCTATAGTATCATCGGCACCAATTCGAATCGGTACGACGGCATCGGCTTCCACACCCAGACGATCGTCCAGAGCCAGCATTAGCGCACCGCGACGCAGTGCCACGTGATACTTCGCCAGAGGATCCTCTCGATCGAAGCTCGGTATGGTGAAGTTCTTGTCCCAGATTACGTGATTCATCAAGAT
>CAZLEA010000077.1:0-5397 GCA_964558445.1 uncultured Oscillospiraceae bacterium | reverse complement strand
GCAGGAAGTACCAAGACGAGCCTGCCCACTGTGGCATCGTATCCGTCTCGCGCTTAGCCGGCTTCCCGCAGCACGGACAAGTCGTATTCACCCAATCCTCGACCGCGGCCAGAGGCGATTCGCCCGTATCCGTCGGCTCGTAGCTCAGGACCTCGGGCAGTACCAGCGGTAGATCCGTCTCGGCAAGCGGTACATAACCGCAATCGTCACAGATCACGATCGGAATCGGCTCACCCCAGTAGCGCTGACGGCTGAAGACCCAGTCACGAAGCTTGAAGTTCACCTTCTTCTTCGCTACTCCCTCCGCCTCGAGGCGTGCTATTACGGTCTCTTGGGCCGTCTTCACGTCCATGCCGTTGATGTAATCGGAATTGATCACCGTCACGTTCTCTGTGCTAGATAGCGCGGCGTCACCGTTATCGGCTACGAGGACTTCGCGAATCGGTAGATCGAACTGCTTGGCGAACGCCATGTCGCGCTCATCGTGCGCCGGCACCGCCATGATGACGCCCGTACCGTAACCCGCGAGCACATAATCCGAGATGAAGATCGGCAACGCTTCGCCGTTGACGGGATTGATCCCCTCCACGCCCAAGAGGCGAACACCTGTCTTCTCCTTGTTCATCTCCGTACGCTCAAACTCGGACTTACGCTTGGCTGCCTCCTGGTAGCTGCGAACCGCCTCCACGTTTCGGATCAAGCCCTGCTCGATCCAGGACTCGACAAACGAGGCCTCGGGCGACATAACCATATAGGTTGCGCCCCAGAGCGTATCCGCACGGGTCGTATAGACCGTCAGCGTATCGCCTGCCGTAGACTTGAAGTCGACCTCCGCACCCTCGGATCGACCGATCCAGTTCTTCTGCTGCAGCTTCACGCGCTCGATGAAGTTCACCTGATCGAGATCATCGATCAAACGCTGGGCATAGGCCGTGATCTTCAGCATCCACTGACTCTTGACGCGATGCTCTACAGGCGCGCCGCAGCGTTCGCAACCGCCGTTGACCACCTCTTCGTTAGCCAGCACGATCTTACATGATGGGCACCAGTTGACCGCCATCTCCTTCTTGTACGCCAAGCCATGTTCGAAGAGCTTCAGGAAGATCCATTGGGTCCAGCGGTAGTAGGAGGGGTCCGTCGTATTGATCTCGCGGCTCCAATCGAAGGAGAAACCGAGGCTCTGCAGCTGCTCCTTGAAACGGGCCACGTTCTTCTTGGTGACGACTGCCGGTGGCATCTTGTGCTTAATCGCAAAATTCTCGGTCGGCAAACCAAACGCATCCCAACCCATCGGGTACAAGACGTTATAGCCTTCCAGACGCTTCTTACGGGCGACGATATCGAGCGCCGTATAGCTTCTGGGGTGGCCGACGTGCAGGCCGTCACCCGAAGGGTACGGGAACTCGACCAGACAATAGAACTTCTCCTTGTCCGAATCGTTCTTCGCGTGGAAGACACCGCTGTCCTCCCAGCGCTGCTGCCACTTCTTATCCAATGTGCCGTAATCGTATGTACTCATCCAATTCTACTCCTTCGATTGTTCGCTCGTTCGCCTGATTATTGGCAAACAAAAAAACTTCCGCCTCAACAAGAGACGAAAGCCAAACTTCCGCGGTACCACTCAAATTCAGCAGCCAAGCCAGGCTACTGCGCTCAATAAGCCTCTAACGCGGGCTAAACGGATGCGACTCAGGGCTGAGTTTCAACGGAGTGCAGGGCGCTTCACAGCTACCAACGCCTCTCTGGACTGCCTTCCCGTATAATGCTTCCCGTCACGATCGCTTCTATGATCTGCTCACCATAGTACAAGTTTGCATGGCCGAGGTCAAGTCATATGGCCCGACTTCGTGCCGCCGTTACCGACGCCAATAAGCCGAGCCATAAACCGATTTATCTTATGAATGACGCTTAGAGTTTACCCTCACGAATCAGGTAATCAAACGCGCCGAGGGCTGCGGTTGCACCCGATCCGGTCGCGATGACGATCTGCTTGTAAGCCGTATTCGCGCAATCGCCGGCGGCAAACAAGCCGGGGATCGAGCTCTGGCTGTGCGGGTCGACCACGATCTCGCCCATGCGAGTCTTCTCGACCGCGAGGTTCAGCCACTCTGTACTCGGCACGAGGCCGATCTGGACAAACACGCCCGCGAGGTCAATCTTCGTCTTCTCACCGCTGTCGCGATCGACATAGGTCAGGGCGTTCACGGTCGTGTCGCCATGGATCTCCTCTGTCGCAGCGTTCATGACGACGGTCACGTTCTTCTGCAAGAACAGCTTCTCTTGCAAGACCTTGTCGGCCTTGAGCTGCGGCAGGAACTCGATCACCGTCACGTGCTCCGTGATCTGCGCGAGGTCCAAGGCGGCTTCGACACCCGAGTTACCGCCACCGATGACGGCGACCTTCTTGTTCTCGAAGAGCGGTCCGTCACAATGCGGGCAGTACGCGACGCCCTTGTTCTTGAACTCGATCTCACCCGGCACGTTCACCGGACGCCACTTGGCACCGGAGGCCACGATGACGGTCTTGCTCTTCAGTACGCCGCCGTTATCCAGCGTCACGCTGAAGCCCTCGTCCGTCTGGTCGACGGAGACGACTCGCTTACCCGTGATCTTGTCGATCGGATAATCCGCCAGATGCGCGGCATAGCTTGCAGCAAGCTTCGTTCCTTCTGTCTTCGTGGTGCCGATCACGTTCTCGATACCGACGGTCTCCAGGACTTGGCCACCGATGCGCTCGGCGATCAAAAGGGTACGAATCCCCTTGCGAGCCGCATAGATCGAAGCACTGACGCCTGCCGGACCGCCGCCGATGACGAGGACATCATAGGCTTCGGTCGAGTAGCTCGCAATCTCGTCGGACGGATCGCTAAGCTTACCCACCAGATCCTCGAGATTGTTGCGTCCGCTGGCCCACTCCGCACCATCTAGGTAGACGGTCGGCACGGCCATGATATCCTTGTCGGCCACTTCGTCTCGGTAGATACCGCCATCGATCGTGGTGTGCGAGATATTCGGGTTCACGACGCTCATGAGATTCAGGCTCTGCACGACATCCGGACAGATGTGGCAGCTCAGGCTCATGTAAGTCTCGAAGTGCAGCGGCTTATCGATCGCCTTGATACGGTTCAGGAGATCCGCATCGGCCTTCGGTGCACGTCCGCTTACCTGCAGGGCTGCGATGACGAAGGACTCGAGTTCATGACCGAGAGGTATAGCGGCAAAGGTCACGCGCGACGCCCCATCCGCCCGATCAATGCGGAAGGACGGGCTGCGCTCTAGCGTCTCGTAGCGTACGCTGACTCGCGGCGATAGTTCGGCTACTTCGGTGACGAAGCTATCCAATTCCTTGGACTTGGCATCGTCAGCCCTCAGGCTCGTGGTGAGGACCAAGTCCCCCTCCAGCAAGTCGAAGTAGCTCTTCAGTTGTTGCTTAATTGTCTGATCCAGCACGTTTGGCCTCCTTAGATCTTACCGACAAGGTCAAGACCTGGGGTCAGTGTATCCGTGCCCTCCTGCCACTTGGCGGGGCAGACTTCGTTGGGATGCGAGCGGACGTACTGCGCTGCCTTCACCTTGTTGATCAGGGTGCTGGCGTCGCGGCCGATGCCGTCTGCATTGACTTCCATCGCCTGGACGACGAGGTCCGGGTCGACGATAAACGTACCGCGCTGAGCAAGACCGGAGGCCTCATCCAATACGTCAAATGCGCGTGTGATCTGCTGCGAGGGGTCACCGATCATGATGTACTCGATCTTACCGATCGCATCCGAGTGATCGTGCCAGGCCTTGTGAACGAAGTGCGTGTCGGTCGAGACCGAGTAGACTTCCACACCAAGCTTCTTCAGCGCATCATACTGGTTCTGCAGGTCTTCGAGCTCTGTGGGACAAACAAAGGAGAAGTCGGCCGGATAGAAGCAGACAACGCTCCAGTGGCCCTTTAGATCTTCCGAAGAAACCTCGATGAACTTATCTCCGTGATAGGCATGAGCCGTAAACGATTCAATGGTCTTACCAATTAATGACATATTAGATGCCTCCTAAAATAATATAGATGTTTCTGATCCTCTAATATGATAACTTAATGATAATAATTGTCAATAAAGAAATTGATGAATTATTCATTAACAAGCAGAGAACCACACGGCGGTTAGTCTAACCTAACTTCGAAGATCCGGCCGACACGAAGGATACTATCCATCGTATCCCGAAGATTCTCGCGAACACGACCGCGCGCCTCACTGTAGCTCTCTGTCCTGCGATTGATACTAAGCATCGCCGTGACACCCGCATCGTAGAGTCTCTGATCTTCTGTCTGAATAGAGCCTGCTACAACAAGCACCGGAACCCTCTTCTCTCTGGCCCGCCTTGAGACCCCGAGCACGAGCTTGCCGGACAAGGTCTGCCAATCGACTTGTCCCTCGCCCGTGATGACAAGATCTGCCGTCTCCAGTAATTGATCGAAGCCCACTTGATCCAAGATGAGCTCGCTCCCCTGCCGAAGCTTCGCACCCAAGAAGGCATACAAACCCGCCCCCATACCGCCTGCCGCACCTCCGCCCGGGAGTGTATCAACCTCTATCTCCAGACTCTCACTAATACATTTCGCCGCATGACGCAAGTTTCGATCCAAACGCGAGACGTCCTCCGGACTTGCTCCCTTCTGCGGGGCGAAGACATAAGCCGCACCATTTAGCCCATAGAGTGGGTTATCGATATCACACATCACTGTGAACGTCGCAGCTTGAAGTCGCTCATCTAATCCCTCGAGGTCAATGGTTTGAATCTGCTCCATTGTGAAGCCCGTCGGTACGAATACCTGACCCTCTCTATCTAAGAAGCGGGCACCGAGAGCAGATACCAGGCCCATAGCCATATCGTTTGTTGCGCTGCCACCTAGTCCGATGATGAACTGTCTGCAGCCACGATCCAGCGCAGAGGAGACGAGCTGCCCCACACCATAAGTCGATGCCCGACCCGGATCCTCACGACCTTCTACTAGAGGCAAGCCGGCAGCTGCCGCCATCTCGATCACAGCCGTCCCATCGGGAAGCACGCCATAGTAGCTCTCAATCTCATCACCCAGGGGATCCTGAACGCTACACACGATCTTCTCACCGCCGATCGCCAAGAGGAGAGCATCGACCGTCCCCTCCCCACCGTCTGCCATGGGTATGGAGCGCACATCGGCCTCGGGATAGTAAGCCAGGATTCGCTCCGACATGATCTCACAAATCGATAGAGCATCCAGGCTTCCCTTATATGAATCGGGTGCCAACAGTACACGGCGCATGTGAAACCTCCATGTTCAGATAGACAAAGATCCCGGCCGAAACCGAGATCTATAGATCGTTTGAGTTGATTAGTGGACGGGTGCCCAGTTGGGTGGGAAGTAAACAC
>CAZLEA010000076.1:0-5502 GCA_964558445.1 uncultured Oscillospiraceae bacterium | reverse complement strand
GGGTAGCCGGTCTTAGGGAAGGTCGCGCAGTTGGTCTCGCTGCGCACGAAGATCCCGCGTCCGTTGATCGCGAGGCGCCCGTGTGCATCGGTCTTGAAGTCTCTGATACCGAAGCTTGTTTCTTGCTCCATCACGATTTGCCCCTCGCTGTCTTCCAGCACGGCATGTACGGTCTGCAGGTGGCCACGCCCCTCATCCCAGCGCGAGGCCTGCGGATCAAGTGGTAGCGACTTGGCTTCCAGTCTCGTAAGCCCTGCATCCAGGTCGATAGCTTGAACAAATGGCTCTTCGAGCGCTGCGGATTCCAGTCGCAAGCGTCCTCGGAAGGGCTTTTTGCTTCGCAAATCGATTTGCGCCGTTAGCCTGTCCCCCTCTGGATACAGGCCGATCCAATCTATCGATGTCGCGGGTACATAGCGTAGCTGCATGTAACCGAGCAGACCGTTCCAGTTCGTCTGTGTCTCATCGGTTGCGGCAGACGAGAACACAATGGCATCGCGCGGCCAATCGGGGTAGCTGTTATCCGCTACGAGCGTGATCTCATGCAGGCCGTTTGGCAGATCGCCAAGATCGAAACGATAGGGCGCACAGATAGAGGCCGCTTCCATCGAAGGATACGCCTGCCCATCGATATAGAGGCTAAGCTTACGCGAGCGCTCGACCTCAAGATATACCTGCTCGCCCTCCTCCTTACAAATCTCAATCGTCCGACTGATTCTCGCCGGCCCTTCGTAAGTATAGTGACGTGTGAAGCGTGTATTGATGACGCCTCCGCCCTGTGCGGCGAGGCTATCTTCACCCGTTCCCTTCCACTGATTACTCCCGTCGTCCGGGTAGCCGATACGATTCTCGTCTAGTGATCCCGGGAAATCTGCCTCATAGATCTTCCCATCGTCGATCGTGACTTGCCATCTGCCGGCAATACTGACTAATCTCATGTTTGATCCTTTCTATCTCATTGGATACAATTAGCTTAATTCGAAACGCATTTGATCGTTCGAAACGGAGGTACGCTTATGAAGTCACGTGAAGCCGGTGTCCTCGAGCAATCCGATTATTATGTCTATACACCCAGTCAGACGGCCAGAGACCTGTTCTTCTATCCGCTCTATACGGGGCGCTTCTTCTACAGTCCAAACTATCGGTTATTTCGCAAGTCCTACGACAGCTTCCTCCTGATGTACATCGAGAGCGGCTCCATGGAGCTCACGTATAACGGTCGTACACAAGTGGCCAAGGCGGGCGACTTCCTCTTCATCGACTGCTACGAAGAGCACGGGTATCGGGCACTGGAGGGCTGGTCTTGCTTATGGCTGCACTTCGATGGGGCGCAGGCCCGGGCTTACTATACTAGTATTGTGGAACGCCACGGCAACATCTTCTCCCTCGACAACGGCTATCCGATTCTCGCGAAGCTAGATCTGATCTTCCGCACCTTCAACAACGGGCATGTCGTGCGCGAGGCGATGATGTCCAAGTATATCTATGATATCTTGACCTCCTTCTTCCTACACGGATCCGGGACGAACATGACCGAGAACGGGCAGAATCAATTGACGTTGCAGGCGGATATGGCCGAAGTGAGCATGATGTACATGAACGACAACTTCCACCTGCCCCTCACAGTGGACGAGCTTGCAGTGAGCGCGGGCATGAGCACCTATCATTTCATACGTAGTTTCAAACGGGCGGCGGGCATCACTCCTTACCAATATCTGATTCACACGCGCCTGAACGCGGCGAAGTATCTACTGATCAATTCCAATCTCTCCATCAAAGAGATATGCTTCTCTACCGGTTTCACCTCCGAGAGCGTCTTCAACCACCGCTTCAAGCAGCAGATCGGCATCACTCCGGGGCAATATCGTCAGTTCGCCTCTAGTTCATAGCACGGCGATAGAGCGTGGCCTGTCTGTGTGTCTTGTTCTCACGCAGAGCCTCATCCAGGAAGCGCTTGGCACGGGTATCATCTTCTAGTCCCAGATAGCCGAGCGCCATCATATAGTAGCAATTCGCCCGATGCATCGCTTGTTCGTCATCTTCGTAGACGGTCATCTCGGGCAGAGAGACAGCGAAGAAGTCCGGTTTCACCTGTGCATCTAAACGCTGCTCTCCCGTGTCGATTAGATAACTGAAGAGTTGTTTGGCGCGTCTCGACTCGCCAAGCTTCGCATGCGAGAGGCCCTGATACAAGATTGTATCGACCGGCTGATCGTTGTAGTACATCGCAGGCGAGATCTCGCTGCTACCAAGCGTTGCCTTGCGGAAATAGTCTTCGGCTGTCTTCCTTGACCCTTGATCTTCTGCCAAGCAGCCAAGTTTGTAATAGAGCTGATTATCCTTGGTTCCTTCGAGCTTACCCTCTCCGAGATTCTCCGGGTACAAGAGTGCTTCGCTGAGGTAGGCTTCGGCTTGTTCGCTTCGTCCTTCTGTCACGGCTCTATCTGCCAAGCACATCAACGCATACTCATACTGCTCCGTAATCTTACCCTCGCCGCCTTCCCATGGATGGAAACGATGTGTTCGAATCGCCTCATATGCGTCCTCATAGCGACCGACCATGTTCAGCATCGTGATGTATTCGACGTAGAGCGGATCACGAAGAGGCAGGAGCTCCGGCGCTTCTTCCATAAGGCGAAGTCTCTCGTCAAACGAGAGGCCGATGCGGCGGTAGAGTTGGTCTCGCTCCATGAAGACGCGGACGTCCGTACGGTCTTGGTTGAAGGCAGCCTCGATCATCTCTCGTGCACGCACCATATCGCCGCGCTTGTTCGCATAGAGCTGCGACAGATTCCTCGCCACGGTCGGGAAGCTCGGATCCGCTGCATACGAAGCCTCCCAGAGTGCCTCCGCCTCTTCCCAGCGGAAACGATCATAGAGGAGATTACCAAGATAATACTTCGCCTTCGCCCCATCGGCAGCCTCGATCGCGAAGCGCAAGACCGGAATATCCTCAAGCGCATTCGGGAAGCAGTAGGCCGGATCGATCGCTTCGGCTTCGATCAATATGTCTAGGGAATCCTCGCCGAGCAAGCTTCGATAGTACGCCTCATAGTATGCAATCAAGGGTGTTCTGTGGCTGCAGAGTTGTAGCAGATCGACCGCTTCAGGGTAGGCGCCGAACTCGGCGTAGTCGCGCGCAGCAAGCAAATATGTCTGATCGCTATGCCCCGTCTGCACTGTGGCATGATCGCCATCCGCAAGTTCTAGTTCAAGCATAGAGACGAAATCGAAGGGATCTTGCGTAAGGTTCGATGCGACTTGCTGCTTGGCAGCGTCCGATCGCCCGAGTTTGCGTAGGATGTAGGCGCGAAGTCCAAGCGCCTTCCGGCTCTTCCTCTGACGATCGAGCGATGCATCGATATGCTCCAGGGCTTGTTCGAAGCGGCCTCGCTTGCTATCGATCGCGGCGAGGTAGTAGAAGGCCGTGTGCTGGGATTCGGCAGTCCAGGCCGCCTTGTAGAAGGCATCGTACGCTTCATCTTGGCGTCCCATATAGAAGAGGCTGAGGCCGAGGCCCTCGTATGCTTCGCTGTTATATGGATTCAGGTTCCACTTCGTGACACGTGTGATGGCACGATCGAAGCAGGTCTTGGCTTCTTCTAGCAAGCCACGACGCAGTAACAGCGTGCCATACGCTGTGTTGATACGGCTGTCTTCGGGGTCTCGCTTCAAGCCTTCCAGATAGTATGCATCGGGGCGCACTCTCGCGTGGCGAACCTGTTCCAAGTGGCGGCCGATGAAGAGCAGATCCTCATTGGTTAATACGTCTGCGGGCAGCTCCGGTTCCTTGGCCGGATCGGGCATGGCCAGAATCTGCTCGGGTTCTTCTTGATAAGAGACGAGTAGACGATCCTCATCGTAGAGCTCTACCATTGTCTCTGTGGGGCTGAAGGCGTCCAAGCCGAGCGATCTCGCGTCTACGGTGTGCTTGTAGGTCTTGGTCGGTGACAAGGCGAATTCATCCTCAAACAAGACTTCGTTATCTGTTCTGACAAGAAGCTGCACGGATTCGAATTCGCTAGATGCGTAAGCCCTCAAGTCTAAAGCCTTCAAGTCGTTATCGAAGGCGACACCGATCGCGGCATCGACCGAGGCGTTCTTCACGACGCCCACGTCCTTGTAGGGCATGAAGTACTGCTTGAATTGTTTGGATTCAAACGGCTTCAACCAGGCGAAGTCCGGTTGATTATCTGTGTAGACACCGGTCATGAGCTCGATGTACGGGCCGTCCTCGTCAGTCAGGTTTCGATCCCATGCTTGGCCGAAATCGCCGTGGCCCCAGGTCCATTGCTTTTTGCCAGGAGAGATATGATGGTCCGCCACATGCAGCAAGCCCGCCTGTAGTTTATGATCGTAGTTACCGATGAAGTCGTAGTCCGAGTGTTCGACCATGTAAGAGGTCGGCACCGGAATATTCTTGTAATAAGAGATGTCCACACCCTCACTGTAATCCTTCTTGTAGTAGGTGCTGCGAGAGATGGGGAAGCGAGACACGTCACGCTTGCCATGGTCGAGTACGAAGTGCACATCCGGCGGGAAGATCGACTGCGTGTGATCGCCTACAGGCACAGCGGGATTTGCCCACCAGAGGAAGGTCTGAGGCAGAGCCGTACAGTTATAGAGATCTGCGGTTAGCTCAATATAAGCCTTGTCCGGGTGTAGGGCGATACGAAGCTTGGATTCGGAGCCGTTCATCCGATCGACGTCGTGGATGACGACCGAGGCGGATCCGTCCGCTTCTTCTTCGAGCTTGAAATTAAGCGGCAGAAACGTACTCGGTCGATGATGCTGCGGCCAGTTGAACTCGATACCGCCGGAGACCCAGGGGCCGGTGAGCCCGACCAGTGCCGGCTTGATGACTTGATTGTAGTAGACGAAGTCGTAATTGTTCGTCTTATCTATGGCACGCTGGATGCGACCACCAAGCTCCGGCAAGACCGTCACCTTCAGATAGCGGTTCTCAAGATGAACAACCGTATAATTGCGATCGACCCGAAGGTCGCTGATGACTTCGGTGATGGGGTAGGGATAGACCTTACCCGAGCTGCCCTGGTAGACTCGCTTCTCCAGGAACATGGGATTCTTCTCGGCGGGACCGGCCTCATAGGTGGGCAGGATCATCTCTTCTGTCCAGACTCTGACTTGGAACATGTCGATCTCCTCTCATACATCGATATGACGAATACTCATACTTGTCTTCAGTATAGGACAGAGGAGATTGAGGCATGTATCGATAAATCATCCATTTATTGAGGATTATTGCTTGAACTATTGTTAATTAGTCAACTATTCGTATTTTGGTCATTATTTCAAGCAATTAAGCTAAAATTAAAAATGTCCGTTCTCACTCCGTCAACTTGACCATTACTGTTTAACTTGTTTCTATCTCTATTCGCAATATGTTGACAGCCTACAACAATGATTGTATAGTAATCACAAATCATGAGTTTGGGACATCCATAATTATGAGCACAGAAATCGAAATAACACACGTTTTTT
>CAZLEA010000075.1:2779-5699 GCA_964558445.1 uncultured Oscillospiraceae bacterium | reverse complement strand
AATCGGTTTACATCCGCGAGTCGAATCGCTATTCTGATTGCAGCGAATTCGTCGGAAGAAGCGACAAGGGCGAGCTGATGCTAGCAGGATCGACTACACCCTCATGCTATACTAATACAAGAACAAACTTGAAGGAGATGACATGAGCGATTTTAGTATCTGTCCCGAGTGCCAAGGAGATCAAGTCTATTTTGATGGGAGTCTCTATACCTGTCCCGAGTGTTGGCATCAATTCACCGAAGCAGACCACAAGGCGGCAGAAGAAGCCGCGGTCGTACGAGACGCCAACGGGAACCCCATCGAGAATGGTAACAGCCTAACGGTTACACAAGACATCAGGTTGGATGGTTCGAAGGTGATTAAGCGAGGGTCCAAGGCGAAGAACATCCGTGTACTGGACGAACCGGTCAACGGGCACGAACTGGAGTGTACCATCGACGGAGTCGGTCGCATCTACATATTTGCGAAGTATGTGAAGCGATAGACAGGCGAATCAAGCATAACAAATGGCGTTACCCGATTCGTCAGGTAACGCCATTTGTTTGTAACACATCAATCGCATCCGGCTTAATAAGTCTTACTTATCGTCCTCTTGCTTGCTGCTTGTCGGTGTAGCGGATTGGATGTTCGTGCGAACAGAAGTCGTCTGCGGATAGGCCTCTTCCTCTGCAGCTTTCTCTCTGCCCTTAACACTACGGACAACGAAAAAGATTACAACGGCTGCCACTGCTACGAGTAATAGAATTACAGGCAGGCTCACACCTGATTTGGCGGTCGCATATAATGCGGGGATATAAGACATATTCACTTCTCCTTATGCATCCTGTTAAGCACGATCCGATGGATAGGCTTAGCGGCGGTTTCTATCTAGTATAAATGATATTGGGATATATAGCATCCTTTGGACAACTAAACCACCGAAGGAATCTCTAACAGATGGGTTATTCCACTTCCTTCTCCTCCAACACCCCATCAATCACGCTGAACACCCTATCACAGTAGCTCAGTAGCCGAACATCATGGGTCACGATCACCGTTGTCCTCTTGTCACCGTTCGTGGCGTCCCGCAGTATCTCCATCACCTCGGTGGCCTTCTTGGCGTCCAGGGAAGCCGTTGGTTCATCGGCCAACAAGAGCCTAGGCTCCGTGTAGAGAGCCCTCGCAATCGCCGCTCTCTGCCTCTCACCACCGGAGATATCACCCGGGTATTGATTCTTCCGCTTGGCTATTCCCAGATTCTCCAGAATCTCGTTTGTCCTAGCCTTGTCCATCTTCCTCCCGGCAAACTTATCGACCAACTCAAACTGCTGATCTATCGTCAGATACGGTACCAGGTTCGAGGTCTGCAGGATGAAGCCGATCTCATCGAAGCGAAGCTTGTTTCGCTTGGTCTCATCCATCTCGGATAGATTCCGACCATCAAACGTAATCGTTCCGCCACTTGGCCTCTGAAGTCCGCCCATCATCGTCAGTAGAGTGGACTTGCCCGAGCCCGACGGACCGACAATCGCCACCAACTCGCCGGAATGAAGTGAGAATGACGCTTCTTTGAATGCTTCAATCTTCTCCCCATTCTCTTCAAATGACTTGTAGACCTTCTCGAATCTCATAATCTCCATGTTCGCCTCCTAAATAACGCTCAGCGGGTCAACCTTCGACACACTCTTCACCGAGAACACAGCACCGATCTGGGCAGTGACCATCATGATGATGGTAATGGCGCCGAAGAACAGTAGGTTCTCTCGAAACGGCACACTCTTCGGGAGAAACAAATCGGTCAAATAGGTCAGCAGGAGCCCTACGCCTACGCCGATTAAGCTGATCAACAGCGTTTGTACGACGACGGATCGTCCGATGTAGAGATTCGATATGCCCTGAATCTTCATAATCCCAAAGGTCTGCTTCTTCTGAATCGTAATGATATAGAGGAACACGCCCAAGACGATGGATGCGATGACGATCAGGAAGCCGATCATCAACCCGAACGTGAGTAGCTGTGCGTAATAACCCGGAATATCATTGATGAAATCGCTTATGGCGACGACATCGTAGGAATCCTCGAGATATGAGAGATCGTCATCCGAATAGATGAGTGCGGCAGAGACTCGCTCGGGTATATTCGCTGTTGGCCCCGAGACGGCATCCGAGTCTTGTGCTGAATCGCTATCTTCGTCAGCCGAGTCGACTGCACGATATAGCAGGGCAGAAGATGCTGCTTCCTCTAGCCTGGTGTAGATGACCGGAGACACGTTGAACTTGTAGTCCTTCGTAAACCCTACGATCTTGAAGACAGAACCGTTCATAGACAGTTTCAGTTCATCGCCTATCTCTAAGCCCATCTCCTCGCGAAACGAAATTGAGGCAATCGCTTCACGACTCTCACCTATCGCCTCACCTTCGGCAAGCTCGGGGAACTTGTCCGAATCCGGATAGATACCGATCAGGGCGATGTCAATCGTATTGTCTGCCGATTGGTTGCCGTTGATATAAGCTGCGCTCCTAGACAGATTCACAAACTCGTAATCGACACCGTCTAGATCCTCTGCAAACACATCTTGATCGATCATGGAAGAAGAGATGTTGTTGTTCGATCCATTGGCAAGCACGATCTGCTTGGCATTCCACTGGTCAACAGCCGTCCTGTTATCAACGGCTAGGCCATACGCTAATCCCGTCAGGAAATAAACCAGATAAGAAATCAAGGCAAATATACTGATAATCAGTAAGAACCTCGCCTTCTCCTTCTTCAATTCTTGTAGAGCCAAAAACATACGTGTCTCCTCATATATCGATCAAGTGTTTACGATAAGATCATGCTACTGATAATAACACTTGTTCTCAGTTATCCGGATTGTATATGTATCTATTTGTAACGAAATGTAATCGTCTTGTTCGACAGCCATACTCAGATGATATATAA
>CAZLEA010000075.1:0-2679 GCA_964558445.1 uncultured Oscillospiraceae bacterium | reverse complement strand
ATAATCTTCAAGGAGGTCCATCCCGGGGATGGCCTCCTTGAAGTTATTCAGCCAGACGAGTTCACCGTAGACGTCACCCGTGCCATCCGTGATCACCGGATAACCGGCCTCTTCGATGTGCCAGAGGGACGCATGACGGACCTTGGCCGGACGAATCGTCCGGCTATACTCGGCCAGATAAGCCTTATGGTTCCGGAAGCCTGTTTGCAGGGTGCCGTAGACGAAGATCGGATGTTCCTCGCTCGGCTCATGGAGACTTGCTTCCTGTTCACTCACGATATCGCACCGCCTTCGATCTTGAGATCATCTTCGTTCTCAACAATAGCCTGAAGTGCTACCTCGATGCCTCTGGCGATGTCTGCCAGTGCCATGGACGGTGTATCCTTACGCTCAACAACTTGCTCCGTGATGAACGGGACATGCATGAAGCCGCCGCGCACATCCGGATACTGCTTATCGATGTGATAGAGGATGCCGTACATCAGGTGATTACAAACGAAGGTTCCTGCCGTATTCGAGACCTGTGCGGGGAGCCCTGCATCTTGCATGGCTTGTACCATCGCCTTGATCGGCAGCGAGCTGAAATATGCAGCCTCGCCATCTTCGAAGACGGGTACATCGATCGGTTGCTTCCCTGCATTGTCCGGGATTCTCGCGTCATCCATGTTGATCGCGACACGCTCCGGCGTTAAGTTGAATCGTCCGCCGGCTTGGCCGATCGCCAGAACAGCATCCGGACGCTCCTTCTCCATCGCCTCGGCGACGACTTCGATCGATCGGTGGAAGATCGTCGGTACTTCAAGCTTCACGACTTCGGCATCCACTAGGCTCGTGTCGACAAGCTTGACGGCTTCGAGAGCCGGGTTCACGACATCGCTGCCAAATGGGTCGAAGGCGGTTAATAGGATTTTCATAAGATCACCTCGTTAGATTCGGCCGGCTAGAATGCTAGGAAATACATCAATACGATGTGAATAACGAGCATCGATAGCGCGACACTGGATTGCGCCTTGATGACGCCGTACTTGTTCTTCATCTCGAGCAGAGCCGCCGGCATGATGTTGAAGTTCGCTGCCATCGGTGTCAAGAGGGTTCCGCAGTAACCTGCAGTTAGGCCGAGAGCACCGACGACGATCGGGTTTGCTCCCTGCATGATCAGGAACGGAATACCGATACCGACCGTGATGACGGAGAACGCCGCGAAGCCGTTACCCATGATAATCGTGAACAGCGCCATACCGATACAGTATACAGCTGTTGCGATCAAGCGGTTCCCCTCGGGGATCACAACGGAGACGTAATTGGCAATCACCGTACCGACACCGGCGGCGGTGAACACGGCGCCGAGTGCTGCCAGGAGCTGCGGTAGGATACCGACCGTATTGACGTTATCCATCAAGCGCAGGCCATCATCGAGCGCTGTCTTCGGACTCGCCTTCGTGATGATGAAGGCGGCGATCAAGCCGAGAATAGCGGAGATACCGATTGCGTTGTTCGCACCCAGTTTGACCAACAAGGTTGCAACCAAGAATGCGCCAAGCGCGAGTACCAGCGCCGGTATGAATACCTTGTAACCGACCTTGTCGGCACGTTTACGCGTATCTTCTGTCTTCGGCACATCGTGTTGCATCGGTTGAACGCCCTTGATTCCCGTTAGGATCGCTAGGACAATTATAGCAGCTCCCGTAATTGAGCGTGGCACATGCGGCCCGGCAATGAAGGTGAACGCTAGAATTACCCAGAAGGCACAGGTGGTATACTTCTTCCAACCCTCCGAATGTTTGAGCGCGCGAAGGCCCAAGAGGAGGAAGATTAGGCCGATAATTGCGTAGAAGAATTCTGCTGTCCATTTCGAGGCTAATGCCCATTGTTCTGCACTCATCGTTATACCCCCTTCTTATCCGTGTCGTTCGCCGTAGCACTCTTGTTCGCTGCCCGCTTCTTCAACTTCTGATCGAACCAGATATTGAAGATCGTGCCGATAATAACGGAGATAACAGCAATCGGAATCGACCAGAGCGCGATATTCTGCGCTGTTACATCGAGGTAGCCCTGCTCGTTTAGCGTCGCGACGATCAGTAGTGTACCGGATGCGCCCATGAAGCAATTCTGAGCAAAGAAGTTGCCATAGTTCTCCGACGCCGCCGACATACCCTTGATCTCATCTTCGGATTTCTCATCTAGTTCTCCGACACGCGAGCGTGCGGCCGCATCGGCCATCGGCTGAATCAGCGGACGGATAAACTGAGGATGACCACCGAGTCGTAGCGAGAAGGCGGCTGCCAGTGCACGGATTCCCTGATACAAGGAGAGAATTCTGCCGGTCGTTGCCGATTTGAATTTGTTGATGAAATCGATAGCCTTATCTCTCAAGCCATACCGTTCCAGCAGTCCGATAACCGGTAGTGTCAACACAAACAGTGTTGCTGTTCGGTTATTGATGAAGGCGTTGCCCAGTGTCTCCAGGACTTCCGGGAACGACATTCCGGCTATCAGGCCGGTCGCTAGACCTGCGATGACAACCGTTGCGATCGTATCGACCTTGAGTATGAACCCAATGACAACGATCAGAACACCAATAAGTTTCAATGCTTCCATAATTCACTCACCCCTATTCTGAATTGCAGCATCTGCAATTGGCTTATTGCATGAACTTATTTTACCTTGATAAATATTATC
>CAZLEA010000074.1:0-5976 GCA_964558445.1 uncultured Oscillospiraceae bacterium | reverse complement strand
CTTGAAGTGTTCGGCCGTTCGCGGATACAAGATCTTGTTCACGGGGCGCAGAATCGTCTCGTCCTTGGCCGCCAGAATCAAGATGAAACGAAGCAGCTGATACCCCTTGAGATTCTTCGGTATACGCTTGCGATGCAAGACCGCCTCGACAGATTGTCGCAAGAGCTCCTCATCCGTATCCCTGCCCAATCCCTTATCGATCATGGAGGCCTCCGCTATCTTGCGAATCTGATGGGCACTAGAGTATAGGTTACTGCGCCCGTCAACGATATAGCGGATCTGACCGGATGTGTCGGCTATGCCGATATAGCCTTGGCCCCTCAGGATATCACTGACCTTGGCCAAGACGGCACGGTCACTTGCCGCAACATAGAAACTGATAGCTTGCGCCTGATCTTGATTCACGAGTTCGGCAGCCATGCCTCGACCATTTCGTTCCGAATGCCCATATGACAACATACAATCACGTCCTCTCTATATTTAGCTTGTATTTTGCCAAATAAGAGAGAACGCAAACAATGGTTTATACTCGATTATTCTAAGAAATATCGCTTAATTCCCTCAGAGAAACCGCCGCGATCATGATGACCCAGCACGACATCCGCAGCAGCCAGTGCCTTGGGGCTTGCATTCTCCATCGCAAAGGCCAATCCCACAACCTCAAACATCGCAACATCGTTGTCTTGATCGCCGAAGACCGCAATCTCCTCCGGACGATAACCGTAGTGCTCGGCTAGAGCCAGGACCGCCGTCCCCTTCGTACTGCCACGCGCCGTGATATCGAGTGAACCCGCTGTAGAGCGAACGAAGTAGAGATCCGGATAGCGCTCGGCCAGATGCTTGGCAGCGGCCTCAAGCTTCGCCTCATCCGGCTGCCAGATGAAGAGCTTCAGATACTTGTTCGCCCCGTGATACGTCTCCTCGACATGGCGAAACGGAAACAAGACGATCTCTTCTGAACCGCCGATTCTCGCAAGCTCGTTATAGTGGCGGAAGAATTCGATGCGCACACTGTCAATATCGTGGCAGATGCGATCCTCTTCGTAGGCCAACACATCGAAGCCAAGACCGTGGAAATAAGAGAAGAGCTCACGAGCACTCTTCGGATCAATCAGATTCTCTTCTAGCGTCTCACCCGTGTAGAAGCTTCTCACGAGCGCACCGTTACAGGAAACGATCGGATCATGGAGATCTAGCTGCCTCGTGAATTCGCTAACCATATAGTCCACACGTCCCGTAGCAATCGTGAAGCGAATACCACGTTCTTGCAGTGCATGAACCGCTTGCAAGTTGGCCGGTGGGATATTGTGATCCTTGGCTAATAGTGTACCGTCCATATCCGAGACGATGAACTTCACCTGCTTGGCTCGTGCCAGTATCTCTTCTTCTGTCAAACTCACTTGCTCGTCTCCCCCTCGTCCGGGACTGTAACGCCGGTCTCCGCCGTATCAACCTTGATAATATAGCCGCTACTCGGCAAGTAGCGAATCGAATAACGCTCTCCGGGCTGCACCTTCATAACGAAGGGATTGTAGTGATAGCGCTCACCGTTTGTATCGTGGAGCATACCGGGTAATTCTCCGGCTGTCTCGACCGTCACTTGGGCAAAGGACGGCTGATCGCTCGCCAAGCGCACCATATCGACTAGCTTAGGCGCTACGAAGTAATAGACCTGCAGAATCAGGACCAAACTAACCAGGGTCGGCAGATACATCAAATAAGCATGGCGTACGCGCTGCTTCTTGAACCTCCTAGCCGATTTGGCCAGAAGATTGACGAGCACGAAGGTCACAGCGAGATCCAGCAGTGTCCGAAGTACAAAATAGTAACTCATTCGCCAGCCTCCTCGCCTGCCTCGCGTAGTGATTCGATCTGCCTGATGAATGTCGCCTCATCTTGCAATTCGATACCGAGCTCTCTGGCCTTGGTAAGCTTGCTTCCGGCCTTCTCCCCATAGATCAAGATATCGGTCTTCTTCGAAACAGAACCCGTTACCGTTGCACCTAGGGAGCGAAGGAGCTCGCCTGCGGCATCTCTGGTCATCTGCTCGAGGCTGCCCGTCAGGACAACCGTCTTACCGGCATAGGGTGAATCTACGGCTACAAGCGCTTCCTCTTCCGGTACTTCATCCGCAGCACGTACGCCAAGCGCTAGGAGAGCTTCGATCATCTCGCGATTCTGTTCGTTGTGGAAGAAGTCGTAGGCTGCTTGGGCGGTAATCAATCCGAAGTCCGGTAAGGAGGCGAACGTAGCGACGTCTGTCTCCAGTATCCGGCGAATATCCGGTAGTGCAGAGGCCATCTGCCTGGCTGCCTGGACACCGATATGACGGATGCCGAGAGCTGCGATGAAGCGCTGCAGCGGCATGGTCTTGGATGCTTCGATCGCCCGAAGCAGATTGTCGACCGACTTGTCCTTGAGACCCGGCAGAGAGACCAGCTGATCGCGCTCTGTATCGAGCTTATAGATATCGACGATATTACGAAGCAGCTTCGCATCCATCAAGCGACGGACCATACCCTCGCCGAGGCCGCGTATATCCATACAAGCACGTGACGCGAAGTGTATCATACGTCGCTCCGCCTGAGCCGGACAGTTCGCGTTACTGCAGAAGGTAGCGGCTTCGCCTGCTTCTCGGATGAGCTCGGACTCGCAAGCGGGACAAGTATGCGGCATCCGATACACCTCGGCGTCTTCAGGACGCAAGGTGAGATTCACGCGAACGACGGCAGGGATAACATCGCCTGCCTTCTCGATCACGACTGTATCGCCGACTCGTATATCCTTCTCGCGGATATAATCCTCGTTGTGTAGCGTGGCGCGAGAGATCGTGGATCCGTCGACGAACACAGGCTCCAGGATCGCAAGCGGCGTGATCTTGCCCGTTCGACCGACTTGAACCGTGATGTCCGAGATGACGGTCTCGGCTTGTTCGGGCTTGTACTTGAAGGCGGCGGCCCAACGCGGTACCTTGCTTGTTTGACCGAGTAGAGCACGAAGCTCCAGTTGATCCACCTTCACCACCGCGCCATCAATCTCGTAGGGCAGATTCGGTCTCGTTGACTCGATCGCTTGTATCGCCTCCCAGACCTCATCTTCGGTTTGTAGTGGCAAGTTCGGGGCAAGCGGAATCACCGGCAAGCCGAGTGAACGAAGCCAAACTAGGCTCTCGACATGGCTGCTAAGCGTCTTCCCTTCTACTTGTTGGATATTGAAGACAAACAGATTCAGATTACGCGATGCCGTAATCTTGGGATCCAATTGACGAAGCGAACCTGCCGCCGCGTTGCGCGGATTGACGAAGGTCTGTTCCCCCAGGATCTCAGCCGCCTCGTTGTTTCGTCTGAAGCTCTCTTCTGTCATATAGACTTCACCGCGCACCTCTAGATAGGGCACGGCTTCCGTCAACGTATGCGGTACATCCTTGATCGTGCGAACGTTCGCGGTGACGTCCTCGCCCAAGAGACCGTCGCCGCGAGTCGATGCACGAAACAGCTTGCCATCTTGATATTCAAGCGATAGAGACAAACCGTCGATCTTCTGCTCAACCGAGAAGCGCGCAAGCTCTTGTGCGCCGGCTTCTTGTGTAGCCTGCCTCATACGCGTGACAAAGGCTCTCATATCCGCTTCTTCGAAGTAGTCTTGCAGGCTCTGCATCGGCACATCGTGAACGACCTTGGCCATATCTTGGCGTACCGCGCCGCCGACCACTTGGGTCGGCGAATCGGCGGTAATCAGCTCGGGGTATAAACCCTCCAGATCCTTGAGCTCTTGCATCAAGAGATCGTAGCTATGATCGTCTATCGTCGGCCGGTCCAAGTCGTAATAGGCGTGTGCATGGACCGCAATCGTCTTTTGCAGCTCTTCTACTCTGGCCCTTGTCTCGGCACTAATCTCGCTCATGCTTATTCCTCGAACTCGTAGGGGTCCAATTCCTCCAAGATCTCCTTGAGCACGGCGATCTCCTCGCCGGTCAGCGAGATGCCCTTGGACATCTTGGCATGCTCGGGTGCCCAGTCACGAATATCGATCTTCGGCTTACCGTTATTCCAGCGCACGACGTTGATCTCGCGATTCCACTTCGACTTGTTGGTGCTCAGCACACCGATGTGTTTGACAATCTCGTAAGAAAATTCTGTTTTAGCCATAAGTACCTCCGGGAGCGCGGGCGGCTAGGCCCGACTCTCAATCTTTCTTCATCCTACTTTATCACAGCTTGTGTGTTTTGGTGATACAAGAACATTTCTTGCCAAAGAATCACTGATATAATTAGGGGACTTAGAAGGACGTATAGGCAGATGAAACAAGCCTAGACGAGGAGGATTAACTTAGATGATTCTACGAAATGCAAGATTGTATAACGAAGACTTCGACCTGATTGAGGCCGATCTGGAACTAGAGGGCAAGACGATCAAGGCCGTCTTACCGCGCGGCACCAAGGTGGAGGGTGCGAAGGAAGTAGACTTGACAGGTAAGAAGATTCTGCCGGGTTTCATCGACATCCATATCCACGGTTCAAACGGAGCCGATACGATGGACGCAGACGAAGCCGGTATGGAGAAGATGAGCCGTTATCTTGCGACCAAGGGCGTCACCTCATTCCTACCTACCACGATGACTACACCTGCAGAAGAGCTGGTCAAGGCGTTTGCCTTGAAGCCGGAACTTAGCGGTGCGAAGATGCTCGGCTTCAATATGGAGGGTCCGTTCCTAAATGTCTTGGTGCGCGGTGCCCATCGCGAAGATCAGGTGCGCAAGCCTTCTATCTCGGAGATTCGTCGCTACATGGAACTTGGTAAGGTCAAGATTGTAACGATCGCCCCCGAAACCGAAGGCGCGTTGGACTTCATCGAAGAGCTCGGCGACGAGGTCGTCTGCTCAATCGGTCACACGGCCGCAGACTATGAGACCACGAAGGAAGCAATTCACCGAGGGGCGAAGAGCCTGACACATACCTTTAATGCCATGACGCCGATCCACCACCGAGCACCCGGGGTCATCCCTGCTGCCGTCGAAGCAGGCATCTATGCAGAACTCATCGCAGACGGGCATCACGTCCACCCTGCCGTCGTTTACAGCGCTTACCGCATGTTTGGTAAGGATCGTTTAATTCTTATCTCCGACGCCATGCGTGCAGCCGGTCTACCGGATGGCGAATACGACCTGGGCGGCCAGCAGATGCGCGTCCAAGACGGTAACGCCTTGTCGCCTGATAACAAGATCGCAGGTAGCACGACCAATCTTCATAATTGCCTCGTGAACGCCGTATCGTTTGGTATCCCCGAAGCGGACGTCGTGCGTATGCTCAGCTTGAACCCGGCAACCCTGATCGGTGAGAACGAGACCTTGGGCAGCATCAGCGCGGGCAAGCATGCAGACCTCGTTATCGTAAACGACGATCTGTCCATCGATTCCGTCTATATCGGAGGCGCTCTGTATGTCCAAGGTTGAGATCGTGCTCCTGGTCATCGGAGCAGCCATCCTCTTGCTTGGTCTGTTTCTCTTGATCTGGTCCATGATCGAGATTCGGCGTCTATCTGTCAGCTACTTCAATCTATCCGGTAGCGGTGGATCCGAAGCAGCGAGAAGAGAGTTTCCTGCGACGAAGCAGGCGCTCTCCGCCTTCCCTCAAGCGAAGCCGCAGACGGGCCCCCGAGTGGTCTTCTTCTCTGACCTCCATGCCGGCCATATGCGCGTACCGCTGCAGATCCTGATCAACAGCATACGCCATGTGAAACCGGAGCTTGTGTTGTTCGGCGGTGACCTCTGTTCGACGGAGAAGGATAAGGAATTTGCTCTCTCCTACCTCGAGATGATCGCAGCCGCGCTACTTGCCGAGGGCATCCCCTTCTATGGTGTCTGGGGCAATCACGACAGCGTATTGACGCGTGATGAACTCGAGGAGCGCGGTATCACGATGCTGCGGAATCAATCCGCTCTGTTTCGCGCCGCAAACGGCGAAGATTGGTTGCTTGT
>CAZLEA010000073.1:0-6041 GCA_964558445.1 uncultured Oscillospiraceae bacterium | reverse complement strand
ATTCAACCAGATAACTGGCTGCTTTGCGCAGGCGATTCATATAGGCTCTACCGACGCCTTGTTCATCTAGCGCCTCGACCAAGATCAGTTCGCAACCCTCTGTATCGAAGTCGCGCAGGGCCGTAAACAGGTCATGTGCCGCCGTGTTTGCATCACTTCTTCTGCCAAAACAGTGAACAAGAACGGACGAATCCACCTCCGCATTTAATAGGAAATCTTCGCTTACGAAGAGACCTGTCTTCTTCCCCTCTCTAACGCTTCGAAGCGCTTGCCAAGAAGCCAAGTGGTCGCCGGACAGAATATAGACGGTCGCCTTCGGGGCGTAGTGACGATACTTCATACCGGGTGACGGCGGTGCCTCACCAGAAGCAAGCTGCTGTCTGCTACTGCTACCTAAGAGCCACGAGCGATCGGCTTCGGTTTGGATGAACCCTTCTGCCGTCAAGAAGGACAAGAGATCTTCATAGGTTACGGCTCCGGGGCGCAAGATGCGCGGGCCTCGATGCGAACTGACATCTAAGACCGTTGATTCCACGCCCACAGAGGTCTGGCCACCATCGACGATATAATCGATTCGTCCCTCCATATCCTGCCAAACATGGGCGGCAAGCGTAGGGCTTGGCCTACCGGATCGATTCGCAGATGGTGCGGCAACGGGGACAGCTGCCATACGGATTAAGTGCCTGGCGACCGTATTCTCCGGCATACGGATCCCGACCGTATCGAGGCCGGCGCTCACTACATCAGGAATCTTATCGGAGCGCTTCAAAACAAGCGTTAGCGGTCCCGGCATGAATCGCGCGGCAAGCCGTTTCGCCACGTCCGGCCACTCGGCAATCAGGGGAAGTATCTGCTCTACATCGGAGACATGAACGATCATGGGGTTGTCGCTTGGTCGTCCCTTGGCCTCATAGATCCTCGCCACTGCCTCCGGATTGGTCGCATCGGCACCGAGCCCGTACACGGTCTCCGTCGGGAACGCAACCAAACCGCCCTTGGCGAGACTTCTTGCAGCATCACTTAGCCTAAGGTCTAAGACATCGGGGTCGACGATATCACTGACATCAATACGCTTGGTATCCTTCGTCCCCTCTATGCCCTGACCGAAGCGGTAGGCATCCCCGGACTCCCTAGTCATCGTCGTCGCTACCTCCCTGACCGAGCTCATCTGCACGATCTGCCTCCATCAGCGGTACAATCAGGTGATCGACGCCACCACTGAGGATTTCGTCTAATTTATAGACGCTAAGACCGATACGGTGATCCGTCACGCGATCTTGCGGGAAGTTATAAGTACGGATTCTGGAGCTGCGGTCACCTGAGCCTACCTGGACCTTGCGCTCGCTTGCGACCGAACTCTCGAGTGCTTCTTGCTGCATCTCATAGAGCCTGGCGCGCAGCACCTTCATCGCTTTATCCTTGTTCTTGTGCTGTGAGCGCTCGTCTTGACAAGTTACGACCACACCGGTCGGCTCGTGCGTGATACGAATCGCAGAACTCGTTTTGTTGACGTGCTGTCCGCCTGCACCCGATGCACGATATGTATCGATTCGCAAGTCCTTGGGATCGATCTGGATATCGACCTCTTCGGCCTCCGGCATAACAACCACCGTAACGGCAGAGGTATGGATTCGTCCACCTGACTCGGTGACCGGCACCCGCTGTACACGATGCCCGCCCGCTTCATACTTCAGGCGACTGTAGGCGCCGTGTCCCTGCACCAAGAAGGTGACCTCCTTGATACCGCCAAGTTCCGTCTCTTGTATATCGATCAATTCGCAAGTATAGCCATGCTCGGCGCAATATGCCTGATACATCCCGTAGAGCTCTGCCGCGAACAAGGCGGCCTCATCGCCGCCTACACCGCCACGGATCTCCATGATGACGTTCTTATCATCATTTGGATCCTTCGGCCTCAGGTGCTCGTGCAGCTCTGCTTCCGAGACTTCCAAGCGCTCCTCGAGCGAATCGATTTCCTCTTCAATCAGAGCCTTCATCTCCGGATCCTGACCGCTCTCGTCTCGCATCATGAGAGCTTGGTCCAGTTCGTCATGCAGGTCACTAACCAAGCGGATGCAGTCGACCACTGCTTGGAGAGAAGCGTGCTCCTTGACCAATTTCGTATAATTCTGATTATCCGAGAAGATCTCGGGATCTTGTAATTTCGCCTCAATCTCGTCGAAGCGATTGATTATCTGTTCGTGTTTCGTATCCATCTCCGGTTCTACCATCCTTGTCATCTATCATTTGTCCTTGGGCTATACTGGATAAGTCGCTACAAGGCACCGGGAGGCGGTAGGACCTGCTTACAAGCCTGCTCGAGTTTACGGCGCGGCAGAGCAAGCGTATGCTTGCAACGCTCACACTGTAGCTTCACCTCGGCGCCGACGCGCAGGATCACCCAGAGATCACCGCCGCAAGGATGCAGTTTCTTCATTTGGACACGCATCCCTTCGCTAAAGGGATAGAATTCGAATTTCTGACTCATCTTATACTCTCTTCGGCTAAACTTACATCTTCAGGCGACAGATCGTCACGCGATCGCGCCCGCCATAATCTGTTATAACATCGATTGCCTCATAGGCATCAAACGATCTAATAATACTCGATACAGCCTCTCCTTGGCGATACCCATGCTCACAGATCACGTATGCGCCAGGCTTCAAGAAGCGAGCTGCCTCTCTATATATACGGCGATAGAAGTCTAGTCCGTCCTCGCCTCCTGCAAGTGCCATCTCCGGTTCGTAGTCCAAGACACTCGAGTCGAGCGTAGCCATATCCGAAGCGTCAATGTAAGGCGGATTTGCCAGAATCATATCGTAGCTTATTACTTCATCCGGGAACAAGTCGCTTATGAGTAGTGTTAAGCGATCTTCTTGGCCTAGTGTTTCTCTGTTTCGTTTGGCGTAGCTGAGCGCAGTCTCCGACAGATCCGTGGCTGTAGCCGTCGCCGACTTCCCGCCTGCTTCCAATTCCGCGAGAACAGATAAGACGAGACAAGCCGAACCTGTACAGAGTTCCAGGATGTGCGGCTGTTCGATCTGCTCTAAGTGCCGAAGCGCAGTTTCAACCAAGACCTCGGAATCCGGCCTCGGAATCAAGACACCCGGGCCAACCTCGAAACGTCGATTATAGAACCAGGCCTCGCCCAAGATATAGGCTAGCGGTTCACCTTGAATGATTCGCAGCAACTTGGCTTGGACCGCCTCCGTGACCAACGCCTCTAACTCTAGGTCAGGCTTCAGTCCGAATATGCTTGCCGGTTCTATGTTTAGCTCATAGGCCAACAGTGTGCGCGCGAGGGCTCTTGGCGCCTCATGCTCTACGCTCAATTGTCTTGTCAGATCGGCCAGCAGATCGTAGACCTTCATCTCGACTTACCTCAACAAAAAAGGGAAGATTGCTCTTCCCTTCTTACTCTTACTTGTTGGCCATTCTTCTCTTGAACTTGTCAACGCGTCCGCCGGTGTCGACCAGCTTCTGCTTACCGGTGAAGAAAGGATGACATTTCGAGCAGATGTCTACGTTGATGCTAGATGCAGTCGAACGGGTCTCGAATGTCTCGCCACAGGCACATTTGACCTGAACTGTCTCATATTTGGGGTGTAAATCATGTTGCATTTCTAAATACCTCACATATCTTCGGCGCGTCAATCTTGGAAGGACGTATGCCGAAACGGTTAATGGTTAACAGTAGAATGATAAACGAATCCGTTTATCTCGTCAAGCACAATCAGAACAATCGCTTGATATCCGTCCTACGCTCCGCCTTGGAGCCTAAGAACTCACGGAAACTCGCTTCATCACCCATTGTAAAACCGTCCTTGTGTACGATCGCGTACGATTGGCCGATGATGATATAAAACGACATATCGTCTTCCGTCCAGTGTGCCACCTCGTCCCAGGTCACGGAATAACTCTGCGCTTCGGTCGTCTGCGAGAAGTCCGCATCGTAGAAGTGATAAGTCCTGGCTGTCATGAAGCCCTGTGCATTCTTCAGAGTACGCTTATAGGTTTGATTCACGACACCGCGCAAGCCCATATAGAACATCACACCGCCCATCACCAGTAAGAAGGATCCGGTCAGCGTATACGTGACAGGACCGCTCGTCAAACCCTTGATGATGTTATAGATCGAATAGATCGCGACCAATGCGGAGAAAACCATCAAGAAGATGCGATAGCCCTGCACGCCCTTACGACCGTCGAAGATTCGCTGTACCAGGCGCCTGACATCTTCTTCATCCAAGTTCGTTCGATTGATGAAACGAATCTCGGTCGGACTGTGCTTACGTACCGGTTTCCTAACAGAGTCTCCTGTCATATCCGAATCTTCGTCGCTATCCTCATACTCGTCATCGTCGTACTCATCGTCATCGTATGAGTCGTCTTCCCAATCATCGTCGGAGCCGGACGGTATGGCCGTCTGATACGGCGTATTCGCGCGTCGGCTTGCCTCCTCGGCTGCCCTGAAGATCGCGGCGGCCTCTTCTGCCGCGCGTGTGGCGGCATCGTCGATGTCGTTATCCAAATGTTTGTCGTCTGTCATGTATATACTCCGTGTTTATTCTGTTCGGCCGCTCTTGTTTAGGCTCGACTTCATCGATTCATAGAGCGATTTGTTATTCAAAGATACGTTAATCGAAGACACGAAGTGTTGATTATCGTTTGTCTTCATCAACAGATTCATGATGGTCTCCGTAACGTTAGACGAATCGAGTTGCCCGAAGGCCTTGCGAATCGACCAGATTGCCTCGAGCTCATCCTTGGACAAGAGTAGCTCTTCTCTTCTGGTACCCGAACGATTGATGTCGATCGCGGGGAAGATTCGTTTCTCGGAGAGCTTGCGGTCGAGATACACTTCCATGTTACCCGTACCCTTGAACTCTTCGAAGATGACCTCGTCCATTCTCGAGCCGGTATCGATCAAGGCCGTTGCGACGATCGTCAGACTGCCGCCGCCTTCAATATTTCTGGCTGCACCGAAGAAGCGCTTCGGACCGTAGAGTGCTCCCGGATCCAGACCGCCCGACAGAGTACGTCCCGTCGGATTGATCGTGAGGTTATACGCTCTGGCCATACGCGTGAGCGAGTCCATCAAAATGATAACATCTTCGCCCATCTCGACCAGACGCTCCGCACGCTCTAGTACGAGCTCAGTAATCTTGACGTGATTCTCGGGTGTCTTATCAAATGTCGAATAGACAACCTCTCCCTTGATCGAGCGCTGCATATCCGTAACTTCTTCCGGACGCTCGTCGATCAGGAGGACGATAAGCTTGGCCTCGGGGTTATTGATCGAGATGGCGTTCGCGATCTTCTGCAGAAGAATCGTCTTACCGGCCTTCGGCGGAGAGACGATCATACCGCGCTGTCCCTTACCGATCGGAGCGACCAGATCAATGATACGTGTCGACAGCTCACGCTTCGTTGTCTCAAGATTGAAACGCTCGTTCGGATAGATGGGTGTCAAACGATCGAAGTGCGGTCTGCGCATCATCTGTTCGGGTGCGACACCGTTTACCGTCTTGATGAAGTAGAGTGCCTGGTAGCGGTCTTGATCTCGCTGTATGCGAGTCGGGCCGGACACCAGATCGCCTTCGCGCAAGTTGAAACGACGGATGAACTGAGGGGGTACATAGATGTCCTTGGGACCTTGGAGGTAATTATCTCGTCTGAGGAAACCGTAACCGTCCGGCATAATCTCCATGACACCGGTCACTTCTTCGCCGGAATCGTACGACGGACGTTCCTTCTCCTTCGAACTTGTAGTATCCTCAGACTTCGCTGCACCGGTTTCGGACGCTTGCGAATCTTCTGCAGCCTTGGTACCGCGTGATTGGCGTGCGCCGCGCTGGCGCTTATTCTGCCCACGGCCGCTCTGACGTTCATTTGTCTTCGTATCCGTCTTCTGCTCAGACGCTTCAACAGTCTGCTGTTCGCCATCCGTCTTCTCGCTACTCTCGGTAGCTGCTTCGACTACAGGCTTCGCCTTCGGCTTACGTGACGAGCTGGCGGCCTTGCGACTGGCGGTCTTCTTC
>CAZLEA010000072.1:4056-6106 GCA_964558445.1 uncultured Oscillospiraceae bacterium | reverse complement strand
AGGCCATCTCACCGTACGACTCGTCGCTTGCAGCCCACTGCCCGGGTGTCGTGCCGACCACCTTCTTGAAGCTGCGGATAAACGAACCACTTGCCTTGTAACCAACCTCGAGGGCGACATCGTTGACGTTCATCCGCTTCAAGAGGAGCTGCTTGCTGGCCTCGATGCGGACTTGATTGATGTAGTCGAGAAGCGAGATGCCGGTCTCGTCTCTGAAGATCGAGGAGAGATAGGCGGGTGTCAGATAGAAGTGCTTGCCTATACCGGAAACGTTCATCTCGGCGTCGCTATAGTGCTCCTCCACGAATTGCTTGACGCTGCTGACCAGTAGAGCGTTCTTCTTCGACGAGGAGCGCTTGCTGATGACATCTTGGGTGATCGTGGAGATTGCCCGAAGCAGTTGCTTCTGACTCTGCTCGTGTGACACGATCTCCGTGATATTGATCTGGTGGATGATATCCGGCGTATCCGTCTGATTGGCTGCCTTGATAATTGTGCCGAGCATGTCTAGCGTCAGGCACTTGTACATGTCACCGGTGAGAAACGAATCGTTCTGGCGGAAGACGCGCTTGGCGACAGCGATCGCCTGGTCCTCTTGACCGCCCAGGATATGATTGACAATCTGCTGCTCTTGTTCGATCGGATAGCGATACGCAAGTCGCAAGTTCTTGATCTCGTCGTAGAGTACGATGCTATCTTCATCTTGAGATGAGATGAAGTCGCCTGCTTCCTTGGCCTCATTAGATGAGAGATAAATCTCGGCGATACCCGCGTGTATCGTCCCGAGCGAAGCCCGAATCGTGATGCCCATGTCCTCTTCGAGTGCCTCTTGGCAGCGAAGTACGAGTTCACGGACTTGCTCGATACTCTCGTTTCGACGATCCGCGAGGTTCAAGATGGCCGAGACGCGGTCGCTCATGTCGATCATCTCGATCGGATACTGCTCTCTGGCGAGGCTGTCGAAACTAGACAAGATGGCGAGGCTGATCGCCCGCTTGCCCTGTTCGATCGAGGCAGAGATGGAGACAGCCTGCGCGTTCGTATAGTAGAAGTTCACGACGAGGAAGTAGGGCAGGGCGAACGGCCAATCGATTCGTTGGAGTTCTCGGTGATCTCGGTCGACGCTAAACGGCGTCTCGAGCAGGCGGAAGAGCAGGTGATTCTTGACATACAGATTGTAGTCCTTCAACATCTCGGCGTTCGCTCGGAAGCGGTCGGAATATGTCGCCATCGCCGTCTTCAGCCACTGATACTCGTTGCTGTCTTGTAGTGTGTCGAGCGGTGTCTCTAGCTGCAGGGCCATGTCGTCGATCGTTTCGCGAAGCGGCTTGTAATTCTTAACAGCAAAGCGATACGCAAGCACCATCCCCACCGTAGACAGTAAGAGAATCGTGATGACCATGCTGAGTCCAATCTTGTCCGCACCCTGGTACATCACCTTGTTCGGGACATACGTGACATAGTCCCAGGAAGTCGAATTGGACTTCGTGGTGAAGATGCCGTAGTCCTCGCCGTCGATCGTATCCGTGTGGACGTTATAATTGGCCTCGTTCCCGGTGCGTCTGTCGGCAAGCTCTGCCATCGGGCCTGCCTTGGCCAAGACCCTCCCGTTATCATATTGTATGGCGATCGAGATGGCCTCGTCCCAGCGCAGATACTCCATACGATCGATGAGGTATGCCGGGTTCAAGATGATTGTCGCCTGCATCTCGCGCATCGAATTCCTCGGGATGACCTTCTGAGTGAAGGCGATGAACGGCGTGCCCTGAGCGGTCTCCAGATAGATCTCGTTGCGATAGCCCTCTGCCAACAACTGTGTCTGGAAGGTCTCGAAGTCCGCCATGATGTCCGGATAATAGAGGGAGTAATAGTATTCGGCGTCGAGATAGCCCGCACTCGAGATAATCATCTTATCGATCGGATCATAGAGGAAGACAGCGGAGATACTGCTGTTCTCATAGAGATAGGATTGGAAGTCGCTTGACGCCTGGTAGATACTGTACGGGTCCGACTCGGTGGTGATGCGCGCGATGTTCTTGTTGAACGTCAG
>CAZLEA010000072.1:0-3956 GCA_964558445.1 uncultured Oscillospiraceae bacterium | reverse complement strand
ATCATGTTCTATTATAACTTGCGGGCGGCCGAAGTCGTAACAAATTGATGGTTTGGCACGTCTGATTATAGAATATGCCCATCGATTTGACAAATTGCTCATCGAATTGCATAGCCGAATCGAAATATTGCCTACTCTGTATGCTCAATTCAACCATTGTGCAGTTGCACAACCGCAGATGCTTGGTACACTGGAAACAGCAGGACTCGCACAGAACCACTGTGCAAGTCGTACCAAAAAGGGAATATAGGAGGAAACAACAATGGCAATTCGTAAGCACAAGCTTGCAAGGACGATCTCTCTTGGCCTCGCCACGCTACTGCTCGGCGGTGCGCTGGCAGCGTGCGGAGGCGGCGGTGACACACTGACCGAAGGTAGCAAGGATACGACGAAGACGACCGAGGGGGCGAAGGACACGGACGAGGCGACAGATCCTGATGAGTCCAAGGATCCGGGCGGAGAAGAGAGTCCCGACGGTGAGCTCAGTTATCCACTAGAAGGCGGCGGCACGCTGACTCACTGGCTCGACTTGAACTCGAACGTATCGGCCAACTACGTCGATTTGGGCGAGACGCCCTATGCAGAAGAGCTGATGCGCTTGACAGGCGTTACTGTCAAGTTCGAACATCCGCTGGCAGGTCAGGCACAAGATCAACTGACCGCGATGACCCTGACACAAGACTTCCCGGATATCATGGAGTATAACTGGCTTGCCACCTATCCCGGCGGCCCGCAGAAGGCGATCGATGACGGTGTCGTCCTCAAGCTAAACGATATCTTCGAAGATTATGCGCCGGACCTCATGGCTTATCTGAAGGCCAATCCGGAAGATGACAAGCAGATCCGTACGGACGAGGGTAATTACTATGCCTTCCCCTTCATACGTGAAGACGACGCGATGGCCGCAAGCTTCGGCCCGATGGCCCGCGGCGATTGGATGGAAGAACTTGGTATCGAGATTCCCAAGACCTTCGACGAGCTAGAAGCGATGCTCGTTGCCTTCAAGGAAGAGAAGGGCGCAACCTCGCCTTATAGCATGGAGTTCAATACCAACAACGTTATTTTGTACTCGAGCGGCACGACAGCCGGCTTCCAACTAGACAAGGCAGGGAACGTCGAGTACGGCCCGATGACCGACGCTTATAAGCTCTATCTTGAGACCATGCATGATTGGTATAAGAAGGGTCTTCTGGACCAAGACTTCGCGACAATCGACCGTGCACAGCTCGACTCCAAGATCACAACCGGTCTCACCGGTATGACAAACGGCTGGAACGGCAGCGGTATGGGTGCTTGGAACCTGGCCGGACAGGCAACAGACGAGACCTTCGAACTCGTCCCGATCGGCTACGTCACCGTTGACGGCTCCAAGAGCGAATTCGGTTATCTCGAGCATCGCTACGGCGGTGGCGGCTCTGCGGCCATCACGACCTCGGCTTCCGATGTTGAACTCGCAGCCAAGTATCTGAACTTCGGTTACACCGAGGCAGGTTATGCACTGAACAACTTCGGTATCGAAGGTGTTTCGTATAACAAAGAAGGCGATAAGTACGTCTACACCGACATCATCTTGAACAACCCGGACGGCTGGCCGATCGGTCAGGCGATGGGCGCCCACCTGCGTGCTGCTTATAGCGGTCAGTTCATCCAGTCGCTGCAGTATCAGGATCAGTACTTCGCAACCGAGCCTCAGAAGAACGCACCGGCACTCTGGTCCGGTCACGGTATGGCCGATCGCAGATTGCCAAACGTCACGCCGACCTCCGAAGAGAGCTCCGAGCTTGCCACCATCATGAACGACATCCAGACCTACCGCGACGAGATGACCTTATCGTTCATCTTGGGTAACGAGCCGCTGGACAACTTCGATGCCTTCGTGAAGCAGATCGAACAATACGATATTGCCCGCGCCATCGAGATCCAAGAAGCCGCGATCGAGCGCTTCCAGAACAGATAAGAACCGTTTATAACGAAACCTCCGACCGGCGCCTCCCGTAGGCGGGTAGGAGAAGACAGAGCCGTCGCTAACAACGGCGGCTTCTGTCTATCTGTTTCGTATCGCCTTACTACCAGTGGGAGGGACTCTACATGGCGAAGAATAAGACAGCGGTGTTGAAACAGCCGTTCTCTCTGCGCTTCAAGCGGGATATGAGACGAAACTACTCTCTCTATATCCTCTTGTCGTTCGTACTTGCCTTCTATTTCTTGTTTCATTACAAACCGATGTACGGTGCACTCATCGCCTTCCAAGATTACAGACCGGCTGATGGTATCGCCGGCAGTCAGTGGGTGGGCCTGAAGCACTTCCGACGTTTCTTCGCAGGGCCCTACGCCATGCGTTTGATTCGCAACACCTTCTTGATCAGTCTGTATGACCTGATCTTCGGCTTCCCCGCACCGATCCTGTTGGCCCTGCTGCTAAACGAAGTGCGCAATCAGCCGTTCAAGCGGACCGTGCAGACGATCACTTACCTGCCGCATTTCATCTCCTTGATCGTAATTGTCGGCATGGTGAAGCAGTTCTCCGCGACGAACGGTCTGTTCAATGACCTCATTGTTTTCTTCGGCGGAGATCGTGCACCGCTGCTCATGAATCCGGGGAATTATCGGCCGCTCTATGTCGGCTCGGGTATCTGGCAGAGTATAGGCTGGAACTCGATTATCTATCTGGCGGCCTTGTCCGGTGTCGATCCGCAGCTCTACGAGAGTGCGAGAATCGACGGTGCCGGTCGCTGGAGGCTGATGAAGCACATCACGATTCCCGGGATCACACCGACCATCATTATCATGTTGATCCTGCGTATCGGTTCTCTGATGTCGGTCGGCTATGAGAAGACGATTCTGATGTATAACGATGCGATCCTCAGTACGGCAGATGTCATCTCGTCTTACGTTTATCGTGTCGGTATCCTGGAGGCCAGCTGGAGCTTCTCGACGGCGGTCGGCTTGTTTAACTCGGCGATTAACTTTGTACTCGTGATCTTTGCCAATACGATTAGTCGCAAAGTCAGCGAAACAAGTCTGTGGTAAGGGGGAATAGAAGATGACAAATACGATTAAGACATCCATGGGTGACAAGATCTTCACGTTCTTGAATTATGCCTTCTTGACCTTCCTCGCGATTATCTGTTTCTACCCGATCGTCCACGTGGCCTTCGCGTCCGTCAGTAACAGTAATCTGCTCATGCAGCATAGCGGTCTGCTCTATAAACCGCTTGGCTTCAATCTCAACGCGTACCAACGCGTCTTCAAGAATCCGATGATTCTGGGCGGCTATATGAATACGATGAAGATCCTGATCATCCACCTCGTCCTCAGCATCATCATGACCTCGATCGGTGCCTATGCGCTCTCGCGCAAGAACGTCATGCTAAACCCGCTCTTCAACCTCTTGATTGCGTTCACCATGTTCTTCAGCGGTGGTATGATTCCGTTCTTCCTCAACATGCAGCAATTGGGTCTGGTCGGCACGCACTGGGGCTTGATCATCCCGTTTATGGTCAGTACGTATAACTTGATTATCATGCGTACATCGTTTGCCAGCATACCCGAGAGCTTGCTCGAAGCTGCTTGGATCGACGGTGCGGGTCATATGCGAACGATGTTCCAGATCGTGATGCCGCTGTCGAAGGCGGTCATCTCCGTCATGCTCCTCTACTATGGTGTGGCGGTGTGGAACGGTTGGTTCTGGGCGTCCGTCATCTTGCGTGATCGCAGCATGTTCCCGCTCCAGGTGATTCTGCGCGAGATCCTCTTGCAGAACCTGACTCAGGACATGACGGTCGGCAGTGGCACGGGTGACACCGAGGCGATTGCGGAATCGATCAAGTATGCGACAATCATGGTCGCAACGATACCGGTGCTCTGCATCTATCCCTTCATCCAGAAATACTTCCAGAAGGGCGTCATGATCGGCGGTATCAAGGAGTAGGCAGATGTAGCTGCCGATACTCGCT
>CAZLEA010000071.1:0-6219 GCA_964558445.1 uncultured Oscillospiraceae bacterium | reverse complement strand
GAGTTTGGGACATCCATAATTATGAGCACAGAAATCGAAATAACACACGTTTTTTTGATTTGGTGCACTTTTTTACTTTACTTATAGGTAGGCCTATCGATCTCGGGGATATTGTTAAGTCTATACAGACTTCACATAGAGGATTCGGAGGGATATCGACAACGGGGATTAAGCAATTCCCCGTTATTCGATGGACAAACCAGTGATGGTTAGCGCATCAAGTTATAGGAGGACTTGCATGAAGAGAGTAAGTAAGATACTAGCCATGGCGCTCACATTCAGCTTATTATTTGCTGCAGCCACGGGATGTAAGACATCGGGCGGCGGTGATACGCCGAGCGACAGCGACAAACCAAGCACGAGTGATTCGAAGCAGACGGACAAGCCGGACGACAACGGGGACGACAAACCGGGTACACCTGCCGAGGGCAAGGACACCAACAACGGCAGACCCTATAACCTCACACCGACATCCTATGATTCTCGCGACGACAAGTACCTAAACGGCATTAACGCAACAGTGCTGCCCATAACAGAAGACAGTGTGACCATTAGCATCTGGCGTTCGTTTAGCTCAACCGTCATGCAGGGCATGGAAGAGAACCTCGCCATACAAGAACTCGAGAAACGCACAGGCGTGAAGATCGAGTGGCTCTATCCACCAAGCGGCAACGAGAACGAGAACTATACCCTCAGAATCAACTCTGACCAATTACCCCACATCTTCTCCACGCCACCGAACTATCCCGGCGGCGTCACCAAGGCAATCGATGATGAAGTCTACGCAGATCTCACGCCTTACTACGATGATGGCTTGATGCCCAACATCCAATATTTGCGCGAGAACAACGCAGAGTTTGACAAGGACTTCATGGATGACGAAGGCAGAATGACCTTCTTCCCCATGGTCGACATCGTACCTAGTCACCCCTGGAGCGGCTTCTGGGTACGTCAAGACTGGCTCGATGAGCTGGGTCTGGACCTCCCCACCACAATCGATGATTGGGATACGATGCTCCGCAAGATGAAGGACATGAACGGCACCTTCCCGCTCGCCACCAACATCAAGGATTGGTACGGCGTGAAGACGAACTACATGTTCGCCGGCTCGTACGAATCTGCTTATCAACAGTTCATCAACAAGGATGGCACGGTCGTCTACGGTTCGATCGAACCCGGTTACGAAGACTTCCTCAAACTTCTGAACGGCTGGTACGCCGACGGCATCCTGGATCCCGACTTCGCGACGCGTACGAATGACGATTACTTTGCTAACGTTGCCAACGGTGCGGTCGGCGCATTCGGCCTCGCTTACGGCGAGATGGGTCAGCAGAAATTAACCGGTCAATCCCTGGATCCCGATTGGGAAGTAACCCCTGTCCTGAATCCCACATCCTATGACGGTCAGGTCATCCACCTGCACCAGAACAACTCCACCGTCCGTAGCGACAGAGAGTTCATGACCGTTCAGGCCATCGATGACGGTATTGCCGAAGTTCTCGCTCGCTGGAAGGACTATTGGTATAGCCAAGACGGCGGCGACTTGATGTCCTATGGACCTGAAGGCGTCAGCTACGAATGGGATACGACGGGCGACGTCAAGTGGATCTTCCCCGAATTGGAAGAGACCACCGATGCCGACTTCTGGACCCTCTACCCCAAGTTCAAGCTACATAACTACGGTTATCTGCGTGACTCTACCTCGTACGAGTTCGAGCCGGAAGTCTTCGAGTGTATCGATACCTGGTCCACACAGGACGCAAGCTGGCTGATGCCCGATGGCATCTCGTTTACCTCTGAGGAATCGCGTGAGCTCAGCACCATCATGACGGATGTAGAAACCTTCGTCGAAGAGAGAACCGCGACCTTCATCACAGGTCAGACACCACTAAGCGAATTCCAATCCTACGTAGATCACATCAAGAGCCTCAACATCGATCGCGCTGTTGAGATCTACCAAGCAGCACTCGATCGCTACAATCAGCGTTAAGCACTTAGGAAGCAGGAGGGCGATCGCTCTCCTGCTTCACTATACGCGACATGGTTCATCTACATATGATTTGTCGATGCGCTTCGTCTACATGATTCGGAAGAGGTCACCATGCAGAATACAGTTAATAATCAAGCGCTGAAGCGCAGGAAAAAGAATAAGAAGAGCTGGGGCAGCATAGTCCGCGCGGATTTCAAGAAGAATTACACGCTCTACATCATGCTCATCCCGCTCCTCTTGTTCTATATCATCTGGTGCTATGCACCCATGTACGGCATCCAAGTCGCCTTCAAGAGCTTCAGCCCTCGCAAGGGCATCTGGGGCTCGGACTGGGTCGGCCTCTATAATTTCAAGGCCTTCTTCCAGGGCGCCTTCGCTTGGCGCGTAATCCGAAACACGCTCCTCATCAGCTTCTACAGTCTATTGATCACCTTCCCGCTGCCCATCTTGTTCGCGATCGTCTTAAACGAGATTCGAAACGTCGCCTTCAAGCGCACGATTCAGACGGTCAGCTACCTGCCCTACTTTATCTCCCTGGTCGTCCTCTGCGGCATCATCGTGGACTTCACGGCAACAACCGGTGTCTTCGGCGAGATTCAGCGCCTGTTCGGTAGGGAGCCGGTGAATCTACTCGGGCACGCCAAGTACTTCCGCAGCATCTATATCGTCTCCGATGTCTGGCAGCGGCTGGGCTGGGACTCCATCATCTTCATCGCGGCACTCGCTTCGATTAACACGGAATTGTTTGAGGCCGCCAAGATCGACGGCGCCAACCGATTCCGTCAGATCTGGCATATCTCGATTCCGGGTATCGTGCCGACGATCGTTATCCTGTTAATCTTGCGTATCGGTAGCTTCATGAGCGTTGGCTATGAGAAGATCATCCTTCTATATAGCGGCCTAACTTATGAGACAGCCGACGTTATCTCGAGTTTCGTCTATCGCAAGGGCTTGATCGAGAACGACTTCGGTTATGCGACCGCCGTCGGCCTCTTCAACTCGCTTGTCAACGTAATTTTGGTCGTCTCGGCCAATAAGATCAGTGCCAAGCTCACTGATACGAGTTTGTGGTGAGGTGACGTATGTTGAAACGATCTATGGGTGAACGTGTTTTCGCCGTCTTTACTTATATCTTCATGACCATCATCGGTCTTATCACACTCTATCCGCTCTGGCACATCTTCATGTCCTCGATCAGTGACCCGGTGATCCTCTATGCCGACCGTGGCTTCTACTTCCTACCCAAGGGTGAGATCAGTTTCCGCGGTTACGGTCTCGTCTTCGAGAACCCCAACGTCATCACGGGTTTCTCCAACACCGCATTCTACGTCATCGTCGGGACCCTGCTCTGTATGTTCTCGACGATACTGGGCTCCTACGTCCTATCTCGCAAGGACGTGTATTGGAACAAGTTCGTCATGGCCATGGTCATCTTCACCATGTACTTCCAAGGCGGCTTGATCCCCTTCTACATCCAAGTCAAGAACATGAACCTCTTGGAATCCAGATGGTCCATCATCTTACCGATTATGATCAACACCTGGAACCTGATCGTGCTTCGTACCGCCTTCGCACAAGTACCCGAGTCGCTCGTCGAGTCTGCCAAGATCGACGGGGCCAGTCACTGGCGCATCGTCTGGCAGATCGTCTTACCAGTCTCGAAGGCGACGATCTCGGTTATCACCTTGTTCTATGCCGTACGGTTCTGGAACGAATGGTTCAACCCCTCAATCTTCCTAAACGATCGTACGAAGTGGCCGATTCAGTTGGTGCTACGCGACATCTTATTGAAGAACGATACGAGCTCCATGACACAGATCGGCTCGGTCGGACAAACGGGTCAAGAGCGCTATCGCATGCTGGTCAAGTACTGCACGATTATCGTGTCAACCGTACCGATTCTCGTGATCTATCCGTTTATCCAGAAGTACTTCGTATCCGGTGTTATGATCGGATCGCTCAAGGAATAAGCGCATGATGACCGAAGCAAGTCGAGAAACAGACCGAAGTCTAACACAGAAGCAGGAGCAATAATACGAACAAGACGATGCCCATCACCCGGTTTTGGTGATGGGCATCGTCTTGCTTGACTTGGAACGGTACCGAGGAGTTCCGACCGTCCCTAGCGAATTTGGACCTGTTGGCGATCGAGGTAGGTATAGCTATTTTGATTGGGATCGTAGGTAAGTATGCTATCTTCCTCACTATCGCCATAGGCCACAGCATATAACGCATCCCAGTCGATATCCCTAGTTGTCAGTGATACGGGAACCATCGGGATGATGCTGCCGGAGCGAACGAGCGCAATACCCTGTAGGTCAGAGCTTGCGATGGTATGCCACTTGCCGCCTTCGTAGACCTCTCGGGTGAAGAAGTCGACCCAATCGGAACCCACGGGCAAGTAGACTTGGCGACTCTCTTGTTTGGCTTCAAACAAGGGAGCAATCAGTAAATCTTCGCCGAGCATGTACTGATCTTCCAGGCCCGTTGTATTCGGGTCACTCGAGAATTCGAGGTACATGGAGCGTTGTAGCGGTAAACCGGCCTCTGCAGACTTGGCAGATTGACCCATGATATAGGGCATCAGCTGATAGCGCAGATTGACTTGCTTACGGAATAAATCGGTGAAGGCTTCGGAGAAGTTCCACGGCTCCTTGGGCGGTAAGCCATGACAGCGGATATGACTCGAGAAGATCGAGGCAAACATCCAGCGCCCATAGAGTTCCTCTTCGCTTACGCGAACGAAGCCGCCGGCATCATGGCTCGTAAACGAGAAGCCGCTCATACCAAGCGAGAGACAACCACGTATGGCGGACAAGAGCCCCATGTTGGTATTCTCCGTGTCGCCTGCCCAGTGCAGAGGATAACGCTGGCTGCCCGCCCATGCAGAGCGTGCCCAGATAATACCGTCACCCGTGACATCCTTCGTCACATCGTAAACAGCCTTGTTGTAGCGAAGCGGATAGAGATTATGCTCGTAGCGACCGCTCTTCGCCGAGTGATAGACACCGTCGACCGGGGCCGCTTCACCGAAGTCGGCCTTGATCGCCGAGACACCCATGCGCATGAGATTACCAAGCTTCTCTTGGTACCAAGCGACCGCATCGGGATTACTCATATCGATGATCGCATCCCCACTGGGTAGCGTGCCATCGGCATCGAAGATCGCATAACCCTTCTCCACAAGCTCTCCGTAGAGCGGATTCTTCGGTGTGAAGTACGGCAGCTGCCAGAGCGACACATGATAACCCATGTCGTTTAGATCCTTGATCATCTTCTCCGGATCGTCGAAGCGGGTCTCCGAGAAGACATAATCACAGCGCCAATCCTTCTCGAACCAACCGGTATCGAGGTGAATCACGTCACAGGGGATCTGATGCTCTTGCATCTTCTCTGCAACTTCTCTAGCCTGCGCTTCGCTGTTATACGTGATGCGACTCATCCAGAGACCGAAGCTCCAGAGCGGCGGCATCGAGGAACGACCGGTGAGATTCGTATACTCACCGAGCACTTCCTTGGGCTCACCTACGAAGAAGAAGACATCCATCACATCGTCGTCTACGAACAGAGTCTGCGCTTCGTTATATTGGTTCCCAAAATCAAAGGTCATCGCCGCACCCGAGTGTACGAACACACCATAACCGCGGCTTGAGAAATAAAACGGTACAGGCTTGTACATCGCCTGCCCCTCGGAACCGTGCGGATCTTGTGTCCAGAGATTAATGCTCTGACCACGCTTATCCAGGTGTCCGAAGCTCTCGCCGCATGCATAGAAGTGCTCGCCGACCGAGATACCCATGCTGATGGCACTCGAACGACGCAAGTTGCTGTTTAGCTCACCAAAGGACAGCGGAAGCGGAGCGTAATTCATCAGTGAACGAGAATCGCTCTGATGCATCGTCTTCGTAAGCAGCTTCCCCTTGGCATCGTAGAGCTCAAGGGCGAAGGGCGTCTGGCGAATCTTCGCCGTGAAGTGTTCCGTTCGATAGACGTAGCAACCGTCCTCTTCTGAGACATCGGCTGCGAAGCTCGGTACGGGTCCATCTAGCATCACGGATTCTTCGTCCACATTGAACTTCTGCAAGCGATTGAAGCTGATCTCTAGTCTCGCGGTACGATCCGACACCATGGAGAAGCGAATCGGGCAGTCCGGATTATCGTCGTAGTCGGGCGGGAAGGTCCACGACTGTGTCTCTTCAAACGGGTTATTAATCAAGTTAAACGACATA
>CAZLEA010000070.1:0-6637 GCA_964558445.1 uncultured Oscillospiraceae bacterium | reverse complement strand
TTCAAGAGCTCTACCATCTCCGGCCAGATCTCGTCGTGACGCTTCACATACTCCGACTTGGCCCCCTGTTTGATCCGAGCCCTCCATGCATATCTCTCCATAATCATGCTCTCCTATCTTCTGATCTATAAGATGATTCTATAGACTCTTGGTTAATCACGCATCGCAGAGGCAAGCGAGATCGAAGCAAATCTGCTCAAACTCGCTCAAGCACGCGGTGATAGACCGGCAGATCACGTGCGGCGTACGTCACAACACGAAGTTCGCCAGAATCGACCATCGATTCGATTCTCCGGTGTAGCCAGGCGTCGCTGATCCCAAGCTCGTTTCTGCCCAATGTGCGGCCGATGATCTCGGCTTCGAGGAAGCGAGCGTCTGCCTTGGCAATCTCTTGTCGGATCAGGTAATCGTAGAAGCTGTCGGGTACCGTTACCAACCGTCCGTTGACGACAGCTCTGAGGGTTCCCCTATCCTCCATAAGCATGTGCCACACTTGAGCTGTCTGGGCTACCATAGCCTCCGGCAGTACTTCCGCTTGATCTATAAACCGACTCCATTCGTGCGGGTGCAGCCCTCCCCAACCGGGTACGGTGCGATAGCCCTCAGAAGTCGGTAGGAAATTCGGCAGACGAAGCACATAGATCTTCCTGCCGCTGTGTCCCGTGCGCTCAAGCTCTGCCATAAGCCAGTGGAATCCGCAACACTCCTCCGGCATATCGCTATACCAGATACGAAGCGCCTCCTCACCCTCGATTCGTTTACGAATCGAATCCAGTGCAAGCTTGTTCCGAGCAATCGATTCTTCTGCCATCTGTTCGGGATCCATATCGGGGAAGGTCTTGTAGAGATCGACCAGTAAGCACTGACGATTCGGCCAGAAGCCCTCTTCTTGAATGGAACCCATACTCAAGGCCAGGTCGAAGTGGTAGATATCGGCTAGACTGCCGCCAAGCTGTTTGGCTGCTGCCCAATTCGCCTCCTGCTCTACAGCATAAGCTCTTCTGAATTCAATCTCCTCTGTAGATGGCGCATGCCCTGCATCCGAACTCACGACAGAGATCACACTCGAGTGAGTATAATCTCCGCTTCCATAACGTTGTGCGATCTTGAAGCTTCCCGCCGCACTCTCACCAAACAAGACATCTATCATGAGCCTACGCCTCAAACTCTCTTCAAGCGAATCGCCATATACTGCTTCGCCGGAAGTTCCACTCGGAACGAACCATGACAGATGCCTCGCTCTTCAACCGTCATATCCCAGGTATCGATCACACTGACCTTAAACCTAGTCTCTTCATCGAAATAGAAGTCCCGAAACGACGGTCTCATGAAACTGTAGTAATAGAGATAGTAGCTCTTGACCACATCGCCTTGTATCACCTCAGATTCCGGGATCGCACAGACTTCATCCCAACTAGAGCGTTCGCTTAGCGCGAGGCCTCCGCCAGGGACCTCACTCATCACATCCAGAAGCAGTTTGAATCGCTTATGACTCTCACCGCGAAGCTTACCGCCATGCGACCACCACAAGATGTCGTCATGGTACAAATAGGTTTCGCCGTGTCCGGGATACCCGCCGCGACAAGCCGATTCCCAGAAGCGTCTCGTCATCTCTTCTGCCGTGATGTTCCCCCACCCGTGCTGTATGTTCCCCTCATAAGCAATCTCATCTAGGACGACCGGCTTGCGGTAGCGCACACGCCATTCGTTCGTCAGCTCCGCGCCCTTGTACAGGTCTTGTCGCTGCACGCTGCAATGCGTGATCCAGGGTCTGCTATGGTCGTAGAACGGGCCGCAGTTATGAATCGAGCGCAGGTGACTATACGGATCGTTGTCCATGATGATGCAAGCATAGCGCTCCCAGTCGGCAATCGTCTTATGCCTCATTAGATCGTACTCATTGGCAAGCGACCACCACACATTTCTGTAAGCCGAGAGTCGCCTCACGAGGTAGGTCCAATATCGATCGTCCGTCTCTTGGTCCATATTAGAGAAGCCCCAGCGATCGTAGGGGTGCATGACGATGATATCGGCCTCGATCCCACGGGCTTGAAGCTCTAGGATACAGGCCTCGAAATGCCTGAAGTAGGCCGGATTGAAGCGCTCGAACTGCCATTCGTAAACGCGCTGGTCTACCGGATCACCGGGATTCAGGAGACCACCCTCGAACGGATAGAGTGCAGGCTCGTTGTGGTTATAGTCATAGTGTTTGGGGAATACGCAGAAACGGATCTTGTTAAACGCACTTGACTCCAAGCTCAGGAGCGTCTGCTTGATCAGCTCCTCCGACTGCCAAGTCCAGACATAGCAAGTCGTACCGATCGAGTGATAGGGCGTACCGTCTTCATACGAGAAGTGCCAGGTATCACTTATTCTTACCGGTCCGTGATTGCCGATCCCCGGCGCGACAACATCAAATGTGCCGCGAGCCTGTTCGCTAGCGAAGCTAGATTCCACCGTGTACGTATAAGCGCCCTCAAACGATGGCATGAAACGAACACGATAGATCCCATCGCCATCATAGAAGCCATCCGCACGGACGGTCTCATGGCGCGATTCAAATACAGCTTGAATCGTGTGATCTTGGAACGGATTCCCTGTGGTCGGTCCTTCTAACGCCAGCTCGAACAGGCCCCACCTCTCTACCACTGTAGCATTCGTATGGATGATCAATTCGTATCCCTCTCAATCTTATGTACTTATAAGTAGATGATAGCAGATTAGGTTCGCAAAGGTTTAGCCACAACATCAAAAAAGACATATCCCTCACAATTGAGAGCTATGTCTTCTTGGTACCCCCGGCGTGAATCGAACACGCAACTAATCCTTAGGAGGGACTTGTTATATCCATTTAACTACGGAGGCATATAGGCACCCAAGCGAGAACGCTTGCTTGGCACATGCACTATTTTGAACGCTTAAGGGCAGCTTGTCAACCGATCCGACAGCTTATCTACGCCTTCTTCTTAGCGAAGAAGGCCTTCGCATAACCCACTACTTCCAGGAGGCTATCGATCGGCGAAGAGAAGAACATCAGGAGACCATGGAAGATTGCATGTCCGAACTGTTTGTTCCTGGCATAGGTCACCGCCTGGCCTGCCTGGTGACGGAAGCGCATATACATACGCTCACGAAGCGACAGTCTGGGGTAGTAGGACTTGCGCAGTTCATGCAGACGCCGCTCGCCCTCGATCTTGTTTCGACCCTGCGAGATGCCGCCGGACGCATGCGCATACGCAATCACATCCGAGACCGGCAGATAACCGATCTTCAAATTCTGATCGATGGTCTCCAGCATCAGAATATATTCTTGGCCCACCTTGATATCCGTGAAGCCGCCGATTCTGCGCAGCGCCTCCGCCTGATACATGAAGGTGGGTGTGCCCGTAATCTTCTTCGTCAGATGATAACGCAACAAGCTATCTTGGTCGAAGTGATCCAGCGTAGGGTGTTCACGCTTATAGAGGAAGACACCGTCGGGGTTAACCATGTCTAAGTCTGCAAAACACATCTCCAAGCCTTCTTCCTCCATGAACTCGACTTGGCGCCTGATCTTCTCCGGTCTATACACATCGTCATCGTCCAAGAAGGTGATATAGGCTCCGGTCGCAAGCTCGATACCGACGTTTCTGGCCAGCGCACCACCTACGTTCACCTCGTTTCTGTGATAGAGGATGCGCGGTTCGTTCGCGAAGCTTGCCATATAACGCTGAGTCTTCTGTCTTGCTTCCGAGTCGACCGGGTTATCGTCTACGACCACGATCTCGATATTATGATACGTCTGATCCAGAAGTGAGCGGAGTGCGCGCCCCAAATACACGTCGTCTCGTTTATAGGTGGGCATGACGATGCTCACTCTCGCCTCTATGGTATCACTCATCTTCGACTCTCCACTTCTCGACCGGAATTGCACTTCATTCTAATCCAAAAGGCGCTCGTACGCCAGACGCGGCTCTGTTCCCCGCACAAACACCTTGCCGCAGTAGGTGAAACCTGCATGTTCGAGCGTGCGCTGCATCGCTTGGTTGTCCGCATGCGTATCCATGCGGATGGAACGATGACCCGCTTCAACCGCAAGTTCTTGTACACGGCGCAAGACCTGACCGGCATAGCCCTCACCCTGATACTGTGTGCTCACGGCCAGGCGATGAGCCACGGCATGCGAGCAATCTGTGTTCAGCCACTTACCGTCGATCGAATCGTAATCCGGATCCGTAGCGGATGTGAGCATGATATAGGCGATCACGCCACCAAGCTCCTCTGTCGTATCGAGCTTGCCTCTGACATCCCAGACGTACGCGATATCGGCATCGATATCAGCCCGAATCACCGTTTCGTTTGGATAACCGTCTTGCCACTGATCGATGCCCTCTGTGCGAAGCTTCTCTTGTGCCTGCCCGATGATGGCCATAATCGCTCTCACATCTGCATCGTTTGCTAGTCTTAAACTCATGCTCTTACCCTTCTGTTCTTACCTAGATCGAAGAATCGTCTAAATCAGTATACTGGTTCGGGGGAAATGTACAATGCCATTTGTTCTCTTTGACTTGGCTAAACTACTGCCACGAAGTAGGTTCTGTGTTAAACTTAGCTTGCTACAAAGTTATATACAGGAGGTCTTTTATGGCTACATTTGATTTGAAACGGAGCGCTCGCATGGTCGAGCGTATCGCCGAGATTCGTGCGCTCATGCCGCGAAACGAGAAGCTGGCCGATATGTTCGAGACTTGTTATGTGTCCACCTTGGAGACGACGACGGCCATCATGCCGGACGGCAGTTCCTATGTCATGACGGGTGATATCCCCGCCATGTGGCTGCGCGACTCCACCTCACAGGTGCGCCACTACATCCCAGAGGCCAAGGACGACAAGGAATTGGCCAAGATTCTAGCCGGTCTGATCAAGCGTCAGATGGACATGGTCCTCCTCGACAACTATGCCAATGCGTTTAACGAAGAGCCCAACGGCGCGAAGTGGGATCAAGATCGCACCGACTTCGACCATCCTCAGATCTGGGAGCGCAAGTACGAAGTCGACTCCCTCTGTGCGGCGATCCACCTCGCCCACGATTATTGGCAAGCGACAGGTGACACAAGCGTCTTCACGCCCGAAGTGCGTCAGGCACTTACTGAGATCACCGACACCTTCTCCCGCGAGCAGTACCACTTCGAGAAGTCCTCTTACTTCTTCGAGCGTGACGTACCCCCGGAGCTTGTCAAGACTGAGACGCTACCCAACGAGGGTCGCGGTGCCATGGTCGGCTACACGGGCATGACCTGGTCGGGCTTTCGTCCCAGTGATGACGCCTGCGAATACGGTTATCTCGTTCCGTCCAACATGTATGCGGTCGTCGCGTTGAAGGACTCAGCACACATCATGACAGATATCTACGAAGATCAGGCAGAAGCCGATCGCGCCTTGAAGCTTGCAGATGAGATCCATGAGGGTATTCAGAAGTTTGGTATTGTGGACATCGAGGGCTTCGGTCCCTGCTATGCCTATGAGACCGATGGTCTTGGCAACTACGTCTTCATGGACGACGCCAACGTACCCAGCCTCCTCTCCGCCCCTTGGCTCGGGTATGTCTCAAACGACGATCCGGTCTACCTGAATACACGCCGCTTCGTCCTCTCGAAGCATAACCCCTTCTACTACGAAGGCAGCCACGGCAAGGGCGTGGGTAGCCCCCACACACCGCCGGAGCACATCTGGCCGATCGCCCTCGTTATCCAGGGCCTGACGACAGACGACTTCACGGAGAAGGAGGAGCTTCTCACCACGCTGCTCAACACGGATGCCGGCACGAGCCAGATGCACGAGAGCTTCCACGTAGAGGATCCTACGAACTTCACACGCGATTGGTTCGCTTGGGCCAACAGCATGTTCGCTCAGTATATCCTAGACCTCGCTACAACCGAGGAAGGCCGCAAGATCTTGGCCAGAGCATAAGTAGTAAGACAAGTTTAGATACCGCTAAATAATCAGGAGGGATAGCATCCAAACAGATGCTATCCCTTCTTGCCGATCGCCCGCTCCAGCTTGTGAGCCAGCGGTGAGATCAGGGGCATCTCATACGCACACCACTGCGAGAAGGCCAGGTAGGCTGCATACGCGAGCAGGACCCAACCGACTATATTTACGATGAGGAGTAGCACGGCACTTAGTATCGCTCCGATACCAAGCGTTAGGATACCGATGACAATCGCGCTGATCGCGAGCACGATATTGGCTACCGCTACGACAGCCGACAGGACAAGACTCTGGGCAGCAGAGTAGCGAACGAGTAGGCTCTCCTTCTCGATCAAGAGGAAGACAAGCGGCAGGATCCAGCTCAGGATCGTACCGTATTCCGGTATCCAACCGATGACGATGGGGCCGACATAGGCGATCAAGGCGATGTACTTCGCATCCGACGGGCCGATGCTGCTCTTGTGAGGCGGGTAATAGAGCTTGTTACTGGGCATAGATTCAATCCTGCACTTTCTATTCTCGTGTGTGTCCTATATATTAAATTCATAGTACCGCAGATAATCAGCTACGAATAGCACCAAACTTACTTGATTTCCAAACGGAGGACGATCCTATGGCTACGTCTAAGCTCAAACGAACCCCCGGCATGATCAAGCGCATCGCCGAG
>CAZLEA010000069.1:0-6658 GCA_964558445.1 uncultured Oscillospiraceae bacterium | reverse complement strand
AATCAGATGATAAGACAGAAGGTGAGACGAATCGGCATAGGCATCGGCCTCGTGTTGTTGCTGGGGCTTAGTCTCACCTTGTTCTTCTACTATCGAAACCGAGGTCTCGGTGAGGAGGAGGCGAAGCAGATTGCTGCAGCCTACCTGCCTGCCGAGGCCCGTTTCGTCGTGAGCACGGATCAGGGCGATCGTTTCGAACTGGTCTACTTCGATGCGGCGACGGGACGTAGCTATCAAGCAGAGATTGGGAAGGCAGAGGCGAAACTCGAATCGCTCCTCGTCCAAGCTGTCATGGGCACGGAAGCATCGTCGATCAAGATTGAGAGTCAGGCGATCAAGTCGATACTGGAGGCTGAGCTCCCCGGTGCCGTGCTCGATCGCTATCAATTCGTTGAGGGGAGCCGTGAGGGCTTGGGTAGCATCCGCCTGGACTTCGAGTGGTTCGGCTATCGAGGCCGTATGCTGCTGAATCCGGAGACGGGAGATCTGCTCTCCTACACCCTGAGGGAAGCTGCCCAGCTCGTCATCCCGGTCAATCCTCTAGAAGAATCGGCCGCGTTCCTGACAATCGATGAAGCCAGAGACAGGGCAGAAGCACTCATCGGGCCCGTGCGAATTGTGGATATGGAGTTGGTGGAGAGGGATGGGGGCTTCGTATACCTAATCAACGCCACAGATGACAAGAGTCTCCACACCCTGACGCTGGATGCGAAGACAGGCGAGCAGCTAGAGCTTCGCTCGGTCGATCAAGATGAGTTCTTGGCTCTGCCCGATGATGCTCCGACCACGAAGCCGCCCACTGTGACGAAGGCAGCGACCCCGACAGTGACTGCGACGCCGACCCCTGAGCCTGTGACCACGAAGGCGCCGGAACCGACTGTCACAGAAGCGCCGGTAGAGCCGCCGAAGCTTGTAATTCCGATCCCGACAGACGATGACGACTGGGACAAGATCGTGAAGTATGCGCCTGAGATCTCCAGAGAGGAAGCCGTGCGGATTGCCCTCACGAGGGTGCCCGGTGCGACCGTCTCGCATGTCGAGGATACGGATCTGGATGAGGAGGGTGGCCGTATTGTCTGGGAGATTGAGATCGAGTACCTGGATGTGGATTATGACGTGATAATTGATGCATATTCGGGAGAAGTCATCTCTATCGAGGTCGACGATTGAGTTATAATAATGCAATCAAAGGCACAGACAGGAGACATACACATGGCTTATAGGCGGATTACGACGCTGTTAGCAGATTATACGGTGATCGACTTCGAGACTAGCGGGCTCTCGCCGGCAAGTTGCGAGATTATTGAGCTTGCTGCCGTGCGGGTGCGAGGCGACCGTGTGAGTGAGCGCTTCCAGACGCTGGTTCGACCCCGTGTACCGGTGAGCTCGTTTATCAGTGATCTGACGGGGATCACGAATGAGATGCTGGAATCCGCACCGCCGCTGGATGCTGTCCTACCAGCCTTCTTGGACTTCCTCGGCGACGATGTCTTGATGGGACACAACGTCTGTTTCGACCTTGGCTTCCTGGAGGCGGCGGCTCCCGACTTCGAAGCCCGTTATCTGGACACGATGCTCTTGTCGCGTAATCTGGCGAAGGGGCATAAGCGTCATAGGCTACAGGACCTCTGTTTGCGCTATGGTGTGACCAACGATAGTGCGCACCGTGCCATGGGCGACTGTATCGCGACGTACTCTTGCTACCTTCGTCTGAAGGCGTTGAGCTGAGATCGATATCTCGGTAACGCCCACGTAATTGTTGTTGAATAAACCGCTAGATACAGAAACGGACCTGCTCGCCTCGGTGGCGAAACAAGTCCGTTTCTCTATGTCTATTTCAATTGCTCAATTTGTATAGTTGTCGAAGTAGCCAGAGACCAATACGATCGGTGTGCCCTTGTCGCCCGAACCGCTGGTGAGGTCGGCGAGAGATCCGATCAGGTCCGTGATCTGGCGAGGTGTCGTGCCGAGTGTGGCGCGCTCATCTGTTGCAGCCAGATCCTTATCGCGTATCGATTGCGAGATGGCTTCGCGAAGCGCATCACCGCTTAGATCCTTGTAATCGTTATCGGCTAGATACTTCAGCTTCAGCTCGTGGGGCGTGCCCTCGAGTCCGTCCGTGTAGGCAGGCGAGACGCAGGGGTCTGCGAGTTCCCAGATCTTGCCACGCGGATCCTTGAACGCACCGTCACCGTAGACCATCACTTCGATGTGCTTGCCACTAGCCTCGCTGAGCAGCTTCTGGGTCTCCTGGACGAAACTGCTGCTATCACGCGGGAAGAGCTTCACGGAATCCTCGCTCGCGGTGTTCGATCCGAGCAGGCCGAAATCCTCGTTGTAGCCACTGCCGTCGATGGATTCGGTGAGGATATCATCGAGTCCGTAGACGAGCTTCGCACCGGCGTTGCTGAGGATGCGCTTGCTGCGCTTACGGGTATGGATATCACAGGTCAGTACTTGATCCGTATAGTCGAGTATGGTCTTGGGATTGTTGGCGAAGATGATCTCGCAGTCAGCTCCCGCCTCGCGCACGATGCTCTCGTAGTAGGCTACATAATCGACATCGGTGAATTCGTGCTTCGGGTAGCCGAAGAGTTCGCGGTAGCGCTCGAGCGTCAGTACATCACTGTATGGATTGACATCGGTTGCATCCAGGTCGTCTAGCGAGATTAGGTGGTTGCCCACTTCATCGCTGGGATAGCTGAGCATCAAGACGATCTTCTTAGCACCCATGGCGATGCCGCGCAGGCAGGTAGCGAAGCGGTTGCGGGACAAGACGGGGGCGACAACACCGATGGTAGGTCCGTCGAACTTCCTGCGAATATCCGTGGCGATAGCCGAGACGGGCGCATAGTTGCCTTGTGCTCTGGCTACGATGGATTCTGTCACGGCGACGACGTCGCGATCCTGCAAGTCAAACGACTCGGTCTTGCAAGCGTTCAAGATGCTATCCGTGACGATCTGAGGTAGATTGTCACCTTCGCGGATAATGGGGCAGCGAATACCTCTCGATATTGTTCCGACATTTCTGACCATGGGTTACCTTCCTTCTTCCGAGCGTCGTCGCTCAAGTGCTTCACACATATCTCAATTATAACATGAGCAGATAACGTCAGATACAGAGAATGTGAGGTCGCTCCCAAGTGATTTATGTGACGATATGTGGGATTTATCGATCTGCAACAGAGCAGATCACAAGAGAAGGAGACAGGTCCGATATGGATGAGAATATACTTGAACTTGCAGAACAACTGGCAGAGGGTCATACTACGCCCGCAGCACTTGTAGAAGTAGCCATCAGAGCAATCGAACAGACAAACGAGGCGACCAACGCCGTGGTTGAAACGCGCTTCGAGGCCGCACGTGAAGAAGCACAAACAATCGACTATAGCGATACACGCTTCCGCGGCATACCGATACTCTTGAAGGCCCTGGGTATGAACCTGGAGGGCGAACCGGCGACGGCAGGCGCGAAACTCCTACGTGGGGCCAAGGCTGATCACACAAGTAAGTTCGTGCAGAAGATCATGGATCTTGGCTTCATCGTACTGGGGCAGACGAATACGCCTGAATTTGGCTTCAAGAACGTCACGGATCCCGAGCTCTACGGCGAGACCTCGCATCCGAAGCATCCCGGACACAGTCCCGGCGGATCGAGCGGAGGGGCCGCGGCCGCACTCCTCGCCGGTATGGTTCCCGTGGTTGCCGCCAGCGACGGCGGTGGATCGATTCGCATCCCCGCAAGCTACAACGGGCTGGTTGGATTGAAGCCGTCACGCGGCAGCATGCCGGTAGGTCCCGGTGGTTACAGAGGATGGCAGGGTGCATCCGTGAACTTCTTCCTCACGAGAACCGTAGACGAGGCATCGGCCCTCTTCGACGCGATGTATACGGCGGATACAGGTGCACCGTTCATGAGCACACGCATACCGGTGAAGCAGGGCCCGCTGAAGATCGCATACACGACCCGCTCACCCATCGGTACGCCCGTCAGCCCGCAGGCAATCGAAGTAGTTGAGAAGACTGTCCGACAGCTAGAAGCACTGGGTCACGAACTCACCCGGCAGGAGGCACCGATCGATGGACTGGATATCATGCGCGGTTACTACTTCGTCAACGGCGTAGAGACAGCCTCCATGCTGCACGGTATCAGCCGCGAGCAAGTCGAGCTGATTACCTGGTGCCTCTACCAATACGGGCTCGGTTTGGAGGGACGGGAGATGGTCGATGCACTCGCTCAATGGGACGAGGCCGCAGCCACGATGGATCAATTCCATCAGACCTACGACCTCTACTTGACACCCTCGACTGCGGGCGTCGCACCTCGTTTGGACAAGGTCTATATAGATGAGGAGACCCGGAAGCGCATGGAGAACATCGAGTTCGAAGCGGACCGCTATCAGGTGGTCTGGGATATGTTCGTAAACTCGCTTGCAGATACACCGTTCACGATGCTGGCGAATCTCACCGGTCAGGCAGCAATCTCGCTACCGATGCATCGAGATCCAAACGGATTTGCGATCGGTGCGCAACTGATGGCGGCCAAGGGTTCGGATGATCTGCTCCTCCACGTTGCCAAGCAGTTAGAGCCTCACTTCGAGCAATATACCTAGACCCAAGTTCTAGGCATCGTATAACTCATGGATACTTCGGGCGTCGGTATGTAGGATCGGCGCCCACTCTACCTTCTTGACCAGTGCGACCAGCGTCACGGGAATCGAGATGAGGTCGAACCAGGGGAAGACAATTAGGTAGAGGGCAAGTTCGGGGAGTCGACAGCGAATATGCCTATATTCCTTCAGCACCGTGAGTAGCCCACTTATGAAGCCAAAGGCATACTGCGACCCGAAATACAACAGCATATTCCAAGCCATGTGCCCGTAATTCGGCGTCTGTCCCTGGATCAATCCCATGACGAAGGTCAGGAGCGGATAGATACCGCCGATGATAAGTGAGAACAGGCCGTAGGGGAAGTAGTGGCAGAACATGTCGTAGCAGGTGAAGCTGCGCCGTTTGAAGATGCCGCGAAGACAGGTTGTGCTGTGGTTGTAGAAGTTTAGCAGACGCCCCTTGGCCCAGCGGACGCGCTGGTTATAGACCGTTCTCATATCGACCGGTTGTTCGTCGAAGAATTGGGCGGCTTCGCAGTATGCGATCTTGTGACCCTTGGCGCTAAACTCCATCGATAACTGATCGTCTTCCGTAAACGAGCTGTAGTGCCAGCCATCGATCAGTAATTCGCTAGCGATGAGATAGCCGGTACCGGTCAGATGTGTCCCTACACCCAGAAACGAGCGGGGCCTATGTAGCGACACACTGTTACGGTAGAAGTGGATGCCATAAGCTGCGGAGATGTAATTCGTATCGAAGTTCTTCGTATTGCGATAGCCTGTCACGATATTGTGACCAGATAGGAACGCCTCGTTCATCCGTGAGATGAAGTCAGGGGCCAGCAGATTGTCCGCGTCGAAGACGAAGTAACCATCCACATGTTCTGTCCCATAGTCTCGTTCGATAGCGGAGAAGAGATATTCGAGTGCATAACCCTTGCGCGCTCTGAGCTTATCGAAGCGCTCGTAGACGATAGCGCCCTTGGCCCTGCAGACATCGGCGGTACGATCCGTGCAGTTATCCGCAACAACGAAGATCTCAACTTCAGGTCCGTCATAGTCTTGATTCCGTATACTGTCGATGAGCTTCGGGATGACGGCCTCTTCGTTACGGGCGGCGATGACGACGGCGTACTTGCCACGCTTCACTGTCTGCGGATACGTAGTTGCTCGTACGAATAGACCGAGTACTTGGTAGACCGTCTTGTAGAAGAGCAGAGCACCTGTGATAGCCAGAATTACCGTACAGATTTGATTGATCAGTTCCACGAATCCCACCTCCTGCTTGTATATGCGGCATCATTGTAGGACTTCTGATTGGAAATGACTTTAAGCAATTCTTAAGGTGTTGGATTATGTGGAAGTGTTTTGTATAATATAATTATATTACTCTAAAAATGAATACGGTTAGGGGTGAATTTTATGATTGAGGACGAAATCATGGGTGGTATGGAGCTTAGGTTGAGGCGCTTGATTGAAATGTCGGATCAACAGGCACGGAGTATGAAGAACATTCGCAGGAATGCAGCCAATTATCCGGAGCAGGTACAGTATTTATTCAGGGACAAAATATACTGCCACGAACGAGTTGGTAATACACTTCGAATCGTTCGTTCGATACGGGCTTTATCGCAATTAGATTTGAATCAGAAGAGTGGTGTTGATCAATCCCATATTAGTAAAATTGAAACTGGGCAATCTAATATTTCACTTGATAAGTTATCCGAAATCTGTGAATCATTAGATATTCGATTCTCTGACTTCTTCTTATTAATCGAAGCAGCAAGCGAACACATACAGTCGGTTCCATCGCTACCTGATGAAGATAAGTTACGGATATTTCGCTTATTACTCAAATCAGAGTGTTGATACCTTGAGTTGCTTGCCCGGTCGAATGCTAAAGCATGCTAGAATTAGGCCAAATCCACATATGGAGGTGCCATCATGTCATATACGTTAGATCAACAGATAGACTGTGTTGCGAGGCTGCGGAGGCCGAGTAGGATTGTGGACGTCGTTATCGATACCGATACGTATAACGAGATAGA
>CAZLEA010000068.1:0-6689 GCA_964558445.1 uncultured Oscillospiraceae bacterium | reverse complement strand
CTCCGGCCAATGGGTCAAGGCGACAGCCAAGAGCACGCCTCTCTCCCCTCGACCCAAGAGGACCGAGATCAAGATCAAGAGCACCAGATGAGGCAGCCCCATGCAACTGTCCACTAAGAACAGGATAAACTTGTCGTATTTACCACCGACGATTGCCGATGAGATGCCAAACACCAGAGCGATCACCGAGCTGATCAGCGAGGCCGCCAGACCAATGATGAGGCTATTGGACAGCCCTCGAATCGAGCGATAGAACATATCTCGCCCCATGTAATCGGTGCCGAAGGGATGGCTCAGACTCGGCGCCAAGAACTTATCGGCATAGCGCACCGCATAAGCGCTCTCGGGCATCAACTTGCCCCAGATCAGAACAGCGAGCAGATAGACTGCCGCTATACCGGTGTAGATGATAATCTGGCTCCTGACATTGATTCGGGTCCTTCGCACGCTTGTGACACGATTCTCAAACATAGTCCGCCCCCTCTCTGAGACGCGGATCCACCACACCGTACAAGATGTTGGCGATGAGATTACCCGCGAAGACAAACAGGGCGCTGATCAGCGTGATGCCCAGGAGCAGAGGCACATCGCCGTTTAGAGCAGCCGCCGTCGTAGCCGTCCCGATGCCGGGGTAGGAGAACACCGTCTCGGCCAGAGCCATACCCCCGAACAGCTCGCTAAACGAGGCGAATTGCAGCGTGACCGCAGGCAGCGCCGTGTTGCGCAGAACATGACGCCTAGTAATCTGCCAGTCGGTCTCCCCCCTAGCCCTCGCGAACAAGATATAATCGCTGTCCAGGATCTCAACCACCTTCTGGCGGGTGTAGAGGGTGATTCGACCAATACTGACAAGCGTAAGCGTTATGAGCGGCAACATCAGATGATGGAGTCGATCGCCAAGCGTCACTTCCGCTGCAAGCTTACCGGCAGGGATCGCCATACCGAAGGGGAACCAGCCTAGATTGACGGCGAAGAGACTTAGCATCAACAGCCCCAACCAATAGGTAGGCGCCGACTGCAGAACAACACAGAAGAGCTTGATCGCCTTGTCGAAGATGCCGCCTCTTCGCACACCGGCGAGGATCCCCGCAGCGTAGCCGAGTAGCCCGGAGAAGCCCCAGGCCAACATCATCAAGACGACAGAGTAGGAGAAGCGCTCGCGGATCACCGTCAGAACCGGCTTCTTGTAGGTGATGGACATGCCCATGTCCCCTTGCAGTACGTTCTTGGCCCATGTCAGATAGCGCCTCGGCAGAGAGTCGTTTAGCCCCCAGTACTCGGCAATCTCTTCTCGCGCCGCCTCAGACAGCGTCGATTCGGTCCCTACATAGGCTGTAAGCGGATCGATAGGCGCCATGACAATCAGAACATAGGACAAGATAGAGACGAGGACCAAGAGCAGTAACATCCTGCCCATAATTCCCGTTAGTCGTTTGGTTCCGGACATACGAATTCTTCCTTCTAGATGATCTGGTCTACTTCAAGGTCCAATCCTTCATATTGCAGATGATGGGCGAGCCGTGACCGTGAGGGTGCGGAATCTGCGTATCGACGGAGATATTCAGCTTGTCGCTGACGAAGTAACAATGCTCTATGTTCACAATATAGAGGTAGGGGAAATCGGCGTCGGCGAGGGTCTGCACCGCTTGCCAATCGGCTACGGCAGCGGCTTGGTCGGTCTTCGCCAAGGCGTTTGCGATCATCTGGTCTACGTCCGGATTCTGATACGCGACCACGTTGTCATAGCCACCTGTATATGCAAAGGCGGAGTCAAACAGCGAAGCCAGCACAGTAGGGCTGTACTGTCCCCAACCCCAGACCACAGCTGATGTGTTCATATTGTCCGAGATCTCGTCCCAGCTAGACGAATGCGGATTGATCTTGATACCAAGTTCCTTGGCATCCTCGGCTAGCGCAGCGGCCAGTACGTAGCGATCTTCTGCAGCATATACGTCAAACTCGCAGGAGATGCCGTCTCTCTCGCGGATGCCATCGCCATCTTCGTCTACCCAACCGGCGCTCTCTAGGAGGCTTATAGCTTCGGCTCTGCGATTATCTTCATAAGTTGCTCCACTTGCCCAAACCAGGTTATCGGTGAAACCGGTGGCCGGTTTACCCACGCCGTTAAACGCATGCTCGATTATGGTCGCTCGATCGATACCGATCGCAAGCGCCTCGCGCACGGCAGGATCACAGGTGACGTTGTTGCCAACTGTTTGGCCCTCATGCTCCGTCTCCGGATTCACAGGCAGACTGACGTTACGAATATCCATGGTCTCAAGCGCCACCATCGTCATGCCGTCTACTGTCTGATCGGCATAGTTCGGATTGACCATCACGACATCGAGCTGTCCGCTTCTCGCCGCCGATAGAGCTGCGTCGTTGTCCATATACACGAGCGTGATGCGACCGATACTAGCTACACCCTCATAGTAGTACTCGTTAGGCTCAACAATAATCTGCTGATTCGGATCGTACTGCACGACCTTCCACGGGCCCGTCCCGATGGGTATCTGATCGAACGCTGTACTGTCATAGCCGTCACTTGGCACAATGCCCAGCATGGCTGTGGTATCGAGGAAGGGAGAATATGCTTCGGTCAGTGTGAAGACAACGGTATGCTCATCCTCGGCCATAACCGATGCCAAGCGGCTCAGATCGATGTTCTCGTTATGGGCCTGATTCTCTTGTACGCTCTGGTAGGTGAAGACAACATCTTCGGCGGTCATAATCGTACCGTCACTGAACTTCACGCCATCTCTCAGCGTAAACGTATAGACCAGGGCATCCTCGCTGATACTCCAATCCGTGGCCATATCACCTACATAAGATGAGCCCCGATTCACCTTGATCAATGCCGCATTGGTGAAGGAATAGCCGTAGCTCATGGCGCCCTTGATGGGGTCTAGGCTGCTATCGAAGATATTGGTACCCACATAAGCCACGATGGATCCATCTGTGCCAATATCGCTACCCGCTTCGGAACTTGGCGCGGCAGATCCCGAGGGGGATGTCCCGGGACCGCTCGTGCTGCCACAGCCGGCCAGTACTGCCACAGATAGGGCCATCGCAAGTATCGCTCTATAACGCTTCTTCATTCTACTTCTCACTTATTCGATCCTCTTCTTCTAAATTCGCATGGGGTAAACCTAATCTTGATAAGCACAAAAAAGAAGGCCCCTGATAAACAGCGTACCTTCTGGTCAGCGAGAAACTTCATGTTTCCATTAGATGATTTCTATTAAATATATATAAGTAATAGGGATACAAATCCCGGTGGGCGCACTCTTCTGAGCACAAAAATCTGCTTCTTGCAGATCAATTCGAAGTAATGGTAGCATCCGAGTATAGGGGTGTCAACGAATCGACTATTATAGGTATAGTATACTAAGCAGAAATCAAACAAGGATGGGGATCGAGTATGGCGACGAACAAGAGATTGCTTGTGATATTGGACGGACAAGGCGGAGGCGTAGGCAGACAGATCGCCGAGCGCCTAGTAGCCGAGAGGCTGAACGCAGACTTGATCGTGGTCGGCACGAATGCCGCTGCGACATCCAATATGATGAGGGCAGGTGTCACGGCCGGTGCCACAGGAGAGAATGCTTGGAGTTTCAACTGTGCCAGAGCAGATATTATCGTGGGTCCGATTGGCGTGATTCTAGCCAACGCCATGCATGGAGAGATATCACCGAAGATGGCGATGGCGGTCATAGAGAGCTCTGCCGAACGTATACTCATACCGGTCCAGAACAAGCATGTTACGATAGCCGGATTACCCGATCTAGCCCTAACAGATTACCTAAGTGATGCGGTGAGGATCGTTCGCGAGAACTGTATGGATGAATCCATAAACAAGAGCTGATTTCATATCTCACATGCCGATGATTACTTGCCTTGTTTTAACGCCTTGTTTATATCCGTTTCCATTCACCACAGTTATTCATTTCAGCCGATTATACCCCCAATTTGACTAATAGATAATTTCAATATTAACTTTTGTAGCTTATGAGACCGTATGCTTATCAAATGCTCAATATAATCAAGGTACAATTAAACTTCGATTCACGAGGGGGGGTATAGAAATGAAGAGATTTATCAGCGCGACTATGGCCATGCTACTCATATTACTACTATCGGGTTGCGGAGTAGCCAGGAATATCAGCAGAATTGTCGGTCGTGAAGTCGCCGGTCGTACGAGACCCACTAGCGGCAACACAGAGATTCTAAACGACGATACCGACGCACCGGACGACAAACAACAAGACGATCAGAAGAAGAACGATCCGAAGGAGACCGGTAAGAAGGACGATAACAAGGGCAACGCAGGTGACAACGACAGCGAATTCTTCCTCGAGCTCACAATCCCCGCAGAGCTTGCGAAGGAGATGGACGTCGATGATTTCGAAGACAGCCTCGGCGACAGCGGCTATGACTTCTTCAAACGAAACCCGGATGGATCCATCACCTACGGTATTACGAAGGAGAAGCAACAAGAGCTCTTAGACGAGTACAAGAAGTCCCTTGACGAATTGGCCAAGGAACTGATCGATAACAAGGACAACTCGATCCTCGATATCAAGTACAACGATGACGTAAGCGAGATCCTGATCACCGTCGATCCGAAGAAGTTCAACGCGATCGATCGACTCAGCACACTCGCCTTCCACAGCATATCGGCCATGTACCAGATGTTCAACAGCATGGGTGGCGAGATGACAGAAGTTGATATCAAGTATGTCGATCAGAGTGGTAAGGAAGTCGAAGTCGACGAAGAGATCGATTGGAGCGACTTGTTCGGCGGATTATTCCCAGGCGACTAGATAAACAAGACCCACGGGCTAGACGACGTGTGGACGAGCGAAGCCGGTACCCAAGAGATCTGGGTAACCGGCTTCACTTCGTTATATATATAATTATTTCTCGTCAAGTATCGGTGACTCCGAAGTCTAGTAAGCAATCGGATACGCGAAATTCGTGTTTCTCGTCTTCCACTGCTTGAGCTTAATCTGCAGCCAGAAGCCATAGATTCCACACGTGATAAACGTCAAGAGTAGCCACTTGATCCACTGCCCGAACAAACCCACAGCTGTCCCATCGAAGCGCAAGCGATAACCGTTTATCACCGTATGCCTCGCCTCCCAGCGATAGACCATGCAGAAGGCCCAGGGGTAGCAGATCCCCGCTGTCGCCAGGGTCACGATGAACCCCAGGATCCTATACCCAATCAATTGGAACAAGCCACCATCGAAATATGATTGCACGTTCATCTCCTCCACTTCCCCTAGTAATTCCCAAGCGTAATATCTTGTTCCTCGAAATTCTCGATCGAGCCTGTCTTCTCATGGAAGCGAACAGCATTTCGGAGGATACCGTCAAACGTGTAGAACGCGTCGGTCTTGTCCAGCGGCAGCGAGACGGTCTTCTTCTCAATTCCCGCCTTGTAGATCGCCGTGATGACCTCAACCGTATTACGCCCGTCAATTCCCGTGATCAGGGTCTTCTCGCCCGTCTCGAGCGCCGTCAGGAGATTCTCGATCTGGCCCGTATGCCCCTCATGCTCCAGCGCCGGAATCGCCTCATAGTAGGCATTGATCTCATCGACCAGATCCTTGTTCCCGCCTTCCTTCCAGAAGCCGTTGGCAATCTGTATATCCGCCTTCACATCCCAGGGAGCCGCGATCTTCGCATCGGCGCACTGCAGGACCAGGCCCTGCTCCTCGCCATGATGGACGACCGAACTCGTGATCTGGGCGAGGCTACCGTCTGCATACAGAGCGGACGCCAGCGACAGATCCTCCACCTCGGAGTTATCGTGCATCACGTTCGTCAGCATCGCGTTGACTTCGGTCGGTAGCTCGCCTTCCATCCAATTCAACATATCGATATGGTGCACCGCATGGTTCAGCGTCGGGCCACCGCCCTCCTTCTCCCATGTGCCTCTCCACCACAGATCGTAGTAGTTGTGCCCACGCCACCAGTACGAGTTGATATGCGCACAGTTCAGCTTACCGACGAGGCCGCTGTCCAGCACCCCCTTGAGCTTACTGATCGAATCACGGAAACGGTTCTGGGCCACACAGGCCATCGTCACCTGATTCCTGGCTTCCGCTTCCAGCATCGCATCACACTCGGCGAGGCATGTAGCCATCGGCTTCTCGACCAGCACGTTACAACCTGCATTCATCGAATTGATCGCAATCTCGGCATGCACATAGGGCGGCGTACAGACATGAACCAGGTCGATATCAAGCCCTGCGGCCAGCATCGCTTCATGGTTGTCGAACACCTCGCAATCGAGGCCGTTGGCCTGTTTCAGCGCCTCCGCCTTCTCCGGATAGATATCACAGAGCGCCACAATCTTACATCGCTCGGGGAAGGTCATGAGACCTGCGATATGTGCTACGGAGATCCCACCCGTCCCTACTACGGCTACACGAATCATAGTCCACCTCATCCACTTCTTAGCTGATTAGCTACCCAAACACCTAGGTAGCTCACTGCTTCCCACTATAGCATAGTAGCGGAAACGAATGAGATTTAAGCAAGCAAAGTGTTCGAAACCGACCCATTTCTCCCCCTTAATGAATCAAGCGTTCGGGATCGATCGAACCGGATCGGACAAGCGCAATCTTCGCGCAGGCGGGACCGATAAGCTCATAGAGCACGGACGACGACAAGATGATCGT
>CAZLEA010000067.1:0-7012 GCA_964558445.1 uncultured Oscillospiraceae bacterium | reverse complement strand
GTTATTCTGCCTCCTCCGATTGCGAATTGGCGGTCCTGGAGGGAGCAGTAATGAGGATAGATAGATGAGTGATACAATCGTAGCTTATGCGACGCCGCCGGGTATCTCCGGTGTTGCCGTGCTCCGTCTGTCGGGTGCCGACAGCCTCGAGATTACAGAGCGAATCTTCCGGCCGGGGCCGCTGCCAGGCACGGTCGATCCCGAAGCCAAGACCTTCGGAACGCCCCTTCGCGACTTGGCAGGCTATCAGGCAACCTTGGGTTATGTTCATTTGGCGGATGATTCGAAGGTGATCGATCAAGCCATAGCGCTTCGATTTAACGGGCCGAATTCCTATACGGGTGAAGATGTCATCGAGCTGTCGGTTCACGGCGGTGCAGCGGTCAGAAGGAGCCTCCTGATGGCTTGCCTCGAGGCGGGTGCGCGCCTGGCCGAGCCGGGTGAGTTCACGAAACGTGCGTTTATCAATGGCAAGATAGACCTCGCACAATCCGAAGCCGTCATGGACCTGATCGAGGCAGATGCGGGGCAGGCGATGGAAGCGGCGATGCGCCAACTCCAGGGCAATCTCTCAAGACAGATCAGAAGCTATATTGATTTGCTCTATGAGTGGCTCTCGACGATTGAAGTCGGTCTCGAATACCCCGAATATGAAGATTCCGCATTTCAGAATGAGGAGCTGAGCAGACTTCTGCCGATGCTAGATGGGAAGCTTCGAGATCTAGAAGACAGCTTCAACCAAGGGCGTATCCTCAAGGAGGGTCTGCAAGTCGTCATCGCGGGTAGACCGAATGCCGGCAAGTCCTCGCTTCTGAACTATCTGTCCGGCGAAGATCGCTCGATCGTGACGCAGATTGCAGGCACGACACGAGACATCGTGGATGTTGATATCAGTGTGGGTGGCTTGCCGGTCCGCTTGATCGATACGGCAGGTCTCAGAGAGAGCGACGATCCGGTAGAGCAGATCGGTATCGAGCGGGCTACGAAGGCGATGACGGATGCCGATGTGATCCTCTGGCTTCTGGATGGTGATCGACTCGCTACAGAAACATTCGAGACAGACGGGGTGGTCTCCGAGATCGTTCTGAATGCAGGTGAGCTTATGCAGCTGGAACAGGCGACGAAGCTCGGTCATGTCTATTTCGTACTCACGAAGCAAGACATCGGCAACTGGGGAGACTTGCGCCAAGCGGAGCTTCGACAAGTCTTGTTGACGGCTCTGCCGAAGACAGAAGACCTGATCGTGACGTCTAGCATCAGTGGCGAGGGAATCGCAGGTCTAAGACAAGCGATCCAAGAAACCTACGAGCGACTTGGCTCAAGATCGGCTGATCAAGCGCTGCTGACGTCCGAGCGCCACCGCGATGCGATACGTCGGGCACGGTCGATTCTCACGCCGTTATGTAGAATGGCTGATGTACTAGAGCCTGTCATCGTTGCCACGCAGCTCAAACAAGCTGCCGAAGCGCTCTCGGTCATCACCGGGGATGTGGTCTCAGAACAACTGATCAACGAACTATTCAGCCGATTCTGTGTCGGTAAGTGAGGATAAACGAATACCATGTACATGAACATAATGAAGGCCAAGGCAGACAGCGATAACTTCTCTGCCGGATCCTATGATATAGCCGTAATCGGTGCCGGTCACGCGGGCATCGAAGCGGCGATGGCTGCCGCTCGCCTCGGGAAGTCGGTCTTGATTCTCGCCATGAATCTGGACTCCGTGGCGAATCTGCCATGTAATCCGTCCATCGGCGGTACAGCCAAGGGCCAGCTCGTGCGCGAGATCGATGCGCTTGGCGGCGTGATGGGCGAAGTCGCGGATATCGCGACGATACAATTCCGTATGTTGAATCAATCGAAGGGTGCGGCTGTCTTGTCGCCTCGTGCCCAGATCGATCGTCGCCTCTATATGGATCTGATGAAGCAGCGCCTGGAAGAGGAGAAGAATATTCATCTGCGCCAAGAGGAGATCGTCGAGATCTTGCTGGACGAGGTCGGCCGCGCGCGCGGACTCTTGAGCCGCTTCGGATCGATCTATGAAGCAGAGGCGATTGTCCTGTCCAGCGGAACCTATCTGGATTCGCGCATTATTATCGGACAACGTACCTTTGCATCCGGACCGGACAACATGCATCAGGCACAGGGCCTGTCGGACTCGCTTCGTGCTCACGGTATCGAGTTGCAGCGCTTCAAGACGGGGACACCCGTACGTATTAATCGCAATTCCATGGACTTCTCCAAGCTCGAGCGCCAGGATGCGGATCCTAGACCCGGTCGCTTCTCCTTCAACTCGGCCACCGAGGGCCCGCGCAATCCGGAGGAGCCCGAGCCATGCTGGCTTGCTTGGACGAATGACGAGACACACAAACTAATTGAGGCAAACCTCCATCGATCGCCGATGTACAGCGGTATCATCGAGGGTGTCGGAGCGCGCTACTGCCCGTCGATAGAGGACAAGGTCGTGCGCTTCGCCGATAAGGGGCGCCACCAATTGTTTATCGAACCGACCGGTAGAGACACGGACGAGATGTATTTGATGGGCCTGTCCACGAGCTTGCCCCAGGATATTCAGCAGGAGATGCTGCGTACGATTCCTGGCCTGGAGCAGGCGGTGATTCAGCGCAGCGCTTATGCGATCGAATACGATTGCCTGATGCCGGAGGATCTGAGTCCAAGGCTTGAGCTCAAGCGTATCCCGGGGCTATACACCGCGGGTCAGATCAACGGTACGTCCGGTTATGAAGAGGCGGCCGCTCAAGGGTTGATCGCGGGTATCAATGCCGCTCGGGCACTGGACGGTTTGGAGCCGTTGGTTCTCGGCAGAGACCAAGCTTATATCGGCGTCTTGATCGATGATCTGATCAGCAAAGGTACCAAGGAGCCCTACCGCATGATGACTTCCCGCGCGGAATACAGATTGATTCTGCGCCAAGACAACGCAGACGAGCGGCTCACCCCGATCGGCCGCGAGCTGAGCTTGATCGGTGATGAGCGCTGGGCTGCCTTCTGTGAGAAGCAAGACAGCATCCGAGCAGAGATTAGGCGCCTGGAGGATACGCGTGTGCGCCCGACAGAAGAGAACAACCGGGCGATGGAAGCACTCGGCTCATCGAAGCTTGCGGGCGGCGTCTCGCTAGCAGAACTTCTGGCGAGGCCAGAGCTGAACTACTTCGACTTGGCCGTGCTCGATCCGGATCGACCGCAGCTGCCGTATGACGTCTGCGAGGAAGTCGATATCACCTTGCGGTATAGAGGATACATCAAGTTAGAAGAACAGCGCATCAAGAAACAAAGCGAGCTCGAGCGACTCCGTCTACCCGCAGAGATCGATTACCAGACGATTAAGGGTCTGCGTATCGAGGCACAAGACAAGCTCGGTCGCTACCGGCCCGAGACTGTCGGACAAGCAGGGCGTATCTCCGGTGTGTCGCCTGCCGATGTACAGGTCTTATTGGTCTATCTGGAGAGCCACCGTAGACGCGCCAAGGAGGTAAGAGCACATGGCTGATACAAGAGAGGCGCTAGACGAGTTCACGCCAAGCGGCCTACAAACGTTCTTGGAAGAGGCTACGTGGCGAGAGACCTTTGCGATTAGTGATAGGCAGATCGAACAGCTGGTTTGCTACGCGGACTTGCTCGTCGAGACGAATAAGCATATGAATCTGACAGGCATCACGGATATAAAGGGGATTGCCCAGCGGCATATCCTTGATAGCCTCACTATGCTGCCGGCGCTGGATCGAGAGATTGCCAGAAGCGGGAAGCAGGCCTGCGATTTTTGCGTCGCAGATGTGGGTACCGGTGCGGGTTTGCCGGCTGTGATCCTGAAGATCATGAGACCGGACATCGAGCTCTATATGATCGATTCGCTGGCGAAGCGAATCCGCTTCTTGGAGACGGTATCCGAGCGTCTCGGCTTCACCCGGGTTCACGCGCTCCATCTGCGTGCGGAGGAGGCAGGTCGAAGCAGCGAGTTGCGCGACCAAATCGATTTCGTCACAGCCAGAGCGGTGGCAGAGCTTCGGGTATTGGCAGAATATTGTCTTCCGCTCGTGAGACCTGGCGGCACATTTGTCGCTATGAAGGCCAAGGCGGATGTAGAGGTAGAAGCTGCTGCACATGCGATTCGTGTTCTGGCCGCACGCACAGAAACGGTAGAGGATCTGTTGCTACCCACGACTTCGTATGAGCGCCAATTGATTACGTTTCGCAAGATCGGCAACACACCCAAGGCCTATCCCAGACCCGCCGGCAAACTACAGAAGAAGCCGCTTTGAACCGCCTGTATGTTATAATGGATGAATGAAGAAACAGACTCATCTGAACAGAAATACTAGATATCCGGAGGTTCGCTAGTGGCGAAATTGAAGCGTTCCGCTAAGGAACAAGCCAAGCTCGATCAGAGCGTCGACGATCTTTTTATGCTTAACGTCGACAACATCGTACCTGTAGACCTAGAGACGGAGATGCGGACGGCGTTTATCGATTATGCGATGAGCGTCATCACCGATCGTGCACTGCCCGATGTCCGTGACGGACTGAAGCCCGTGCACAGACGCATCTTGTACTCGATGTTTACCCAAGGTTTCACGCCCGACAAGTCGTATCGTAAGTGTGCGGCTACCGTCGGTGACGTGCTCGGCCGCTTCCACCCGCATGGTGACGCGGCAGTTTACGATGCCTTGGTTCGCTTGGGACAAGACTTCTCGCAGCGACACACCCTAGTCGACGGACATGGTAACTTCGGTTCGCGCGACGGCGATCCGCCGGCGGCCTATCGTTATACCGAGGCCCGTTTAACGCGAATCTCTATGGAGCTGCTCCGTGACATCAATAAGAACACGGTTGACTTCGCGCCGAACTTCGACGATCACGAGATGGAGCCGACGGTGCTGCCGGCCGGTTTCCCAAACCTCCTCGTCAACGGCTCGACCGGTATCGCAGTCGGTATGGCGACAAACATCCCGTCGCATAACTTGGCGGAGGTCATCGACGGCACGATCTACCTGATGCGAAACCCGGAGGCCGGTCTCGACGAACTGATGCAGATCGTCAAGGCACCGGACTTCTCCACCGGCGGCATGATCATGGGTCTGTCCGGCGTGCGCGAAGCCTATAGCACGGGACGCGGTCGCATTGTTGTTCGGGCGCGCTGCGAGATCGAGGAATTCGGTAATAATCGTTACCGTATTATTGTCAACGACTTGCCCTTTGCCGTGAACAAGGCCCGCTTGATCGAGAAGATCGCAGAGCTTGCCAAGGAGCGTCGAATCGATGGTATCTCGTTCATACGCGACGAGTCGGACCGGAATGAGGCGGTTCGTATTTGTATCGAACTGCGCCAGTCCGCAAACCCGAACGTGGTCTTGAATCAACTCTACAAGCACACGCAATTACAAGATAACTTCAATGCCAATATGCTCGCCTTAGTACCGGATGAGAACGGGCTCCTGGAGCCCAAGACGGTTACGCTGCGAGATGCTCTCTACTATTACATCGAACATCAGAAGGATGTGACGCTTCGTCGCACCCGTTTCGAATTGGAGCGGGCGGAGGCCAGACGCCACATCGTCGAGGGCCTACTTCGCGCGATCGACAGTATTGACGAGGTAATTCGCATCATTCGCGCCTCTTCGAACGAGGACGAGGCGAAGCTTAGCTTATCGGAGCGCTTCGGTTTCACCGATCGCCAGTCTCAGCATATCGTTGATATGCGACTTGGCCGCTTGACCGGACTCGAGCGCGATAAGTTGCTTAGCGAATTCGATGAGCTTAGCCAGAGAATCGACTACTACAAGACGATCCTGACGGATGAGGTCGTGTTGATCGATACGATCGAGGCGGATATGCTGCAGGTGCGAAATCGCTTTGCCCATGAGAGGCAGACGGGTATCGACCCCTTTGCCGAGGAGATTACAGACGAGTCACTGATCAAGGAAGAACAGGTCATGATTACCATGACGCACTTCGGTTATGTGAAGCGTCAGGTCATCTCTTCTTATCAGAGCCAGCATCGCGGCGGTCGCGGTATCAGCGGTATGACGACAAGAGAAGAAGATTATGTTGAGATCTTGAAGGCTACATCGACACACGATTGGTTGTTCTTCTTCACCGATACCGGGCGAGTCTTCCGTATGAAGGGCTATCAGATCCCAGAATCATCTCGTACTGCACGCGGTATGGCGATCGTCAACTTGTTGGCACTGGAAGCAGATGAGAAGATCCAGACCATGATTCCCGTACGTGAACTCGAGGAGGGCGGTTATCTGACCTTCATCACGAGAAACGGACAGGTGAAACGTACCAAGCTCGATCAGTTCAAGAACATCAATAAGTCCGGCTTGATTGCGATCAATCTGCGCGAGGATGATAAGCTCGTCAATGTGCTGCGTACGAACGAAGACTGTGAGGTCTTGATCGCAACAGCCAACGGTATGTCTATTCGTTTCCATGAGTCCGAAGCCAGACCGATGGGACGCGATACGAGTGGTGTGCGCGGTATCAATTTACGTGATGGAGATTACGTGGTCGGTGCCCTCTTGGTCGATTCGGAACATCATATGTTTGTCGTCTCGGCCAGAGGTTTCGGGAAGCGTACGAATTTCGATGACTACCGCAGTCAGAATCGCGGTGGCTACGGCATCATGACCTATAAGGTGACAGAGAAGACCGGTCACGTGGTCGGGATTGCAACCGTCAACGAAGAGGAAGATATCCTGCTCGTCAATGACAGCGGTGTCATTATCCGCTTGAACGTGGCAGAGATTCCGGTCCAGGGTCGTGCGGCGCGAGGTGTAACCCTGATGCGCTCGGATTCCAGCTTGGTCGTCGATCTCGCGGTCGTAGAGCACGACGATGAAGAAGAAATGGATCATAATCTGCCCGAGACGGATACGGAGCAAGTCGAGGGGGATTCGTCAGAGGCACCGGTCGAAGGGGCTGAGTCGGATACGCCGGACAGCGAAGAGACGGCCGATGCCAAGATCGATGCGAATACAGATGAAGATGC
>CAZLEA010000066.1:2396-7569 GCA_964558445.1 uncultured Oscillospiraceae bacterium | reverse complement strand
GAGGCGGTACTTCTACTCGTTAATCGATTATCGTGCTTAGATGCTGTCGAAGGCCGGAACGGACTGGTTCGCGGTCAAACGCACATACATCATGGAATACAAGATCTTGATGCTGTTCTCGATGGCAAGCGTCAGATCCTCTTCGACCGACTGCTCGCGCGTCAGGTAGGCTGCAACCTCCTCTTGCAAGAAGGCATGAATCTCCTCGGTACTGCGCATGGGCGAATAATCGACGACCCAATCGCGCGCGGCGAGCTCATCGGCCCAAGTGCGACGATAGTTGTCGAGGAAGTCCTCGTATTGCATATGCTCGCGGGTATTACCGAAGGTCTTACCGGAGTGTGCACGACAGAAGAAATCACAGATGTAATGCGTCAACAGACCCAGGCTGAATGCCGAGAAGTTGCTGGCGGCGAGGAAGTCCAATTCCTTGGGGATATTCGTGAAGATCTCGATCTTCTTCAGGATATAATCCATGGAATAGTACGCCAAATGAGGATGTGTGAACATCAACGGGCTGTAGTCCGCCATGACGTTACCCGAACGAAACGCAAATTCATTGATGTCGACAGGGATACGATCCGTTAATTCATCGTAGATTACCTTGGACATAAAAACATGTGATTGAAGATTCATTAATTCTATCTAAACCTTTCCGGACCTGGATCCCGGTGACCTAGACGGTCATTTGTTTCACGCAATAAAATGGATTATAACATGGAAACAGCACGCAACCGTTAAAAATAAGTGACAAATTGTAAATTCGGTTAGTCAAACCTAACTTTTGCTGACATTACTCGTATGGGCTTGTACAATTTAGCTTAAGCAATCTATTACAAAGGGATAGTTACAAACATGAACTTCTACTTAGTTTGGCAAGAATGGCTCGTTGTCGCGTCCGTCGTGGCCCTCATCAGCCTACTGGTATCGGTCATCCGCGGATCGGGCTTCGGCAGGGCGCTTGCTTGGTCCTCGTTCTTCGTTTATCTAACGACGGTCTCATATCTGACGTTTCTCCCCTTCCCGACCAAACAAACAAGCCTCAGCCTATCTTATGTATTAGAGCAAGCAGACCTCGTGCCGCTTCGACCACTACTGAAATCCTGGTCCATCGTCCAAGAGCATCTGGCTACTGGTAACGATTTGCCCCTGCAGACCTTCCTCTGGAACAACATCGGCAATCTCCTGGTATTGGTGCCGCTGGCCCTCTTCTCATACTACTTCTTCAAGCGAAGACCTTGGCAAGCCCTCTTGATTTGTGTCGGCTCAAGCCTCCTGATCGAGTTACTACAAGCAATCTTCTGCCTCTATTTCGGTGTGATGTACCGCGTGGTCGATATCAACGACGTACTTCTCAACAGCATTGGCGCGCTACTGGCCCTGCTTCTCGCCACCCTCTTGCGCAAACAGGGTAAGATGAGAAGGTAGTTCGTTTCCATTTTTGATATTCTTTGTTAGAATGTTTATCTACGATTTACAGGGGGATAAAATGGCTGATAACGTATCAAATATTTGGCGCAGTGCCCAAGCCGTGCTCGAACGAGAGACCAGCACCGTGACCTACAATACATGGATCAAGGTCCTGAAACCGGAGATCGTCAACGACGAACTCTTCTTTTTGGAGTCTCCGGACCAATTCCATTGTGAGTATTCGAGGCAGTTTCTCTCGCTCATTCAGAATACACTCGACAGCCTGGCACCCGGCCGCTACAAGGCCGATATCCTCGTGGCTGCCGATATCGAGCAGAAGATCAAGGAATACAACGAGTCCAAGGCGGCCCAGGCAAGCGTCCAGGCAGCCCCGACCGGTAACGGCAACGGACGAAACGGCAAACTCAATCCCGAACTTGTCTTCGATAATTTCGTTGTGGGTACGGGCAATCGCTTTGCCCACGCTGCAAGCGAAGCCGTCGCCAAGATGGAAGGCGGTCGCAACTTCAACCCCCTCTTCCTCTACGGTGGTTCGGGACTCGGTAAGACGCACCTGATGCAAGCCATCGGTAACTATGCCCAGACCCATATGACCGATCGCAAGCTGATCTACGTGCAGTGCGAGCAATTTGTCAACGAATTCATCTACACGATCCAATCGGGCAAGTATGACAGTTTCCGCAACAAGTACAGGAACTGTGATCTGCTCTTGATTGACGATATTCAGTTCATCGAGGGCAAAGAACAGATGCAAATCGAGTTCTTCCACACCTTCAACGCGCTCTATGAGAACGGCAGCAACATCGTCTTGACTTGCGATAAGCCCCCACAGAGCCTGGCAACACTGGAAGATCGCCTGGTTACCCGCTTCGCTTCCGGCCTCATCGTCGATATCCAGCCGCCGGACTACGAGACGCGCGTCGCGATCTTGAAGAACCGGGCCGAACAGAGCAATCTCGATCTGCCAGAGGATGTCTATCATTATATAGCCGCCAATATCAACTCGAATATCAGAGAGCTAGAGGGCGCACTGAAGACCGTTATGGCTTACTCGATGCTGGCCGGCGAGGTCTCGCTGCCGATTGCCAAGGACGCGCTCAAGGATATCATCTCCCCCGCCACGAATCGCAAGGTAACCCCGGAACTGATCCAAGACGTCGTCTCGCGCTTCTACGGTGTTACGGCACCGGATCTGAGCTCGAATCGCAAGAACAAGGAGATCGCCTACCCGAGACAAGTAGCGATGTACCTGTGCCGCGAGGTCCTAGACCTCTCATATGAGCAGATCGGCCAAGAGTTTGGCGGAAGACACTACAGTACGGTGATGCACAACTGCGACAAGATCCGCCAAGAGATGGACGAAGACCTGAATCACATCAACGAGGATCTGGCGGAACTCAAGAAGCGAATTCAGATTTAGCGCAACAAATACGTATGTTTATACATTGATATACAAGAAACGGCCGGTTAGAACCAAGCAAATGGATTGATACCGGCTTTTTTGTCGAAGGAGTTATCCACATAGGATTGTGGATATGTGGATAAACTGTATATTGATAAAATATGGATGCTTCACCGCCGTGAAATGTACTCATTTCATCCTCAGAAGAATCCACGACTATCCACAGTCCTTCAACAGGGCAAAACCGCCCAAAACTGCTTGTTTGTGGACTTTTGGGCTTTATCCTCATTCTCCACACGGTATAATAAGAAGAGTGATAGAATAACTATAATAGAATCGTCATCCGACGTGAAAGGAGCCTCAACAACATGAAATTCTCTTGCGCCAAGTCAGATCTCCTGGAGGCCATAACATATACACAGCGTGCTGTTTCCACACGTTCATCCATGGCCGTCTTGGAAGGCATACTCGTAGAGGTTACGGATCAGGTCAAACTAACCGGTTTTGACACCGAGATAGGTATAGAAGCAACGGTCATGGCCGATATCCGAGAGACCGGCACGATTGTCATGAATAGTAAGATTCTGGGCGACATCGTTCGTAAGCTACCCGATGAGCTCGTCGTCATCCATACGGAGGAGCGCAATACGGTCGTCATCGAATGCGGCCGCTCCAAGTTCCAGATCAAGGGCATGGATGCCGAGAGCTACCCGAAGCTGCCGGAAGTAGATACCGGTAAGACGCTGGCGCTACCCCAGAAGATGCTACGAGAGATGATTCGTCAGACAATCTTCGCTGCATCTACCGATGAGGCTCGTCCCAACCTGAACAGCGCTTATCTCGTTAGTACCGAGAATCGACTCGAGATGGTAGCAATCGACGGTTTCCGTCTCGCGCTCCGTCGTTTCGATCGCGATCCGGAGGACGAGAAACAGAAGGAAGCTTGGCCGGATACATCGTTTATCATTCAGGGTAAGGCCCTGCGTGAGATCAACGGTATTATTCGCGAAGACGGTGTGGTCAGCATCTATTCGACGGAGAATCATATTCTGTTTGACCTCGGTCACGTGAGGCTTGTGTCTCGCTTGATTCAGGGACAGTACATGAATTATCAGAGCATCATCCCGACCAGTGAGCAGACGCATATGAACGTCGATACGAGGGAACTCCAGAGTGCCTTCGAGCGCTCGCTTCTGATGATCTCAGCCGAGAATAACCGCTTCCCCGTCACAATTACGACGCCAGACGAAGAGACCTTGAACCTGGACGTCGCAACCGTACGCGGCACCCTGCACGAAGAGATTGCGGTTGCCGTCAGCGGTCGCTTGATCGATTGTGATTTCAACCCCCGTTTCTTCCTCGATGCCCTGCGTGTCATCGATGATGAATCGATTGTCCTCTCCTTCAAGGGTGACGTAGGCCCCTGTGTCATTCGCCCGCAAGAGGGTGAGAAGTTCGCCTTCATTGTTCTGCCGCTGCGGAAGTAGACATGCGTGTCAAGCGGCTTACACTGGATAACTATCGCAATTACCCTCGGATCGAACTGGATTTCGGCCCGGGGGTAAATGTGCTCTCCGGCGATAACGGTCAGGGTAAGACCAATATCCTGGAGTCTATCTATCTATGCAGTTGTGCCCGCTCGCATCGCACCGCCAGAGACAGTGAATTGATCCTGAAGGGCGAAGACTACTATCGCGTCAGCCTCCTCTACGACAACAACGATTATCTGGATCAGACAATCCAACTGACCTATCTGGCTGCCATACCCGGTTCCACAGAGCGCAAGGGCAGCAGTCGTCGATTCTATTTCAATGATGTCTTGCATGAGCGCATCGCCGATCTCTACGGCCTGTTTAACGCTGTTATCTTCGCACCGGAAGATCTGATGCTGATCAAGGACGGACCGCAAACGAGACGGCGTTTCATGGATCTACTCTTGTCACAGGTCAAGCCCGCTTATTTCGGTGATCTCTCCCTCTTCACACGGCTTCTGAATCAGCGAAACCGCTTACTGAAGATGATCAGAGATCAGCACCCTGAACTGAAGGGATCGGACTTCGACTTGATGCGAACGCAGCTTGAAGTATGGAACGAGCAGTATGCAGAAGTGGCCGCCAGGCTTATCGCCGAGCGCTTCCGCTTAGTTGAGCGAATTCATCTCTATGCCAAGGAGTATCAGGCCGCTATCTCGGAGGACAAGGAAGTGCTCACGATTCGTTATCGCACGATGAGTGGTCTTAAGCCCGAGATGGAGATAGCCAAGATCGAAGAACTGATCGCCAAACGCCTCGAACAACAGACCAGAGACGATATCTATCGCGGGAATACAGGGATCGGACC
>CAZLEA010000066.1:0-2296 GCA_964558445.1 uncultured Oscillospiraceae bacterium | reverse complement strand
TCTACCTGTCGGTTTGGGCGCTTCCTTGGGCGTGCCTTACGATGGTAGCTATTTTGATGTGTTATAATGGAGGGTAGAAATGAGGTGTCGGATTGTACGTACATATCGGTGGTGAATATACCTTATCATCGCATTTTATTGTCGGTATCTTCGATATAGATGCGGTAACGGTGAAGCCCGAGGAGAACGCAAGCACGATCTTCCTTCGCCGAGCAGAGGAACAGAATCGACTTGAGATGATCACGTACGAAGTACCGCGTTCGATGGTTGTTACGCTGGATCGGGTCTACCTATCCCCCGTATCGGCAGCGACCTTGAGATTACGTCTGGAACAAGCCGACTTCCATACTCACTCTCAATAAGAGAATATATGTTCGTTTATAATTGCAGTTATTCGTTGTACAGTGCTGTTCGATGCGGTGTATCCAGATCGCGTCCGGCTTAATAGAGGAAATTACATGGCAAATAAGAAGGAATTCAATTTAGAAGAGAACGACTCGGAAGAGACCCGTCTCGAATCGACTGATCATACATCCTGGTCGGATGTCGATGATCTCGAGGATGTCGTCAATCTGGCGGATAACCCGCATAACTTGATTGACGATGATTTCGAAGAGCGTCTGATTAATCAGAGCGATCAGGATCGCTTCGATACGCATAACGACAGTTCTTATGGTGAATCGGATATTCAGGTCTTGGAAGGACTCGAAGCGGTGCGTAAGCGTCCGGGTATGTATATCGGAGATACGACGCAGCGAGGTCTACATCATCTGATCTATGAGATTGTCGCGAACTCCGTCGATGAAGCGCTTGCCGGCCGTGCCTCGAAGGTAACGGTTCGTTTGCAGCGTGACGGTTCGGTTGAGATCGAAGATGACGGTAGTGGTATCCCGGTCGGTATTCATCCGAAGATGGGTATTCCGACGGTCGAGGTCGTCCATACCGTCTTGCATGCCGGCGGTAAGTTCGGTGGCGGCGCGTATAGCGTCTCCGGCGGACTGCATGGTGTCGGCGCTTCGGTCGTTAACGCCTTGTCCGAGTGGATGGAAGTCTATGTAACAAGAGACGGCCATATCTATCAGATCGGCTTCGAACGCGGTGAGACCACCTCTCCCCTTCGTATCGTTGCCGATGTATTACCGGAGATGAAGGGTACGCGTACCGTGTTCAAGCCGGATGCTGAGATCTTCAGTGAGACGGACTTCGATTTCGCCGCTATGACGACACGCTATCGCGAGATGGCCTTCTTGAATCAAGGGATTACGATCGTACTCAGAGATGAGCGCCAAGATGAGGTTGTTGAGAAGCTGCTACATTACGAAGGTGGTATCGTCTCGTTTGTCGAGTATCTGAATAAGTACAAGGAGACGCTTCACGACCCGCCGATCTACATCGCAAGTCAAGTCGATGACTCATTTGCAGAGATTGCGCTGCAATACAACACCAGTTATGTCGAGAATATCTATTCGTACGCGAATAATATCGCAACGGGCGAAGGCGGCACACATTTGACCGGTTTCCGAACCGCCTTGACCCGTGTGATGAACGATTACGCACGCAAGTACAACTATTTGGCGAAGAACGATAAGAACTTCACCGGTGACGATGTTCGCGAGGGAATCTGTGCGATTATCTCTGTGAAGATGCCGAACCCGCAGTTCGAGGGCCAGACCAAGGGGCGCCTGGGTAATCCAGAGATTCGCACGATGGTCGAGAGTGTCATGGGCGAGCGCCTCGCGTTCTATCTCGAAGAGAATCCGGCAGCGGCCAAATCGATCATGGAGAAGTGTTTGGCAGCCTCTCGTGCGCGAGACGCCGCGAAGAAGGCCCGGGATCTGACACGTCGCAAGACTGTATTCGACTCAGTATCTCTTCCCGGTAAGCTCGCGGACTGTCAGAGCAATGATCCGGAACTCACCGAGATCTTCATCGTTGAGGGTGATTCGGCAGGCGGTACGGCCAAGGGAGGCCGTGAGCGTAAATATCAGGCAATATTGCCTCTCTGGGGTAAGATGCTTAACGTCGAACGCGCCAGAGCCGACAAGGTCTATGGTAACGAGAAGTTACAGCCTGTCGTGATGGCTCTCGGTACCGGTATAGGTGCAGACTTCGATATTACGAAGCTTCGCTACGGTAAGGTGATTATCATGGCGGATGCGGACGTCGACGGCGCACATATCAGAACATTGCTCTTGACCTTCTTCTATCGTCATATGAAGGAACTGGTCGATAAGGGGCACGTTTACATCGCCTGTTCGCCGCTCTACAAGGTTTCGGATGGTAAGAAGGAATTCTA
>CAZLEA010000065.1:0-7575 GCA_964558445.1 uncultured Oscillospiraceae bacterium | reverse complement strand
ATAGCTTCGGGACGACACGTTCGGCGGCGCCGACGAGGAAGTCCGCGTTCGTGATACCGTTCGCTTCCGCATTTCGCTTCGCATCCTCGATAGCCGCAGCATAGAGTTCGATGCCCGTCACTTCCTTGGCATACTTCGCCAACTGTAGCGTGATGCTACCGGTACCGCAGTAGAGGTCGAAGACTTGTTCTGTACCGTCCAATTCGAGTGCCCGAATCGCCTCCGTGTAGAGTCGTTCGGTCTGCTCGCTGTTGATCTGGAAGAAGGCGCCGGGCGAGATGCGATAAGTCGTATCGAGGATAATCTCACGGATTGCCTCTGAGCCCCAGACTAGTCGGAAGTCGCGACCGAGAATCAAATTGTTTCGTGCCGCCTGGTAATTGATGTAGAAACTCTTGAATTCATAGCCCATCTCCACACAGAGTTCTCCCGCAGCTGATAGCAAGCTGTCATAGGGAAGCTCCGGCATGGTCGTCTGATTCACGACCAGGATCAGCATCACTTCCTTCGTTCGGAAGCCGATGCGCATCACAGCGTGGCGAAGTAGGCCGCTGTGCGTTTCTTCGTCATAGGGTTCGATGCGATTGCCCTGGATCCACTCGCGAAGGAGCGTTCGGATCGCGTTGCTAATCGGTGGCTGAGCATGGCAGACGTCTTGATCGACGATGCGATGCGACCTTGGCTCATAGAAACCGATCTCGGGTTCTTCTGATGTACCGCCGATCGGGAATGAGACCTTGTTTCTGTAGTGCCAGATGGAGGGACTCGGCAGACAGGGCTTGCAGAGGGTATCGACCTGATCCGGCTCGAGTCCACCGATACGAATGAGCTGATCCTTGACCGTTTCGGTCTTCCATGAGAGTTGCGCAGGATACGAGAGGTGGTCGAGACTGCAACCGCCGCAGCGCTCGGACGCGGACAGATGTGCCATGACTCGATCCGAGGATGGCTCCACCAGTGTTTCGATTTCGGCAACTTGGTAGCTTCGCTTGCGTTCGATAATCCGAAGCTCTACCAGGTCGCCCGGTATGGCGCCGTCCACGAAGGTAACCAGACCGTCGATCTTGGTTACGCCTTGACCGTTGCTATTGAGGGATTGTATCGTGTGGACTGACATGTGTATCTACCTTTTCCTTAAGTCTTTCTTTGTATTCTAGCATGGTCGGTTGAATTGGTGTAAACTCGGGAGTAAGATGCGTAGGTATGGAGGATAACATGAGACATAAATGGATGAAGAAGATTGTCCCGATGATCTTGCTTGTAAGCTTATTGCTGCAGGCGTGTTCTAAGGGTGGAGAAGAACCGACCAACAGTTCGGAACCGAGTCAATCAAGCGAGCAGGCCACGAGTTCTACGACGCTTGAGCCGACCGAATCGACGACGGAGCCGATACAGACCGAGCCGCTCGAGACCGACCCGAACACGGGAGATCCGATCAGCTCCACGGGGCTCTACCATGTGAGAGATAGCTGGGATCGGGCGGATACGCAGACAGGTGCCTTTGCCGTTTATGGGAACGCCGTCGAACAAGCCATCCTCTCCGGACAGAACGTCTATGGCGGTGACGGTAAGCTACTCTACGACAGTAAGAGCGATGAACCGCCGAACACGAATCCGAACCCTGACCCTGACCCGAGCGTGAGTGCACCGCTACAGAGCGAGACCATCCCGCCCGGAGGCTACGGCGACTACAGCCAACTGAGTAACGCCAACAACGGCTGGTACTACACAGCCGGAAGCCCTGTGAACCAAGATGTTCCGGCCACAATCGATGCGGCTCGTGAGCAGACGCTCGCGAAGTACGGCGCCCTCTGGAAGATGCCGGATACAGGTAAGAAGGTCATCTATTTGACCATGGACGAGGGCTATGAGTACGAGATGAATACGACCAAGATCTTGGATGTAGCCAAGGAGAAGGGTGTCAAGATCACCTTCTTCGTCACCGGACACTATGTCAAGAGCCAGCCGGAACTTGTCAAACGCATGGTTGCCGAGGGCCATCAGGTGGCAAATCATACGGATAATCACTTGGTGCAGCCCGAGGCTCTGGAGACGTCCGTCGCTACCCTGCAAGCCGATATCAATGATGTGAACACGATGTTTCGAGATCTCACCGGACAGAACCTGGCGCCCTTCATGCGTCCGCCGACCGGTGCTTGGAGTGAGCGCTCGCTAGCTGTCTCGCGTGAGCTGGGTTATACGCCTGTGTTCTGGAGCTTCGCTTACCGCGATTGGGAAGTCGATAATCAGCCGAGTCTGGACGAGGCCTATGAGACGATCATGGGACAACTGTTCCCGGGATCCATCCTCTTGGTCCACGCCGTATCGAAGTCGAACGCCGATGTGCTCGGTAGGCTGATCGACGGTATCCACGCCAGAGGCTATCAGATCGAGTTACTGCCTGAGAACTAAACCGAATTTACATACATAAGAGAAATGAGAACAGCCTGTTCGCTTCGCACTTGGCGAGTGAACAGGCTGTTGCTTATGTGTCAACTTATTTTCGGTTCTATAAGCGTGAATCAGGCGAGCGGATCCCAGCCTGTGAAGGCGGCATCGCGAACGTCCGTGTGGCTTGGGGACGCTTCATACGCATCGCTGTTACAGAGGTAAGAGAGCGATTCGCCTCCCTCCAGGGTGGCCCAGCGCCTGGCTTCGGTATACGGCAGACAGGCACCGGGGCGCAAGAAGAGCGGGAGATTCATATAATCGTACGAGCGGGTATACCAGCGACCGCCGCCAAGCTTCTCGCCGTCCAGGATGTTGACCCAGAGCCCCTCACCCGGCAGGTAGAACTGCACCGTTCCCTCATCGTTGAAGATGGGGGCGACCAAGAGGTCATCGCCGAGCATGAACTGGCGATCGAGATTGAGGCAGACGGGGTCAGTCGGGAAGTCGATTAACATCGCGCGCATGAAGGGTGTGTTTCGTGCCCTAGCCTGTTCCTCTGTCTGCTTCAGATAGGGCATCAGGCGAAGCTTCAACTGTGTGAATCTCTGCGTGACACTGCAAGCCTCGTCGCCATAGAGCCAGGGCACCTTGTACTCGCTGCTGCCGTGGTAGCGGCTATGCGAGGAGAGTAGGCCGAATTGCGTCCAGCGCTTGTAGATGTCCGGTGTGCAGCCCGCTTCGAAACCGCCGATGTCGTGGCTCCAATAGGTGAAGCCGGACAGTCCGATGGAGAGGCCGGAACGAAGCGATTCTGCCATCGACTCGTAGTCGGCCGTACAATCGCCGCCCCAGTGGACGGGGAACATCTGGCCGCCGGTTGTCGCGGATCTGGCGAAGAGCACGGCTTCACCCTCACCGAGGCGCTCTTCTAGCACTTCGTACACAGCCTTGTTATAGAGCTGCGTGTAGTAGTTATGCATGAGTTCGGGATCGGAGCCGTCGTGATAGACCACGTCCGTCGGGATGCGCTCGCCGAAGTCCGTCTTGAAGCTGTCGACACCTATATCGACAAGCTTGTGCAGGAAGCTCTGATACCAGCGTACAGCTTCGGGATTCGTGAAGTCGACGACGGCCATACCGGCCTGCCACTTATCCCACTGCCAGACGGTGCCGTCCGGGCGCTTCAGGAAGTAGCCGTTCTCCATGCCGATACGAAATAGCGGCGACTTCTGTCCGATATAGGAGTTGATCCAGACACAGATCTTGAGCCCCTTGGCCTTGATGCGTTTGAGCAGGCCCTCGGGATCGGGGAACTTGACCGGATCCCAGTTGAAGCCGCACCACTCGTAGGGCTCCATCCAGAGGCAGTCGAAGTGGAAGACCTCGAGCGGCAGATCTCGCTCCTCCATGCCGTCGATGAAGTGAGTGACGGTCTCCTCGTTGTAATCGGTGAGGAAGGAGGTTGAGAGCCAGAGTCCGTAGGACCAATCGGGAAGAGCGGGCGGTCTGCCCGTGAGCGCACCGTAGCCGTCCAGGACATCCTTGGGTGTCTTACCCGGGATGAAGTAGAAGTCTAGTTCCTCGCCAGGCGCCGCGATCTGCACATCCGAGACCTTCTCGCTGGCGATCTCAAACTCGACGGCTCCCGTGTTGTTCACGAAGATGCCGTAGTTCTCGCTCGAGAGATAAAAGGGGATATTCTTGTAGGCTTGGATCGTACCGGTACCACCGTCGCGATTCCACATATCGATCGACTGGCCGTTCTTGACATAGGGGGAGAAGCGCTCGCCGAGTCCGTAGATCTGTTCGCCCACGTTCATCGCGACGCGTGTGCTGATCCAGGGCTGATTCTCGTCATCGCGGACATAGGCTTGGCTTCTGGAGAGGAGGCGGGTCTTGGGCTTCTGGGCATCCCTGCCATCCACATCGTGATAGAAGCGGTAGCGCAGATCGGGCCCCTTCGTTACTTCCAGGCGTGCCTCGCCGGAGATGAAGCGATAGAGTTCATCCGTCTCTTCGATCGTGACGTTTGTCGTCTCACGATTTAGCTTGAAGCTTGGCTTATCCTTGACCTGACCGAGGTGGTGGTACTGACGCACGCCGATGATGCCCGGTCTCGGACTCGAGATCTCAACGGTCAAGAGCCCTCCATCGAGCGTCATGCCCTCGTGCACCACATGGTGGAAGGGTGAGAAGAGCGTGAGCTGCTTCCCGTTTACCCCCTCTTCGATGCGTGAGCTATAGACGTGTGCGGCATACTGTACGGTGTAGCCCTCTTGGAGCATCCAACCGCCATCTAGATATTTCATAAGACTGCACTCCTTCTCGTTTCTATATCGGATCTACTTGTAGATCTTGATTCCGTCGATCAATTCGCCGATGTAGGCGATAGCTTCCTTCAGCGCGCGATCGGTGCGAATATCTACACCGGCGAGGTCTGCGAACTCAAGCGCATCCACGGAACCGCCCGCATAGATGGCACGGAGCCAATCGTCGATGGCCGGTTGGCCCTCTTCGCGGATTCGCTTACCGGCGACGGTCGAGATGGTCAGACCGGCCGAATAGGTGTAGGGGTAGAGGCCCATGTAGTAGTGAGGCTGGCGCATCCAAGTGAGCTCCGCACCCTCATCCAAGACGACCGCATCACCCCAGAAGCGCTCCAATTGCTCGCGGAAGATACGGCTGAAGTCCTCTGCCTGCAGGTTCATGCCTTGATCGACCAGGCGATAGACCTCGCGCTGATAAGCCGCCTCGAGGAGGTGGGTGACGAAGTTGTGATAATAGGTGTTTGTCACGAGGGAGGCACGTACCCAGCTCTGGAAGCGCTCGTCGTCGTTCTGCTCCAGCAGGTAGTTACCGAGGAGAATCTCGTTACAGGTAGAGGGTGCCTCGACGAAGTACATCGACGGGCGCCAATTCAAGAGCTTGCAGCGTCTGCCGGAGAGCATGAAGTGACCCGCATGGCCCAGTTCGTGTGCCAGGGTAAACAGCTCGCCGAGCTTGCCGCTCCAAGACAAGAGGATGAAGGAGTGGCTGTTGTAGGGGGTCGAGCAGAATCCACCGGTCGACTTGCCTCTATTGCTGGCAAAGTCCGTCCAGCGCTCCTCATAGTTTCGTTTCACGAGCTCGAGATATTCCTCGCCGAGTACACCGAGGGCGCCCTCCATGTAGGGCTGGGATGCCGGGATGTCGATCTCGGGCGAATAGGTCGGGTCGAGCTCCAGTTTGAGGTCCGCGTAGCGCATCTCATCCAGGTCATACTGCTCTTGGAGCAGCTTCGCATAGCGGCGCATGTGCGGAGCCAGCTCCTCCATGATGACGTCGATCTGGCGATCGTAGAGTTCGCGCGGTACGTTCTGCTCTTGGAGCAGGTAGTCGATGACCGAGTCGTAGCCACGCAGCGTTGCCATCGTCTTCTCTTGTTGGATCTGAGTATTGTAGTAGTTGGCCGTGGTGTTGATGTAGCCCTGTAGGCCCTCTGTGAAGGACTTGAACGCACCTCGGCGCACATCTGTATCCGTCTCCTGCCCGTACTTGTTCTCGAAGAGGACATAGCTGTTCGGATAGTGCTTGTCATGAACCTCGAAGTCCTTGAACTGCATGTCGGCAAGCTTCGTGATGTTGTAGCCCTCGTAGGGAGCGGAGAGTGTTTGCTGGAGCGAGGCCAGAACCTTCTCCGTTTCGGGGTGGAGTCGATGTGCCTTACGCACCTTGATATCCAAGATGAACATCTTGTACTCGGCCTCCTGCGCTACGATCTCATCCAGGACCGCCTCGTCCAGATCCATAAGATCGTTCTCCAAGAAGGTGAGTTCGGCCTGCATTTGGCGCAAGACAGAAGAAGTATTCATGTTTCTCGCCTGAAGCGTGCTGTCGGTCATATCGACCGAGGTTGCCAGATAGGCGTAGGAGGAGACGCGGATGACGCGCTCCGTCATGGCCTCGTACTCGCCGAGCATGCGAACCAGATCGGCGGCAGATGCCTCCTTGATCTTGTCTCGCCAAGTGTCGACGAACAGATCGCCAAGCGCCTTGACTTCGATCAGTTCGTTATCGAACGCCTCGACGGTCGGAAACAGAGCCGATAGATCCCAGGTCTCTTGGACGGGTACTTCGGCACGTGACGGTAATCCTGTGTTGCTAGACATAGTAAGTTATCTCCTTGCTGTAATTCGGGTGTAGCCGGGCCGCTTGTTGAAAACGTTACAGTCTTACGCTCCGGCAGTTGTCTATACTTAGCGTATACTATAGATTGTATCAAAATTAGAAGAAAGATAGGTAAATCCATCTTATGTTGGAGTTTAAACGAATGACATTGGACGATCTGGAAGCCTTGAGTCCGTACATCGTGCAGAGCCGGACGAGAAGCTGTGACGACACGATCGCCGATGTCTTCATGTGGCGGGATTATTTTGAGAAGTATTATTGTGTGGTAGAAGGCAGCTTGATTATCAAGATGAAGTATTTCAATACCGATGATGCCTACATGCTGCCGATGGGCGGAGACACGGAGGCCGCTATGGCTGCCCTGATCGAAGATTGCAAGAAGAGGGATTGTCTGCCGACCTTTGCCGCTGTGACCGCAGCACGTATCCCCGAGATCGAAGCCGTATCCTCCGAGATCGACGTGATCAAGAATCGGGATTGGGCAGATTATATCTACGATGCAAGTGAGTTTATCGCACAGAAGGGTAAGAAGTTTAGTTCTCAGCGCAATCATATCAACCGCTTCATCCGAAGCTATCCCGGCTACACGTTTACCGAGATTAAACCCGAGCATATCGAAGGAATCAAGGAGTTCTTCTCTACCTTCGAGAGCGAGTACGGTAAGGATAATAAGATGGTCGAAGAAGAGACCATCAAGATCAACGAGATGCTAGACCACTACGAAGTATACGGCATGTCGGGTGCCCTGCTCTCGCTCGGCGACATGATCCTCGGCTTCACGATCGGTGAGGTGATTGGGGACACGCTCTTCGTCCATGTGGAGAAGGCGCGTACGGACATCCCGGGTGTCTACCCGACGATGAGCCTACACTATGCCGAGATGATGGAATCTGATGAGATCATCTGGATTAATCGCGAAGAGGATCTGGGGGATCCGGGGCTGCGTCGCTCGAAGGAGGGGTATAACCCTGCTTACTTGCTCGATAAGCACGCGGTGAAGGTCTTGGCGTTCTAGAG
>CAZLEA010000064.1:0-7787 GCA_964558445.1 uncultured Oscillospiraceae bacterium | reverse complement strand
TCTCATAGTCTTCGCCCTCAATACCGAAGTTCATGAGGAGCGCACCCTCTTCGCCGTAGAGCCAATCGAAGAGCTCGAGGGCGAGTTCCGGGTTCTCGATGTCTGCGCTGAAGCCGTATTCGTTGAAGGTGTGTTTGCCATAACCGTAGGTGTTAATCTTACCATCCTTGTCCTGCAGGAAGGGGATCGGCTCGATCTTGGCGTTGGGGTCTGTCTGCTGCAGCGTGTTGTTAAACGAATTGATGAAGGTCGGGTTGTCGTAGTAGAAGAGATACTTACCGGATGCAAGACCGGACTTCCAATCGTCTGCCGACGTGATGATGTACTCGTTGTCGAGGATACCCTCGGTGTAGAGTTTGTTCATGAAGGTCAGATACTCCTTGTAGCTCTCTTCGATGTGACCGAGCTTCCAGGTGCCCTGATCGTCTTGGTATAAGCCGTAGTGTGCGCCCATGCTCGTCACCGCGCTGGTGTAGGAGCGAAGGAGGTTACCCTCGCCTCTGGTCCCCCAGGGGATCGAGTTCGGATAGTTCTCCTTGAAGGCCGAGAGGACGTCGTAGAGCTCGTCCCAGTTGGTCGGGATATCGAAGCCCAGTTCTTCTACTAAATCGACACGGATATTCGGTGTTGCACCGACCTCGAGGTTGTCGTCTAGTCTTATCGTCGGCAGCGCGTAGATCTGGCCGTTGACGGTCGACTTATCCAGATTCTCCACGGTCTCGTAGAGTTCCTTGATTCTGGGTGTCTTGTCCGTGATGTACTCGTCTAGGGCAAGCAGGTTGCCGGAGTTCACGACCTCCTTGATATCCGTCCACATACGGAAGAAATCAGGCATGTTCTGTGTAGCCATCAGGGCGTTCATCTTCGTGCCCCAGTCGCCTGCGGGTACGATCATGACGTCGATTGTAATACCGGTGCGGCGCTCAATCTCCTTGACGGTCACGCTGTCCTTGTTATACGGCTGTAGAGCGTTCTCGGGTCTCAAGAACGAATAGGTCACCGGTGAATCCGTGAGCTTACCGTCGGGGTCGGTTGGGGTCTGGCCCTCGCTACCCGACCCTTCGGTTTGCTCCTCTGTCTTCGAGGGTGCTGCGGTGCTGCCGCTAGGCTTGGTCTCGGTACCGCATGCTGCGGCCGAGATCGTGATGCTAAGCGCGAGGCCGAGGCCCAGTACACGTGCTAATTTACTCATATCCTTACCTCCAGATATATTTCTTATAAACGGCTCCACGCTTATCCTTTGATGGAACCGATCATAACACCTTTGCGAAAATGCTTAAATACGAATGGGTAGACAAGCATGATGGGGAGCGTCGTCACCGCAATAACCGCATACTTGATTGAGCGGGTATCGATATTGGCGTTTGACGCACTCTCCGAGCCGATAGCAAACCCGAGGCCGCTTGTGGCACCGTCGATCACGATGCTGCGCAAGACGAGCTGTACGGGGTACTTATCCTTCTGGGCTAAGAACATGAGCGCGTTGTAGAACGAGTTCCAGTTCCCGACACCATAGAAGAGAATCATCGTGGCGATGATGGGGATGGATAGTGGCAAAATGATTTTGGCAAGTATATAGATATCGTTTGCTCCGTCGATGTAGGCCGATTCTGTCAGCTCATAGGGCAAGCCCTGGAAGAACGTTCGCATGACGATGACGTTGTAGACCGCAATCGAGGAAGGCAGCAAGACCGCCCAGATCGAATCGTAGAGATTCAAGTTGTTGATCAGTAAGAACAAGGGGATCAAGCCGCCACTGAAGAACATCGTGAACATGATGACGGACACAATGATCTTGCGACCGAAGAGCTCCCGGCGAGATAGCGGATACGCACACATGATGGTCATCACGAGGTTAATCGCCGTCCCCGCCAGGGTATAGAAGATGCTGTTCATAAACGAGCGTACGATCGCAGGGTCTCGGAAGACAACCATATACGCATCGAAGTTCACATCCTTCGGGTAGAAGATGACGCTGTTGGATGCGACCGCCGCGCTGCCGCTAAACGAGTTGATAAACAGATAGTAGACCGGATAGACCGAGACCAGACCGATGAGGATCAAGACTACGGTCAGCAGATAGTCAAACAGTGACCATTTCTTCTTCACTAGCATAGATTCGCCCCCCTAGAACAAGCTGGTTTCGTTAAGCTTCTGCGAGATGAAGTTCGCAGAGAGCAAGAAGGCGATGCCGATCAAGGACTCGAACACGTTAATCGCCGTCGCATAGCTGTACTGTGCGCCCTCCAGACCGCGTCTGTAGACGTAAGTCGAGATGACGTCCGCCTTGGCGTAGATGGTCGGGTTCTGCATAAGCAAGACCTTCTCGAACGACACAGACATAATACTGCCCATGCGCATGATGAACAGGATCGTGATCGTCGGTACGATCGAGGGAATCGAGACATGTCGGAGGCGCGCCCAGCGACCGCCGCCATCAATCTCGCAAGCCTCATAGAGCTGTAGGTCTACCGCCGCCAGCGCCGCGATATAGATGATCGAACTCCAGCCGACAGACTGCCAGATATCGGTGATGATATAGAGCGGCCGAAACCACGCGGAATCGAGCATCAGAGACTTCGGTGTGCCGCCGAAGAAGGCGACTAGTTGGTTTACGATCCCATCCTTGCTAACGAAGGTGGTAAGCATCGAGATCACGACAACGGTCGAGATGAAGTGCGGGAAACTGCTCACGCGCTCGACGAAGCGATTGACACCCTGGCTACGATTCTCGTTTAGCATCAAGGCGAAGACGATCGGTAGCGGAAACACGAGCACGATTTGCATCACGCTGAGTATGATGGTGTTGTAGAAGACGGTCTTGAAGTTTGGGTCTCTGAGGAACTCTCGGAAGTTTGCGAACCCTACCCACTGACTGCCCATGATGCCGTCTCTGATCTTGAAATCCTTGAAGGCTATGATGACACCATACATCGGTACATACTTGAATACGACGAAATATATCAAGGGTAGAATCAAGAGCATATATAAGTACTTACTCTGGTTCAAACGCCGCCTGATATAGCGGCCGCGCCCCCGAACGCGAATTTGGCTCTCCATAGCCTATCCCTCCTCAAACAAGAAACATCGATTTACTTCCACGGTACCTGCTCGCAGCCGATTTGTGCAGAGACAATATCTAGTGACCAAACCCTATTCGCTGACTCGGGGGATACAATATCGAAACGGGGATACAATATCGAAAACAGGCATGCGCTAATGATTCTAGACATAGCAAAGGAGCCCCCCGAAGAGAGCTCCCCAAATTGCTTGTAACAGACTATTGGCAGGGCTTAGACGCGCTGACCGCCGTCGATATAGAGGACTTGACCGGTGATGAACGCCGCCTGCTCGCTTGCCAGGTAGAGGAAGGCATCGGCCATCTCCTCGGACTTACCCATACGGCCGATCGGGATCATCTTGATGACGCCCTCGCGAACCTCAGACGGTAAGTTGGCGACCATATCCGTATCCGTCACGCCCGGTGCGACCGCGTTCACGCGGATGCCGTGCGGGGCGAGCTCGCGACCGAGCGAGTAAGTCAAGCCGTTGACCGCAAACTTCGATACGGGGTAGCCGACACCCGAGACCTGGCCCTCACGGGTGACCATCGAAGAGGTGTAGAGGATGACACCGCTCTGCTGTCTCTTCATATGCGGGGCTGCTGCGCGGCTCGTGTAGAAACAAGCGTTCACGTTGACCTGCATGATGTAGTCAAATTCTGCCGGATCATAATCGAAGATTGTCTCGTGCGCCGAGATACCCGCGTTGTTCACGAGGATGTCCAGCTTACCGTAAGTTTCGACGATGCCGTCGATGGCTGACTCGACCTCTTGGTAATTGGTCAGGTCCGGTGAGATGCCGGTCACGGGATACTTCGAATTGATGGCCAAGAGCTTCTCGACTGCCTGATCGGCCGTCTCCTGCCTCGAGCCGCAGAGCACGACTCTGGCGCCTGCATCTAGGTACTTCCTCACGATATCGAAACCGATTCCTCTGGTGCCGCCGGTCACCATGGCGACCTGATCTTGTAGCTGTTTCATACATCCTCCTCGACTCAGTGCTCTCGCAAATGAATCTAATAATTTTATATAGATAGTATTATATCTCATAATATCAAAAAGAACACCGTGAATCCACAATCCACGGTGTTCAAGTTGGTTGATTTCGATCCGATCAGGCTTGCAATCAGATGCTAGGTTCGCTACACAAGAGATTAGCCGGCAGAGTCTCTTACTTCTCTTGTAGCCAGACTCTCATCTCGCCTGCCTCACGGTTACCCCATGCGTAGTAGGGTACCAAGGTGACGCTAACTTCCGTAAGCTCGGGCTTCGTCTCGCTGTAGAGTGAATCACCGGACGCTGCTCTATAGCCCTTGACCTCTAGCTTCGTGATCGAACCCAGATCCGCATCCGTAACATGCTCGGCCGTAATCGGCGCATCCTGCGAAACGCTGAGTGCGGACAGCTCCTTACCGTTGTCGGCCTCCTCCACACAGTAGACGATCGGACCGCGCAAGATGGCAACCTGGTAGGCGTTGGCTCTGACCTTCGTGTTCGTGTAGACACGTCTGGCCTCCATGTTTAGCTCTAAGCTTACGGTATCGCCCTTCTTCCACTCGCGATCGATGTAGATGTAGCCGTCGACAAGCTCGGGGGTTACCGTCTCGCCGTTGATCTTGACGACCGTGTCACGAGACCATGCGGGGATATGGATTCCGAAGTTCAGGGACATATCGGAGTTAACCGTATACGATACATCGCCGTTCCAGGGGTAACCGGACTCACAGCTGATCTGGGCACCGTTCTTGAACTTCGCCTCACCGCCGAGATAGAGATGCGCCAGAACTGACGTCTCGTTCTCACCCCATGCGTACTGACCAAGCGAGGTCACCAGACGGGCGACGTTCGGAGGACAGCAGGCACAAGCGTACCACTGAGGGCGCTTGGGCAACACATGTCTGTACTCGGGCAGCTTACCGGACACACCCGGTACGACCTCCAAGGGGTTGACGTAGAAGAAGCGCTTGCCATCTAGCTGCATACCGCTGAGGATGCCGTTGTAGAGCTGCTTCTCGAGGATATCGGTATACACACCCTTGGTCTCGATCTCGAGCATACGACGGGCAAAGAACGCCATCGACACCGACGCGCAAGTCTCTGCATAGACCAGATCGTTTGGCAGTTCGTAGTCCTGGGAGAAGGCCTCGCCATGGACTGTCGCGCCGATACCACCGGTGATGTACATCTGCTGCTCGACGATGTTGTTCCAGATCGTCTTACAGACTTCGTAGAGTTCTGCATCGTTCGTCTCGGCTGCGAGATCCGCCATCGAAGTATACATGTAGACGGCGCGAACGCTGTGGCCGACAGCCTTGTCTTGCTCTCTGATCGGCAAGTTGTTCTGCGAGTAATCGCGGTCCGCCGGATCCATGCCGAAGTGCTGCCACTGACGCTTGTCGTGCTCGAGTTGGAAGAAGTTTGGCTCTTGGCCACGCTCTTCTAGGAAGTACTTGGCTGTATCCAGATACTTCTCGTCACCTGTAACGCGATAGAGGCGGATCAAGGCGAGCTCGATCTCCTGGTGGCCGGGAATACCGCGGGTCTTGTCGACACCGAAGCGATCGCAGATGAGGTCTGCGTTCTTCTTCATGATATTCAAGAGATTGTCCTTACCCGTTGCCTTGTAGTAGGCGACGGCGGCCTCGATCATGTGACCGGAGCAGTAGAGCTCGTGCGCTTCCTGGAGGTTCTCCCACTTGCGGCTTGGCTCCTTGACGGTGAAGTAGGTGTTCAGGTAACCGTCTTCCTCCTGGGCACGGCCGATAAGCGCGATGATCTCATCTGCTTCCTTCTCGAGCTCCGGATTCGGTACGACGTCAAGCGAGTAGGCGACGGCTTCGAGCCACTTGGCTACGTCACTATCTTGGAAGATCATGCCGTAGAACTCACCCTCGGCTTCGCCTGCTGCGATGCGGAAGTTCTGAATCGCATGACTCTTGGCGGCACCCGGTACCGAGTCCTCCATAATGGCCTTCTGATAAGGGATGACCTGCTCAATAATCAGATTCTGTAGGGGTGACCAGAATTCGTCCTTGATGCGAACTGCGGAAACCGGAACAGATAACGAATTTTTTTGAACCATTTGTGTTCTCCTCCATTAAGATGCTAAGTATAAGGGAATCAGACCCAAGCGCTACTTAACCCATTCTTGTTTAATACTTACCGTTTGCTATCATACCATGCTTGTCTGTATTGAACACCGAAACAACGGTGCCAAAAGACGTAAGTAGTCTGTTATGTGGTACAAAGTTGACTGATAAGGCCTGTTAGGTGTACATATCTGAGGCATGGCGGACAAGTTTGCCCAGAGATGTATGTTTGTCGAAATTTCCAAGTATGAAGAAGCCCGTACATCCTACTAGAGGGTATACGGGCTCTCATTTCAGTTCTTAGGTTCGCTTAGGGCAAGTTATCGGTTTCGTATGATTTAGAAATCGACTTCTTCACCGTAGTAGATCGCTGTCAGGAGCTTCTCCATGTTAGCGTTATCAATCGGTCTCGGGTTGGAGCCGGTACAGGCGTCACCCACTGCGTTCGCAGCAACGTCGGCACGCTTCTCGAGGAATTCCTCTTCGATGACACCAAACGACTTCAAGGTTCTCTCGATACCGAAGGAATCGGCGAGACCTCTGATCTTCTCGATTAGGAGATCGGACACTTCGAGGTCGCTGCCTGTGAGGCCGAGCGAACGGCCGATCTCAGCGTACTTCTTCAGGCCGACTGCATCCTTGCGATTATACTGGATGACATAGGGCAGGTACATCGCATTGGCATAACCATGGACGACGTGACCGGTCGAGAAGGCGGCACCCGTCTTGTGAGCGATCGAGTGAACAATGCCTAGGAGCGCGTTCGAGAAGGCCTGGCCGGCGAGACACTGTGCGTAGTGCATCTGCTCTCTGGCATCCTTGTCGCCCTTAACGGAGGCAGGCAGGTATTCGAATACCATGCTGATGGCCTTCAGAGCCAGAGGATCGGTGAAGGGGCTGCTGACAGTCGAAACATACGCTTCGATCGCATGAGCGAGTGCATCCATACCGGTGTTGGCCGCGAGGCTCTCGGGCATGGTCTCGGCAATCTCGGGGTCGACGATGGCGAGGTCAGGGGTGATCTCGAAGTCGGCGAGAGGATACTTGATACCCTTGGCATAGTCCGTGATAACGGAGAAGGCCGTAACTTCGGTAGCTGTACCGGAAGTCGAGGGGATCGCGACGAAGCGCGCCTTGTTTCTTAGTTTGGGGAAGTTGAAGGGGATGATCAGATCATCAAAGGTCACATCCGGATGCTCATAAAACGCCCACATGGCCTTCGCAGCATCGATCGGGGAACCGCCACCAATGGAGACGATCCAGTCAGGCTCGAACTCCTGCATCAACTTGGCACCGGCCATAACAGTCTCGACAGACGGATCAGGTTCGACATTCTCAAACAACTCGACCTCCATACCTGCTTCCTTCAGGTTATCGACCGTTCTGTCCAGGAATCCGAAGCGCTTCATGGAGCCACCGCCAACGACGACGACAGCCTTCTTACCATCTAGGTTCTTCAATGCGTCTAGGGAGCCAGGTCCGTAGTACATATCTCTCGGTAATGTAAATCTCTTCATCTGATTTGTCTCTCCTTGTAATTCGTACATTTTTGATTGATTCTTAATTATCTTAACACTCTGGCTTCAGAAATCAATGGTGAATTGTACAAATTATATCTATGAATTGTATTCGTGCT
>CAZLEA010000063.1:0-8201 GCA_964558445.1 uncultured Oscillospiraceae bacterium | reverse complement strand
GAGGCAGCCAAGCTGTTGATGCAGCGCTACCCAAACAAGCTCAAGGCAGATATGGTTCAGATGTCCCATCACGGTCTGGATGCTCTACCCTCGCTCTATCAGGCGATCGCTGCACCGATCACCTTCGTCCCCGCAGCCGGTGCTCAAGTCACACGCGGCGTGGTCGTCCAGAATACGAGCTATCTAAGTTCGCAGCTTGGCTCGACGAATTACTTCGCGGATCAAGTATGGCAGATTCTAGAGATTAGGCGCTAAGGAGTGCAACTCACTGCCTCGGCTGATACCGATCCGCCAAGCTGCCGTAGGCGTTCGTCTCCATGACGGAGGTGGTTCTGGCAAGTGAGGATTGCAGCAGGTTCACCGCGTTCTCGACGCCATAGGCCGCAGGATTCTCCAGCGCACGGCGCACAGGGATAATCGTATTGAGAGTCTCTGTGGAGCCGGTCTTGACCTTGTAACAATATGTCTCGATGTAGCCAAACGAATCGATTTGCATCGCACCCGCCGCATCTCGTTTGAAGCGAACACTGGCAAGCAGACCATCCTCCGCGAAGCCGTTGGAGTCAGCCGTGCTATAGAGTTGATCCGACAGCATGTTGCCGACCGAATAGTAGACCAGCATGCTGTGATCGCCATCGGCTGACAACACTTCCTTGATCGGCTGGATGACATGAGCACCGTTACCCAGGATCAGATCCACGCCTGCATCCGCAAGTTCTTGGGCGAGGCTCGACTGATACCAGTTCTCGGCCACGCTGTACTCTGTTCCCCAGTGGATATTGAAGACCACGATATCGGCGCCATAGGTGCGCATATTCTCCGCCAGCGTCGCCATACGGGCGAAGTCCTGACTCATATACGGCTCTTCCATGCTAAACGAATTGACCAAGCCGACCGCTTCGTCGGGGATTACAATCGCGTTCAGTGCACGCCGCCCCTCCTGGCGTATAGTCTCATAGGTGAAGGTCGCCATGGCGACACGGATGCCACCGACGTCGACCAGCTGATAGAAGGGCTCGTCCTCTGAGCGTCTCGTACCGGAGACAACCAGTCCTTCGCTCTCAAGTATATCGACCGTGCGCTTGAGGCCTGCCGCGCCCTTGTCGATCATATGATTATTCGAGGAGAGCGCCACATTGAAGCCGCCCGAGCGGATCGCCTTGGCTACAGCATCCGGTGCGCTGAACAGCGGGAAACCGGTATAGGGCTCGCCCGCCAGTGTCCCCTCCATATTCGCAATCGCGATATCGACCTCGCTCGTAATACTCTGTAGATATTGGAAGGCGTAATCGTAGTCGTAGCTGCCGTCTGCTTGCTTGCCGCCATGGATCAGGTAGGAGTGGAACAAGACGTCACCGCCCATCACAAGCGAGACCGACTCTCCGTCACCTCCGAAATTCACGGCAGTAGGTAGCGGCCCCGTCTCCATCGGATCGGCAGGGTTCGGATAGAGGAGCGGTAATTCCACGTGCTCGCTTGTCGTCTCTTCGGGGGTCGGCTCCGGCGTCGGGTCGGGCGTTGGGGTCGCCTCGCTCTGGATTACGGACGCACCGGACGAGGTCGATTCACTGCCATCTATAGGCGGTATATCGCTTGAGTGTAGTGGCGGCACAACCTTCTCTCCACCACCGAATAACAAGGCTGCACCGATACCGACCACCAGCACCAAGATCGCAAGAATCGCGATCATGAACCGTCTCTCAGTCTTCATATGCACTTACCTCCCCTACAAATCTATGCGCCTAGTCTATAATGGATATAGAATGATCTTGGTAACATGGGAGGAAGACTTATGGAGAAACCAAATGACAATCGCTACTTTGCCGAATTGAACCTGACTCAGTTGAAGTTCAATCCTTTCGATCTGATCAAGAACCACGGCATGCTAGTCACCGCCGGGGACGTCCGTCTCGCCAACTCGATGATGACCAACTGGGGACTGATGGGTGTCGCCATGAATCGGCCGGTGATGGAGTTGTTGATTCATCCGCAGCGCTATACACGCGAATTCCTGGACAAGCACAGCCACTTCAGCGTCTCCCTCTTCAAGAAGGAGCATCGCGAAACGATGATCTACTTCGGTACCCATAGCGGCCGAGAACACGATAAGTATGTCGCTACCGACTTCCACCTGGATTACTACAAGGGTGTCCCGTTCATCCGCGAATCAGACCTCGTCTTCATCTGTCGTAAGCTCTACGTCGATCGCTTCCACATCGAACACTACTACGATGCACAGCTGCGACACGAAGAAGAGGATGCAGGCGAAGGTCGCTACCGCTATATCGGCGAGATCGTCCATACGATGCAGGCGAAGACGCTAACGGAAGAAGAATAAATAGCTGGATGCCTCCGCTAACCGTATCGGTCCTGCAGAGGCATCTTGTTGATCTAAGACTAATCGTATTCTAATTCTATATGTCTTGAATTACTTGAGTTTCTGGAGTTCCTTCCGGCGGATAGGGCGCGTTGACATAAGGCAGGGTCACGATGGCTGTGAAGACGTCATCTCTGACATCGAGATCCATGCGACCGCCGAGCAAGGCGGCAAGACTTGCGGTGATCGAGAGACCAAGACCCGATCCCTCACTGCTACGGGCTGCATCACCTCGAACGAAGCGCTCCAGTAAGTCGGAAGTCGACAAGTCGATCGGCGTGGCCGACACGTTCTTGACCTCGAGGGTGCAGGCATCCGAGCGGATAACCAGGCTCACATAGACACGACTGCCGGCAAGTGCATACTTCTGCGCGTTACCCATCAGATTCTCGATGATGCGCCAGATGTGACTGCCGTCGCTCCAGACCATGAAGCGAGGCATGTTCTCCGGCAGACGCATCACGAGTGTCAATTGCCGCTCCTGCATCTTCTCATCGAATTCGCCGCCGACTTGGCGCATCAATTCGATCAGATCCATCCACTCGCGCGTCACCGAGAGGTTCCCGCTCGACGCCTTGGACGCTTCAACCAAGTCTTCGGTTAGTTGTTTCAAACGATCTGCCTTCTGATCAAGCGTCTCAAGATATGAGGGGGCATCCTCGCTATCCAGACCCTCGCGCTTCAAGAGGTCGATATAATTAATAATCGAAGTCAGAGGCGTCTTCAGGTCATGCGAGACATTTGTAATCAGGTCCGTCTTCAGGCGATCCGCCTGCAATTGCTTCTGTACAGCGACCTGCAGTCCCTCATCCAAACGTCTTAGATTCTGTTCCAGTGGGACGAAATGTTTGTCCAGATTCTCGACGGTGAGCGTGTTCACATCTGCACCGCTGACTAGGGCGGTCGAGAGTTCGGTTAGCTTCGCGGTGCTTCGCCTCAACTGGATCTGCTTCGATATCACCAAGACCGGCAGGACCAAGAACAATCCGATAGCAATCAAGAAGGCCAAGAAGAGAGCGCCTCCGTCATAGTAACCCCTTTCGAATAAGCCCAAGAAGAGGAGTACCATTAGGAAGTAGGGGATCAAAAGCAGGAGCATCGCAGGCTTGCCGTCGATTCGGTGCATCAAATTTTGCCAGCCTCGTTTGACAACGCCAAACAGATAACCGCCTGCGCTATAACGCCAGAAGGACTTGGCCTTGAGACGCCTGATGAAGCTCAGGAAGAAGATGGCCGCGACCACAATCGCGAGATAGAACAAGAACAGGGCTAACCATCCAAGAGCGTTAGGCATGAGTGATATGCTCTGACTGGAGTAGAACGGGTACGGATTCCACCAATAGGACAGGGAGTCATAGCGTGAGAGCTCAACACCAAGCACAACGAGGATAGAAGCTGCCACAAGCAAAAGCAAGCTCATGATCTCAAACGGAATACGGTCAAACCAAGCCAGGCTGATCTCGCCCTTCAGGGCATAGCTGCCGTCCTCACGTCGTTTGTAGCCGGTAGAGAGCCACAAATAGATAAACAAGACGATGAAGAGGACCGCGCTACCGATTGCCGTAAACAGAATCGGCATGCGATTGGGCGCAAGCTGCTCGTATGCGGTCTTGTAACCGAAGAAGCCATCGATATTCTCGGCGGATTGGTTCGGCTGGTAGGCGATATAACGGATGCCGTTATTCGAGCTCGAAGTATAAACGTAATTATGGCTGTATCGTTCACCATGCACATAGAAGTCGTTATTGACGAGATCGATCACGATGACATCGGTTTGCTCAGAATCTGCCAACAGATCCAGTAGGGCATCCAAATCACCGGCCAACGCGGTGGGTTTCTGCTGTTTATCGGATTGTGTGTTGGATTGTGTATCGGTTTGTTTATCCGCTTGTTCCGCTGCAGTCGTCTGGTCCAGATAGAGAATCCTCTCACCGTTACTGACCGCATAGCGCTTCGCATACACCTCTGTATGGAGCCGGTTGGCTTCATAGAGATTCTCGATCCATACGCGCTGATTCTCAATATTGCTACCTGCTTGGTATTCGATCTGTTCGGCCGTATAGCCACTATCTATATTCGCCAGCGCCTCGGGATCGACAAGCTCAGGGAGCTCCTCCACGTAGCTTGCCAGAACCAGTGCATGCTCGATATCGGTTGCCATGAGGCTTGTCATAATGCGGTTGTGCTGACCCATCTGCTCGCTTCGATACCAATCGCCACTGTCCTCAACAAGCCAATTGCCGTTCATAGCGATAACTACGATGGACAGAAGGCTTACGAGCAGGCTTAGACTGGCGATTAGTGTTGCGAGGATCTTGATCGGGACACAATGTTTCAGGTACTTCATCTTGTCTTGGCCTCCATGTCTTCTAGCTTATACCCTTTGCCCCATAACACCTTGATGTATTCCGGGTTCTTGGGATTGGCCTCGATCTTCTCGCGGATATGGAAGATATGGACACTGATGACAGATTCGCTACCGAGAGCCGCTTGCTGCCATACCGATTCATAGATCTCTTCTGAACGGAAGACCTTCCCCTTGTTCTTGAGCAAAAAGAGCAAAATCCGATACTCCGACTTCGTCAAACGCACCTCCGCCCCGTTGACCGTGCAGATACGTTTGTCCGCATCGATAGCAAGTCCGCCGCTCTCGAAGACAGATTCTCCGAGCTCACGACCGCCGAGTAGCGTATAGCGACGCAGCTGCGATCGAACGCGTGCGATGACCTCATCGGGATTGAAGGGCTTGGTGATGTAATCGTCCGCACCGGCATGGAGACCCGTGATCTTGTCGCGGTCCTCGGACTTGGCAGAGAGGAAGATAATGGGAAGATTATAATGCTCGCGGATCTTCTGTGTAGCCGAGATACCGTCGAGGTCCGGCATCATGATATCCATCAAGGCCAGATCGATGTCTTGTTCTTCTAATACCTCTATAGCCTCGCGCCCCGAATACGCCACATGCACATCAAACGACTCGTTCTTCAGATAGATCGAGAGGGCACGTACGATATCGGGGTCGTCGTCACAGACCAATATGCGGGCATGTTTCTGAGTCACCATAATTCTACTCCTTAGCTGTTGTCTCAAGTAGATTATAGGAGACCCGAGGCCGTTAGTTACTAAGAACAAGTTAAGATTGAAGCAGTGGCGTAAGTTTCTGATCCTATAGCCGATCGCTACTGGAAGATATCCGGGATCCCGTCTCCGTCGGCATCGATCAGGGCGGGATCTGTGCCAAACGATGCGCCGTACATCTCTCTGGAGCCAACCCGTTTGCGCTCACGCTCCGCTTCTACCAGCTGGCCGAGCAAGCGTCTAACGAGCTCCGCCTTGCGGATATTGACGAGGTCTAGCCTCGCATGAGACTTATCTCCGCTATAGAGGGTGAGCGTACCGACACCAAGGATCTTCTGCCAGAGCGTGCGGACTAGATTGAAGTCCAAGATGCGATAGAGGGCGATCTCGTCGGTGCGGGTCGTGAGGAGACCGATTCTAGTCGTCAGGCTTGTCTCCGTCACTTCATAACGCGTGAAGCTGATCGGCATACCAAGGATGCGCTTCCTATCCTTCCAGATAATTTGTTGCGTGTTCGTACTCTTCTTCATCCGTCCACCTCCAGGTCCTCGGATCCGATCCAAGGATATGATTACTCACATTCTACTACATAGAGTGGGGTGCGAGCATGACAAACGAGGGACAAGTGAACTACAGTCAGAGGCTATGTTTGAGACTATTCTTCGGCGTATCCTCTTCTTCCCCCGCCGAGCGCATGATACGTTTCTGCAGCGGCAACAAGCTATAGAAGACAACACCGGTAATCAAGCTATTCAAACCTGCCTTGATCAAGTTGAAGGGGATGATAATCGGCACCAACATCTCAAGCACTATATCGATTGACGTTCCGAGGAAGATCGGGGTAATCACGAGATTCCAGCCGGCCATCACCACGGCCATGCCGAGAGTTCCGAGCACGAGTCCCATAAGTAGGCGCTTGAAACTTGGCTTGTGACGGTAGAGCAGCGACGGGATCAAGAGCAGTACGCCGGACGCGATGACGTGCATCAAGAAACCGAGTATACCGTCTTGGCCGAGGACGAAGGCTTGGATCGCCGAGACGATGACCAAGATCGCCATACCGGGACCAGGGCCTAGAAGCAGGGAGCCGACGAGGATCGGTACATCCGCCATGTCATAGCGCAAGAAGGGCGCAGCCGGGAAGATCGGTATGGTCGGTACGACCAAGAGCATTACGATAGATAATGCGGCGAGGATGGCGACTGTGGCCATCAGATAGGTTTTCTTTCGATTCATAGAACAAACCTCTTTCCTTATGTTTGTTGCCTCGAAGGAAAAAATCCCGCCCAGAAATAAATCTGAACGGGACGTATCACTCACCTGTTGCGGTTATGTGTTTCTTCTACCATCCGGACTATACCGTCGGCTCTGGAATCTCACCAGATCAACCCAATGGGTTCGCGGGCTATTCCACAATTGTGGATTACCGCCGGTGGGGACTTGCACCCCGCCCCGAAGACAACTATGGCTATAGTATAAACTTAATTCTTGCTTGTGCAAGCCCCAATGATACAAAAAGATCATTCTGCTGCTTCATCAACACAGATCGGCTGCACAAATCAAACAATCTCAAGATAATCCTTGTCCGGTAGCTCCGGGAAGGAGGCTGTTGGAAGCGTCTGATACCAGAACGATACGGATGATATATCGTCTTGCAACGGCAGATAGCGGTGGCCGGAACGCCAACCTAGTGCTTGCATCGTCACCTTCAAATCGGACTCGAAACGAATCGGATCCGTTATATGCCATCGATACATGCCAAACCGCATCTGAGAGCGATACAAGTGATCCGGAGGCAGGACTTGGTGCAGTCCGGCGTATGGCGTGGTAAATTCGACATAACGCTTCTCCTCACGGTGTTCGAAGTTATAGGAGCCGCAGAAATAATCTTCCGTACCTGTGCCGGCAATCGTGGGGAATTCACCATCGCCATCCATGTAGAATTTGATCTCGCCTTCGCCCCACCAACCGCTATTGTTGACGCCCCAGGCCATATAGGTACCCACATAGTGCCCTTGACCCCTCACGCCATCCAGAAGCGTATGCACCTCCTTGTACGGAAGCGGGTTACTGCGCCGGAATTGCGCATGGAAATAGGCTTCGTCCTCTCCGATCGGTGCCAGAGCATAGGTGATCTGGTAGTACATCGTCACCTGCTCCGTGTCTCGATTCTCAAGCGTGATTCTAGCTCTCTTGCGAAACGGCATGATCCAGTAACAATTAAACGCGCTACCCGGATTCACACAAACGGCAAGCGAGCTGAGCTGTGCGTACTCACCCCAGGCAGAACAGAAGAAATCGCCCAGCGGTGCCTCAACTGACGGTTGCTCTTGGTCATCCCAGTAGAAACGGATAATCGTATTACGCCATGACCCGGTCGGCGTCAGCCAGATGTGCTGAATCGCTCCGGGTCCCTCGATATTTGCGATCTCCCAGGTCTCTCCGGCAGGTATCTCGATAAACGGGTTCACCTTCCAGCCTTGACCCAGATCGCGGGCAGCAACCCGTGCGAAGCCGTCTTCAAGCGTAGCCTTGGCTCCTTCTCCCTTCGCTCCCGTGTAATTCTCGGGGCTGATAGACCTTGTCTTGGCATCGGATAAACGCGATAGCGTAGCAAGTGAGTTATGAATACCGTTGAACTGTGTCATTGCTTGGACTCCTTTGTATCTAGATATAATTGAATTCATTATACCCTACAATGATGCTAATAGCACAATTTGAGTTGATATATCATTTAAATTTCCAT
>CAZLEA010000062.1:0-8497 GCA_964558445.1 uncultured Oscillospiraceae bacterium | reverse complement strand
GGCACATTATTGCCCTGTATTTTGACAAACAAGCACTCGATTACTGCTGGGTAAGCATGGATCGCTGATGCTTCATTGACTAGCAACTATGACGAAGTACTCTAGCAAAGCGAATTCGTCATGGGGAGACTAATGGTGTGACGGCATTCCCGCCGGTGTATCCTGAAATATACGTTTCTATCAAACTAGCCGCGAAGCCAAATGCGCTCAGAAAATATATGGCACAAACACGGAAGTAGGTGTTTGTGCGGTAGAATCAGGTTCTAATTTCGTTCCAAAATTGAAACGTACTTAACCAGAGGGTCGAATTCCTACATTCAAACCTCTGGTCAAGCTTGAGCTACCGCACAAACATATATATATGAACTACATATATACTAGATGTTAAGTAACTCGTCCCTAGAATTGAATCAACCCTCTAGGAATAGGCTATGGCTGCCAACGAAGGATTTGAACCCTCACAAACTGAACCAGAATCAGGTGTGCTACCGTTACACTAGTTGGCAAGGTAGTGACCGGAAACGAATTTCAGGTCAACGTTTGGGATTATAGCATGCTGTCCAAACTTGTGCAAGCCTTGTGACGAAACAGGCAGATGCTACAATTCGCCCCAATTATCTACACCGGATCTCCTACAGATATTCCGAGATCGCAAGCATCAGAATACCGATCAGCACGGCTGTGACGGCGGCATATTGCGCCCTCCTCAACTTCTCCTTCAAGAAGATACGAGAGAGCAGCACGGAGACCATGCTGTAGGAGGCGATGAGTGGGGCTGCGATGATCGAATTATCGGACATCGCAAACACGTAGAAGAACTGGCCGGCGGTCTCGAAGAGGGCCGCGATCCCCTTGTCCTTCTCACGAAACGGGTTAAATGAAACCTTCTTGGCACGCAAGAAGAGGTAGCAGACCAGCGCCGCGATGGCGAAGGTGAACTCGTATGCGAGCAGCGCCTGATCTTCGCTGATGAGAACCATCTCGTCTAGATAGATCGCATCGGCAAAGGTCCCAAGGCCATCAATAATACAGTAGAGCAGAGGGAAGAGGATGGCGAACAAGCCGGTACTGTACTTCTTGCGCTCGGCAGGAGCCAGGGCTTGTGCACTCTTATCGTAGTAGCGCTCGAGGATCGCAAGACCGAGAATACCGAGTGTGATGATGACAATCGAGCTCGTCTCGAGAACGGAGATGCGCGTACCGAAGAAGAGGAAGATGAGGATTGCGGTTACCGCACCGGAGGAATTCTGAATCGGTGAGGAGATCGATAGCTCAATATAGCGCAGACCCAAGTAGCCGACCGTCATCGAGAGGATGTAGAGGAACGAGACCGGGAAGTAGAGGATGAGATTGAAGGGGTCGAAGCTAATCCTATTGATCAGCATATAAGCCAGGGCGTGGAGGCCCATGACGATACCGACCATGATCGACGTCTTCAGGTGACTGTAGCGGTCCGTGGGCTCTGCGCCCTTCTTATAAAAGAGGTCTGCGGCACCCCAGGCCATCGTCGTTATCAGTGCGAATACTAACCACATGTGTGTTTATTCCTTACTATTCTAATTGCTAGATTTCTGCCGTTTGTGTGACAGAGCCGATGAATCGGAGTAATCATAGCAGAAACAGGGGACAAGTCCTATTTGATGATTTGAATAAATTTGTTTCGGAGAATATATCTGTGTGTTTTATCAAGTGCTTGCAAGATTGAAATTGGTTATACTAGTGCTTTCCAAAGTCAAGATTGACATATATAGGGGGTTATATACGAATGGATCAGTTAGTTGCTTTGTTTCAGGATCTGCTGGCCGCAGTTGCCACAGTGATGAACGGTATTCCGCAGGGTCTGCTGGCGTTATCTTACGGTTTTGCGTCCGTGCCGATGTCGCTCGGATTCTTCATCGGTGCTGCGGCTTGCGGCTTGTGGGGTTCGGTTGCACCGATTTCCTTCCAGGCTGAGAGCATTGTGCTTGCGGGGCAGGTAGGCTCGAATCGCAAGGAGCGCATCTCGATGATTATCTGGGCAGCCGTGATCACCATCTTGCTTGGTGTGTTCGGCGTCATGGGTTGGGCTGTCGAATTCAGCGGTCCCACCATCCTTAACGCCATGATGGCCGGTGTCGGTATCATGCTCGCCCGTACCGCACTCGATATGGGTAAGAAGAACATGGTCGTTACGGCCGTCTCCGTAGCCACGGCCTTGATTCTCTACTTCTTTGTTACCAAGGAATTGCTCTGGATCGTCGTTGTCTCGATGGTCATCTCTTCTGTGGTGAACTACTTCATGAAGAAGGATGATCAAGATGAGATTCCTGCCGAGAAGCCCTTCAAGATGAATTTCGTGAAGCCTTCCATGAATCTGAAGATCTTCCGTGGTGCACTCGCCATGGCTTGTATGACCATCGGCGGTAATATCGCTTACGGTTCGGTTACGGCCAGTATCGCCGGCGATGCGGCGAACCTGAACGTCGACGGTTTGACTATCTACTCGGGTGTCGCAGACCTCGCAAGCTCGCTGTTCGGCGGCATGTCACTGGAGGCGATCATCTCGGCTACGGCTTCTGCACCGAACCCGGTTCGTGCCGCTGTCCTGATGCAGCTGATCATGGGTGGTATCCTGATCTTCGGCCTTCTGCCCAAGCTCGCCAAGTTCATCCCGTCCGAATCGATCTCGGGCTTCCTCTTCGTCCTCGGTGCATTCGTCACCATCCCGGGTAACGCTACGGTCGCGTTTAGCGGCACGGAGCCCGGTGCAGGTATCATCGCGGCGGTCACCATGGCTGTCACGGCCGTTGTCGATCCCTTCGTCGGAATCGCAGCCGGTCTGGTTATTCGCTTCCTCTTCGGCCTCGGATTTGGGCTATAGTATAGAGTATCAGTAGCGAAATATGTTGAATTGGGAGGTTTCCGATGGACTATTATGAGATTGAGATTGCGGATCTGAAGCGTCGTTTGCCGATTGTGGCTATATCGCCCAGCCTTAGTATCGCCAGTTTCGTGATCTTGGGTGATGCAGAGTTGGTTGTGCATGTCGCGCCGAAGCTTGATGCACAGATCCCGGAAGTGGACTACTATCTTACTGCAGAAGCCAAGGGTATACCGCTCGTTCACGAGATGGCGACCTTGCGTGATATGCCCTATTATATCGTGGCACGCAAGAGCACGAAGGCCTACATGGTCGATCCGCTCGAAGTGACGGTGAACTCGATTACGACGACCCAGGAGCAGCATCTGATCTTGGATGGCTATGATGCCAATCTCCTTCGTGGGAAGCGCGTCGCCATCATCGATGACGTGATCTCAAGCGGTGAGTCGCTTGCTGCGATCGAGGAGCTTGCGGAGCAAGCCGGAGCGAAGGTTGTAGCGAAGGCCGCGATCCTGGCTGAAGGTGATGCGATCGGTCGCGAGGACATCATTGTGCTCGGTGAGCTGCCTTTGTTCCCTACGGAATAATCGCTCGAAGACAATTTCAGAAGATGAGATCGGCCGACTTACAAGTTCGGCCGACTTATACACAGGGGTGTGCATAACGCCCCTTTTTTTGTGCTATTAAATCAGGGCCAAATGTGATTGACAGCTACTAATTTCGTCTTTATAATCAAGTTCGCTGTTTAGTATTTCTAAACTCGTGGTTTAATATTGTGCCTTGAGACGGAAATGTTTCCGGCTTAGGGGTAGCATAGAGTAGAAGCAAGGGGGGGAGGACGGTATGACACTGGGTGAGAAGATCCGTTATTTGCGACTTAGCGGAGATTTGACACAAGAGGAGCTCGCCGATCGCTGCGAACTATCCAAGGGATTTATTTCGCAGATGGAACGGGATATGACGTCACCGTCGATCGCGACACTGACCGATATCCTGGCCGCCCTGGGGACGAGCTTAGAAGAGTTCTTCCGTACGGAGGAGAAGGAGACGATCGTCTTCACCGAAGCTGATTATGCAGTCCGCGAGGATGAGAGTCTGAAGTCCAAGACGACATGGCTGATTCCGAATGCGCAGAAGAATCAGATGGAACCCGTGTTGATGACGATTCATGCCGGTGGCCGCTCGTTCATCGACAATCCGCACGAAGGCGAGGAGTTCGGCTATGTGCTCAGAGGCGCGGTCGATATCTATCACGATAAACGAGTGATACGCGCCAAACAGGGAGATTCGTTCTACTATAGGGCTGACCGTCCTCACGAGCTACGAAACCCGTACAAACGAGATGCAGTGATCATCTGGGTTGCTACACCGCCCACATTTTGAGAAGAATCGGAGAAGTGACGATGTTAAGGAAGCAAACAGAACGACAGGAGGCAGCAAGCCTCGGACAGATCGATCGTCTGAAGGACAAGACCGGTCGCAAGCATATCATCGAAGTGATGAACCTCGAGAAGTCCTTTGGCGATACGTTGGTGTTGAAGGATCTCTCTTTTTATATCCGCGAGAACGAATTCCTGACGCTTCTGGGTCCCTCCGGTTGCGGCAAGACGACAACGCTGCGCATCCTCGGCGGTTTCGAGGAGGCCGATGCGGGGGAGATCACGTTCGATGGGAAGGATCTGCTTACGATCCCTGCCCACAAGCGTGCATTGAACACGGTCTTCCAGCGTTACGCGCTGTTCCCTTACCTAAATGTATATGATAACGTCGCCTTCGGCCTTCGCATCAAGAAGGTCAAGGAGAGCGAGATCAAGGAGCGAGTGGAGAGCGCGCTCAAGATGGTTGCGCTCGACGGCTATGAGGAGCGCGAGATCGATCAACTCTCGGGCGGTCAGATGCAGCGCGTCGCGATTGCCAGAGCGATTATCAATCGGCCCAAGGTGCTTCTGCTTGACGAACCGCTGGGTGCACTGGACCTCAAGATGCGCAAGGCGATGCAAGTAGAGCTCAAGCAGATGCAACAAGAGCTTGGCATCACCTTCGTCTATGTTACGCACGATCAGGAGGAAGCACTGACCATGTCGGATACGATCATCGTGATGAACGACGGTCAGATCCTGCAGATTGGTACGGCAATTGACATCTATAACGAGCCGGAGAACGCGTTTGTGGCTCAATTCATCGGAGAGTCCAACATCATGCAGGGGCAGATGACAGAAGACTATGCGGTGACGATCGAGGGTCGCCACTTCGTCTGTGTCGATCCGCGTATGCCCGAAGTTGACGTTGACGTCGTCATCCGCCCGGAGGATATCGACCTCTCCGAGGCGTCGGAGGATACGATCAACGGTGTCGTGACATCGGTCATCTTCAAGGGCGTGCACTATGAGATGCTGATCGAGACCGATCAGAACGAGTGGTTGGTTCAGTCCACGGACAAGGCCGACGAGGGCACTGTTGTCGGTCTGAACTTCGATCCGGATGATATCCATATCATGCGTAAGTCTGTGTATTCGCCGGACTCCGGCAAGTCCGAGAGTATCATACATCTGGAAGAGGGGATGGGCTTGCATGAACAAGAAACTTGGTAGACTCGCCTATCCATACGTGCTCTGGATGCTCGTATTCACGATTGCGCCTCTGCTGCTTGTGGCCTTCTTTGCCTTCACAGCATACGACGCGAGCGGCAATCTCTACTTCACGATGCAGGGAATCAAGAACATCTTCAACATGGATCGCACAGCTACGCTGAGCATCTTCGGGATGACGAGCTTCTTCGGTCGATCGGTTATGCTGCCGATTTACGTCAAGGCCTTCATCGAATCCCTGGTATTCGCGCTCCTGGCAACCGTACTCTGTTTGATTCTCGGTTACCCGGCAGCTTGGATCCTCGCCCGCATGGCAATCAACAAGAAGCGTGGCAGCTCCTTGCTCCTCTTCTTGTTCGTGATGCCGATGTGGATGAACGCCCTGCTTCGCACGTATGCGTGGCTGGCGCTCCTGGAACCGATGGGTATCGTCAACAATTTGCTCAGTATGCTGAACTTGCCCACCGTGAATCTGATTTACAACGACTTCGGCATCAGCCTCGGTCTGGTCTACAACTACCTGCCCTTCATGGTGCTGCCGATCTACTCGGTCTTGGTCAAGATCAGCCCACAGCTGCTCGAAGCTGCCTCGGACCTGGGGGCGAATCGGCGCCTCACGCTTCGCCGCGTCGTGATGCCGATGTCCGTGCCCGGTGTCTTGTCCGGAATTAACATGGTCTTGATGCCGGCGATGACGACCTTCTTGGTGCCGGATCTGCTCGGCGGAGGCCGCTACCTGCTCATCGGTAACGCGATCGAGCGCCAGTATATGGTCTCCAGAGACTATACAACCGGTTCCGCACTGTCGATCGTGCTCTTGGTCTTCGTACTCATCAGTATGCAGATCGTCAATCGTAACGTGGATCCCGAAGAAGCGGAAGGAGGACTCATCTGATGCGCGACAGACTCAATTCGTTATACCTAGGCTTCATCTATTTGTTCTTATATATACCGATCCTGGTGCTGATTATCTTCTCGTTTAATGCGTCGAAGTCCAGAGCGGTTTGGGGTGGGTTTACCCTGGAGTGGTACACCAAGCTCTTCCAGAATTCCGATATTCTGGCGGCTTTGCAAACGACCTTGATTGTGGCGCTCTTCTCAGCCTTGATCTCGACCATGATCGCAATTATCTCGTCGATCGGCATCTATACGCTGCCGAGACGGGCCAGACGCAGCATCATGGCCGTGACGAATATCCCGAACATCACTCCGGACCTCGTGACGGGTATCAGCTTGATGCTATTGTTCTATTTTATTCGTATGAAGTCGGGATTTGTTACGCTGCTGTTGGCTCACATCGCGTTTAATATACCCTATGCGATTTTGTCGATCATGCCCAAGCTTCGCCAGATGGATATCAACCTCTACGAAGCCGCACAAGACCTCGGCTGTACACCTCGCGAGGCGGTGATGAAGGTGATCGTACCGGAGATCAAACCCGGTATTATGACAGCCCTCATCTTGACCTTTACTCTATCCATCGATGACTTCGTCATCAGTTATTTCACGGCCGGCAATCAGGTGAACACGCTCGCGTTGACGATCTACTCCATGGCGAGGAAGAGTGTCAATCCGCAGATCAATGCCTTGTCGACCTTGATGTTTGTGTCCGTCTTCGTTCTCTTGATTATCGTCAACGTTCGCTCGTCGCGTACATCGAAGAAGAAGACCGTTGCTCGATCCTGAGCATAATCTAATCAATTATCCGTTTATATTTACATGAGCTTATGGGAGGAATGAAGCGAATGAGAATTAAGAAGAGAGCCCTATTGGTTCTTAGTGTCCTGGCCCTATCGATTACGAGCCTGCTTGGCTGTAGTGCCCTCGACAAACGCGAACCGATCTTGGTCTATAACTGGGGTGAGTATATGAGCCGCGAGTCGGACACCTACACCCTCTATGGTGAGGAATTCGATATCACGGATGTAATCAAGGATTTCGAAGCAGCGTACCCCGAGTACCGGGTCGTCTACACGACCTTCGACGAGAATGAGAAGATGTATGCGAAGCTTGAGACCGAGTCCTTCGACGTGATCTTCCCCTCCGAATACATGGTGACGCGCCTCATGCGTGAGAAGAAGCTGCAGGAGCTCGATCACAGCAAGCTGCCGAACGTAGAGAAGTACATGAATCCGGACCTCGCCGATATCCGCTATGCAGAAGATGATGAGACAAACGATAAGATGATGGATTATGCCGTGCCCTATTTCTATACCACGGTCGGCCTGATCTACAATACCGACTTCATCCCTCAGATTACGACTACTGATCCGAAGGCGGTATGGGGCCCTCTGTTCGACACACAGTGGCAGAATCGTATCGGCATGTACAACTCCATGCGCGAATCCGTGGGACTCGCCCTGAACTACCTGGGTTACAGCATGAATACGCTGGATAAGGATGCACTGGAGCAGGCATCCGATATGTTGATCGAACAGCGCAAGAACGTGCGTCCGATCGTAGGTATCGATGAGCTCAAGGACAAGTACATTTCCGGCGAATTGGTTGCAGGTGTCGCCTGGTCCGGTGACCACACAGTTGTCCAGCAGCGCCTTGAGGAGGGCGGTGAGGACATGGATGTGATCCAGTATGCTCTACCGGAGGGATCGAACATCTCCGTCGATATGATGGTTATCCCCGCAGATGCCCCGAACGTGGATGGCGCACACGCCTTCATCAATTACATGTATGATCCGGAGATTGCGCTGAAGAACGCGGTCTATGTCGGCTACTCGACTCCACATCTGGATGTGTTTAGTAAGCTTCCCGAAGCCCTTCGCTCGAATCCGTCCTACTACCCGAGTGACGAGCTAATGGATACGCTTGAGGTCTACTACTCCAGCGAGGAGATCGATCAGACCTACGATGAGATTTGGCAGATCTATCTGGCGAACTAAGTCCGCAGGACGGATCCCCTCACACATGAACGAAGAGGAGCTTTGGCTTAGCCGGGCTTCCTTTTTGTGCGTTATTTGGCGCGCAAAGGATACCAAACTATATAAGTTATTATTCGTTACTGACAGAGGTTACGGAAGCGAAGCAGAACAAG
>CAZLEA010000061.1:0-8538 GCA_964558445.1 uncultured Oscillospiraceae bacterium | reverse complement strand
GCAGCTTCGTACGGGGATCGGACAGTGTATAGACTGCGTGCCCGACACCGTAGATGAGGCCGGAACGATCGAATGCTTCCTTGTTCAGCAGCTTGCGAAGATAGTCCTTGATCTCACGCTCATCGCGCCAGTTCGTAACCGTGTCCGCCAGATCCTTCATCATGGCAAACGCCTTACCGGACGCACCACCGTGCTGCGGTCCCTTGAGCGAGCCCATCGCAGCCGCGACGGCCGAATAGGTATCCGTGCCTGTCGACGTGACGGCCCTCACCGTAAACGTCGAGTTGTTACCGCCACCGTGGTCCGCATGGAGCACGAGGGCCAGATCCAGCACTCTTGCTTCGAGGTCTGTGAACTTGCCGTCGGGTCTGATCATGTAGAGGAGATTCTGTGCGGTGTTGTACTCCGGCTTCGGGTCGTGGATAAACAGGCTCTGCTTATCCATATAGTGCGCCTTGGCCATATAGCCGTATGCGGCGAGCGCAGGATAGCGCGCGATCAGCTTCATCGCCTGCATATAGACGTTCTCGGGCGTAACATCGTCTGCGAGCGGGTCGCCGGCGTAGAGGTTCAAGACGCTTCTGCTCATCTTGTTCATGATATCGCGGCTCGGATTCCTCAGGATGTGATCCTCCAAGAAGTTATCCGGCAGCTGCCTGTGACCGGCGAGACAAGCAGAGAACTCTTCTAGCTCCGTTTCGCTCGGTAGCTCGCCCATCATCAACAAGAAGGCGGTCTCCTCGAAGCCGAAACGCTCGTCTTCGAAGAAGCCGTTGACCAAGTCCGTGATCTCGATACCGCGATAGTAGAGCTTGCCCTCGACCGGGACGCGCTCGTTGTCATCGACATAGTAGGAATAGACTTCCGCGATGTCGGTCAGGCCGACCAACACACCGGATCCGTTGTCGTTACGCAGGCCGCGCTTCACACCATAACGGTCGTAGAGCTTCCCCTCGATCGGCTGTCTGCTCTTCGCTCTCGTAAACGTGTCTAGCGTATACGCATCCATCTCGATGAAGTCCGGGTCGTATTGACGCTTGATGACGTGTTCGCTGTTTGCCAAGTGTTTATCCAGGTTATCCGTATGCCCCATTTAGTTTCCTCCTGCAGCCATTGCTCTGGTCATATTCAGAAGACCGCCGGCCAAGAGTATGTCTCGCTGACGCTCACTGATATCAAGTGATAGGGCGAAGGTCTGATCCTTCGTCTTGTTATGGACACGTACGCTCCGTCCACCGACAGCGGCAGTAATTTGCGCATGCAAATCGGGAATTTCGAGTGTATCGTCTTGGGCGATTCTATCGTAATCCGCCTCATCCTTGAAGGTCAGAGGCAGGATACCGTTATTGATTAAGTTAGCTTGATGTATACGGGCAAAGCTCTTGGCCAGCACCGCCGTCACGCCCAGATAGAGCGGGGCGAGCGCCGCATGCTCGCGGCTCGAACCCTGGCCGTAGTTATGACCGGCGACGATCATACCCCCGCCCTGTTCTGTCGCACGTCGAGAGAAGGTCTCGTCACACGGCATCAGGCAGAAGGAGGACAAGTATGGGATATTCGAACGATATGGCAGAAGCTTGGCGTTCGACGGCATGATGTGATCCGTCGTGATATTGTCTTCCAAGACAATCAGGACACTGCCCGAAATCTCTTCTAGAGGTGCGGAGCTTGTCGGGAAGGGCTTGATGTTCGGCCCTCTCACGACCTCGACGGATGTATGGTCCTCCGGCGGATCCACGACGTTGTTGTCATTGATGAGGAAGTGCTCGGGGAGCATGACCTTCTCTCTAGTGGCGCCGAAGTCTCTTGGATCGGTCAAGTAGCCGGTCAGTGCGGAGACGGCAGCCGTCTCGGGACTCACCAGATAGACCTTGGCGGACTGGGTGCCGCTTCTACCGTAGAAGTTACGGTTATGGGTACGAAGACTAACGCCATCTGTCGGCGGGGCTTGGCCCATACCGATGCAGGGGCCGCAACCGGCCTCGAGCAGACGCGCGCCGGCGCTGATCATGCTGGCGAGCGTGCCGTTACGGGCGATCATATTCAGAACTTGCTTGGAGCCGGGGCCGACAACCAGCGATACGTCCGGGTGGACCGTGCCGCCTTCGAGAATATCACCGACCGTCACCATATCCATAAACGACGAGTTTGTACAAGAGCCGATGGCGACCTGATCTGCCTTCACCTTGGCCTTGGCAGCCTCGCGCACCGTATAGACGTTATCCGGGCTATGCGGTAGGGCTACGAGCGGCTCGAGCTCGGACAAGTCGATGGTTAGTTCGCGATCGTAGACCGCACCCTCGTCCGCTACGAGCGGCTGCCAATCGGCCTCTCTGCCCTGCGCCTTCATAAACTCAAGCGTTCGTTCGTCACTCGGGAAGATGGACGTCGTCGCACCGAGCTCGGCGCCCATGTTGGTGATCGTCGCACGCTCGGGTACAGACAGAGACTTGATACCGGGGCCGCCGTATTCGATGATGTGATCCACACCGCCCTTGACCGTCAAACGGCGCAAGACCTCAAGGATGATATCCTTGGCAGAGACCCAATCGCGAAGCTCACCTGTGAGGTTTACTCTCGTGACCATGGGCATCTTCATATAGTAGGGGCCCCCGCCCATCGCGACAGCGACGTCGAGGCCGCCCGCACCGATCGCGAGCATGCCGAGACCACCGCAAGTCGGCGTATGGCTATCGGAACCGAGCAGCGTCTTACCGGGAATCGCGAAACGCTCGATGTGTACCTGGTGACACACACCGTTACCGGGCTTCGAGAAGCGGATACCGTAGCGAGCCGCAACTGTCTGCAGGTATTTGTGGTCGTCCGGGTTCTCAAATCCGGTTTGGAGCATATTATGGTCTACATAAGCAACAGACAATTCCGTTTGGACGCGTTCGAGCTCGAGTGCTTCGAACTGCAGGTATGCCATGGTTCCCGTCGAATCCTGGGTCAAAGTCTGATCGATCTTGATGCCGATCTCTTGGCCGCTAGTGGCCTCCCCATCCATGAGATGCTTCTTGATAATCTTCTGACTGATGCTAAATGCTGACATAGTTGCCTCCCCCTAAACGTTTGCTGTATTCATGCTTGTACAAGGATTTCGTATGCTTCAACAATACGGATGAATTTATCTTTTCATTATGCTGATTGGGGCATATGCTGTCAACTTGAGGGGGTTTTTCTTTATGATTCGTTCAGTTTTGTGATTTGTTTCTATACTTTGGCATATTACAGATACGTTTACAACACCTTCGCGTTCTTCCACACAGACGGCGTGAAGAGGACCAAGACAGGGAAGAATTCGAGACGACCGGCGATCATACAAAACGACATGACGATCTTCGAGAACGCGGAATAAGACGAGAAGTTACCCGATGGACCGACGATGGCGAGGCCCGGTCCAACGTTACTTAGTGCCGAGATGACAGCCGTTGCGTTCGAGACCAGATCCTTCCCCTCGATCGAGACGAGCAATGTCGCCACGAAGAAGAAGACGAAATAAACGAAGAAGAAGATGATAGTTCGAGACAAGATATCGTCCGAGACCTTCTTCCCGTTCACGGACACACCCTTGATGCTGCCCGGATGGAAGATCTTACCGATCTCAAGCCTCGCAGCCTTGAAGAGGATGACGAGTCGGATCACCTTGAGACCGCCCGCAGTCGAGCCGGCAGAGCTACCGATCACCATCAAGACGACGATCAAGCCCTTACTTAGGACCGGCCACAAGTCGAAGTTCGTGGTCGCAAAACCTGTGGTTGATATAATCGACGACACCTGAAACGAGGAGTGTCGCAACGCGGGGAAGAAACCGCCATAGATATGCATGATGTTAAACGTGATAATCAGGATCGACGTCACGACAAAGCCGAAGAAGACACGCAGTTCGGTATCACGGAAGAAGCGTGACACCTTGCGGCCAAACAGTAGGAAGTAGAGCGAGAAATTCACGCCGAACAAGAACATGAAGACCGTCATGATGATCTCTGCCGCCAGATTATTGTAGCCGCCAACGCTCGCATTGAGGTTCGAGAAGCCGCCGGTACCTGCGACAGAGAAGGCGTTGATCAGTGAATCGTAGAGCGGTAAACCCGTTAGCTTCAATAAGATGATCAAGACGAGCGTCATACCCAGGTAGATCAGATACATGATCTTCGCCGTTTCGCGGATCTTGGGCACAACCTTGTCGGGGGACGGCCCCGTGCTCTCCGCACGCATCAAATTGACGGACGTGGCGTTAAGCGAAGGCAAGATCGCCATAACAAACATTAAGACGCCCATGCCGCCCACCCAGTGGACGAAGTTGCGCCAGAACATGATGCCCTTCGGGATGATCTCGACATCTTGCAGGATCGTCGACCCCGTCGTCGTGAAGCCGGAGACCGATTCGAAGACCGCGTCCACGAAGCTTACGAAGTAGCCGGAGAAGTAGAACGGCAGTGCACCGAAGATCGAGAGCGTAAACCAAGCGACACCCGCTACAACGAAGGCATCTCTGGTGCGGAAGTTTCGCTCATCCGGCTTAACCAGAGACAGGAGCGTACCGACCACCATCAGGATCAAGATGGACCACAAGAAGGCCTTGTGATCACCACCTTGGTAGATTAGAGATACGATGAGGGGGACGATCATGAGCAGGGCTTCGATACGAAGGACGTTTCCGATCAGCCACGTGATTAATTTATAGTTCATAGGCCGCCCCTTCTACTTCGCCAGGATATCGTCCAGGGCGAGGACATCGCTATCCTTGGTGATGATAATCACGCTATCGCCGACTTGGATCCTGGTATCGCCGCTTGGGATCAAGATCTCCCGTCCACGATTGATACAGCCGACTAAGATGCCGGGCTTCAGCTCGAGATCCGTCAAGGCAATATCGGTACATCCGGACTTCTGATTCACCAGGAATTCGATCGCTTCCGCATGACCGTCGGGACTCGTAGAGAGTCTGTGCATCGTACGTATGTTGCCGCCCACAACACCCGTCAAGCTATCGACATAGCGCTCGACGATGTCAGCCGAGATGTTCTGAGGCGTGATAATGCCGCCAAGTCCCAGACCCAGATGCATAATCATGCCCTGGTGGAGATGGTTGATCTTCGCGATAACCTTCTTCACACCCTGGCGCATACCATAGAGCCCGATGATCGCGTTCTCCTCATCACGATTAGTGAGGCAGATCAGTGCATCCATCCTATCGACATCCTCGTCTCGCAGTAGATCCTCGTCCGTGCCATCGCCCTCAATCAGGAGGCAGTGGCGGTCGATGCCTGCATCGGTGAGTGCATCATAGAGTGCGATGCCCTTCTCTCTATCCTTCTCGATTATCTTGAGATTGGTTCTCGTATCGTGGCGATTCAACAATTCGGCCAGATAGTGCGTGATCCTGCCGCCGCCGATTACCATCACCTCTTGGACCTTCTTCGGACGCTTCTTGATGTTGACGAAGAAGTTCATGATATTGGACGGTCGACCCATCAGTTTGATGACATCACTCTCGGAGAAGATGAAGTCACCGGAGGGTATGAAGGCTTCCTCTCCACGTTCGACGACGGCAAGCAAAACACCCATCTTCTTATCGAATACATCGGCGATGCGCTTACCGACGAAGTGCTCCGGTGCCTCCGCAACACGGAAGCCGACCAGCTCGACACGTCCGTTCATGAAGGTGTCGACCTCGTCTGCAACAGGGTAGCGGATGAAGCGAGAGATCGCACGGGCTGTCTGGCGCTCGGGGTTGATGACCATATCGATACCGAGATCCTTCCAGAGCTTGTTGAATTCAAGCATGTATTCCGGATTACGGACTCTGGCGATCGAGTGCCCCGTACCGAGGCGCTCCGCCATGATACAGCAGAGTACGTTGACCTCATCGGAGTCGGTCGTACAAACGATCAAATCCGCATCGTTCGCACCGGCTTCCATCAAGATGCGCTCGTTCGCACCGTTGCCGTTGATGAAGATGACGTCGAGTGGCGCTGCTCCATACTCAAATATGTCCGGATTGGTATCTACGACCGTAACGTGGATATCCTTCTTCTCGGATAGATTCTTGGCTATCGTATAGCCGATCTTACCGCAACCAACTACGATAATTCTCATCTTCTGACCTCTTATTCTTCATGACATTTGTGCTCTAATAACGTGCAGCGACCCAATCAGATTCGGCCGCTCCTCGTAGCGCCATTATCTCACCCTGCAAGTAGAGTTTCAATCCTCTTCGCGTTGCATCTCATACGAGATGATTGCCCCCGCGATCGCCACGTTGAGTGACTCGACACCGGCTGCAAGCGGTATGCTCACAACCTGATCTGCATCCGCCAGGACATCCTCACTGACACCGTTTCCCTCGTTGCCGAGAACGAGCGCCGCTTGTTTCCTGAAGCTTGTCTTGGACGCTGCGGTTCCACCCATATCTGCCACATAGATCGTGAAACCGGCTTCGCGTAACCACACTGAGGCTTCAGCCCAGGAGACATCGGTCACGAGCCCGAGCTTGAAGCCGGTGCCCATCGTGCTCCGAAGCACCTTCTCGTCATACGGATCGGCCGAACCTCGTAGGAGTATCAAACCATCGAATGCAAGCGCGGCAGCGAGCCTGATCAAGGTGCCAACGTTACCCGGATCCTGTACACGATCGAGCACCATGAGTCTCTTGCTCCCCCGAAGCCTGGTGAAATCTGCGGGCTCCGGACGTCTGGCTACGAGTATCACGCCCTGCGGCGTCTTCGTACCGGCGAGGCGGTTGAATAAGTCGTCAGCGAAACAGACGGTCTCGATCGCATCCGGACACAATTCTCGCAGCTCTGAGAGATCCTCTGCTTGTTTCTCGGCGAAGCGTTCGGAGACTAGCAGCAACTCGGCACTTACCCCCTGTTCCAGCACGGTGGTCACGAGCCTCAAGCCCTCGGCCATGAAGGAGCTCTCGTACAAGCCCTTCTTCCCCGTTTGCATGAGAGCCTTGAACACAGCATTCTGTTTACTTCGAATCACTAACAAACTAGCTTCCTCCAAACTAAAAAGTCCAAGACTCATAGAATCTTGGACTCATCATAGCACGGTATGGGGTTTAGAGAGCAGACTTCGCACTCTCAACCAAGCTTGCGAAACCGGCCGGATCGGTGACGGCCAGGTCTGCCAGGACCTTGCGATCCAGCTCGATGCCGGACTTCTTCAGACCGTTCATGAAACGGCTGTAGCTCAGATCGTTCAGGCGGCATGCCGCGTTGATGCGTGTGATCCAGAGCTTACGGAACTCTCTCTTCTTGGTGCGACGATCGCGGTAGGCATAGGTCAAACTCTTCATGACGGCCTGGTTTGCTACCTTAAATGTCTTGCTCTTACGGCCGTAGTAACCCTTGGCCTGCTTCAATACCTTTTTATGACGGGCGTGATTTGTTACGCCACCTTTAACTCTTGCCATTTATATAACCTCCAAAAAATACTGGTACGCAATCGCCTATTTGTAAGGGATCATCTGCTTGATTCTTGCTTCATCACCGGCCGATGTGGTGGTCAGACCGCGAAGTGTGCGACGACGCTTGGGGCTCTTCATGGCAGCCTTATGCTTCTTGTAGGCGTGGGGGCGCATAACCTTACCCGTTGCCGAGATCTTAAATCTTTTCTTGGATGCACTGTGTGTCTTCTGCTTTGGCATATCTATTTCCTCCTAATTATCGAAACTATTTCTTCTTCGGGGCGAGGTACATCACCATATTACGGCCTTCAACCCTAGCTGCACGATCAATATCGGCTATATCTTCCACGCGAGTATAAAATGCCTTCATCACATCGTATCCTCTGGATGTATAAGCCATCTCACGACCTCTGAAGCGAATGTTAACCTTCACTCGGTTGCCCGCTTCCAGGAAGTTTCTGGCGTTCTTAGCCTTGAACTGCAGGTCGTGTTCTTCGGTTGTCAACTTGATATCGACACCCTTAACTTCGACCGTCTTCTGCTGCTTACGCTGCTCCTTCTCACGCTTGGCTTGTTCGAATTGATACTTACCGAAGTCCATGATGCGACAAACAGGGTTGTCGGGGTTCGGCGAGATTAATACGAGATCCAGGCTGGCGTTCTCGGCACGAGCTCTAGCGGCTTCAATCGGTACGACACCCTGCATCTCACCGGTCTCATCGATCAAACGGACCTTGGGGAATCGGATGGCGTCATTGATTGGTTGGTTTGGCTTCTTCTTAGCGATTGTACACTCCTCCTTCGTTGTCTGCATTCAACTTCTGTGAATACGATTATTGGTTCTTCACACAAAAAAACCGGTGCGGTGACATCCGCCCGGCCTCTACTCAGGTATCCTCGCCCAATACGGCAGAGAATAGATCTGTAACTTGAGACTATGGACCTCTTCACGAAATCGCTTAAGGTGAGAACGGCTGTCTACTTGATTAACAGATTGAAGTGTACCAGAGAATCTAACTACTGTCAATGGGTATTTCTCTTCTTGGAATAAACAAAATACGCGACGACAATAAGTAAGACGATCACAAGAATCAATGGAATTAAGGGGACGTATATCAAAT
>CAZLEA010000060.1:0-8585 GCA_964558445.1 uncultured Oscillospiraceae bacterium | reverse complement strand
ACTCATGCCCGATACGACGAAGAAGATCGAGAGCACGGGTGGGGTGAAGCGATCGAGCTGCTTGTAGAGGGCTTTGTCCTTCGTAAGATTGATATACGTCGTGCCAAACAACATACAAGACAGCAGAGGCGATACATCCACCGCCGCACATAGGCCTGCGATACCGAGCAGGATCGCAATCGTCAGAATCAGGCGATTGTCCTCGCTGCGATGTGGGGTTATGATCTTACCGAGCAGAATACCGCTGAAGAGGCCGATGACGAGGGCAAGCAGATTATAGAGGAGCGGCATCAAGACATCCGCGATCGCAACACTAGACCCGGCCCCCGCGCTCACAATCGTCGTCGCGATGCTGAAGACGACCAGAGAGACCGCATCGTCGAAGGCCACGATCTGAAGCAAGAGATTCACAAACGGACCGCGCGCCCGATACTGGCGAATCGTGACCATGGTACTGGCAGGCGCCGTCGCCGTCGCAATCGCACCGAGCAGCAGCGAGAAGCGCCAGCCGAGATGAAACAAGTAGCGCATCGATACAGTGATCAGGACACCCGCGATGAGAGACTCCAATAGCGTGATGACGATGACGCCCCAGCCTGTCTCTTGAAACGCCTTCTTGCGGAAGAAGCGACCGACGCCAAACGCGATAAACGCGAGCGCTATATCACTGATGAAACCCATATCCTCGACCATATGCATCGGGATGATGTTCAACACATGGGGCCCGATCAGAACACCGGCGAGAATATAACCCGTAACGTTCGGCAGCTTCGCCCGCTTCGTAATTCTGGTCATCAAGAAGCCGCTAAACAAGATGATTGCCAGCGACAGTAAGATAATTGTTGTTTGATTCACATAGGCCGTGATGTAATCCATAGATAGGCTCTCCCCCCTGAAGATGATGGTAATTGGTTGAGGCAGAAGCTACTGCTTCGTTACCTCTGCTTCTAGCTTAGTGTACTAGTATAGGAGATAGGCGTATCATTTATATTTATATTTACTTCTATATCTATAAACTATTCTTATTAAGGAGGCAAAGACATGGTCGACCCCAAGCTCTACACTCTACTCTCCGTCGTGGAACACGGCAGCTATACGAGAGCAGCAGAGAAGTTATCGCTGACACAACCGGCTGTCTCACAGCACATCAGACAACTGGAACGAGAGCTCGGTATCAAGATCTTCAATCGTGTTGGTAACTCGATCAAACCCACGAGCGAAGGGCTCTTGGTAATTCAATACGCGAGGCGCAACATCGCGCTCTACCAGAAGATGCTGCAGTCAATCCTAGATGAGCGGCATCGGAGCCGACGCTTCACGGTGGGTATCACGCACACGTCAGAGAGCAACGCAGTGGCCGAAGCACTGGGCAAATACAGCGCGAAGAACCCGGGTACCGTCATAACAATAATTACTGACTCGATAAGCAATCTGAATAACATGTTGAAGAATTATGAGATCGATCTAGCCGTCGTAGAAGGCAGATCCCAGGATCCCTCCATCCACTCCCTCCTGCTCGATACGGATTCGCTGGTTCTCGTCACCTCGAACGACCATCCGCTCGCCAAGCAGAGCATGGTAACGATAAACGAGCTCAAGGAACAGCCGCTAATCCTCCGTCGGCCATCCTCAGGTACCAGAAACCTATTCGCCGCACATCTGGAGAGCAACAACTTATCGCTAAGTGACTTCAACGTCATCTTAGAAGTCGACAACATCGCTACGATCAAGGATCTGATCCGGCGCGACATCGGCGTGTCCATCCTCGCCCGCAGTGTCTGCCTGGACGAATTGAAGAAGGGTAAGATTACGGTCCTCCCCATCGAGAACCTCAGCATGATTCGCGAGGTCAACATCCTCTACCACAACGACTTCAAGCACAAGGATATCCTACAGGGTATGATGAAGGAGTATGAGAGTGTGGTGGGGGAATATGTATGAGAGGTATCAGATGCTACTAGAATTCAGAACCAAGAACTACAAGTTATTTAGAGACGAAACTATATTCTCGCTCGAACCTGCATCTACAGTGAAGAGCTTAGACTATAGCCTACTGCACCGGAAGATCAGCAAGAGATCGCACACGGCCCTATCCACTGCCGTAATTTATGGTGCTAACGCAGCCGGTAAGACGAACATTCTAGGTGCTATAGAAACATTTAGATCAATTGTTTCGCGCGGTAGCATTAGAAACATCGATACCCTGAATGAATCAAATTCTGCTACTAATTCATTGCAGTTAATACCGAATTGCTCGGACAACGCAAATGATCCGGTTGATTTCGCGATCAAGTTCATAGTCGATAAATATTTGATCGAGTACAATCTATCTCTCGATCTTGGAGCCTTCCTTGATTCTGAACATAAAAGAAAAGTGCTAACTGAGGAGTTGGTGATAAACGGCGAGCTTATCTTCTTACGCGATTGTGGTTTGAGATTCGGTTCGTTTGAGTGCATATCAAGCCTAATGATAGGTCTATTCGATGATTACGCAGAAGGCGCCATCATACTGGCTAAGAGCAGCCTAAGCAGCGAGGAGCTATTCTTAATGAACGGCTTCAAGAGCATGTTTAGCTCTAAGTTGGTAATGCTAATCAGTTCATGGCTGAACGATCAACTCACTATTGTATATGGCAGCGATCCCGTTCAAGGAATTCATGCTATCAACAATACTAGAGCTAATTCTGCCCACATCGATGCAAGTCTTGGTGATGCCCTGACTCGTTTCGGAATTACTGCCAACACGCTTACTTACTTGGCTGATGAAGAGAGCAATCTACTCAAACTCTTCTCTATTCTAGGTGACCGAGATGATATTACAGCTGTCCCTGCTGATTTATTCGAATCACTTGGCACCATACGTTTTGCGAATATGTACCCGATCTTGGCACGCACACTATTAACCGGTAGCACACTAGTAATTGATGAATTTGATACGTCCATAAGTTCGTCGGCGATCATGAGTCTGATTAACATTTTTCATAATGATGAGATTAATGTCAACGGTGCGCAATTGATCTTCACCACACATAATCCAATCTTCATGAACCCGAATCTGTTCAGGCAAGATGAGATTAAGTTCGTCGAGCGTGATGATGAAACTCATTTCAGCACAGTATATTCATTATCGGACTTCTATGAAACGGACAGAGTACACACGCATGAGAGCGAAGATTACACAAAGAACTATTTGGCTGGGCGGTATGGTGCAATTCAAGACATTGATTTATCACCGGTGTTCGAGAGCATGATAAACCAAGCAGATGCAACGAATAGCTAATGGGAGGTACTACACCTCCCATCCTTATTTTCATTAACTCAATTTATTAAGATTCATATCAGAGGCATCATAGCCTCCAATACGCATATCCCTTCTTCCCCAGTTCTTCGCGATCAAACATGCTCTTCACATCAATCAATATCTTCTCATCTGCCGGCTTCTCACCATAGAGGCGGTCGATCTCATCCCAGCCGAGATTCCTGAAGTAGGTATGCGCTACCGCGAACACGAGGCAATCTGCATCGCTCACATCAGCTAGATCGACGAGATCCACGCCATACTCGCGCTTCGCTTCTGCTGCATCCGCCTCCGGATCCACAATCACCGGCTCAATGCCGTACTCCCTGAGGCTCGTCACGATATCGATCACCTTGGAGTTGCGGGTGTCGGGGGTGTTCTCTTTGAATGTGAGACCAAGCAATACAACCTTCGCCTGACGCACCACCTTGTTCGCCAGAATCAGCTTCTTGATAATCGCATCTGCCACGAACTCACCCATGCTGTCGTTGATCTTACGGCCCTGGAGGATAATCTGGCTGTGGTAGCCGAGCTTCTCCGCCTCGTAGACGAAGTAATACGGATCGACACCGATGCAGTGACCGCCGACCAGACCCGGGGTGAAACCCAGCGCGTTCCACTTCGTATTCATCGCATCGATCACCTCTTGGGTATCGATATCCATGCGATCGAACACCTTGGCAAGTTCGTTCATAAACGCGATGTTGATATCACGCTGGCTGTTCTCCACGACCTTGGCCGCCTCTGCCACCTTGATCGAGCTCGCGCGATGGACACCGGCCTCGACGACCAGTTCATAGACCTTGGCGATCTCGTCCACACTCTCCGCGTCACTGCCCGATACGATCTTGACGATGTTCTCGAGGCGATGCACCTTGTCACCCGGGTTGATGCGCTCGGGCGAATAACCGACCTTGAAGTCCGCGCCACAAATCAGACCGGATTCATCTTCCAGAATCGGAATACAGACATCCTCTGTTACACCCGGATAGACGGTCGATTCGAAGACGACAATCGAGCCCTTGGTCAGATTGCGTCCGACAGTACGGCTCGCACCAACGACCGGCGTTAGATCCGGTGTCTTATCCAGATTGATCGGTGTCGGCACGGCGACGATATGGAACTTCGCCTCCTTGAGACGGCTCTCATCTGCTGTGAAGTCGACCGTGGTCGCACGTATCGCTTCATCTCCCACCTCGTTCGTGGGATCCACACCGGATTTATAGAGATTGATCTTCTCTTCGTTCAGGTCGTAGCCGATAACGTCTACATGTTTACTAAATGCTACGGCAATCGGCATGCCAACATACCCGAGGCCGATCACAGCCAGTTTCTCTTGTCTCGCCTGAATGGAATTGAAGATGCTCATAGAATTGTTCCTCCGTGTAATTACATCGTAATCGATGTATTTAGAGATATTATAGCACTAGAGGTGATGGATGAAGTATTAGTGAGCTTCAAGCATGGTTTCGTAAATCTGTTTATGTTATTACGTTTGCTTCAATTATGTAATACTTCAGAGAAACATCTATTTATAGAGTGTTTGAGCTCAATTGCATCCCGGGTTAGTAGTTCATCCAGCTCCAGCCCGTATTCTTCCAAGATGTATATGAGTTCTTGCCGAAGTTCACCAAGCGCATTTGAGTGCTTATCAACATGGCAGAAGATACCTAGCTCATCATTCGCCAAGTAACTCTCCCCTTCGTAGAAATCAATGCGATAGGGTATAGGTCTATTCATGCGGAATAGCTTAGCACCAACTTGAATAACCGCTAACTCATAAAAATAAGATATGTTGCGTGTTTGATTGATCATTTCTCTTTTTACTCCGTATAGATCTCATGCGAGCCCAGAATCGACGCCGATACCGCATTCTCCACCGCCTGTACCGCCGCAGTCCGATCTCTCGCCTCGAGTGCTTGGTAGATCGCCGACGCATTCGACACTACCGTAGCCGATCCATACTTGATCACAAACCGGGTCCAGAGGTGAATCACAGGCACGCGAAACGATCGATAGATGAGTGGAAGCAGCGTGTTCCCACTGATCATGGCGATCTCGTGATAGAAGTCGAAGGCGGCATCCGCTACCATCTTCGGCACATCCACTTGTTCTTCGAGCGTCAGTAGCTTCTCCTCGAGACGATTCAGATCAGCCTCTCCAATCTTGTCCACTGTTAGCTCGACCGCCAGCTTATCGACAATCAACTTGAATTCCAGGATGGACTTGACCTCGGTTCGTCCTAACTGCCCCCCGTTATACTTCATAATCGAGAGCAGCGTCTCTACCGTTCCCTCGCGGCGATAGTCTGCGACGATGACGCCGGAACGGGGCTTGACGATGAGGAAGCCTTTGCGAGCTAGCTCAGCTATACCCGCATTGACGACGGCACGACTGACCTGCATCCGTTCGGCGAGTTCTCGCTCAGACGGCAGCTTCTCCCCCTCCTTGAGCTGACCCGAGAGTATCCTGGTCTCGAGTTCGCTCACGAATAGTTCCTTCAGGGTCGGTGCGTTTAGCTTCTTAAACTCCATGCTCACTTCTGCTCCTCAAATTCTACAGTTACTGGTACTGGTTAGACCAGATACCAATTTATACCATGTTTGATTGATCCCTGCAATTCTGTACGGTCAAATCGCAACAATGCCCTGAAACAAGCTTCTCTCCAGATAAATCGATCGAAATCTATTGACTTATTAATGATCTATATATATCATTTCTATATAACTGCCCTACTGGTATGTCCAGTTCGGCGCGAGTGAAGTAGCAAGCCAGAAACCAAGAAACTGAGATGAGGTAGCACACATGAACGAGTTTAACGTACTAGCGATCAAGGAGAGTGTCTTCGAGGACAACAACAAGGACGCCAACAAGCTTCGCGAGCAATTACGAGAAGAGAAGAAATTCCTGCTCAACTTGATGAGCTCCCCGGGCGCCGGTAAGACGACCACGCTCGTCAAGACGATCACAGCGCTGAAGGACGACTTGAACATCGCCGTGATGGAGGCAGATATCGACTCGGACGTGGACGCCAGGACCATCTCCGAGATCGGGGTGCCCGTCATCCAGCTCCACACCGGCGGCATGTGTCACCTCGACGCGGATATGACACGTCAGGGGCTAAACGGCCTTGGCGCCAAGGATGCAGATCTTATCATCTTGGAGAACGTCGGCAACCTCGTCTGCCCCGCCGAATTCGACACCGGATCCACCAAGAACGTCATGATCCTCAGCATCCCCGAGGGCGATGACAAGCCGCTGAAGTACCCGCTGATGTTCCAGATCTCGGACGCGCTTATCATCAACAAGATCGACACTCAGCATGTGTTCGACTTCGACATGGAGGCCTGTGTCTCGCGCGTCAAGAAGCTGAACCCAGATATCAAGATCTTCCCGATCTCGGCCAAGACGGGCGAGGGCATGGAGCCCTGGATCGAGTGGCTGCACACGGAAGTTAACACTCACATCGGCGTACTAGATACAGCCGAGTAAGCGACGAACTCACACACACGGAGGGACGAAGATGGATAATACAATTAGTAAGATGACGTTTCCGGAAGGTTACGAGTGCAAGTACAACGAGAAGGTCATGGCGTTCACGAATATGCTCGGTCGTAAGAAGGCCAAAAACGGCTACAAATGGGACGACCCCGAATACGTCATCCTGGAAGCCGGTGTCGATGACGAGATGGCCGAGATCGGCCTCGCCATGGGCTACTTCACCAAGCGCACAGCCCCCGAGATGGCCAAGATCACAGGACTTCCCGAGGAGTACTGCCACACACAGATGATGAAACTTGCGGTGTATGGCACGACCTTTGTTAATGTAATTGATGGTGTCGACACCTTCTGGCACGCAGAGAGCTGGATTCCCGGAATCATGGAGATGGTCGTAAACAACCTGGACAACGTCGAGAAGTATCCGGTCGTAGCCTATGCGATGGAGGCTTATGGGCGTGTTCGCGGGCCGATGAGTGCTGGTATGTTCCCCCCAGGTATCGGTTTGATGCGCGTCATCCCGATCGAGACCGCCATCGACGGCGAGAGTAGACGAGCCGACTACGAAGAAGTCTCGAAGTATCTAAACGATAATACGATCTTCTCCTGCTCCCCCTGCTCTTGTCGCACCGACCGAGAGGCGATGGGCGAGGGCTGCGGCCACCTCAAGGAGGATATGTGTATCCAATTGGGCCACGCCGCCGAGTACTATATCCGTACCGGTCGCGGTCGCAGCATCACGCGCGAAGAGGCCTACGAGATCATCGACAGGGCCGAGCGAAACGGCCTGATGCACCAGATCCCGAACATCGACGGCAGCGGCCAGACACATGCGATCTGCAACTGCTGTGGTTGCTCCTGTCTATCGCTTCGTTCCGGCTCGATGTACAAGAATACGGATATGGTGAGGTCGAACTATGTGGCCCGGGTCAACGCCGAGCTCTGCGTCGCCTGCGGCCAGTGTGTCGAGAACTGCCCGATGAACGCCCTCAAGCTAGGCCAGAAGCTGTGCTCCAGCGAGCCGATCGTAGCGGATATCACGACGACTCGCACCCCCCGCGATAATAAGTGGACCGAAGCCGATTGGAACCCGGACTATCGCACGAACCGTAAGGATGTCGTGGAGAGCGGTACCGCACCGTGTAAGGTCAGTTGCCCGGCCCACATCGCCGTCCAAGGCTACATCAAGCTCGCCGCACAGGGCAAGTACCGCGAGGCCTTGAAACTGATCAAGACCGAGAACCCCTTCCCCGCTGTCTGCGGCCACGTCTGTAACCGACGCTGCGAAGACGCCTGTACACGCGGCGACTTCGACCAGCCACTGGCGATCGACGAGATCAAGCGCTTCATCGCCGAACAGGATCTGGATCAGGAGACCCGCTTCATACCGGAGATCCGAAACAACTACGGCGACAAGAAGATCGCCATCGTCGGTGCCGGTCCTGCAGGCCTCTCCTGCGCCTACTTCCTGGCGCTAGACGGCTACGACATCACCGTATTCGAGAAGGAGCAGAAGCTCGGTGGTATGCTGACGTTCGGTATACCGTCGTTTGTCCTCGAGAAGGATGTCGTAGAGGCAGAGATCGACGTGCTGCGTGAGCTCGGCGTCAAGTTCCGTACCGGTGTCGAGATCGGCCGTGATCTGTCGCTAGACGACCTGCGCCAAGACGGCTTCAACGCCTTCTACCTCGCGATCGGTGCCCAGGCAGGGCGCAAGCTCGGTATCGAGGGCGAAGACGCGAAGGGCGTCGAGTCCGGTGTGGACTTCCTGCGTCGCATGAGCCTGTCC
>CAZLEA010000059.1:0-9145 GCA_964558445.1 uncultured Oscillospiraceae bacterium | reverse complement strand
TTGTTCCTATTCGAGCAACAAGAAACATTGTGAGGTAACCCATGCAATTCTTATATGAGCGCGTACGCCGCTTGACGAACGACTTGTCCGTACTGACATATCCGCAAACACAGGCGATCCCAAGCTTCTACTACAAGCTTACGGGTGAGAAGGTTTCGGATGTAACGGCGCTGGACACGAGCGACTGGTCCGTCGTGAAGCCAAACGAGACGCTTCGCGCAGACAGACGTCAATACTACTACTTCCAGACGGTGGTTCGGATTCCCGATGACTTCGCGGGTAAGACCGTGGTCTTCCGTATCAGCACGGGTGAGGATGGTATCTGGGATCCGAGTAATCCTCAGCTCCTCTTCTTCCTGGACGGCAAGCTTCGTCTGGGCTTCGATGAGTTCCATCACGAAGTTGTCTTGGCGGAAGCCGCGGAGGCAGGGCGTGAGTACAGTATCGTGCTTCAGGCATTTACCGGTGACGGGAACTTCCGCACGCAGATCAACAGTGAGCTCAAGGTGCTCGATCGTGCAACCGAGAAGTACTACTACGATGTCAAGGTTCCGCTGGATGTGGCAGCGATTATCCCGTTTGACGGAAGCGATCACCAGCATATCATCAATTCGCTAAACGATTCGCTCAATCTCCTTGATCTAAGAAGACCGGGTAACGCAGAGTACTATGCCTCCTTGGCAGATGCTCAGGCCTATCTCGATCAAGAGTTCTATGAGAAGTATGCCGACCCCGAGAAGGATCCGGTGATCTATGCCGTCGGTCACACACATATCGACGTCGCGTGGCTCTGGACGCTGGCTGTAACGGAGGATAAGACGGTTCGCAGCTTCGCCTCTGCTCTGGAATTGATGCGCGAGTATCCGGATTATACGTTTATGTCGTCTCAGGTGCAGCTCTACAAGTATGTGGAGGAGAACGCACCGGAGGTCTTCGCCGAGATTCAGGAGCGTGTGGCGGAAGGTCGCTGGGAGGTCGAGGGCGCGATGTACATCGAGGCCGATACCAATATCGCCTCGGGTGAAGCACTCGTAAGACAGGTTGTCAGCGGTAAGCGCTACTTCCGAGAGAAGTTTGACAAGGTCAACGAAGTCCTCTGGCTGCCCGACGTCTTCGGTTATTCTGCCGCTCTGCCTCAGATTCTGAAGTTGGCGGAAGTTCCGTATTTCATGACAACCAAGATCTCGTGGAGCGAGACGAACAAGATGCCTTACGACACCTTCAACTGGCAGGGCATCGATGGCACGAAGGTGTTGACGCACTTCATCCCGACGCGCGAATACAATCGTCCGGTCATCCCGGGACACTTCGCAAACGGTCACTTCACAACTTATAACGGCGACCTGACCATCTCCCAGACGCTTGGCTCCTGGCAGCGCTACCAGCAGAAGAACCTAAACGAGTTCGTATTGATGGCGTATGGTCATGGTGATGGCGGCGGCGGTACGACTCGCGAGATGATCGAGAACGGTCGCAGACTCGCCAAGGGCTTGCCCTCTGCACCGCGCATCAAGTTCTCGACCGTCACGGAATTCTTCCATAAGTTAGATGAGACCGTGAGCAAGCATCGTCATCTGCCGACCTGGTCCGGCGAGCTCTATCTGGAGTATCACCGCGGTACCTATACCAGCATGGGTCGCAACAAGAAGTTCAACCGTGAGTCGGAGTACAAGCTGCAGAACCTGGAGTTCCTCGCAAGCCTCGCCGGTCGCCTAAACGGTTCCGCTTATCCGTCCGATGTCCTGGCCGAGGGCTGGGAGATCTTGATGCGTAACCAGTTCCACGATATCCTGCCCGGTACCTCTATCAAGGATGTGTACGACGATTCGGACGCCGAGTATTTGCGTCTGGCAGAGATCGTAGGAGCGGCGTCTGAGAGACTGATGGCAGACATCGTCTCTTCGGTTGAGGGTAGAGAAGATAGCATCCTCGTATTAAACCCGACTTCTTATGTCCAAGACGGCTTGGTCTTGCTACCCGAAGAGGCGGCAGCCAAGGCCTCGGTATCCGCTGTCGGATCAACTATCAAGCTGCCGATCCAGACGCTTGCGGACGGTAAGCGCGGCTTCTACGCCAAGGGTGTTCCCGCACACGGCTTCTCGCTCTATGAGTTCCACGACTTGGAGCAAGCACAGACGGCCGTGCTAGGTGAGGTCAATCCGGACGGCTATATTCTCGAGAACGACTACTACCGTATTCGCTTCAATGAGTTGGGTCAGTTCGGTGAGGTCTATGACAAGCTAGCGGATCGCCAGGTCTTGAAGCCGGGTGAGGCGGGTAACGTCTTGATGAGTTATGAGGATCGTCCGCATAACTACGAGAACTGGGATATCAATAACTACTATGTCGAGAAGGCGTGGGAAGTGGATGGTCTCAGCTCCTTTGCCCTCATTGAAGATGGACCGGTCCGCAAGGTGCTTCGCATCGAGCGTCCGTACCTCGAATCCACGATCGTCCAGGAGATCCAACTCTATAACGATTCGCCGCGTATCGATATCGCAAACGACATCGATTGGAAGCAAGAGCGCATCATGATGAAGGCCTTGTTCCCCGTCAACGTATACACGCACGAGGCGACCTTCGAGATCCAGTACGGCCATGTGAAGCGTCAGACGCACTACAACACGAGCTGGGATCAGGCCCGTTTCGAGGTTGCGATGCATAAGTGGCTTGATGTCTCGGAGTACGGTTATGGTGTGAGCTTCCTGAACGACTGCAAGTACGGTAGCCATGTCCATGACAGCGTTGTCGGCATTACGCTCCTGAAGAGCGGTACGGATCCGCACCCGAATGCGGACAAGGAACGCCACCTCTTCACCTACTCGCTGCTCGCCCACGAGGGTACATGGCAGGAGGCAGGCACGCTCGAGTCGGCCTATAACCTGAATAACCCGCTGCAGGCGGTCATCAAGACCGAAGCGGGCGGCAGTGTAGCCCCGTCGTACAGCTTCGTCCAGATCGATCAGCCCGGTATTACGGTCGAAGTGGTCAAGAAGGCGGAGGATTCCGATCGCACGGTCATCCGTCTCTATGAGAGCTTCGGACAGACGCAGCAGGCGACCATGAAACTTGCTTATGAGCCCAAACATGTCGCGATCGCAAACCTCTTGGAAGATGAGATCGAAGCGGCTAAGTGGGATGGTCAGACCGTAGAGCTGGAATTGAAGCCGTTTGAGATCCGCACGTATATCATCGACTAAGCGAAACAGACGAACAGCCGAATACCCGAACACTCAAACACCCGAGCCTGGAGCCAGAATTCGCGAGAATCGTGCAAGAGACTTGGGTGTTTTGACTTGCGAACTATCCTTCGATCCTCGATAATTAGGCTTATCGAAGCGCGAATCGATACAAGGTCGGATTTGCGTGTGCGTAGATGAGAGGCAGTTATGAGATTTCTATTTGTTAGGCATGGACTGAAGATATTTCGGCGATCGCCGATTCGTTCCGGGCTCTATATCGTCTTGATTGCGGCCCTGGTAGCCCTGCTCAGTCTCGAGCTGTCGGTCTATGTCTCGATGAGCCGCTTCCTGGAGGATGCCGATCGAAACTACAAGACGATTGCCCGTTTCGAGTACCTGGGCGAACGCTATCCGAACAATACGGTATCGGACCCCTCGGCTCTGGCGGCTATGGAGGACTTGTTGGCTTCGGAGGCTTATAGCCATGATGCGGTTCTGGACTGGAATGCACCGTCGCAGGGCCTCGCCTTCGCCACCGAAGTAGAGGAGAGCAGTTCCAACGTGTCCGTTCGTGCCACGCTGCCGTATCGAGACGAAGCAGTACTTCTGGTCCAGATCAGGAACTCATCGGATCAGTGGGGGAATCGCAAGGCGGTTGTCGTAGAGAGCTTGTTTAGCATCCGCGATAACTCGGCGAAGATGGTCAACATCAGCGAGGGCGACTACGAGCTCATCCCCGGCCGCTACTATATTGTTCATGGTTACTATTATTCCGGCTTGACGTCCGAGATCTACTTCCGCTTGGCTCCGTTCACCTCTGCTGCGGGAGAGGCGACAGGCTATCGAACGGGCGAGGATTCGAACACTCAGGTGACAGAAACGGATCGTGTGTATGCGGAGCTTGGCGAATCCTCTGCCTACACGTATGGTGATCAGCCGCTCATGGAGCGGATCGCCGAGACGTATGCCTCCTTGAATCAATCGCTGGCCCTCATACCGACGCGCGATATTGAGGCGGATCTGTCCTTTAATCAACAGCGAATCAGCATCAGTCAGGGCAGGGCGTTCGCTGACGAAGAGTATGAGTCGGGTGCCAATGTTGCCTTGATCTCCGAGGTGCTGGCCAAGCGCCTGTCTCTCCGGGTGGGCGATACGCTGGACCTCACCATGATTGATCGCGATGAACCGGATATCTTCCAGAGCTATTGGGCAGGCGAGACCTATGAGTCGCCCCAAACGGTGGAGATCGTCGGTATCTTCGCGACAGGTAAGGATGAACAACATCATATCTATGTACCGGAGAGTCCGCAGTTTCGGGTAGAGGCCGGTCACTACGGCTACACGCTCGGCACGGCTGTCCTCGATAACAGGAGTCAAGACAGCTACTATGCGGCTGTAAGCGACACGCTGCCCCCGCTCGTACGCATGACGATCTACGACCAAGGTTATTCGGCGGTCACCGACTCGTTTCGCGATCTGGCCAGGAGTACGAGCCTCGTTCTGGGCATCAGCGTGGTAGCGGGTTTGCTGGTGCTGCTGCTGTTTGCTTATATGTCCGTCTATCGCGAGCGGGAGAACGGCCTAATCTTGCTACGCCTCGGTGCATCGAGGCGACAAGTCCGCCGCTTCTTCCTCTATCTACCGGCCATGGCTGCCGGGATCGCCGTCGTCATCGGTGCCGCGATCGGTTTGAATTACGCCGATGAGGTCAATCTCTACGTGGCAGGCTTGGCGGAATCGACGCGTTCTGCAGACCTGCGCTATAGCGTAACGAATCTGTCGGTGACGAAGGATATGGCGTATGTGGCGACGACGGAGCGAAGCGTCTTCTGGCTTACGGCCATGGGTATGTTTACTCTGGCCATGATCTTCTGCTACTTCATCGGCATGCAGAGTATGAAGGGGCCGCGTAAGAAGCCGAGGCGTGTTCGCCGTGAGCGAAGGCTGCAGTCGTCTCGCTCGCTTCGGGGCGGCGCAGTGAAGTATGCGGGCCTCTCAATCGTCCGTTCGGGTGCTCGCGCGATTCTGCCGATGGCGGCTGTCTTCTCGTCGCTCCTGCTCTTGTTCGGGATGAGCCGCTCGCTTACGGATACAAGCCGGGAGCTCGGGGCAGTAAGCGAGACTAGCGAGATTCGTTTGTATATCACGGATATTAGGGGGGAGCAGCACAAGAATGTGCTTGTCGATCTCTTTGCCTTACAGAGCATCGAGGAGAGCGGGTTGGTCGATTCCGTTGCCGTAACTATGCGCAGACACTACTGGTATCAGGGACATCAACCGGCAGACGGCAGTGCTTATGTTGAGGGTGATATGTCGGATTTCGGGACGTCGGGTTTCGGCATGGAGACGATGATGGATCAATTGATGACGAAGCCCTACCTTGTCTTCACAAACGATATAGCGGGTTCTGCCGATTTCTTCTACAGCAGCGGTGTGGAGACGACTTATATGGAGGGCTGGTCGGACAGCCTCTTCTCGATGCGAGTAGAGGATCAAGAAGATGCGAATGTGGCCGTGCTGCCCACAAGTTTGATGGAGCGCTACGGTATCGCTTACGGTGACCGAATCGATCTCTTGATCAATCGCGACTTCGCGCGTGGTACGGGTAGCAGCGTACTGGATCCGATTACTGTTGTCGGTAGCTACAGAAGTGATGGACTGGAGGAGAATATCTATATGCCGCTTCTGGCGATGGTCTCGCCTGCGATTCTTGAGGGCGAGGAGGCATTCCACCCGAATCCCGACTTCTCGATGGAGCAAGTGAATTTGGATAGCGCCTTGTTCACGCTCAAGAGCGCGAAGCTTGATGCACTAAAGGACTTCTTGCAAACGGAGGGCTTCTCGGAGGTCAATCGCATATCCAAACAGCGCCAGTTCATCGTGATTGCAGATGCAAATCATCTGATGACCAAGGCGCAGTTGACGCAGCGGATCAATTATATGCAGGTGCTCTACCCGGCGATCTACGTGCTGACGTATCTGCTGGCACTCTTGATCCCGTTTATTATGGTGTTGGTTCGTCGTAGAGAGATTGCGATTATGCTGCAGACCGGAACGCAGCGGCTGCGCGTATTCGGCAGCTTCTTCCTAGAGCTTGTGATCCTGGCTGCCGTCGGTCTTGGTCTCGCCTTGTTAGTCTCGAGACTCCTGCAAGGAGGCTTGCTCCCTGCAGGACTCGTGCTTACTCGTAACTTCATATTGTGTTGGCTAGTCTCATCTCTGGTCAGCGTTCGCTTGCTGACCGGAGGCTCGCGCTACCGGCAAGTCGGTAGGAACGAGGTTTGAGCCGTACTGTTAATTTATTCGGCTTCGACCACGACGAGCTCGACGTCGATATTGTTTCTTGTCGCCTTCGAATAGGGGCAGAAGCCGTGTGCCTTGTCGACATACTCTCTTGCCTCGTCGAGCGAGAGGCCCTTGACCGAGCAGATCAGGGTTACGCCGATGCGAAATCCCTTGTCCTCCGGGTCTTCGAGCAAACGGACCTTGGCCGTTACGGTTGATGTTTCGTATTTGGCTCGTCCCCGCTTGAGCATCAGCTCCAGCGCTCCGTTGAAACAAGAGCTGTACCCTGCGGCAAACAGCTGTTCGGGGTTCGTCGCTTCCATATCGTCCTTGCCGGGTGGCAAGATCTTCAGCGAGAGCGATTGATCCGGTGCGTCGACGTGGCCTTCGCGACCACCTGTGTTCGTCATGGTTGCTTCGTATAGAACTTTCATCTTGAACCTCCTCTGGTGATTCTTGTTTGATAGTTCCAGTTTAACGCAGCCACAAGAGGGTTTCAGTGACCGATCTTACCGCTTCGCTAATCCGCTCTCGGATGCCGAAGCTCTGTTATAATAGGTTGATATTACGAATGAGAGGAATTGCCATGTCGATATTGGAAGTGAGAGATGTTCGCTACGCCTACCACACGAAGGGCAGCACGAATGAAGTGCTCAGGGGTGCGACCTGCTCGTTTGAAGAGGGCCAAACCTACTCGATTGTCGGGCGATCGGGCAGCGGTAAGAGCACGCTCTTGACCCTGATGGCAGGCCTCGATATCCCGAACTCCGGCCAGATTATGTTCGCCGGCGAGTCGACCGCAAGCCTCGATCGAAACCTCTATCGACGAAGCCAGGTCGGCATCATCTATCAGGATTTCAGCTTGTTTCCGCTCCTGACCGTGCTGGAGAACATCATGTATCCGCTCAACCTAAACGGTATCGATCCCAAGACGGCGAGGGCGAAGGCAGAAGAATTGGCGGCCAAGGTCGGTCTGCCAAGCTCGCTTCACCATCGCTATCCGTCGAAGATCAGCGGAGGCGAACAGCAGCGCGTTGCGATCGCGCGTGCCCTAACGATGGATCGCCGCTTGATCCTGGCAGATGAACCGACGGGGAATCTGGATAGCGAGAACAGTAATCTGATCCTCGATATCTTGACCCGCCTGGCGCACGAGGATCACTGCTGCGTCATCATCGTGACGCATGACTTGACCATCATGACGAAGACAGACAAGGTCTATCAGATCGTAGACGGGACCGTCCGTGAACAAGAATTGAAGGTCAATTGATCCGTTAGCGAATCTTCCTTCTGTATAGCAGGCATGCGTGGGTGTGCCTGTTTTCTTTTGCCTAGAACATGATCTGTGTTTGACAAGAGTCTAAGATAGATGCATGCTATCGCTAGCAAAGGAGGACAGAGCCCATGCAAGAAGACTCTAACTTGATAACGATACAGGATTTCCCCTTGGAGCAAGTCCGTTTCCTCATGCCCGACCTGATCTACGAGGCCGCAGTGGCGCTCTCGACCGAGGCGGATAAGCGAAGTTTCTTCATCCGTGATCCGGAGCGCTTGTCGATGACTACAGCCGAGTTCGAAACCCGATTCCGAGCCCACATCGAGTTTGCAGAGCGGGTGTACGAGATAAGCGATGATGTCTTGGCTCATAACCCGAAGCTTGCTGCTTGGGCGAAGACGAAGATCGTCTTGAAGCAGGAGATGCCGCTGCTGCAAGTCTTGTTGACGTATCGGCACTCGAGTGCAAGAAGTTACGCGGATGACAGCCTGCCGACGGCAGCCGTACTCGCCGGGGAACTCGAACAGGCGTTTAGGCTCTACCTGCTCAGCGCTTCGGGGAGTGAGACGGAGGGACTCACCGTAGATGAGCTGGATCTGCTGCTTGCCGAACATGATTTCTCGGATCTGGCGCACGTCGTTGATTTGATCATGCGCTCGGAGTGCGATGCGAGCGTCAAGGTCTCGCTGATCGAGCTCTATCAGGCACTGGATCTTCGCCTATCGGAGCTTGCGAGCTGCCTGCTGACCGTAGCCGAGGTAGTCCGCCAAGAGATGCATGTGTTCACAGAGGAGATAGCCAAACTTGCGGCCTATCTGGAAGACCTTGCGAGTTGGAACGAGCTGCGCACACTTCTGGCCCAATACATCCAAATCGAGTTCGATCACAAGGATGTGCTCTATGTCGATCCGCTCCTCATCGAACCGAATTACATGGCGCTGAATCCCGGGCGAGGACAAGAGATACTACTGTCCGTCGGCATCTATTTCATCGAGCTCGTCACACGCAGCGAGGAGGATCAAGAGCGCTTCAATCGAATCATCGAGCAGACGAAGCTGCTGGCGGATGCCAGTCGTTTGAAGATTGTCATGTTGCTCGGCGAGCGGCCGATGTACCTCAAGGAATTGGCGGATCACCTGGAGCTTAGTTCGGCTACGGTCTCGCATCACCTGCAGAACATGATCAACATGGAGCTCGTGCAGGCGAACGTCACGAAGAAGAACAGGCGCGTCTACTACAAGCTGAAGTCGGCTACCTTCCTGGAATTGGCCGATACGATACAACGCCTTGGCACCGGCCAAGGGACGTGGGAGTGAGGAACAGATGATGAATCAAGCAGCACCGGAGATGAAGCCGGTTACGAACCGCCAGATGCTCCGCTCGCTCTATCACAAACTCATGA
>CAZLEA010000058.1:0-9545 GCA_964558445.1 uncultured Oscillospiraceae bacterium | reverse complement strand
ATCGGGATGGCAGCGGCGATGGCTGCTTGATCTTGAGAGTAGAGACCCACGAAGAAGCGGGCACCCGGGATGAAGATCAACCACGAGGCCACATGACTGATCGCGACAAAGGCTTGTAGATGGGCGATGTCGGTCTTGGTACGCTCCAATTCGCCCTCGCCGACCGATTGGCCGATCAGGGTAGACGTGATGGTCGCGATGGCGAGTGCCGGTGCGTTGATCAAGAAGACGACGGAGTTCACGATGCTGTGCGCGGCAATCTCGGCCGTAGGCAGAGTCACGATATAGGTCTGGATAATCAGGAAGCCGAAGTTCAAGATGATCTGCTCCACGCCGGACGGTAGCCCGATACGGAAGATGCCGGAGACGATGCGCTTATCGAAGCGGAAATCCGTGCGCAGATTGAGTCGTACGGCACGACTGCCGCGAAACAAGACGGCGAGCACGATGACCATGCCGCAGACCTGAGCGATGAGTAGGGCGAGGGCCGAACCGCGAACGCCCATGCCGTCCCAACCGATGGAGCTACTGCCAAGCGGGATACGAAGGCCGTAGACGAGGAGATAGTTCGCCGCCATATTGACCAGATTCATCAGAATCGAGATCTTCATCGGGGTACGCACATCGCCCGCACCGCGAAGCACGCCGAAGGCCATCGTATTAATTGCATAAGGTACATAATAGAAGAGGACCAGCGAGAAGTAGTCCAGTGAGTGAGCGAGCACCTGCGGATCGCCGTCGCCGAAGAGGCGATAGATAATCGTCTTACGGAAGATGAAGATCAGTAGTGAGACGAGGACAGCCAAGATGAAGCTGATCGCAAGTCCCAGTCCTGCCACTTGATTCAGACGCTGTCGCTGACCTCTGCCGAGGTACTGGGCTGCGAGTATCGTGCCGCCGACCGACAGGGAGATGAAGAGGGCTGCGATCATGTTGAGGACGGCACCGACGCTACCGATCGCCGAGATCTCCTCAGAGCCCAGGCGCGAGATCATGATCGTATTCACGCCGCTGACCGCACTGATGAAGTACTGCTCGATGAGCACCGGTATGAGCAAGGGTAGAATCAGACGGAAATAAGAGACCCACTCCGAGCGCTTCTTCGACATACGGTTTGCCTCCCCCTAATATTTTGATCTCATCTTATCATCTAGACTCTAAAAAGAGTACAGGCTAAGTTCACTATTTCGTGGATTATTTCTGCTTGGATTACTTGTTAAGAATTGTTCCTACATATGTAATCCGGGACAGATGTTGACTCGATGCATATTCATGCGTTGCTAACATCCGCTAAATGAACCCATAAACTTAATTTGGCTTCAAATATGGGTGTAAAATCATGATAATTCGCCGTATGGAGTCAAAAATGCAAGTGCAAACTATCAAACTTGCAGAAATTGGCGTGTTCGAGCTTGACGTTATTGGATAACGGGAGTTTAATAATGCATCATCAGCCCACTACGATGTAAACCATTAGGAGGAAGTTCTATGAAGATGAAGAGGGCACTGGCCCGTATGACAGCGCTCGGCCTGGCGTTTACCCTGGCAGCCTGCAGCACCCCAAGCGGTGGAGACACGAGCAATCCGAGCAAGAGCGAGGGTTCCGGATCGAGTTCGGAAGCCGCCGGATCGTCAGAAGATAGCGGTGGCAGTGAGTCCACCGGTGACAAGGTTTTACATGTCCAAGTCGACGTCGAGGTCGCATCGATGGATGCGCAAGTTGCAACAGACGGTACCTCGTTTGAGGTCATCGCCGCAACGATCGAGGGTCTGTATCGCCTGGATGAAGCAGGTGTTGCGATCTCCGCGATTGCAACCGATCAGGAAGTCTCCGAAGACGGCTTGACCCGTACCTTTACACTCCGCGATGACGCGAAGTGGTCGAACGGCGATCCCGTGACCGCACACGACTTCGTTTATGCCTGGAAGCGCCTCGTCGATCCCGAAGAAGCGGCTCAGTACGGCTTCATCGTCGGTATCGCAGGTGTAGCGAACGCGGATGCCATCATGGCAGGCGAAGCAGAGCTCGACAGCCTCGGCGTCGAAGCGACGGACGATCATACGCTGGTCGTAAGCCTGGATCATCCGGTCTCGTACTTCGAGAGCCTGATGACCTTCCCCGCCTTCTTGCCGATGAACCAAGCGTTCCATGAGGCACAAGGCGAGAACTTCGGCACCTCTGCCGCGACATTGATCGCCAACGGCCCGTTCAAGGTCACGTCTTATGAGCCCGCCACGACCACGATCGATCTCGTGAAGAACCCCGATTACTACGCAGCAAGCGAAGTTTCAATCGATGGCCTGAAGTTCCAGGTTATCAAGGATAGCCAGCAGGCGATGCTCTCGTTCCAGAACGGTGACCTGGATGTCGTCGCCCTGGCCGGTGAGCAAGTCGACCTCTTCAAGGATGACCCCGCGTTTGTCACCATCGAAGGCGGCTACCTCTGGTACATCTCCATGAACACCCTGGTCGACGGCCTCGAGAACACGGCACTCAGGACCGCTATCGCCCGCTCCTATAACAAGGAGACGATCGCGAACACTGTCTTGAAGGACGGCTCCACACCCGCCGACTTCTTCGTCCCACAAGGCCTCGCTACCGGCCCGAACGGTAAGGACTTCCGTGAAGACGGACCCACCTACCTGACCTATGACCCCGAAGCGGCAGCTGAAGCTCTGGCAACCGCCAAGAGCGAGCTTGGCCAAGACAGCTTCACGTTTACCATGCTGGTAGAAGATACGGAGAGCGCGATCAACGTCTCGCAGGTCCTGAAGTCGCAGATCGAGAGCAATCTCGAGGGCGTGACGATCAACATCACTCAGTTGCCCAAGAAGAACCGTCTGGATCAGATGCGCGCAGGCGACTACGAAGTAGCACTCACCCGTTGGGGCCCTGACTACGCCGATCCGATGACCTACCTCGACCTCTTCATCACAGGCGGTGCCTACAATGACGGTTCGTGGTCCAACAGCGAATACGACAGCATCGTCAGCGATGCCAAGACTGGCGAATTGGCCCTCGATCCCGCAGCGCGTTGGGATGCGCTCTATGATGCGGAAGCGATTCTCCTAAACGATGCAGCCCTCGCTCCTGTCTACCAGAGCGGTATGGCTCAGATGATCAATCCTTCGGTCAGCGGGATCGAGTACCACTCCGTCGGTATCAACCGCGTGTACAGAAACGTCTCGATGAAGTAATCAAGACATCACTCATAACAGCATTTATGTAACGGTTGATGAGGTCGGCAGCTATGTCCGGCCTCATTCACCATGATTAGGAGAACAAGATGAAAAAGTACATCGGCAAACGAATCCTACTGTCCTTTGTCACACTGCTGGTCATCATCTTCATACTATTTGTCCTGATGCAATTGTTGCCGGGTTCGCCCTTTAACGATGAGAAGCTGACGCCCGAGCAGCGAGCCATCTTGATGACCAAATACGGATTGGATGATCCGCTACCGATCCAATTCTTCCGCTATGTGAAGAACATGCTGACCTTTGATTTTGGCAAATCCTATAGTATCTCGATCAACACGGATGTGAGCATACTGCTCGCGACAAGACTGCCCGTCTCGCTAAACCTCGGCGCGATCGCGATCGTCTTCGGCGCGCTGATGGGCCTCCTGCTCGGCGTCTTCGCGGCGGTCAAACACAATACGCTCTGGGACACCGGTGCCACCATGATCTCGGTGCTGGGTGTGTCGATACCGTCGTATGTTTTTGCACTTGGGCTTAGCTATCTGCTTGGTTACAAGCTCGGTTTGTTCCCGATGCTGTTCAACTCCGCCCTCGGCTTCAAGTCCTATGTACTGCCGGCCCTCGCGCTTAGTATGACCGCGATGGCGACGGTGGCGAGGTTCACGAGAACCGAGATGATCGATGTCATGGGTTCGGATTATATCCAACTTGTTGAGAGCAAAGGCATCACCGGCCCCCGCCTCATCTTCGGCCACGGTCTGCGCAACGCGTCGATCTCCGTACTGACGGTGTTGGGTCCCCTAACAGTCAATCTTATGACCGGTAGCCTCGTGGTCGAGAAGATCTTCTCGATTCCCGGCATCGGCCAGTTGATGGTCCAGGCGATTCAAGCCAACGACTACAACGTGATCGTAACCCTCGCCTTCTTGTATAGCGCGATGTACATCACGATGATGCTGCTAGTCGATATCCTCTACGGCATCCTCGATCCGAGAATTCGCCTCACGAAATCGAAATCTGCCAAGAAGAACGGCGCGAAGAAGGAGGTGGCCGCACATGTCTGATCTGACCAAGCCTGAGAACTATGAGAAGTACAAGCAGCAGAATGCCGAGATGCTAGAGGGCGTTCGCTTCGAGGAAGGAGACTTCACAGCCCTACCCGCAGACGAGAGCCGCTTCATCGATGATGTCTATACCGGCGAGTCGTTCTGGCGCACGCTTACGAAGAAGTTGTTTAAGAACAAGGGCTCGATCTTCGGCCTGATCTCTATCGTCATCATCGTATTGATGGCGCTCGTGGGACCTGTGATCACGCCCTACACCTACGAGCAGCAAGTCGTAGGCCATGAGAGCATGGCACCTCGCATCCCTGGCCTCGAGAAGCTCGGGATCTTCGACGGTAGCGAGACACTGCAGACCTCGACCGGACCGCGCGAGATCAACAAGTACCTAGAGATCGAGGGAGGCGAGGATGTCTACCACTGGTTCGGCACGGATGTGCTAGGCCGCGATATCTTCACCCGTGTCTGGACCGGTACCAGAATCTCGCTCTACATCGCATTGATTGCGGTCATCGTGGACGTCCTTATCGGTATGACATACGGCATGATCTCCGGCTTCTTCGGCGGCACCGTCGATATCGTGATGCAGCGCATCATCGAGATCCTAAACGGTATCCCAAGCCTCGTCGTTGTCACCCTATTGATCTTGATCCTGAAGCCCGGCTTGATGAGTATCACGATCGCGATTGCGATCACCGGCTGGATCGGCATGGCGAGAATCTCACGTGCGGAGATCCTGAAGCTCAAGGAGCACGAGTATGTGCTGGCAGCGAGGACGCTCGGTGCGGGTTCCATGAACCTGATCTTCCGCGAGATGCTGCCAAACATCTTCTCTCAGCTTCTGATTATGTCGATGTTCTCGATCCCGTCCGCGATCTTCATGGAGGCGTTCTTGGCGTTTATCGGTATCGGCATCCCGGTCCCGATGGCCTCGCTTGGCTCCCTGATCTCGGATCACTTCAAGTCGCTTACGGCCCATCCCTATATGATCGTCACCCCGGTGCTGGTGCTCGCTCTCCTGATGCTGAGCTTCAATCTCTTGGCCGACGGTCTGCGCGATGCCCTCGATCCGACGATGAAGGAGGTTTAAGATGGCAATCCAAAAAGACGAACTCATCCTCGATATCAAGAACCTGGATATCTCGTTTCAGACCTCGTCCGGCGAGGTCAAGGCCGTGCGCGGTGTCAATATCGACCTGTATAAGGGCGAAACCATCGCCATCGTCGGCGAATCCGGTAGCGGCAAGTCCGTTACGGTGAAGGCGATTATGGGGATACTCGCATCAAACGGTCGGATCAACAGCGGCGAGATCAACTACCTCTACGAGACGGACGGCAAGCGCCAGACGGTCGACCTCCTCCGGATGAACAAGAAGGAGATCAGACAGAAGATCAACGGCAAGCAGATCGCCATGATCTTCCAAGACCCCATGACCTCGCTAGACCCCACGATGACGGTCGGCCGCCAGATCATGGAGGGGATGCGCTACCACTATAGAACGAAGAAGGCAGAGGCGTATCAGAAGGCGCTGCATCTCCTGGACCTCGTCGGCATCACGAACCCGGAAGAGCGGATGAAGAACTATCCGCATGAGCTCTCCGGCGGCATGCGCCAGCGCGTCGTGATTGCGATCGCACTCGCCTGTGACCCGGACGTCTTGATCTGCGACGAGCCGACAACGGCGCTAGACGTCACGATCCAAGCCAAGATATTGGAACTCATCAGCGATATACAGAAGAAGTCCGGTATCTCCGTCATCTACATCACCCATGATCTTGGCGTCGTGGCCAAGGTCGCAGACTATGTCTCCGTCATGTATGCGGGCCGAATCGTCGAGCGCGGTACGGTTAGCGAGGTCTTCTACGACCCGAAGCATCCCTATACCTGGGGCCTGCTGGCCGCCATGCCGGACCTCGATACAGAGGCCGGCGAATTGATGCCGATTCCCGGCAATCCGCCGAATATGGCCAGAGCGTTTGACGGCGACCCCTTCATGCCGCGTAACCGCTATGCACTGAAGATAGACCTACGTTTGGAGGCCCCGCTCTTCCGTGTTTCCCGTCATCACTATGTCGCCAGCTGGCTGATGCACGATGAGGCACCGAAGCTTCGGATGCCAAGCACGCTTGACGAGCGCATCAAACGCATGAAGAGGGAAGGAGAAGCATATGCCGAATAGTAAGAAGACCGATACCCTGCTCCAGGTTCATAATCTGAAGCAGCACTTCAAGGTGAGTCGCCAGTTTACGGTCAAGGCGGTAGATGGCGTCTCCTTCGAGATCAAGAGGGGGGAGACCTATGGCCTCGTCGGCGAATCCGGCAGCGGTAAGTCGACCATCGGCCGTTCCTTGATCCGGCTCTACGATCCGACGGCGGGTGAGATTCATTTCAAAGGACACGATATCTCCGGCAAGCTAGACAAGTCCGCTACAAGAGAGCTTCGGACCTCCATGCAGATGATCTTCCAAGACCCGATGGCAAGCCTCAATCCGCGTATGCGCGTGCTCGATATCGTGGCCAAGGGGCTGGATGTCCACAAGAGCTATGAGTCGAGAGACGAGCGGGAAGCCATGGCGTTCGATATCCTGGAGCGCGTGGGGCTCTCGCGTCAGTTCGCGACACGCTATCCGCATCAGTTCTCCGGCGGTCAGCGCCAGCGTATCGGTATCGCCCGTGCGCTTGTCATGAACCCGGACCTCGTCATCGCAGACGAGGCGATCAGTGCGCTCGACGTTTCGATTCAGGCGCAGATCGTGAATCTGATGAAGGCGGTACAAGAAGAGCGCAAGCTCGCCTACCTCTTCATCGCTCATGACCTCTCGATGGTCAAGTACATCAGCGATCGCATCGGCGTGCTCCATCTCGGTCATCTGCTCGAAACGGGTACGACTGAGGAGATCTTCGGAAATCCGCTGCATCCGTATACCAAGTCCTTGATCTCGGCGATTCCGCACCCGAATCCCCTGGTCGAGAAGAAGCGCAGCTCGGTCAGCTACAGCTACGAGACCAGCGGACTCGATTACAACGCCTCTTCGCTTCATCACGTGGGCGGCGAGCACTTCGTCCTCGGCAGAGAGGACGACCTGGCTGCTTGGAAGGCGTAACAGTTTCGGGGATATATATGGGGTATTAGAAGGGATTAGGGTGGAATATGGGAGGATGTTTGCTAGACGTAAGCGAGAATTAAGGGCACAATAAAAGCAAACTTAAATTCGCTTTTATAACATACAAGGGAGTTGTATATGCTTGCCCATGAATTACGAATTGCGCATACGGCCGACCTCCACCTGGATAGTCCCTTCTCACGCCTGCCCGCCGAGATGGGCATAAATCTAAGAGAAGAACAGCGCGCCTACCTCTCGCGCCTAGCCGAACAGTGCCGCTTGGCCGAGGTCGATCTGCTCTTGATGGCAGGCGACCTCTTCGACCGTCCCGACGCGGATCCGCTGTGGATACAGCGTCTGCTCGCGGCTCTAAACGAGCTGGCCCCTATACCTATCTATATAGTGCCCGGGAATCACGATCCCTACTATCTCGGTTCGCTCTGGGACCGTGTCTTGTGGCCGGAGCACGTGACCATCTTCCGTGAGGCGACAACGCTTGTCGACCACGACTTGAAGCTTGTTGTGAGCGGCCATCCGTTTACGACGCTGACGGCGAGAACGGAGCTCGAACAAGAACTTGAGCCTGATGGTGACGAGACTCCATATCCGGACAATTATATCCACATACATATGCTGCACGGCGAGCTGGTCTCGGGTAGCGGCAGTCAATCAAACTATAATCCGATTCACGAACGAGATCCTGCCTTCGATCGCTATGACTATGTGGCGCTGGGGCACGTCCATCAAACGAGAACCATCGAGCGCAAGAATCAGCGCTCCACCGTGCTGCGCTACCCGGGTTGTCCCCAGGGGCGCGGCTTCGATGAGCTCGGCGACAAGGGCTTCTGGATTCAGACCATCCGTCGTGAAGAAACCGCTACCGGCAGCTGGCGCACACAGCAAGACGGCTACTTCGTCTCGCTCCGGACGAGGCGCTTCCTAATTGAACAGATCGATGTCACGGGACTTGAGGATGACGCTTCACTTAGCGTGCATCTGCTTGCCGAGCTTGGGCGGCTAGCTGAGGTGTATGGCGATGCGGTACTCCGTAAGGCTTGTTTGCGCTTAATCTTCGTCGGCAGGAGGCAGGCAGGTCTCCTACTTGATTTGGCAAGCCTGGTGGAGCAAGCGAAGCGCTATGGCCTCGATTATGTCGAACTGCGTGACGAGACCGGTGCCGATTGGCCGCTAGATAAGCTTCGCGAAGAGAGTGGCTTCTATGGCATCTTGCTTCGTTCCTACGATGAGGAGCGGGCGAAGATCGAAGCGTCGGGGAAACCCGAAGAGGAGAACGCGAAGGCTGTTCTTCTGCTCGATAAGGCCTTGGAACATGTCTTGGAAGTGGGGGATCGCACGGTATGAGAATTCTTGAGATTCATATAGACGGTTTCGGCAAGCTGGTCGACTATCACTGGGTGCCAAGCGACGGATTCAACGTCGTACTGGGGGCGAACGAAGCGGGCAAGAGTACGCTTCTGGCCTTCATCCGAGCGATGCTCTATGGCTTGAACGCCAGGAAGAATATGAGAGATCTTCAAGCAGATCCGAGACGGCGCTTCCTGCCCTGGTCGACCAAGGCGACGTACGGTGGCAGCCTGCTGCTCGAGCACGGCGGGATACGCTACCGGATCAATCGCCGCTTCGGCGAAGTGAAGCGAGACGACTCGCTCCAGGTCTACTATGAGGACAGCAACACGATTGTGAACCTACCGAGACAAGATGAGCCGGGCGACTACCTCTTCTCGATCAGCGAGGATGAGTTCGTGAACACGGTCTTCATCCAACAGATGCAAACCGAGATGAACCCCAGCGAGAACATCCAGAGTAAGCTGATGCAGCTCTCGAGCGGCAGCGGCCCCGAGCGCTCGGTCGGCGATATGAAGGCACTGCTTCAAGAGCAGATCAAGGAGCTGCAGCGTAACAGCGCGCAGAGTCCCGACCGCATCCTGCAAGCAGAGATCTCCGAGCTGGAATCTAAGCTCGAGGAGGCGATCCGCACCGAGGAGCGACGCGTAAGTCTGCGCCATGAGATTGCTAGTATGCAGGATACGCTGAACGCTTATACGGCGGAGCTCGAGCAAGTTCGGGCATCGCTCGGGATCGAGGCACTGCTTCGCGAGAGGGCGAAGTGGGCATCACTTGTTGAACTGGAGAGCGGTCGAAGAGAGCGACAGAGCG
>CAZLEA010000057.1:7037-9800 GCA_964558445.1 uncultured Oscillospiraceae bacterium | reverse complement strand
TCGATTCGCTCGGGTAGGAGGAAGGCGAGCTTGTTATCGAAGTGGTAATTCTTCATCTCCTGATTGCTGTGATCGAAGAAGATATAACCGCAAGAGGGGTGCACCTCGAACTGGTGGAAGTTACCGATCGGGATCTCGTGCTCGTAGAGGCTGCTGCCTTCGTGATTTATCCGGTCGAAATTCATGTTGATAAACAACTCGGTATAGACCGGCGAACAGACCTTGTTCGATCCGTTCTTGGCCGGTGTCTGCTCGGAGAGGATGAGCCCTGCATCCTCCATCTGGCGGACGTTGGTTGAGATCGTAGAAGCTGCGATATCGAGCGTCTGAGCCAGCTCTTGGATATTCAACGAGCCGTGTCGGTAGAGCGTCTGCAGGATGAGAACACGAAGGGGCGTGGCGAGTGCTCTGCAAACAGCAACGACTCTATCTGTATCGTTTAGAGATATATTGTACATAGGGCATACTTCTCCTGATCTCGGATCTTTTCTTCGTTATTAATTCAGTATATATGAATTGATAGACTATGTAAATCACTTGAATATGTATTGATCGACTATTATTTGTGCAGAATGCACGCCAGTACATAGATTAATTGCATAATAAATTGCAGATTAGACGCTTGACCGATCTATCAACATTGAATAGAATCATCAATGATGAATCAGTCGCGCAAGCACAAGACAAGAGGAGGCACTATGGTACGGGCTTATATCAAGGACTATCCACGTCCGCAATTGGTTCGCAAGGATTGGGCGAATCTGAACGGGAGCTGGCAGTTTGCTTTTGACGATGAGGATAGAGGAGAGACGGATCAGTGGTTTCACACCTTCCCCGATGCGTTAACGATCGAGGTACCCTTCACCTATGAGACCAAGCTGAGCGGCATCGGTGATGAGACTGAGCATAATGTCGTGTGGTACAAGCGCGAACTGGAACTGATGGAAGCACAGAAGGATAGCGATCGCTATCTGCTTCACTTCGAGGGTAGCGACTATCTGACTAGACTCTGGGTTAACGGTACGTATGTCGGTGAGCACAAGGGTGGCTACAGCCGCTTCAGCTTCGACATCACGAAGCAACTTGAAGACGAGAACAACGTCGTGGTTGTTCGCGTCGAAGATCGCTACGATGCGGATCAGCCGCGTGGTAAGCAGCGCTGGGTTCCCGAGAACTTCGGTTGCTGGTACGTGCAGACGACCGGTATCTGGAAGACGGTATGGCTTGAGCGTGTAGCAGATAACTATCTGGAATCGTTGAAGTTGACCCCGGAACTCGAGCATAATTCGATTCGCATCGAGACTGAATTCCTGCAACAGCTTCGCCCTCAAGGCCTGGAAGTTGTGGCACATGTAAGTTTCCGTGGTCAAGCAGTCAACAGTGTTCGCCTGCCCGTGGATCCTGCCGGTAACGTCTTCTCGGTTTCGCTCCTGTCGGCCGCCGTCACACCGTTCGGTGTCGAGCACTGGACGCCGGAGAATCCCTCGCTCTACGACCTGGAGATAGAACTGTTGGACAACGGCGAAGTGGTCGATTCTGTCCTCTCCTACTTCGGCATGCGAGAAGTTACGATCAAAGCCGGTCAGGTGATGCTCAACAACAGACCACTCTATCAGCGCCTGATCCTGGACCAGGGCTACTGGAAGGATTCGCATCTGACGCCACCGAGCGAGGAAGCCCTGATCGAAGATATCGACAAGATCCATGAGCTCGGTTTCAACGGCTTGCGCAAGCATCAGAAGACGGAAGACGAGCGTTTCTTGTTCTGGTGTGATATGAAGGGTATGCTCGTCTGGAGTGAGTACCCCGCAGCTTACACCTACTCGGATCGTGCGGTAGAGATGCTGACTCGTGAGTGGCTCGATGTGGTCCGTCAGAACTACAACCATCCGTCGATTATCACCTGGGTCCCGTTCAACGAGTCCTGGGGTGTGCCGCAGATTCACCGCAATCGTAAGCAGCAGCAATTTACGGAAGCGATCTACCATCTCACCAAGTCAATCGATGGCATGCGTCCGGTCGTCGTCAACGACGGTTGGGAACACACGGTCTCCGATATTCTGACGCTCCACGACTATGTCGAGGCAGGCAGTGAGCTTCATGCCCGCTATGCAGGGAACTTCGATGCGATTGTGAACAATGAGCTGCACTTCAATCGCCATCACTTGGCCTTTGCCGAAGGATATAGCTACAAGGGTCAACCGATCCTCATCAGCGAATATGGCGGCATTGCGTTTGCGAACGAGGAAGTAGGCTGGGGCTATGGGAACAAGGTTGCGGACGAAGCGGCCTTCATCTCGCGCTACGAGGCGGTGACCTCGGCGATTCAGGATCTGCCGTATGTGGTCGGTTTCTGCTATACGCAGGTGACGGATGTGCAGCAGGAGATCAACGGCTTGATGGACATCGATCGTGCGTTCAAGGTGGACGTGGAGGCGATTCGCAAGATCAATACGAGAAGGATGTAGTCTCGGTCACTTGGTGTAACCTTCATCCGGATCGTACTAGATATTATGTGCTTAACATGAAACAGCGGGAGGAATCCCGCTGTTTCTGCATGCTGATATTGTTGTGCCAAGCATTGGTGCTCGAGCTTAGTAAGCGTGCAACAGATCCGACTGCCTAATCAATTGAATTGTCAGTTTCATCAGCCTCATCAGCGTCGATGGCCTCATCGGAGCCTTCCGTCTCATCTGCTTCCTCGCCCTGCCAAGCAACAAGGAGCTTCCCTAAGAGACCCGAGAGCTGCTCTTGTTCCTCGCT
>CAZLEA010000057.1:0-6937 GCA_964558445.1 uncultured Oscillospiraceae bacterium | reverse complement strand
TTCTAATGCAGCAAGCTATCCAGGTTATAGCGGACAAACGCACCGCCCATCCGTGCCGTGTAGAACCACTCATCTAGCGAGAAGTCCTTCTCCTTACCGTGATCACTCACGCGAACAACGGCTTGAGTCTGATCCGTATTCGCATAGACGCCGACGATGGTCACCCAGTGCAGATGGGCCACCGCCGTGATCTGACCGCGTCCGTAGAGGACCATGGAGACCGGCATGTCGTCTCGAAGTGCGTCCAGGAGGAAGCGTACCAGACGCTTGAAGTGTTTGCGACTGCGCTTCATATAGGCTGCGACCGTGAAGCTATCTGTCGAGATCCCGATGCCGCGTGCACGGCCGAAGGCTGCCACCCCCTCTTGCAAATTTGCGGGCAGGACGCCCCAGGGCGCAGGCGTGATGTAGTTGTAGACATCGATCATGTGCCCGAGATAGGAGACGCGCTCGAAGCGGTAGTCTGCCGGTACCTTGCCGGTCACACGCCCCGCTTCCTGATAGGGCTGATAGAGGCTGACGTGCATGGGCTTATGCGCCGCATAAGCCATCGCGAGCGAGGCCGATACCACGCCACAGGCACGCTTCTGCCGATAGCGCTCCCGATACCAAGCCTGTCTCGCACCAAACCATCTGGCGCGCGTCGCACCGTCTTGGACCATGAGCCAAGACGGCTCACGGAGCTCTGCTTGCTGGGCGGAATCAATTACGATCGGTAGTGCTTGGTAACGCTTCGCCATAGTCGGTCCTCTCTACATCTCGTAGCTTAGGAGATCGCGGATCTCACCGAGATTCATCTGTTTCAGGACGTTGTCGCCGGGCGTGATGACCTGGTCGACCAGCAGACTCTTCTGCTCTTGGAGACGGATGATCTTCTCCTCGATCGTACCGCGGCTGACCATGCGGAAGATCTGGACGACCTCGCGCTGGCCGATACGGTGGGCACGGTCCGTCGCCTGTTGCTCGACCGCCGGATTCCACCACGGATCGAAGTGGATAACCGTATCTGCACCGGTCAGATTGAGTCCGGTACCGCCCGCCTTGAGCGAGATCAAGAAGAGCTCGCCCTCACCGCTGTTGAAGCGCTCGACTTGCTCGAGGCGCTCTCTGGCCGGGATCTGGCCGTCGATGTAGAAGATCTTGCGTCCTGCCGCTTCCTGCTGCTTACGGATGATGTCTAGCATCGAGGTAAACTGCGAGAAGAGCAAGACTCTATGCGACGATGATAGCAGATTCTCGAGATGCTCTTCAAGCGCATCGAGCTTACCTGATCCGCCCGTATAGTCTTGCAAGAAGAGGGACGGGTGACATGAGATCTGACGCAGCCTCGTCAAGAGCGCCAGGATCTGGATCTGGCTTCGTTCGAAGCCGCGCGTCTCGACCATCTCCTCTAAGGAGTCTCTGGCCTGCGCGATATACGCCATATAGATCTTCTGCTGCTCGTCTGTCATATCGCAGCGCAGGATCGATTCGATCTTGTCCGGCAATTCCCGGAGCACATGCTTCTTCATACGGCGCAAGATGAAGGGGCGAACGAGCTTGCGAAGCTCCTCGGATGCCTCGCTGTCCCCCTCCTCGGCGCGTGAGATCGGCAGCGCGAAGCTCTCGTGGAATTCACTGTGTGAGAACAGATAGCCCGGCATCAGGAAGTCGAAGATCGACCAGAGCTCGGACAGCGAGTTCTCAATCGGCGTACCCGTGAGGGCCAGGTGGCGGTCTGCCCCAATCTTCTTGACCGCCTTGGCCGTCTGCGTCCGCGGGTTCTTGATATACTGCGCCTCATCGAGGAAGCAAGCACTGAAGCGATAGGCCTCCAGCTCTTCGATATCCTGGCGCATCACGGTATAAGACAAGATCGCGATGTCCACGTCCTCGATGCGGGCGATGGAGGAGACACGATTCTCTTTGGCACCCTCGATCACCATAACCTCGAGCGACGGCGTGAACTTCTTCGCCTCGTCTTGCCAGTTATAGATCAGCGAAGTCGGTGCGACAACGAGCGTCGGCAGCGGCTTGCGACCCGAAGCGATGGCCTCCTCCTTCTTGTGGAGGATGTAGGTCAGCGCTTGCAGCGTCTTACCCAGACCCATGTCATCGGCGAGTATCCCACCGAAGCCATAATAATCCATCAGGCAAAGCCAGCGAAACCCCGCCACCTGATACGGTCTGAGCGTCGCGTTCAGCCCCTCCGGGAGACTAAATTCCAAGCGATCCGGCTCCTCGAGATTCGCCGCCAGGATATTCAAACTCTCGTCTACATCTGCCTGGATGCCCGGCTCCTCGGTCAGCATCTGCTGCAGAGGCACCGCGCGATACTTCGGCAGAATCAGCGTCTGCTCGTCCCAGCTGCCGCCCCAGCGCTCGGCCTCGGCGAGGATATCCAGGGTCGGATCCTCGAGCTCGGGATCCAGGCTCAGGAATTCGCCGTCGCGAAGACGCACATAGCGGCGCTTCTCTCTGTAGGCACCGAGTATGCGGGAGAGATCCTCCGGACTGTAGTTGAGGCCCTCGATGTCGAGTGCAAGTAGATCCGTGTTCGGACGAAGCGATGCCGAGAGCTTGATCGACTCCAAGCGCTTGATGCGCAGATTACCGAAGCGATCCGAATAGTAGATCGACGCGAGATCCTGGAGCTCTGGCAGGACCGTCAAGAGGAAGGTGTAGAGCTTCATATCGCCGAAGAGATAGAAGCGCTTCACTTCATCTGCCTTCTGCTTCGGCGCGGGGGGGACGGGGTCGAGGCTGCTCGCGAGGCTTATGAGCAGGCCGGACTTGCGTGAGCTGCGGGCCTTGGCCGGTGCATGGTCCTGGAAACCCGCTAGTTGCAGGTAGTCCAAGATGCGAAGCTCCGCGTGCTCGTCGCGCAGTTGCCAGCGCCACTGCTGCTGTGAGTGCTCGGGGCTTGTTTCCCCATCTGCCGTGTCCTTGGGCCGGTACTGCGGCCTGGACTTCGTGGCGGGATGCGGGTCGACGACGTAATTGCCGTAGCGGAATTCAAGCCTCGCCGAGATGCCGTTACCCTCCTTGTCCAGCCAGATGGCGGCCTCGAGCTCTTCGCGCAAGACGGCATCCTCTACCTCCTTGGCGAGGACGATATGACCGGACTCCTCCAGGAGCGGCAGCATCTGACTCATGAAGACACCTGCCTCCTCGGCACCGAGGAAGAGGCGGCTGTCCTCACTGGCCGCAAGCGAGCGATAGAGAGCTGCGATCGCCCGCTCCTTGGGCGGTGTCAGCCAGATCTGATCGCGAAACAAGATCAAGGAAGCATCCCTCGTCAAGAGACGAAGGGGGACCTCGCGAGCACTGCGCTTGTAGCTTGAGGCGGCATAAGCACGCACAGGTAGCAGAGCGCTGCGGTCGAGTGGTTCGCTGTCCTCGGCACTGCAGACCATCAGAAGTTCGAGGACGTCCAGCTCCTTGGCATCCGCGGGCTTGCCGAGGTCTAGGAGCTGACTGCCGGACGGCAGGGCAGAGGCTGTGGTCAGGCGGCCGTCTGCTGCCTGACGCTCCGCTTCCGGCCAAGCACGCAGAGCGAAGCCCAGATCGGGCCAGCCGCGGCGAATCACGGAGGAGATCTGCTGATTGTTGTACGGCTCGATAGATAGATCGAGTTCCGGCGCCTCGTTCATATAGAGCAAGATGAACTGATAGAGGCGCGCGGCGTTCAAGATCACCTGGTTCTTGCGAAACAGTGACGAGAGCGGTTGATACTGGAAGCTCGTCTTCTCCAGTTGGTTATGGTGCATGAAGAGCAACCAATCCAGGAGGATCTGGGAGTGGGCGTTGAAGTATTGGCGATCGGGGTGTAGGGTGAGTTCTTTGCCAAACACAAGTGACTTACCCGTATCGATAGCATCGATGAGTTCCTCAAACGACTTGACCTTGTAGTAGCGAGACTCCCCCTGGAAACCGATCTTGGCCTCCAGCGTCGCCATCTCCGAGCTGTATTGGGGGAGCTGGAGCGTGACCTTCAGATCCAGTTGGCGAAGCAGACCGCGGCGGGCACGATCGCCGATTGCCGCATCCGGATCGTCCTCCTCGGAGAAGGGATTGTGCTGATAGGTCTGTCCGCGGTCGATCGCGAGGACCGATTGCAGGCGCCTCATCATCTCGAGGGTCTGGCGATGCTTGGGCAGTTGCTGGCGACCATCGATACTGGTCTGAGTGGGCGTGCTGAGTGCAGCGACCGGGGTCTTGTCTCGGCCGACGACGCCTCGGCTCTTGTCCTGGCGCTCTCCCTTGGCTCTATCCTTCGAATCGGACGGCTTCAAGCTCGCGGAGGCGAATGCACCGGGTGAGGCGGTCAGGACATCCGAAGCCTTGGTGGGCAAGCGGTCTAGTCTCGTATTGAGTGCAAAGAGCAACACAGCCACCTGATGTCTGCAGCAACCGATGAACTTGCGTGAGTCGGGGCAGCTGCAGCTGATCTTGCGCGGACGTTCGCGCAGATTCAGCCAGATCGATACGTCGTAGTGACTCAGCTGATCCATACTCCGTACGATCGCGGTCAGGCAGCGCTCTGCGGGATCGAAGGCCAAGTTGCCGACATGATTGTCGCCGGCATATGCCTTACCCTCTGCGTAGACCTTCCCATTGGTTGCCAGGCTCTGAATTTCGCTAACGGTTACATTTAACTGCAAAGATCTAATCCTCCTCGTCAAACTGTTATTATACACCATTTAATTGACGAGTTGGATTCTACGCTTACTTCTCTAAGCGTATGTTAGAATGCAGACATGAGCTATTCGTAGGAAGCGAGGTGGACCGATGGACGCATATAGAATGCTGTTGACATCCATAACACTAGACGCCGATCAGTTGTGGCGCGGGATACTGACGATAGCCGTCGTGCTCTTGATCCTTAGCATCGCGATGCTGATTCTCAAGTTGGCAGCGATGGTGAAGCGGGTGACGCGCCTGGCAGATGAACTGGCCTCACCCATCCAAGCAGTGGCTGAGGAGTTGCCGGAGACGGCGACCTACCTGAATCAGATCAGCGGAAATCTGGAGGATCTGAGCACATCGGTGGCCAAGACCGCGCCTGGCGTTCTGGCCAATGTAGAAGAGATCTCGGGTACTGCAGCGGATATGGCAGCAGGTACGGCAGATCTCCTGGCCGAGACAACCGATGCTCTGACAGGCTTGCTCGGCTTGCTGCAGAAGCCGCTGGCCGGAGTCGTCCGCATGGGTAGAGCCGCAGATCTCGTCACCAAGGGGACGGATGTGATGCGCTTCTTCGTCAATCGTAAGCAGAACAAGAAACAGAAGAAACAGAAGAAGCAGAAGAAACAGAAGAAGCAGAAGAAGCAGAAGAAATAAATGGAGCCGAATCGATGACACGTAAGTATTGGGTAGAGGCGATGGATCGCCTCGCAAGTCCTGTCTTGGAAGCATTGGCGGAGAATCGCTTGGCAGCAGATCTGCCGAAGTTCCCGAATCCGGATCGGTCGAGCTTCGCACCGCTCGAGGCCTTCTCCCGTACCATCGTCGGGATTGCGCCCTGGCTCGAGGCCGAGATCTCGGATCCGGATGAGAAGCGGCTTCAGCGTCGCTATCGAGAACTGATTCTCCTTGGCTTGGACCATGCGACGAATCCCGCGGCACAAGACTACATGAACTGGGGCATCGGCGGTGACCAACCGTTGGTGGATGCGGGCTTCCTCTCGGAAGCGCTGCTTCGTGCACCGAGGGCCCTGATTGATCCGCTCTCCGATCGTGTCCGCAGTCAGTTGATCACAGCGCTCAAGCAGACGCGAAGCATCTGGCATACGAACAATAACTGGCTCTTCTTCTCCGGCATGGTCGAAGCCTTGCTCAGCAAGCTTCGTGAAGCCGTGATGGAAGAACGAATTGATTTCATCATCGATACCTTCGAGGGCTGGTACCTGGGCGATGGGGTCTATAGCGATGGCGCGGATCTCCATGTCGACTACTACAACAGCCTCGTGATTCATCCGATGTATGTGGATATGTGCAGGCATCTGGCTGATGTCTCGCCTCGTTGCCAAGAGATCTATCCGGAGGTGCTCCGCAGAGCGAGGCGTCACGCGGTGATACTCGAGCGCTTGATCGCGCCGGATGGGACCTATCCGGTCGTTGGTCGCTCGGTCGCCTATCGCACCGGTGTCTTCCACTTGCTGTCGCAGATGGCGGCAGAAGATGAGCTTAGCGGTCTGATCGATCCGGCTCAAGTCCGTACGGCACTTACCGCCGTGATTCGGCGCGCACTGGACGATTCGCGTAACTACAATGAAGATGGTTTCCTCGTGCCCGGTATCGTCGGCATGCAAGCAGAGTTGGCGGAGGGTTACATCAATTGCGGCAGTCTCTATCTGGCTGCTGCGATCTTCTTACCGCTCGGACTTCCTGATACACACGACTTCTGGACCGGTGCAGATAAGGACTGGACGATGAAGCGTTTGTGGGCAGGAGAAGCTGTATTGATAGACGGTGCGCTTGCCTGATTTATGCTACGGAGATCACCCGTTGGCCCTTAAATCTATATGCTGTTGACAAGCATAGGCCTAGTCGATATAATGAACTTCGTTCCGGTCGGAACAAGTTTATAGACTATGCCTTTTTAGCTCAGTAGGTAGAGCGCATCCATGGTAAGGATGAGGTCGCCGGTTCGATCCCGGCAAAAGGCTCCATTACCTTTTTCTAGAGGGTGGTCCAAATCTAGAAGAGTTGCTGATCAAGTATGAATGTTTATTCGTTTATTCGTTTGTATATGCCGGTAACTCAAGCTTGACCAGAGGTTTGAAACTGCTAATTCTGACCTCTGGTTAAGTGTATTCCAGTTTCACTGGAATAGAACAATAAGCCTGAGATTACCGTACACAAACATTAATTCGTATGTTTATGCCGGATATTTTCTGAGCGCATTTGGCTTCGCGGCTAGTTTGATGGAAACGTATATTTCAGGATACACCGA
>CAZLEA010000056.1:0-9959 GCA_964558445.1 uncultured Oscillospiraceae bacterium | reverse complement strand
CCATATCTGCCTTGAGCTTGTTTGGGTAGCGCTGCATCAACAGCTTGGCTGCCTCATCTTGGATATCTGTCAGTAACAGAACAACAGCAGACGATCCCTCGAATGTGAGGCGTACGACCGCGGATGAATTATTCTCGAGCCAGAGATTCGAATTGTAGCCGTTTAGGAACTCGATCGTCACACCGTCTATGGAGAAGCTCATGCCGGCTGTGATCTCTTGATACTTACCTGCTTGCTTCATCTTATTGTAGGCATCGTAGACGAACGCGGATTGTGTGGGCGTCTCGTCGCCTACTCTCTGGTCGTGGAGATTCTTCGGGTATTCGGCTGCGTAGAACGAGCGAATCTGTACTTGCCCCTCATGTATGATTGCGGACGGGACGCGTGCATGGTCGTTATGCGGATGCGAGACGATCCAAGCATCCACGGTATTGTTGGCATGCGTCAGAAGCCAGCTCTTCATGTTCTGTAATTCACCGCTACCCTCACCCGTAGCCAGCGTCGTACTGTCTCCCACCATCTGCTGCATGCCGCCATCGAGGACGATGGTCTTGTTGTTCGGGGTCTTGATCATCATGCCGAGGCCGATGCCGGGATTGATCCCCGTAACGGTGTTGGGTGCCATGATGATCTTGTACGTCCCTGCTTCGGCTGACATAGCCGGATCGCTTACTTGATTCACGGTGATAACCCGCGCATTTAGCTGCGGTGCCGGTGTCGGCGCCGTGGTGGGTCCCGGAACAGGTGTTGGTGTTGCGCCTGCGATACCCGGGATAATCAGACTCTCGCCGACGAAGATGTACTGCGAAGTACTCTTCCCGTTGGCCTTAGCCAATTCCACATAATTGATCTTATAAACTTGGGCTATGGACCACCAGCTCTCGCCGGCCTTGACTGTATGCATCTTGGTTGCAGGTGTTGTGGGGTTGGGCGCTTGTGTGGGCTGCGGCATTGTAGTGGGTTTCGGCGCCGTAGTCGGAGCAGGCGTTGTGCCACCTCGTCCCGGTATAGTCAATACCTCACCGACATAGATCGTACTGTTGATACTTCTGTTATTGGCAGAAGCGATGCTCGTGTAGCTGACACCGTACTTGACACCGATTGACCACCAGCTCTCACCGCGTACAACGGTATGCTTCAGATTGCCACTTGTAGGGGCCTGGGTAGGTTGGGGCGATGTCGGCGGTTTCGGCGTGGGTGTCGGTGTGGATCCTGTCTTGCCGGGGATCACCAGTGTCTCTCCGGTATAGATATGCTGCGATGCCGTTCGACCGTTGGCTCTGGCAAGCTCGATGTAGTTGACGCCATATTGTTGGCTTATGGACCACCAACTCTCACCGGACTTGACCTTGTGCGTGAGGCCGTTTGCGTAGATTGCAGTTTGCATCGTGAGTACCAGAATCAGCGCCAGCAGCAGGCTGAGCATCTTCAGGTGAGGCTTGCTTGTTCGTTTCTTCATTACGTGTCCCTCTTGGTTTTACAAGGTGTTGTAAAAATTGTTTGGGGCTATATAGGTAAGAGCTGCATGGTCACACCAGGTGTCCATGCAGCTCTACTTCTCAGCAATGCTGATGTTTGAAGGTCTTAGGCTTAGGCCAGATCAATCGTCAACTTGAAGCGGAAGTCTCTCTCGTTTAGTTGATACTGGGGCAGCAGGTCCGGTCCACAGCTGTTGGAGCCCATACCGCTGATGAGATAGTCGAGGCAGAGCACCGTCATGCCGGACTTCTCCAGCAAGAAGTTGTGTGTCTTACTCGCCAGTTCCTCTTGGGTGTACTCCGAGACGTTGAAGCAGAAACCGCCATGCGGGCTATCGGGATCTGCCGTGACGAAGAGGCCGGGCAGCTCGCCGTAGCTGCCGCCGAGGGCCAGCTGCTGGACGGCATAGTGACTGCCGTTCTCCTGAGGCTTGATGTAATCTTCGTGCTCTGCTGCCACTTCACCGCTGTAGATGTCGATGAGCGAGGCGCGGTGCTTGTCGATGTAGGACTCGAACGGGCCATAGCCATAGTAAGCGAGGTGGGCATAGTTCGGATCCAGGAAGTAACGTAGACCGAAACGCGGCAAGAAGAGGTAATTCTCCTCATCCAAGAAGAAGGTCAGGTCGGCGCGCTTGACTTCGATGTCGACGCTGATGCGCCCGTCTTGGTTGACCTTGAACGTGGCGACGGCATCCAGGATGCGCTGGCGATAGATCGGGAGGAGGGCGAGGGTCGACGTGATCGTCACTTCGCTTGCATCCTCGTTCACTTCTGCCACTGTCTCATAGACACGTGTCGTGGCCTCGTTGAAGCCGGCAGCTTCCCACTCGTTCTTGATGTACATGTCGTTGTCGACCGGTGCACGCCAGATATTGTACTCGCCGGGCTTGGCCAGTACTTCGTAGCCGTGACGCATCAAGGACGTGAAGTTACCTGTCTCACGACCGAAACGATATGTGAAGCCGGCACCGTTGATAACGACTTCGCGATCGTTCTCCCTTACGGAGAGAGGCGAGGGCTTGTCGCTGCTGAGGACGGCGGGCTCTACACCGCGAACTTGCTCATCTAGCGCTTCCTTGACCAGCTTGCCGAGGTTTGAGACCGACTGGGCGTTCTTGGCGCCGTCCGAGACCAGGAGCTGCTCGTTACCGACCAGGTGACCGGTCGGGACGACTTCGGTCTCGCGCACGGTGTAGGTGAAGAGGTTCAGGGTGACATAAGCATCTGTAGGCAGATCGTCCGTGTATTCGAGCTTGAATTCGGCTGTGCCGTGGGCGGGGATATCGAGATTGTCCCAGATGCCGTTGTAGACGCAAGCACCATCGATGACCAGCTCGTACTCGACGGCATAGCGGCCGCGGGTGTTCGCGAAGTCCATAGTGTTGCGAAGTCTCACCGTACCCGAACGAAGCTCCTCGACACCGGAATCCAAGAGGATCGGGCGGATGACGTTACCATATTCGAGCAAGCCGATGTGCGGCGTGCGATCCGGATAGACGAGGCCGTCCATGCAGAAGTTGTTGTCGTGAGGATACTCGCCGAAGTTACCGCCGTAGTAGTACTTCGTGCGAAGATCGTCCGTTTCGCCCATATAAACGGCGTGGTCGCACCACTCCCAGACGAAGGCACCGGAGAAACCGTCATACTTGTAGAGGCGATCGATGTAATCTTGTGCATCACCCGGGCCGTTACCCATCGCGTGGATGAATTCACACTGGATAAACGGCTTATCCGAATACTCCTCGTTGAAGTAGTCATCGATGAAGCCGACAGAGCTATACATCTGCGAGACGAAGTCCAGATGTGTGTAGTCGTTCTTATGGTCCTTGCTCTCGTAGTTCGAGCTCTCGTATTGAGTCAAACGACTGGGGTCATAGGACTTGATCCAAGCTGCAGCCTTCTCGAAGCCGGGCCCGTAGCCGGACTCGTTACCGAGCGACCAGATCACAACGGAGGGCTGGTTCTTGTCGCGGCGCACGTTTCGCTCCTGGCGATCCAAGATGGCCTTGTCGAAGCGGCTGTCCATGGCGATGATGCAGTAGGTATCCATCTTGCGGGTGAGCTTGGTGCGCTCGTGTCCGCCGCCGCCCTTGTAGAGTGTCTGCACACCGTGTGCCTCGATGTCGCTCTCGTCGATGACGTAGAAGCCAAGACGATTGTATAGCTCATAGGCCCAGGGCGCGTTCGGGTAGTGTGCGGTGCGGATCGCGTTGACGTTGAACTGCTTCATCAGCGTCAAGTCTTCGAGCAGCTGCTCACGGCTGATGGTATAGCCTGTGATGGGGTCGCTGTCGTGGCGGTTGACACCGCGCATCTTGATCATCTGACCGTTCAGTTTAACGACACCGTCGACGACTGCGATCTCGCGGATACCGACATCCTGCGCGATGGCCTCATCCGGTGTAATCAGCTCCAGCGTATAGAGGTTTGGCTCTTCTGCGTTCCAGAGTAGCGGGTCGACGAGGTTGAATTCCCAACCGAGAATCGTCTTGCCCTCGGTGTAGCGATGCGCATCGTCCTTCGTGACGACGGCTGCGATACCGGAACCGTCCTTGGTCGCTGTAGGCTCACCGTTCGGGTCGCGAAGCACGGCGATGAAGTCTTGTGGATCTACGTCTTCGCCTTCAATCTCTGCTGTTACCTTAACCTTAGCAAAGCCCGTGGCCGGATCCAATATCGTATGCGTGCTGTAGTCTCTGATATGGGTCTTGGGACGCGAGATCACATAGACCTCACGGAAGATGCCGGACATGCGAAGCTTGTCTTGATCCTCCAGATAGCTGCACATACCCCACTTCAAGACGAGGACGGCCAAGCGATTGACACCCGCCTGCGTGTAGGCTGTGATGTCGAATTCCGACGGGGAGTGCGAGACCTGGCTGAAGCCGACAAATTCGCCGTTTACCCAGACGTAGAAGTTACTGTCGACGCCTTCGAAATACAGATAGCGGCTGCGCCCGGCCTCTTCTTCCGTCAGGTCGAAGTCGGTCAGATAGGCGCCACAAGGATTCTCTTGGGGGACATACGGCGGATCGTAGGGGAAGGGATAACGAATATTCGTGTATTGGTGGTGGTCGTAGCCCTGTGTCTGCCAGCAAGAGGGCACGGGCATGGGTGTGAAGCCGTCACCTTGGAAGTCTAGGGAGGGGAAGTCCTCCGGTACTTCTTCCGGTCGATTGTAATAGCGGAAATCCCAGTCACCGTCCAGCATCTGGACGCGATCGGATGCATACCGAAGATCCATTTCGATATAATCGGCGGAAGCGCGGCGTGCTTCATACAAGTCCTTCCGATTCGGGAAGGGGATGTAATAGGCTCGGGTTTGCATGGTACCTACGTGCAGGTCCTCAAACGAGAGATGGTAATTGTCTAAACGCATGTCAACCTCCTAGAGTTATACAGTTGTAGACTAAGTATATCAAAGCTATGACTTGATTTGGCAACGCCAAATGAAATAACATGCATATATCTACACTTGTCCGGAAGATGGCAAAATAGCTAGCCACAAGGAGGCCAAGATGAGCGAATCGCATGCAGATGTAGCCTATTATCTCGGTATTGACGGCGGAGCGACGAAGACTAGTTTCCTGCTTGTCGATCGAAGCGGCCTGGCCTTACGGCGCCTGGAACTCGGTTCGAGTAATCCCGTTGATCTGGGTATCGAGCAGACCGGAGCTGTGCTGGCAGAGGGGATCGAAACCGTCTGCGACGGAATTCCGTATGAGGCGATCTCTGTGTATGCCGGTATCTCCGGCGGAGGTCTCCTTGGACCCAAGATGAAGATTGCGGAGATGTTGGGGGATTATCCCTTTGCATATATTGGGAACGGTAGCGATGGAGACTTGCTTGTTTCGTCCGGTCTTGGCAGTAGAGACGGCGTGGTGGCGATACTCGGTACGGGATCCGTGGTCTATGTGCAACAGGCGGGGCGGAGGCGACAGCTAGGCGGCTTCGGTTATCTCTTCGATCGCGGCGGGAACGGTTACAGTATCGGCAGAGACGTGATTCTTGCGGCACTGGAGGCGGAGGATGGCAGCGGGCCCGACACGTCACTTAGTGATCTGCTTGCCAAGCGCTTCCCGGGTAGTCCCTGGAGGCAACTGACTTCGTTCTACAACTTGGGCAAACGCGGTATCGCAGCGCTCGCACCGCTCGCGTTTGAGGCACACGATGCAGGCGATCGTCTCGCAACCGGGATTCTAGTGGAGAATATGGCGGCGATGGCGCGGCTCTTGGAGGCCGGTGCTGAAGGATTCGGAGATAGGCCTGTGGATATTGTCTTGTTTGGCGGTTTAACCGCGCGAGCCGATGTCCTCATCCCGATGCTTGAGACACAATTGAGTGAAGCGAAACGCTACCGCCTTACAGTCTATGAGGGCGAGGTCTTGTGGGGAGCGATTCTGCTTGCCGGTTATAGGGAGGAGAATTAAGCGATGTTAGAGACAGAGAAGAGGAATCCGAAGAGCATGCGACTGCATGAGATGAATGCATCCGAGATCGTGTCGCTGATGCAAGAAGAGAATTACGTAGCGGTCGGGGCGATCGATGCAGTACTGCCCGAACTTGCGACGGCAGTCGAGGAGATCTCGGCCAGGTTGTCTGCAGGTGGCAGGCTCTTCTATGTCGGTTGCGGCACCTCCGGGCGCTTGGGTGTGCTGGATGCCTCGGAGTGTCCTCCGACATTCGGCGTATCACCGGATCTCGTAATCGGCTTGATTGCAGGCGGTGACAAGGCACTTCGCGATGCGGTCGAGCACGTAGAAGACGATGCTGATAGCGGGCAAAGGGATCTGGATGCACACTCCCTCACCGCAGTGGACAGCGTGGTCGGTATCTCGGTAGCGGGCGGCGCGGCCTACGTCGTCGGTGCGCTGGAGTATGCGAAGTCTGTGGGGGCCTATACCGTGGCGCTAAGCTCGAACGAGGATACGGTGATCTCTAGGATCGCGGATCTTGCGATTGTGCCGCTGACCGGTGCGGAGATCTTGACCGGTTCGACCAGGCTCAAGGCAGGGACGGCGCACAAGATGATTCTGAACATGCTCTCGACGGCGGTGATGGTCCGACAAGGCTATGTCTACGAGAATCTGATGGTTCACGTCAAGCCTCTGAACGCGAAGCTTAGGCAGAGGATGATCGGTATCGTCTCCGAGCTCTTGGGCACGGATGAAGCAGCATCTGTTCTCCTGCTTGAACGTTGGGATTGGGATATAAGGCGGATTATGGAGGTAAATCCTAATAATTCCCAAAAACATCCGTGAAGCCCCCTATGTTATCATTACTACAAGATTTAAAGGCCTAAGGAGGATCGTCATGCAGCCTCAAGAGCTAGCTTATTTGGCCCGATATGTCTTCGCCCTCTTGGCGATATTCACGGCTTACTTCTTGGCGCGCGGTGCCATCGGCGACCTGCGAGGCCGGATCAAGGCGAACCTGCGGCCCGTCCAGGGTTACTTCCTGATGCTTGTCGGCGACGGCATGCAAGTTGAGGGACGAAGCCTGCCCCTGTTCCACACGACCGTCCTGGGTAGCGGCAAGAGCGCGGATATCCGCCTCGAGAGCCGCGAGATCAAGCGGCGCCATGCGATCCTCTACCTCCATGAGGGAGAGTGGTACGTGAGGCCTGCGTCCGGTCGTTTCGAGGTGTTCCTGAATAGTGTTCCGGTCATGGACACGATCTTGCTTCGTAACGAGGACATCCTCACGATCGGCGGCGTCAACATGCTCTTCATCGATGAGCGTGTCTCCTCGGCGTCACAGGGACTGGAATACAGACCCGTCGACCGCAGCTATCTGGGTGCGACCGAGATGGTGCCGACAGCAGGATCTTGGCTCTTCACGAATATCACGATCTTGGCAGGTGCACTGCTCATGGCCATCTTGGCTCCGACAGGCTATGAGGCGCTCAGAGAGCCGATCTTGATTCTGTTCGCTGTCTTCTTCTTCGTCTTCAATTTGTATTATTTCGTGCTTCCCTTCCTCTTGAAGCCGTTTGATCGGCCGTTCTTCGTGGCGATTATGTATCTGGCGCTTCTGGGATTGATGATTCAAACTCGTCTGACGATGATCAATATCAATTATCCGGCGGTAGATCAAGACCTCTTGGCCAGGATTATGCGGACGCTGTCGGTGCAGGCCTTTGCCCTCTTCTTGGGACTGATCCTGATGCCGATTATCGTCTTGATTGTCGCCCGTACCCGCTTCCTCGAGCGTATGGTGATTGTCTGCGGCGTGTTGACACCGCTGCTCTTGATCGCTACGCTCGCGTTTGGTCGCGGACGTCAGGAGATGGGCGCAACGCTGTGGATTGTCATCGGCGGCTTCAGCTTCCAGCTTACCGAGTTCGCGAAGATCGCGTATCTCGTCGTGCTCGCCGGTTTCTTCAAGATCAGACCACCGCTCAAGGTGCAGTTTGGTTTCGCCGCATGGGCCGCGTTCGTCTTCTTCTTGATCATGTTGCTGCCGGACCTCGGCTCGCTGATGATCTTACTTCCGACGACGCTGATCGTGTTTGTCGTGATGACCTCCGAGTACTTGATTACCCTACTGATTCTGGTCGCAGGTTCGGGCATAGGGGTTCTGGCATACGGTATCTTCCCGCACGTACGCAATCGCATCAGCGGTTGGTCAACGCTCTGGACTGAGGTGAACGATCTGAATCGCCAGATCGTCTACGGCCTGCAGGCGATCGGTCGCGGCGGCTTCGTCGGTCGCGGTCTGGGTAACGGCAGCCCCGAGGGCATCCCGCTCGCAGATTCGGATATGGTCTTCTCCGTGCTGGGCGAAGAGATGGGCCTCTTGGTTCTGCTCGCCGTCATGGTCTTGTTTGTTGTCATCTGGCTGCGCGGTGCGAAGTCGACGATGCTGGTCAAGGACGGTTTCTCGACCAGTATGACGCTTGCGGTCGCAACCATGTTCTTCATGGAGGCCGTCGTCGTGATCGGCGGTGTCACGGGATTGATCCCGCTCACGGGTGCCACGCTGCCGTTTGTTGCGGCAGGCGGTAGCTCGATTCTCGCCAAGACGATCTTGGCATCCATCTATCTGGGTCTGGCCGGTCGCCGAGAGGGCGTCTAGCAGGCTTCGGTTAATGCATTTGTGTTTGTAGAGAAGTGGAGGTAGAGCGTTGAAGCAGTTACTTCAGAATATCAAGGCGGCGCTCGTGTTCGTATCGGTTCTGTCGCTTGCCCTGTTGATCGGCATCGTCGTCCAGCAGCATCGCAGCCAGAACAGTTTGATGGCCGCTGCCGGAGAGAACAAGGAGACGCTGCGTTCGCGTTATGCCCAGGCAGGTTCGATCCTCTCGATCGACAATGTGGTGCTGGCCGAGAGCGTGGACGGCGAGCGTACGTATGCGAGCGATGCACTGCTTGCGGAGTCGCTTGCGAATCTCGTGGGTGACTATACCCACTACATACAGAATACGATCGAGGCGAAGTATCAGGGTGCGCTACTCGGCACCGATCGCAACCCGTTCTACCAGCTCTTGTTCGATGTGACGGGGCGGGGACTCGAAGGCGATGACATAACGCTTACGATCCAATCCAAGTTGCAGAAACGAGCGTATGAATTACTCGGTAATTACGACGGATCGGTGGTTATGCTGAACTACCGAACGGGTGATGTGATGGCGATGGTGAGCAAGCCGTCTACCTCACCGGAGAATATCATCTCGTACACGAATATCCCGGATACCGCGCTGTTCAATCGCGCGATCCTCGGCCAATACTACCCCGGCTCAAGCTTCAAGTTTATCACGGCAGCCGCCTATATGAACAGTCCGTACTACGATCCGGATCACCTCGTGAACTGCCTCGGCAGAGAGCCGCTTGTCGGTTTGAACGGTGTGACGGAAGAGGGTGATGGACACGGTCCGATCGATATGACGCGTGCGTTTGAAGTCTCGTGTAATCACTATTTCGGCTACGCGGGCATACAAGCAGGCGATTATCTGCTCAAGGAGACGGCAGAGGGCTTCTACTACAACAAGGGTTTGAATCTGGATCGCCTGGTCGTAAACCGCAGTAATTTCTCTGCCCCGGCAGACAACAATGAGGTCTTGTCCTGGCTCAGCATCGGCCAGCCGGTCGGTGCATCCAAGAATACGGCGACACCGCTTCATATGGCTATGATGGTCGGTGCGGTCGCCAACGGTGGCGTCATGATGGAGCCGCACATCGTCTATACACTGACGAATCCGCTCGATCAGGACTATCAGCGGCGGGCGGAGACCAGGCTTGGAACCGTGCTGGACAGTGAGACGAATGCGGCAATACAAGACTTGATGCTCGCGGCGGTAGAGAACGGTGGCGGTAAACACGCTCAGGTACCCGGCTACAAGGTAGGCGGTAAGACCGGTACGGCACAAGTCGAGGGCCAAGATCAGCATAACGCGGTCTTCCTCGGTTATGTCGATCACCCGAATCATCCGTATGCAATTGCGGTTATCACGGAGGATGCAGGGTTTGGCTCGACGTA
>CAZLEA010000055.1:0-10314 GCA_964558445.1 uncultured Oscillospiraceae bacterium | reverse complement strand
GCGTATAACTCTGAAGATCAATTCTCGGGAGTTGCTATAGGTATAACTATCTCTTATACGCGATAAACGTGACAATCTCCGTTCCCCCTTGTCCGTAGCCCATATCTCTACGAATATCTTGATACCCGAGGCTTGCCAGGAGAATCCTGTGGGCTAAATAAAAAAAGTCCCACCGGTGGTCCGCATCGTTGAGAGGCGTGGTGGGCTCTGTCACACACAGTATAACATGTTTTCTTCCGTATACTTAATCTGCTGCCAGCTTCTTTAGTACGTTTCGCACAATTTGGAGCGAAATATTTGGTTGTTTTTAACCGTCAATATTTATCGATATCCCTTTTACAATTGTTGCCCATATGCTATTCTAAGCGCACATTGCGATATAACCAATCGATACATACTTATCTTATGACCGTAATGCCATATCTTAAGCCTGGGAGGTACCGTGGTGATCGCGTTCGATTTGCTCGATCAATTAGGAGAAGAACGATCTCTATCCATAGAGGGATACAGGGCGCTTCTCGACAGCTTCAGCCCCGAGCTCGGTGCCAGGGCGGCGTCGCTCGCGCGCGCACTTACGGATCGCCACTTCGGTCGCGGTATCTATGTCCGTGGCCTGATCGAATTCAGCAACATCTGTCGCCAAGACTGCTACTACTGCGGTCTTCGGCGTTCCAAACCCATCTCTCGCTATAGACTCACGGAAGACGAAGTTCTAGAGGCCTGTGCCCAGGGCTATGCGCTAGGGTACAAGACCTTCGTGCTGCAGAGCGGCGAGGACCCCTTCTACACCGATCAAGCGATTACGAAGCTCGTTTCACTGATTCGCAGCAACTACCCCGATGTCGCCATCACTCTATCTGTCGGCGAGCGCTCACCTGAGGCTTACCGTGCCTGGTTCGAGGCCGGTGCCGACCGCTATCTGCTGCGTCACGAAACAGCCGATGCTACCCACTACGGCCAGCTCCACCCGGAGACGATGCAGCTATCCGCTCGCCTCGCCTGTCTGGAATCCCTCCGCACTATCGGCTATCAAGTCGGCGCCGGCTTCATGGTCGGCAGCCCCGGTCAGACGACGGCCCATCTCGCACAAGATCTCTACTTCATCCAAGGCTTCGACCCCGCTATGGTGGGGATCGGGCCGTTTATGCCGTCTTCTGGGACTCCCTTTGCTTCATACCAAGCAGGTAGTCTAGAACTCACGCTCTTCCTCATCAGCCTCCTTCGCATCCAGGGACCAACGAGATTGATTCCCGCGACTACTTCGCTGGCGAGCCTCGACCCGCTGGGGAGGGCTCTGGCGTTTGACGCGGGCGCGAATGTGGTGATGCCAAACCTCTCCCCCGTCTCACATCGCAAGGACTATGCGCTCTACGACGGCAAGCTCTGCATAGCAGACGCCGCCCAAGATGCGAAACAACAACTGAGTAATTACCTCCACGACCGTGGCTACGAGCTTCTGAGCACTCGCGGCGACTACCGAGCGATCGACTCGGCCCTACCCATGAGGTGAACCCATGACATACGACAAACACTCCAGGCACGCACACGAATTCATCGACCATCAAGAGATCGTAGAGACGCTCGCTTATGCGCGTGCCGCAAGCCGTGATCTCGCCTTCGTACGGCAGATTCTGGCCAAGGCGGCAAGTCTCGATGGGCTCAGTCATCGTGAGGCTGCCGTACTCTTGGCTTGCGAAGATCCGGAGATACGACGGGATGCGGAGCTCCTCGGTAAGCATATCAAAGAGCACTTCTACGGCCGACGCATCGTCATGTTCGCCCCGCTCTATCTCTCAAACTACTGCATCAACAGCTGCGTATACTGTCCGTATCACGTGCAGAACAAGGCTATGCCAAGGCGTAAGCTCAGCCAAGATGAGATCCTCCGCGAAGTCATCGCGCTAGAAGATATGGGGCATAAGCGACTCGCACTCGAGCTTGGCGAAGACCCGAAGCATAACACCATGGATTATCTGGTCGAGAGCATCGAGACGATCTACAGCATCCACCATCAGAACGGCTCGATTCGCCGCGTGAACGTCAACATCGCCGCGACCACGACCGAGAACTACAAGCGACTGGCCGATGCCGGTATCGGCACCTATATCCTCTTCCAAGAGACGTATAATCGGGCGCGCTACGAGGAACTACACCCCGCCGGGCCCAAGAGCGACTATGTCTGGCACACCGAGGCGATGGATCGTGCGATGGACGGCGGCATCGATGACGTAGGCATCGGCGTCTTGTTCGGACTCGAGAATCACGCCTACGAACTAGTCGGCCTCCTGATGCATGCAGAACACCTCGAAGCCGTGCATGGTGTGGGGCCGCATACCATCAGTCTTCCGCGCATCTGTCCGGCAGACGATATCGATGTCTCTGACTTCGGGGATGCGGTGCCGGATGACTTGTTCGCCCGCCTCATCACCGTACTGCGCCTCGCCGTCCCCTATACCGGCTTGATTCTCTCCACCAGAGAGAGCCCCGCCATGCGAGCCAAGGCCCTGGAGCTCGGTGTCACCCAGCTAAGCGGCGCTTCGAAGACGACGGTCGGCGGCTACGATGCAGCAGTCAGCGAAGACGCGGAGGGCTCCGATCAATTCAGCCTCCACGACGAGCGAAGCCTGGATGAGATCGTGACTTGGTTGCTGGAGCTCGGTTATATCCCCAGTTTCTGTACCGCCTGCTATCGCGAGGGACGCACGGGAGACCGCTTCATGCAGCTGCTGAAGTCCGGCCAGATCGCAAACTGTTGCCAGCCCAACGCTCTGATGACGCTCGGTGAATATCTGGAAGACTATGCAAGCGAGGAGGCGACAGTTCTCGGCCACAAGCTCATCCAAGAGGAGTTATCGCGCATCCCAAACGACAAGGTGCGAGATATCGCAAGCCGGCACCTCGAGGCGATCCGCGGTGGCGCCAGAGACTTCCGTTTCTAGGAGGGCTGATAGATGAAACAAGCAAGCAGAGACGGGCTGGATCGCCCCGTCATCGTCCTCCTCGGTCGCACGAACGTGGGCAAGTCCTCGCTCCTGAACGCCCTGACGGGACAGACGCTCGCCATCGTCTCGGACAAGGCGGGCACGACGACGGATCCCGTACAGAAGGCGATGGAATTGCTGCCACTGGGTCCCGTCATGCTAGTCGATACGGCAGGATTAGACGACAAGTCGGAACTCGGCAACCTGCGTATGGCCAAGACCCAAGAGGCTCTGAGGCGCGCAAACCTCGTCCTCTTGGTGACCGATCGTGCCGAGGGACTAGATGCTGCAGAAGCGGCGATACTCCGAGAAATAGATAAGCAAGTGCCGACCCTGCTCGTGCGAAACGAGATGGTCGAGGCAGACGAGATGACCGCTGCAAGAGAAACAATTGAGGCGATACATGATCGAGAAGACACAGAGGCAAGCACTCAAGCTGTCCGAGTCAACGCTCTGACCGGTCGCGGCATCGACCCTCTCAAACAGAAGATGGTCCGGCTCCTCGAGACGGTGCCCAAGGAGCGCCCGCTCATCTCGGACCTCATCCGTCCGGGTGATATCGTGCTGCTCGTCATGCCGATCGATCAGGGCGCCCCCAGAGGTCGCCTGATCCTCCCCCAGCAGCAAGTGCTGCGCGAGATCCTGGATACATCGGCCATCGGCATCTGCGTACAGCCCGGCGAGATCGAGGAGGCGCTGGCATCGCTGCAGAAGGCACCGCGTCTGGTCGTGACGGACAGCCAGGTCTTCCATGAGGTCTCGCCTCTGATACCCGAGTCACTGCCGCTCGTCTCGTTTAGCATGCTCTTCTCACGTATGAAGGGCGATCTGGGGCGCCAAGCAGAGGCAGCCAAGACAATCGATACACTACAGGATCAAGATCGTATCCTCATTGCCGAAGGGTGTACGCACCATCGCCAATGTGACGATATAGGAAGCGTCAAATTACCGGCCTGGCTTCGTACCTATACGGGCCGGGACCTACGATTTGACGTCACAAGCGGCGGAACATTCCCCGGTGATTTAAGTTCATATAAGCTCGTTTTGCATTGTGGAGCTTGTATGTTAAACACCAAGGAGATGCAATACCGCCTCCGCCATGCCGACAATGCCGGCATCGCCATCACCAACTACGGCACGGCCATCGCGAAGATCAACGGTTTGTTGGATCGCTGTTTGTGGTCTATGGCTGTACTAAGAACGACGGAGGAAACCTATGAAATCAATTGAGAACCTGAAGCGGGTGGAGGTCAACATCGACGGCCAAACAAGGACCGTCTATGAGGGCCTGACCATCTTACAAGCCCTGCAAGAAGAGGAGATCCACATCCCCCACCTCTGCTACGACATCCGCCTGGAGCGCGCCAACGGCAACTGCGGGCTCTGTGTTGTCGAGCTACATACGAAGACGGGTGTTCGTGATGTCAAAGCCTGCCAGACGCCCATCCAAGCCGGCATGCAGATCGTGACGAAGAACGAGCGTCTGAAGGACTATCGCAATCTTCGGATCGAGCAATTGCTAAGCGATCACAATGCAGACTGTACGGCGCCCTGCGTCAACACCTGTCCTGCCGGCATCGACATCCAGTCCTATCTGAACCAAGTCGCGATGGGTAACTTCCACACGGCCCTGCAGATTATCAAGGACAACAACCCCTTCCCAAGTGCTTGCGGCCGTGTGTGTCCGCACCCCTGCGAAGCTGCCTGTCGCCGCGAGCTGGTCGACGAAGCGGTGGCGATCAATCACGTGAAGCGCTTCGTGGCAGACCTCGATCTGGCCAAGGACGAACCCTGGCAACCGACCCTAGCTAATTCCACAGGCAGGACAATCGCCGTCATCGGCTCGGGTCCCGCCGGCCTCAGCACCGCTTACTACAGCGCGATTCTGGGCCACAAGGTCACGGTATTCGAGCGCCTGCCGGAAGCAGGCGGTATGCTCCGCTACGGCATCCCCGAGTACAGACTGCCCAAGCGCCAGCTCGACCGCGAGATCTTGCAGATCACGAAGCTTGGCGTCGAGATCCGATGCAATCAGGCACTGGGCAACCAGCTTCGCCTCGAAGAACTGAAACAAGAATACGACGCCGTCTTCCTCGGCATCGGCTCCTGGCGTGCGACCGCGCTGCAGATCGAGGGCGAGAATCTGCCCGGCGTCTGGCTCGGCATCCACTACCTCGAGGAAGTCACGCGCGGCAACGAGATCGAACTAGGTGAACACGTCGTCGTGGTCGGCGGCGGCAACACGGCGATCGACTGTGCACGTACGGCACTACGCAAGGGCGCAGGGCGCGTCAGCCTAATCTATCGCCGCACGAGAAACGAGATGCCCGCCGAGGAATTCGAGATCGTGGATGCGATTGCAGAAGGCATCGAGATGCACTTCCTCTCGGCCCCTCTGGGTATCACGATGAATGCAGATGGTCAAAAGGACCTCCTCGTCCAACAAATGGAACTCGGCGAGCCTGACCGCTCCGGCAGGAGACGCCCCATAGCCATCGAGGGCAGCGAGTACACCATGTCGGTTGACACGATTATCTCGGCAGTCGGCCAGAGCACGGACACACAGTTCCTCTACAACGACATGCCGCTCGGCCTCAACCGCTGGGGTGACATCGACATCGACGGTCGCAGCTTCATGACAAACGAGCCCGGCATCTTCGCCGGCGGCGACTGTGTCACGGGCCCTGCCACCGTCATCCAGGCGGTCGGAGCGGGTCATCACGCGGCGATCGCAATCGATTCGTGGCTCCATACGGGCGTACCGAAACCGGCCCCGATCGATTATTCTTGTAGCCGCGGTTCGCTGGAGGATCTCCCGCAAGACGAGTTCGGCCGCATCGAGAAGTTTATGCGTCTGCCGATCGAGCACAGACCTGTCGAGACCAGAACCAAGAGCTTCGTAGAAGTCGAACTCACGATGGACGAAGCCAGCGCGATTGCAGAAGCGTCTCGCTGTCTGAAGTGCGGCTGCAGTGCCCGCATGGACTGCCAACTGCGCGATGAGGCGAGCGCTCACGACATCGAATTCGAGATGCCGATCCACGAACGCCCCTTCTTCCCCGTCGAGACGGATCACCCCTATATCATCCGCGACATGAACAAGTGCATCGCCTGCGGTCGCTGTATCGCAGCTTGTAAGGATGTCGAGGGTCCGGACGTACTGGGCTATCACATCCGCGAGGGCAGACTGATCGTCTCGACCAAGGACGGCGGCCCTCTCTCCGAGACGGACTGCGTCTCTTGCGGCCAGTGTGTCGATGCCTGTCCCTGCGGCGCGCTCGACTACGTCCGTGAGCATCCTGCAGTATTCAAGGCCCTGCACGATCCGAAGAAGACGGTGGTCGCCTTCGTCGCGCCGGCCGTGCGCTCGGTCATCTCGGCCGAATTCGGTGTCTCCACGACGGAAGTCGCCCCCTTCATGGCCGGTCTCCTCAAGGGAATCGGGTTTGATAAGGTGTTTGATTTTACCTTTGCCGCAGATCTAACTATCTTGGAAGAGACAAGCGAATTCCTCGATCGCGTGAACAACGGCGGACAGATGCCCCAGTTCACGTCTTGCTGCCCTGGTTGGGTAAACTTCGTCGAGAAGCGCTACCCCGAGCTGATATCCAATCTGTCGACTTGCAAGTCGCCGCAGCAGATGATGGGTACAACGGTCAAAGAACACTACGGCAAGCTCTCCGGTATCCCCCGAGACGACCTCTACGTCGTGTCGATCGTGCCGTGTATGGCGAAGAAGGCAGAGGCCTCGCGTCCCGAATTCACCGATGAGACGGGCAACAGAGACGTCGATGCCGTCCTCACGACGAGCGAACTGCTCGACATCGTGCGCCTGACCCGCTTCGATATCCGCACAGTCGTACCACAAGATTTCGACGAGCCCTACAAGCGCGTCTCCGGTGCCGGCATCCTCTTCGGAGCATCCGGTGGCGTGGCAGAGGCAGCGCTTCGCATGGCAGGCGAGATCCTAAGCGGCGAAGTCTATGCCGAACCGCTCGAGTTCGAGGTACTGCGCGGCTTCGAGGGCGTCAAGCAAACGGCGATCGAGATCAAGGGGCAGACGGTGCGAGTCGCCGTCATCAGCGGGTTGCATAACGCCGAGCCCTTCATCCAGCGCCTGATCGCAGGCGAGGACATCGGCTACGATCTGATTGAGATCATGGCGTGCCCGGGCGGCTGCATCAGCGGCGCGGGGCATCCGGTCCCGACCCGTATCAGCGAGCTCGGTGGTCGTCAGGCGACCCTCGTCAAGATCGACAAGCAGTCCGACTACCGCAAGTCCCAGGAGAATCCGGACATCCTCCGCCTCTATGAGGACTTCTACGGCGAACCGAACTCCGATCTGGCGCACAAGCTGCTCCATACAACCTACACGAATCGCAGAGGCTAAGCGCCTCATAATACAACGTGACAACTTGGTATCTCGCCTTGACGCGTCTACCTCCTCGGGCTATATTGTTGGCTAAGCATCGAGGGGAGGTAGGCGCTCCGGGCGGAGCCCGTACATCGTTATGAGTAGAAACAAACAGCTAGCGGGGCACTTGGCTGCCGTGCTGACGGTCATCACCTGGGGCACGACCTTCATCTCAACGAAGCTGCTACTTGCAAGTTTCACACCGCTCGAGATTCTGATCTATCGCTTCCTCATCGGAAGCCTCGCCCTCACGATCGCCTACCCCAAGCGCTTGAAGGGGCTGAAGCCGAAGCAAGAAGCCTTGTTCGCAGCTGCGGGTCTCTGCGGTATCACGCTCTACTTCCTGATGGAGAACATCGCCCTCACGTACACGCTTGCGTCCAACGTCGGCGTGATTCTCTCGATCTCGCCCTTCTTCACCGCGCTCTTCTCCAAGCTCATCTTGAAGGATGAGAAGCTAAACCGAAACTTCCTCGTCGGCTTCGTGGTCGCGCTCGTCGGCGTCTTCCTCATCCATTTCAACGGGAGCGTCGTGCTCGAACTCAATCCCATCGGTGACCTGCTCGCTATCTTGGCGGCCATCGTCTGGGCCATCTACTCCGTGCTCACGAAACGGATCAGCCACTACGGCTATAACACGATACAGACGACCCGACGCGCCTTCTACTACGGGCTCCTCTTCATGCTACCCGCACTCTTCTTCCTCCCCTTCGACTGGGATCCTGCGCGTTTCCTCCTACCCCTCAACACAGCCAACTTGCTCTTCTTAGGCCTCGGTGCCTCCGCCCTCTGCTTCGTCACTTGGGCGCTTGCCGTCTTACGACTCGGCGCGATCCGCACCAGCATGTACATCTATCTGGTCCCGGTCGTGACCGTGATCAGCTCCGTCTTGATCCTAAATGAGACCATCACTTGGCTGGCCGCTCTTGGCACAGCCTTGATTCTGCTCGGCCTCATCCTCTCTGAGAGACGTTCCGGAGAGGCGAAGACAGCTGCAGCAATTGCAGACATGGATGTCTAGATCCTCCACACAACAAATAAGGGAGATCCGAAGATCCCCCCTACTTGTCAAATTTATGAATTGTTCCTAGCCAAGCTCGATCGGTATACCAAAGGACGCCGTCTTAATACTCCCATTCGCATTCTTACAGGTGAACAGTGAGATGATCGGGCCCGTATAGTCGTGAATTCCGGCTACCTCGCCGAGCCACGTCTGATACTCTTCGGAGCTGTCGAAGTCCGAACGAAACCATCTGGTATCCTCACGCGGGAAGTAAGCCGAACTTGCAATCCTATAGGCATAGCGCTCGCCGGTCTCGACCAAGTCGATGAAGATCAGCCGTTGTTCCTCGCTGATGCTATCCATTTGATCGGGCAGCTTATCGATCTTCGAGAAGCCGGATCCATCGGTCAGCGTATGACCGAAGACCATCATGTTGTTGCTGCGAAGCGGATTTCCCTGGTAGTTGACTTCGCCGAGATAGGAGAACTCACCGTCTCTCGTCATGCGCTCGTACTTCAGCGGATTCTCCTCATCGGTGAAGATCGGATAGGAGATGCCCCAACCCGGTAACTCGATCCAGCCCTTGAAATCAGGATATTGCTCCAAGATCTTCTTATAGTTCGCCATCGTCTCTTCATCTAGCGGATAGCCCTTGATCGAAGTGACTGCTTGCAACTTATCGTCATCCTCGCTGTGGCTAGCGGGCCTGTGCACATAGCGGTCTTCTGAATCTTCGTTATCATCCGGCTTCGCCAGAATCGCATCTACCAGATCACTTGCCGGCGTGCGTAGCGCTTCTAGTTCGAGTCGGTTCTGCTCGGAGAACCGGTACATCTTCACTTGCTCTAGGACCATAGCGCCAACGACAGCGATCAGGACCAAGCCGGCTAGCATGAAGAGCCATGCGAGCGGTCTTCGCCCCCGTTTATGCTTGTGGCCGCCTGTCTGCTTGGAGCGAATCTCGCTTCGCTTCGCAGATTGCTTATCGGTCTGGTTCATGTGGCTTCGCCTCCGGCTCTGTGTCTACCATCAGCACGGCTGAGGTACATGTCTCTAATGGTAGGAAGGACGATAACAGGAATTACACCTGCCACCGTCCCCCTAAGTCTACTGCTTCATCCGACCTGCTCCTGCATGCCTACTCCAAACAGGCATGCGCTGCAGATCTATATTCTATATACGTCCTACTTGTTCTCAGTCGAGTCTTGTGACAGTTCTCTTCGCTTATTGCGGGCCAGCATGGTGATACCGAAGCTGATCAGCAAGAGTGCCAGTACGCCGAGGCTTACCATGAGACCTGTGGAGATGAAGTTACCAATGATCGGAATCTCTCCGGTCGGCGGCTTCGTACCTCCGCCTGTACCACCACCAGGTGTAGGTGCAGGATCTGTAGGCTTCGTCGGCTCCTTGTCACCACCATCGATGTCGCCACCGGGTGTAGGTGTCGGGGTAACAGGCTCAGGCTTCCTTGTGACACCGGCATCCCATGTGGGATCGATGCCCTCTGTCGCGTTAACTGTCTGGTGCTTGTAGTCCTTGGTCAGCGATGTATTGTGATCGCCAAGGTCAATGACTACCGTCCAACCCGTCTCGGGATCCGCATCGGAATCCGAACCGTTGTTGCTGCCTGCGTTCTTCTTCGTGAACTCGTAGAGCTTCGCTTGTTCCTCGGTCAAGGTGAACTTGATCTGGTACTTGCCTGCTTCCAGGTCATCGAAGATGTAGCGGCCGTTCTCATCTGTTACTGTCTCTGCAAGCTTGTTACCGTTCTCATCGAACAGTTCAACCTTGACACCGACTAGCGGATCTTCGTTCGGATCCTGGATACCGTCGTTGTTCTCGTCAATCCAGGTATAGTCACCGATCGCGTAGGTCTTCTTCACCACACCGGCATCCCATGTCGGGTCTACGCCCTC
>CAZLEA010000054.1:0-11153 GCA_964558445.1 uncultured Oscillospiraceae bacterium | reverse complement strand
GCGTATCATCTTGACGAGACCTGCGGTAGAGGCGGGGGAGAAGCTTGGTTTCCTGCCCGGCGACTTGCAGATGAAGGTCGACCCATATATGAGACCGCTCTATGACGCCTTGTTTGATTTGATGGGTGCGGAGACGTATCACGCAAACCTGGAGAAGGGCGTGATCGAGGTCTCGCCACTGGCTTATATGCGCGGCCGTACCCTGGACAACTCGTTTATCATCCTGGACGAAGCGCAGAACACGACGCCCGAGCAGATGAAGATGTTTCTGACCCGTATCGGCTTCAATTCGAAGGCGGTGGTGACGGGCGATATTACCCAAATCGATTTGCCAAACGATAAGCGCAGCGGTCTGAAGGACGCGTCACATATCCTGAAACAAGTCGACGGTATCAATATTGTCGAGCTCACGGACCAAGACGTGGTTCGCAACGGCCTCGTACAGCGCATCATTAGGGCTTACGACAGCCATGAGAAACGGAGGCAGCATCGTTGAAGCAGAAGACTGTACTCTCTAGAGCGGGCCAAGTTCTGATTGTGCTTGCGTTCTACGCAAGTGTAGTGGTGTTCCAGTACTTCCATGCCCTGCCGGAGAGTTACGACCTTGAGATCGGCACGATTTCGACCGTCGATATCACGACGCAACAAGATGTCAACGATATCAAGAAGACGGAGCAGCGCGCGATCGAGGCATCTAGTCGCGTGAATCATATCATGACGAGATCGAACGCGATCGTGGAACAGAATATGACACAGCTGCAAGCGTTCTTCTTGTTAACAGACGAGATCCGCGCCCAATTGGTGCGAGAAGCAAACGAGCTTGCAGGACAAGCTGTGGTCACGCCCGTGCCGGAGAACGATCCGACGGGAGATGAGATTCGTCTGACACCGACGCCAGCTGTCACGCCGGTTGCGAACAACACGAACACGAAGCCGCCCGTCATCAGCGACAGTGCGCTGTCTGCGGCGGCGACCGTGATGGTCGAGCGACTGGCCAAGGAGGAGAACGTCAGCTTCCCCGAAGCGGATGCGAAGCTACTGCTTGGGCTAGAGGACTCGATCTACAAGAGCGTGTCGCGGCAGAGCGAGGAGATTGCAGGCCTCATCATGCAAGAGGAGATGGACAACACGATCCTGGCCGCCACAATCAATTCGAGGGTTGCAAGCCTGGTTAATTCCGTTGATTTCTTCAAAAGCGAGTACGAGCTCGTCGGTCGCATCCTCCGAATCTACCTGAGACCGAATCTGGTCTATGACGAAGCGGCGACCGAGGCGGCTCGCAAGGCGGAGTACGACCGCGTCATGAGTAATCCCGACGTGATCCCTGCCGGTACCAGAATCCTAAGTGTCGGAGACACCGTCACGGCCGACATCTTCGACCAACTCACGCAATTGGATCTCATCGTGGACGACCGCATCGATTGGCGCCTCCTCGGGGGGCTGGCTCTCTTGGATCTCGCGCTCTTGACGCTCGGCCTCGTCTATCTGAATTACTACGAACGCCAGTACAAGGTGACGCGTGCCGGTGACCGGACGGTGTTGGTGCTGAGTTTGGTGATACCCTTTGGCGTATCAGGCTACATCACCGATATCTCGACGCTTGCCGCACCGATCTATTTCGCCAGTATATTGATCGCTATGTACTTCGGCCTGCGGACGGCGATTGTTATGAGCCTGCTCTTGATCCTAGCTGTTCTGCCGATGACGTTTATGAGTACTGGCTTCCTGTTCATCTCACTGATGGGCAGTATGCTGGCCTGTTACCTGTCCGCAGCCTATCGCAGGCGCGATTCGCAGGTCTGGATGATCGTCTTCAGTGCGCTGGGTACCGGTGTTGCCGCCTTGATCTACGGGATGCTCGGCAGCAGTAGCATGCCCGTCATCTCGAACAATGTGGTGACAGTGACCATCGCTGCAGCCTTGTCCGCCGTCGGTGCGATCGGTATCACGCCGATCTTCGAGACCTTCATCAGTTCCGTCTCACCGATTACGCTGATCTCACTCTCGCAGCCGAGTCAACCGCTGCTCAAGCGCTTGTTCTTGGAAGCGCCGGGTACGAACCAGCACTCCATGATGGTCGCCAATCTCTCGGAGGCCGCAGCCGAGGCGGTCGGTGCGGACGGCATGCTCTGTCGTGTCGGCTCCTACTACCACGACATCGGTAAGCTTGAGCACCCCGAGATGTTCACGGAGAACCAAGACGGCTTCAATATCCACGATACGATGGAACCGGAGGACTCGGTGCGCTTCATCATGGGACATGTGTCCGCCGGACTACGGACCGCCAAACGCTATCGCTTGCCGCTTCCGATCCAGCGTATTATCATGGAGCACCACGGCAATTCGCTCCAGGCCTCGTTCTACTACGCGGCCAAAAAGAAGGCCGAAGAACGGGGAACAGAACTCCCGAATCCCGATGATTTCCGCTATCCCTGGCCTGTGCCAAGCAGCAAGGAGTCCGGTATCGTGATGCTGGCCGACTCGATGGAGGCTGCCATGAAGTCTACGCAGACGAATAATCTCGAAGACGCCGAGCAGCTTGCTCGCAAGATTGCCAAGGGGAAGATCGACCAAGACCAACTCGTCGAGTCCGGTCTGTCGTTCAAGGATGTAGAATTGATAATCAAGTCCTTCATGCAAGTGTATCAAGGACAATTCCACGAAAGAGTGAGGTACCCGGATGAGAATCCACGTCCAGAATCTGCAACGCAAGTACAAAAAGGAAGTTCTCTTGCTGATCCGCCCGAGGCTAGAGACAGTCTTAGACAAGGCGTGGAGAAGAACTGAGGCAGCGTCTAGTGAGGCGCTGGCCGATTCGACCGTGACGGTCAATTTGATGTTTGTCGGCGAGAGTCGCATGAAGAGCGTCAACAAGGAGAACAGAGGTATAAACGAGACGACAGATGTCCTCTCGTTTCCGATGCACGATCTCACGAACGGTGTCCTGAACGAGGAACCCCAAGAGTGGGACTTCGAGGTGCTGGAGAACGAAGACGGCGAGATCGAGGAGAGCCTGTATAACCTGGGCGATATCCTGATTTCGCTCGAGGCGGCCGCCGAACAAGCCAAGGAGTACGGTCACAGCGAGGAGCGCGAGATCGTGTTCCTAGCCCTCCACGGCCTACTGCACCTGCTCGGCTACGATCACGAAGATGACGAGATGGAGGCGCTGATGCAGGCGGAAGCAGACGCTATCTTGAGTGAGGCCGGCCTCGATCGAACCGAAGGAGAGAACGTACTCTCCGCTGCGCTATCGGGTGATGCCGAAGAAGCACAAGACGACAACGAAGACGCGGGAGAAGACAAGGCAGAGGCAGACCGTGACGGTGGGCCTGGCTACGAGCTCGTCTTGCCAAGAGAGCTGCCCGAGGGCTTCAAGTCCGGCTTCGTTGCGATTGTCGGTCGCCCGAACGTCGGCAAGTCGACGCTCCTAAACCGTTTGACCGGCACACATATCGCAATTACATCGGCCAAGGCACAGACGACTCGCTATAATATCCGCTCGATTGTCAACCGAGATGACGCTCAGTTGGTCTTCATCGACACGCCGGGTCTCCATAAGTCCACGCATCGCCTGGACGAATACATGATGAAGGATTCTTGGTCCGCGGTCGAAGATGCAGACGTCATCTTGCTCATGATCGACTCCGGCAGATCACAGATCACACAGATGGAGAAGAACGTCATAGCGGCCGCCGAGCGTTCGAATACACCGCTCGTGCTGGCGATCAACAAGGCAGACGACTTGCCCAAGCCTGAGCTGCTGCCGATTATCGCGCGCTATCATCGCCTGCACCCCTTCCGCAACATCATCCCGATCTCTGCCACACGCGGAGACGGTGTCGAGGAGCTCTTGGACTTGCTCCAAGAGGAATTGCCCGAGGGACCGATGCTCTTCGATCCGGATGACTATACCGATCAGTCGGAGCGTCAGCTTGCCGCCGAGTACATCCGTGAGCAGCTCCTGTTCTACATGCATCAGGAGATTCCGCACGGTACCGCTGTCTTGATCGAGACCTTCGAGGAGATAGCGGCGGATAATCCGACGGACGAATACGACCGCAAGCTGGTTCGTATCGAGGCTAGCATACTCTGCGACAAGGACAGTCACAAGGGCATGATTATCGGCAGAAACGGCCAGAATCTCAAGCGCATCTCTTCGTCCGCCCGTATCCGCTTGGAGGAGCTCTTAGGTTGCAAGGTCTACCTGAAGTGCTTCGTCAAGGTGCGTCCGGACTGGCGCAACAAGAGCAGCATACTGACCTCTCTGGGCTTCGCCTACGGCGATAAGAAGTGAGTGCCCGGAAGTAAGGGGCGAGATGAGTAACAAGACACAGAAGAACAGTCGAGGCCTGGTTTTGCGCACGACGAATTTCTCGGAAGCCGATCGCTTCTGCAGTATTCTGACGCCGGAACTGGGCCTGATTGATGCCAGAGCGAGGGGCGCCAGGCGCAGTCGCTCCGGTTTGATGCTGGGCACAGAGTTTCTCACGCTCGGCGATTATCAGCTCTTCGATTACAAAGGCCGCTACACCATCAACAGCGCAGACCTCGTCTACACCTTCCCGAAGGTCAAGGCGGATATCGAGCGCCTGACTTGTGCCTCGCATCTGGCTGAATTACTGCAGGATCTGCTGCTGCCCGATGAGGCATCCGGCGAGCTCTATGAATTGATGGCCCGTGCGATGGCCGCGCTGGAACGGGATCAGCCGGAGCCGCTAGCCGTCGTCCATGCCTGTGAGATACGCCTGATGAGACTCAGCGGCTATGGCCTGGACCTCGCACACTGTGCCGAGTGCGGCCGTGCGCTGCCGCCAGACGAAGCCGCATGCTTCGACTTCGAGCGGATGGGGCTTGTCTGCTTCGAGCATCGTCCGAAACCGCCCACCAACGCCTATCGGGAACTCGCCCGCGAGGCTTCCTCGCTGGATCTGTCCGGCGCGACACTCGCCGCCATCGATTGGTTCTCCACGGCGCCGCTTGACCGGCTCTACCAATTCGAGAGTCAAGAGGTACTCGTCTCCGAACTCGGTCGCTTCACCAGGCAGTATCTGGCCTGGAATCTCGACAAATACTATACGAAACTAAACATGCTAAACCAGTTCTAGTCTCTCCGACCACTTAGTCACGCGGGATACTTAGCAAGCACTCATTTAATTCCTTCAAATCCGCACAGAACACCGGCACCCACTCGTTTGGGAAGAGCATGTGATAATCCGCTCGCTCATACCTGCTGTCGATCAAGAGGATGAGGCCCGTATCCGTCTCGCTTCGAATCAAGCGCCCTGCCGCCTGCAAGACCTTATTGAAACCGGGGTAGAGGTACGCGAAGTTGAAACCGCCGAGCCCATGCATCTGGTAGTATTGCTGCAGAATCTCTCGCTCCGGACTGATCTGGGGCAGCCCCACACCGACCACGATAACCGCCTTGATCTGCTCTCCGACGAGGTCGATACCTTCGGAGAAGACACCGCCCAGAACGGCGAAGGCGGCAACCGTACGACCCGAATCCCCACCACCGGCGAAACGCCGGATATAGGCCTGCCTCGCAGACTCGCTCATATTCTGACTCTGCACCATGATATCCGCCGGATAGTCGCCGAGCACCTGGCGCACGAGCGGCAGGATCTGATTCATGTAGCTGTAGGAGGGGAAGAAGACCATGCTGTTACCGCCGGCTCGGATGATACCGAGCGCGATCGCCTTGGCCAAGTCGATTCGACTGCTCTGCCGCTCCTTGTATACCGTCTCGACGCCGCTTGCTACTGCCAAGAGCAGGTTCTCACGAGGGAACGGCGACGAGAGTATCATCGTATCGGGCTTGTCGTCGTAAGCCGTCCCACAGAAGGCCTGGGAGAAGTACTCGATCGGGGCTAGTGTCGCGGAGAAGAAGATGCTGCTGTGGTAGTTACGGAAACGACCCAAGATGCGATCCGATGCATCGAGGCAGAGGAGGCGAAGCTCGAGGCTTGGGCCCTGCAAGCCCGCCGTCAACACATAGCGATCCGACCAGAATTCGTCCGCTACGCGCAGGAAGTAGCGCGCGTTGAAGTAGAAGTCTAGGATATCTTGTTTGAGCTTATGATCGTCGATCCCGTCCAACACGTCTCTTAGCTGCCCGGTAAACGTCCAGAGCATGCGAATCAAGTGCTTCGGTAGCTCCCTTGCTCCGCGAAACCGCTCGGCTTGCATCACGCCGGAGGCCTTCATTTCCTGTTCAACCAGCGGCCAGGCTGCCGTCGCTCTCTCATTGTCCGGATCGATCGGATTACCGACTTGCGTCCCTATCAGCGCCGCCGACAGTGTCTGCATGTAGTACTCGATCGGGAGGAAGACAGACAGTATGCTCGGGTCGACTTGTTCGATGGCCTTCATCGCCTGCTTCAGCTCCGCCTCGGACAAGGTCGCAGAATACATCTCTCTTGCTCGATCGGGTAGGTTATGTGCTTCATCGATCAGGAGACAGTAGTGGAAGACGTTCTCGCTGAAGAAGCGATCGAGTCTAACCCTTGGATCAAAGGCATAGTTGTAGTCGCAGATGACTACATCCGCGTAGAGGGCGGCATCGAGCTGGAGTTCGAAGGGGCAGACCTTGTGCTTCTTCGCCAGTTCCAGAATCGACTCCGCATTCAGATCCTGAATCAAGAGCGCATCCTCCAGCGCCCTACCGATATTCTTGTAGTAGTTCCTGGCGTACGGGCAGATCTGCGGCTCGCAGTAGATCTCGGGCAGGAGACAGAGCTTCTCCTTAGCTGTCATATTGACCGAGCGGATGATGAGACCCGCGTCCCTAAGTGCCTTTAGACTCTCGGCTGCCACCTCGCGCGTCGACGTCTTGGCCGTGAGGTAGAAGATCTGCTTATGCAGTCCCGCCGCAAGCCCCTTGATCGCAGGGTACAAGGTCGACATCGTCTTACCCGTTCCGGTCGGTGCCTGGACGAGCAGCGGCGTACGACTGCGCAGATTACGTAAGACGCGCTCCATGAATTCGCGCTGGCCCGTACGCAAGCTCGGGTAGGGGAAGCGAAGCTTCCTGATCGATGCATGACTACGCTCCAGATGCCGGTGCTGCGTGTTCGCGAAATTCAGATAAGCCGTACAGGTCTCTCGAAACCACGTTTCAAGCTCGGAATAGCCAAGCTCTTCATGCAGAATTCGACACGTCATATCCTCTCTGGAGACGTACGCCAGCGCATAGCGTATGGCAGGTCTTGTTTGAACAATCTCGGGATTCTCCATGGCTAGCAGCCAGGCATAGAGGCGAACTTGGGCCCAGTGTTCGTCTTGACCTCGGTCGCTAAGCTTGTTTAGCGGGACGCCGACGGTCTTCACTTCGAGACAAAAAGGCATGCCCTCTCCCATCGACACCAGCATATCGACCCGGCCGCTGAGTGCAAGCGTCAATTCAGGTGTATGAAACGTACCCCGAAGCGTTACTTCGCTCTTCGCCGTTGCGCCCGGGAGGTAGTCGTCCAGAGCCTTGTAGAAGGCCTGGTGTGTTCTCGTACCGTCCCCGGCATCCAGCTTACCGAAGCTGATCGGGGAGAGGCCGCCGCTTCGATGGACGAACTCGGCGAGCGCTCGACATGCAATCTGTATGGTGATGGACAAGTGCTTATCCTCTCTAGGTCTTCTTGTGTTGCGTTTTTTGTGTTGCCTGTAGTATGTGAAGCCGATTCGCGAAATTCGCTTAGATGCGTGACAGCTTCGACAAATCGATTGTATGTGGCTCTCTTGTATCCTTCGCGTGACCGATGAGGACAGAGACGGCGAACACGTAGTCCTCCTTGAAGCCGACTTCTCCCAGAAGCGCTTCACCCTTGGTCTCATGGAGGAAGGCGGCTCTGGTCATACCGCAGATCAAGGTGTTGTAGCCGAGTGACTCGGCCGCCAGCACGATGTTCTGTGTGACGATGCCCGCATCGAGTAGGGCTGCATCTCGCATGGTGTTATCGATACTGATGAGTACCAGGGTCTTGGCACCGTAGAAGATGCCATTGCCACGCTCTGTGATTCGCTCATAACTGCTCTGATCCTCTGCTACTCTGAAGTAATCGATCGCCGTCTCCTCGATTCGTTTAACGAGGTCTTGGTCCTCAATGTAGGTGATGGCCCAGGGCTGGCGGTTGACTGCGCTCGGTGCTTGGAGACCGGCTGTGAGAATCTGGAGCATATCTGCCTCGTTTGGTATGTCGCTTGTGAAGCTGCGGCAGGAGTAACGGTTTTGGATTAGGTCCAGGCATTGATTTGACATTATCTTATTTCCCCCAATTTGATTTGGCTTAGTGCCTCATAGAGTTCGTTTGTCGCCTCCGTCGTGTCGAGGCTGATGTAGATTGGTTTGGCGTCGCTTCGCTCAATCCGGATCGTCGGTTTCGTCTTACTGTTGACGAAGAGTAGCGTCTGCCCGAGACCTGCCGAATTGAAGTGACCACGCAGCTTGGGACCGAAGCCGCCATAGCCGTTCGTCCTGGTACCGACACCGATCTCTTGTATCGTACGATCAATCAAGCTGGCGAAGATGAGATTGGCAGATGTCATAGCATAGTCCTCCTGATAGCTTTATTCTACTATACTTATCCTGACATATAATCTTAATAAATAGCAAAGGAGATTTCCAAACAACTCTGTTAGCCTTAGAATAGAGTTAGGAGGCGGAATACATGAATCTTGACGTATTCATCGAGTATCTGACGAAGTACGGTATGCTCGCGGTGTTTATCATCGTGTTTCTGGAATATTTGAATCTGCCCGGTTTCCCGGCAGGTGTCATCATGCCGATGGCCGGCATATGGGCCCGTGAACTGGGCAGTCGCTTCATCATGGTCTTACTTGTCTCGACGGCTGCCGGTTTGATCGGCAGTTGGCTGCTTTATTTCCTTGGCTATTTCGTTGGGAATCCGATCTTGACCTGGTTCAAGTCCAAGTTCAAGAAGCAGGGAGCCGCCCTCGACAAGGCGATCGCTCAAGTAAACGAGAAGGGCTATTACGGGCTCTTGCTAGCGAAGTTATTTCCCGCGATCCGCACGATTATCTCGATACCGGCTGGTACGATCAAGATGAACTTCTACGGTTATACTGCGTATTCCGCACTGGGTATCTTGATCTGGAACGGCGTGTTTATCGGTGCCGGCTACTTCTTCGGATCACCGGCGCTCAAGTGGCTAGCGAATCTCTAGGGTAGGAAGCAGAGGACGACGATGAGAAGAAGGGGGAAGCAAGCGATGCGTATTGCGATGTTCACGAACAACTACAAGCCGTTTGTCGGCGGTGTTCCGATCTCGGTCGAGCGCCTGGCCGAGGGGCTGCGTATGCGTGGGCATCTTGTGGATATCTTTGCCCCTTACTATAAGAATCAAGTGCCCGAAGAGGGCGTCTATCGTTTCAAGATCTTCAAGAAGGTCTTGAAGGGCGGTTACACCGTGCCGAATATGTTTGATCGTGCGATCAAGAAGAAGTTTGTGGCCGGGAAGTATGACATCATCCACACGCATCATCCGATGCTGATGGGCCATACCGCGATGCATCTGGCTAGGCACTTCGATGTTCCTCTGACCTTCACCTATCACACGCGCTATGAGGAGTATCTGCACGTCGTCTTACCCGAATATGCGAACAAGGATCGCGACAACAGTCTGACCTACAAGACAGCTGAGAAGATCGTCAAGAAGCATAACCGAGCGTTTGCCAACAAGTGCAACATGGTCTTCGCGCCCTCGCCCGAGATCCGAGATTACTTGATCCGTGAGAACGTACACAAACGGGTGGAGGTGTTGCCGACCGGGCTTGCCGATGCCGACTTCGTCTATGACCAAGAGAGAGCCAAGGCGCTTCGCGATGAGCTGGACTGTCCAAACGTCTTCATCTGTGTCAGTCGCCTCGAGAAGGAGAAGAACTTCTCGTTTATGCTGCGTGCGCTGGCGAAGCTTCACGGACAGTGGACCGAAGCCTTCCGAGTCATGATCATCGGCGACGGTACGGAGCGAGAGGCCCTGATTGCAGAAGCCGCGGCGCTTGGCTTGGCGGATATCGTGCACTTCATCGGCCGTGTGCCCCATGAGGACTTGGTGAACTACTACAATGCGAGCGATCTCTTCTTGTTCAGTTCGCAATCCGAGACCCAAGGCATCGTCTTATTAGAGGGCATGGCAGCAGGTCTGCCCGTCGTCGCAGTCGAGGGCAGCGGGGTCAACGATATCGTCAAGAACGGGCTAAACGGGCAGCGAACGCCGCTCGATACGCAGCTGTGGGCCGATCAGGTTCAGGCTGTCATGTCGTCGACAGAAGCCTACGAGAAGATGCGCCTTGGCGCCTACGAGACCGCCAGAGAGTACCGCGCGAGTAGTATTGCTGGTATAGTGGAGAGACACTATCAGGCTATACTAGAAGAGGTACCCGGTCATGTCGCACTCCGCTACGATATCAACTGATACGAGAACCAGAACCCAGCGATTCATCTCCCGCGTTATTGCACCGCTGCTCTACGGCTATTTGCGTCTTGTCGCGAAGACTTGTCGCTTCGACCTGGATTCGCTTGCAATCTTAAACGAGACCGAGATGCTCGGCTATTGGCACGGTGACAGCACGCTCTTGATGCTCCTGATCACGCGCTACAGGCATGAACTGGTTCCGGTTGATGTCATCATCACCGCCGATTGGCGCGGCGATATCATCTCATATATTGTTCAGAAGAACGGCGTGAATCCCATCCGCACCAAGGACGGAGTCGGTATACGCGATAACCTAAGAGAGATCGTGGAGATCAGTGGCCGAAGAGGCAGAATCTTCGCCCTCTCGCTGGACGGTCCGACAGGACCGAGACACGAGGTCAAGAAGCTGGTCCCGTTTCTAGCCAGGCAGGCGAAGTGCGAGGTTCGGCGAATCGACTTCGATGTTCGCTATGTCGTGCGCTTGATACGCCGCTGGGATCACTATGTGCTGCCGCTTCCGTTCTCGAGGATACATGGCCGTATCCTGGATGAGATGTAATCTCATGAGTGACAAACTAGCCGACGTGGGTGAGATGTACTCGTCTGCGCCGTATATGTCTTGGCAGCTCGAAGCATCTTGCAAGGTCTCGTATAGCCTGGATCTGTGGCTTCACAGCTTCGATGGGTCGGTGTCCGCGAAGTTTGATACGAGTTTAGGTTGAG
>CAZLEA010000053.1:0-11205 GCA_964558445.1 uncultured Oscillospiraceae bacterium | reverse complement strand
CATCTCTGGCATCAAGTTCGATCTCATACTCGAGACCACCATACTCGATCTCGACCTCCCACTCGGGGCGACCATCGTCCCACTCAAACGAGACTTCGTCTACGTGTACGCTAGTGGCACCCGGAACCTGAGCGAGGGCGATCGCGATCGCTTGCTCTCTTGTGAGTAGATCGGAGAGATTCACATCACGATCCGGCTGCTCTACATACGGCTTGTTCTTCTCTTCTTGTTTGAATTCTAAGATACGGCCATCTCTGGCATCAAGTTCGATCTCATACTCGAGACCACCATACTCGATCTCGACCTCCCACTCGGGGCGACCATCGTCCCACTCAAACGAGACTTCGTCTACGTGTACGCTAGTGGCACCAGGCACTTGGGCGAGAGCGATGCTTACGGCTTCATCCATGGAGATGAAGCGATCGGCGGATGTCTGCTGGGGTTCTGTGGTGCTCGGCTTGGGGGCTTCCGTAGCACTCTGTTTGGGCGCTTCTGTGGTGCTCGGCTTCGGGGCTTCTGTTGCAGCGGTCTGCGGGGGATCAGTCGCTACGGTGCCAGGTGTTTCTGCCAGATGTGCATCAGAGTGGCCGTAGTGCTTCTCTTCTCTGCTGATCTCGAGGACCTCTCCTGTATAGGCATCGATCTCGACTTCAGTCTTGATACCGTCCATGTAGATCTCGATCTCATATTCCGGCTTGCTGCTATGGGGGTTGTCCAGCTGGACGTCACGAAGATGCTTGCGACTTGCACCCGGCACCTGGTCGAGCGCGATATTGATGGCTTGATCTCTCGTAATGAATCTACGGCCATATTCTACGATCGGGGTGATCTGCTCATCGCTGCTTGTGTCTGTAACTGTATTTGTATCTTGACTTGTGTCGGTCGTCGGGGCCGTGATCTGTGGTGCAACGCTGCCGGCAGCTCCTGCATGTGCATAGCGATTCCCCTCTCGTACGGCGATGACCACCGAGGCGGTGACGACGACGGCTGCGGCTAAGATGCCGAGTATCCACTTCTTGTTTCTGCTTAACATGGGTAGCTCCTCCTTGATTCATGTATCTGTCCCTTGTTCATCTACAGTCTAAGCCGCGAAGATTAAAGTAAAATGAGAATTGCTCAAACATCTCTCATCTGCATCTGCTACACTGAAATCAACATGATTTAGGAACGATCTGAGGAAGGAGCGATTGCCATGCGCCTCTTATATGTAGAAGACGAACCGGATATCCGAGAGAGCGTTGTGACTCGCCTCAGCCGAGACGGGCACACCGTCGATGCCTGTGAGAGTGGCCTCGATGCCATGGACTACATCCTGATGACCACGTATGACGTCATCATCTTGGATATCATGTTGCCGGGGATAGACGGAATCGAGATCCTCCGCCGTACACGCCAAGAGAAGATCGGCACGCCGGTCCTCCTCCTGACCGCCAGAGACAGAATCGAAGATCGCGTAGCCGGCCTCGATGCGGGGGCGGATGATTATCTTGTGAAGCCCTTTGCATATGATGAACTCATCGCACGCATCCGCGCGCTCGGCAGGAGACTGCCCACCGACGAGATTACGAACGTGCTAGAAGTCGGTGATTTGACGCTTGATACGGCCTCCAAGGAGGTGCGTCGTGGCGGCCTGGTGATCTCGCTGTCCGCCCGCGAATACAGTCTGCTCGAATACCTGATGCGAAACCCGGGCATCGTGCTCTCACGCGAGCGCATCGAGCAGGCCATCTATAATTACGATTATGAGGGCGGCAGTAACGTCGTCGATGTCTATATCCGCTATCTTCGCAAGAAGATTGACCACGGCTTCGATTCGCCGCTCATCCACACGGTGCGAGGCAGCGGCTATGTGCTGAGGGAGGACGAGGCAACAAGATGAAGAAGCGACACTCGATCATCTATCGGGTCACGGCCTACTATGCCGGCGCCATGATCCTCCTCCTGCTACTGGTCTTCGGCCTCTTGTTCGTGCTGGGGGAGCAGACGATTCGCCTCTCATCACAGAAGACGATCGAGGATGCAGTCCACCACGCCTTCGAACAAATCGAATTCACAGATGAGAGCATCGAGATCAGCCATACGCTGGATCTCTTCACACGAGGTGTGAATCTCCTGATCTATGATGGGAACGGCGAGCTGGTGCTCGGTTCCATCCCGGGCGACTTCCCCGCCTCGACGCCCCTGATATCGGATCGTCACCAGACGATTGACTCGGGTGACCCGGCAGCAAGCTGGAACGTCTACGACCTCGTTGTAAACTACCGGAGCACCTCCATCTGGGTACGCGGCATCTCGAGCAGCTTGGCGAGCGACAGCGTGATGGCAGAGCTGCTGACACTGACCAAGGTCTTACTGCCGGTGCTCGCAGGCCTAGTCATCTTCATCGGTTATCTGATTACTAAGCGCGCGTTTCGCCCCATACAGAGCATCAATCAGACAGTCCTCGAGATCGAGGGCAGTCAGGATCTAGAGAGGCGAATCCTACTCGCTGAGGGCAGCCCCAACGAGATCCACACGCTAGCCGAGAACTTCAACTTGCTCTTCGCCCGTCTCCAAGAGCGCTTCCGCATCGAGCAGCAATTCACATCCGATGCCTCGCATGAGCTGCGCACGCCGATCGCGGCGATCCGTGCCCAAGCAGAACGGGGTCTGGACCCAAGAGCCGATGAGGACGAGCGCCTCCATGCACTGGAGCGTATCCGTCTTCGAGCCGAAGGGATGGCCGACACGCTGAATCAGCTGATGCTTCTAACACGGGCGGACCGTAAGCAAGTGGAGCTCGAGATGGAGTCGATCGACTTCACAGAGCTCTGCGAGATGGTCGTAGAGACCTACGAGGACGAGGCCGAGCGTCTGGAGATACAGCTGTTTCGGCGCCTGGATGAGGGCGTGTTCCTGCGGGGCGATCAGACCCTCTTGATGCGGCTTGTCGGCAATCTCTTGTCGAACGCGATCAAGTACAACAAGCCGGCCGGTATCGTGACGGTGGATCTGACGACGGATCCGGGCTTCGCCATCCTCAGTATCACAGACAGTGGTATCGGTATCGCAGCCGAACACTTGGAGCACTTGTTCGACCGCTTCTACCGAGTCAGCGAGGCACGCGGCAGTACCAGAGGCGGTGAGTATAGCGCGGGGCTCGGCCTCAGCATCGTCTCGTGGGCGATAAGCGTGCATGGCGGTACGATCGACGTACAGAGTAACCCCGGGACGGGTACGGTCTGTATCGTTCGTCTGCCTCTGGAAGATCGATAATTCCAAAAAGAAACAAATGGTACAGACAAGAAATTGACGTGATTTCATCAGGGACGGTACTTGACCGCATAGACATAAGCTGTTACTATAGTCTATGGAACGAGGGACGGTACTTGACTGAGTGCGACGCTCCCGACAGCCAATCTGACAGGAAGGACGATCGTATGCCACGTCAAGCAAGAGTCAAGGATAACTACGGTATCTATCATATTTATCAACGAAGCCATGAGGAACGGCCGTTGTTTCGCGGCGAAGAAGACCGCGAGAGCTTCTGGCAGGTGCTGACCGAGGCGAGTGATCGCTTCCCGCTCCGACTGCTCGGCTACTGTCTCCTCGATGACAACAGCTACCATCTCCTGATGAAGCTAGATGGTTGCGATATATCCAAACTCATGAAGAGCATCAACATCTCTTATGTCAGACGAATCGAGGCGCCGGCCGGCCTGTTTCGCGATCGCTTCCAGAGTGAACTGATCGAGACCGTGGACGGAATCGAGGCGCTGCACCTGAAGCTTCAGGATCGAGCCAAGGGCGAGGAGCGATGGAACAGCTTCTGCCACTTCGATCAGCAGGCACTGGCGGATGTAGGGCTTCGAACCAGTAGCATCCACGAAGTGCTCGTCTCGGACGCTGACGAACACCGATGCGAAGAAGCGATCTGTCTCGAGGATCCGGATGCACTAAGAGCCTACTTGGAAGAGGAGCTACTAGCCATCGACAGTAACTTCGAAGAGATGCTCCGGAATCGCACACTGCGAAACGACTACATCGCCAGAGCCAGACGACGCTCGACCCTCTCGCTTCGAGAGATCGGCCAAGTGTTCGGCGGCCTATCGGAATCCTCGATCAGTAAGATTGTGAAATAGATGAGTAATCAAATCGATTATATATGTATATATAAGAGCAAAAAGCAAAACCATAACGATACGCAAATCAAACAAGAAGAACCTGAGACAGTACAAGGAGTAAGCACATGTCATTTAACCTGAATCTGAACGTGAGCCAAGCAAGCGACACGGTGAAGCCAAACGAGCCTGCCGTCGTTGACTTCGATGCCCTCTACGACATCTTGATCCTGGGCGGTGGTCCGACCGGAATCAATGCAGCGATCTATGCGAAACGTAAGGGCCTCACCCCAGTCATCATAGCCGAGCGTCTCGGTGGCCAGCTGATGGATACATCGGAGGTCGACAACTACCTCGGCTTGCCGGGCACGAGCGGTTACGATCTGGCGATGCGCTATGTCGAGCACGGCAGGGCTCTCTCCATCCCCATGCTCGAGTCCGTACGCGCGAACCGCTACGAGACGAAGACAGGCGATAACGGCCAGACGATTCACACACTGGGTCTCAGCGATGGCAGAAGCCTGAGCGGCAAGTCCGTACTCCTCGCGACCGGGTCGACACCGCGTCACCTCGGTATCCCCGGTGAGAGCGAACTCGCCGGCATGGGTGTCAGCTACTGTGCGATCTGCGACGGCTTCTTCTTCCGTAATAAGACTGTAGTCATCGCAGGTGGTGGCAATGCCGCGATCGAGGCCGCAATCGACATGTCCAAGATCGCAGCCGACGTCATCGTCGTCCAGCGCAGTACCTATCGCGCGGACCAAGTTCTGCTCGACCAAGTAGATCAACTCGAGAACGTGAAGCGACTGGAACAGACCCAGATGACTAGAATCCTGGGTACAAATAACGTGACCGGTATCGAAGTCTACAGCAAACAAGAGGATAAGACCTATGAGATCGAGACCTCTGCCGTCTTCGTAGAGATCGGCCATGATGCGAATCCCGGCCCCTTCGGCGACATCATCGCCCGTAACGCCGCCGGCGAGATTATCATCGACGAACGCCATCAGACAAATCTACCCGGTGTCTATGCCGCGGGCGATGTGACGACCGAACCGTTTAAACAAATTATTATCGCAGCTGCTGCCGGTGCCTCCGCAGCGCTATGCATGAACCAAGATCTAAACCGCCTGTCCGCCGCGAGCGTGGACCATACCATGGGCCTGAGCATGGCCGAAAGGAACTAATTATGTCCGTACTAAACGAAGATGTGAAGAAGCAGCTAAGAGAGATCCTCATGCAGATGAAAAATGATGTGAAACTTGTAAGCTTCACGGAACCCGCAGAGGAGCTTGGCGAGAACCTGATGGAATTCATGACTGAGTTCGCCGAGCTGAGTGACAAGATTAGCTACGAATCTCTCGAGTATCAGAAGAGCAATCCGAGCGATGAAGTCAAGAAGTACGATATCGAGCGTGCACCTGCGTTCCTCGTCCTCGACAGCGAGGGTAACGACAAGAACATGCGCTTCTACGGTCTGCCCTCCGGTTATGAGATCAACGCCTTCTTGGCTGCCGTAATCGAGCAGAGCGGCGTCGAAGAGGAGTTGCCCGAAGCGCTCATCAAGCGTATCCAGGCGATCAAGGAGCCGATGAACATCAAGGTGTTTGTCACCATGAGCTGCCCGCACTGTCCGGGTGCCGTACAGAAGGCGCACAAGATTGCGATGCTAAACCCCCTGGTCAAGGCCGAGATGATCGGCGCCGATATCTTCAACGAAGTATCGAGCGAATACCGCGTCAGCTCTGTGCCCCAGATCACGATTAACGAGACCGAGACCTTCCTCGGGAATCAACCGCTAGACGTCTTCATCGAGACCCTCGAGAAGGTAGCAGGCTAATAAGCCAGCAAGCTAGCAGGCTATGCAGAAACATATCGCTATGAAATCACAAGAGAAGAGCGTATCCTCCGGCTGCCCCGTATGGGCAGGCTCTCGGTAGATACGCTCTTCTTGCTATTCGATACGTCTAGTGCCAGAACTTAAGTGATTCGACTAATAAGAGCCAGGGGAACGCATCATCTGCTATACCCGTGCTCGGGAACGGCGGGATGACTGACGGCATCAGCCGATTCGTCACCGTGAAGCCCGTCTCACTATCTCCTGTGATCTCGCTCTTGTAGTTCTTCACTTCAGCCTCGATTACGATGTAGAGGATCTCTTGACCGTTCTCATAAGCGGGTAGATCGGTGAACTTGTCTGTCCAATCCATGGCAACGTTTAGCACGGGTGATAGGCCCGTATCCTCGCCGTTTGCATAGAGCAGGATGGTCACATCATTCGGTCTGAAGTCATGCCTGTTGTCCATGTCATCCCAGACCTTCGTGACGGTAATATCGGTCATGTTCGGCGTATACCGGTTCGTGATGTCGTAGCCATCTACCTCTGCGGTATAATCTTCCACCTCATCCTCATCGATCGCATAAACGATTTGTACGCCGTCCTCATACTTCGGCAGATGGGTGAAGCTCCAAGCCCAGCCATCCTCCTCGCTGACTTCGACCCAATCGTATTCGCTACCGTTCATATACAGGCGTACGATGATACTGTTTGGTCTTTTGCCGTCTTGATTGTTCTGATCTCTCCAGGTCTTAGACCCTTCTACGTCCACGGTCTCGGGCGTTCGGCTATTCGTGACCGTCAGGCCATCTTCTGTCTTCGTATAGCCACTAGGTACATAATCCTCGCCGTTCGCATCGACTTCCAGAACCTTGTACTCATAGAGATAGCCGCTCTCGTCGATACGGACGAACGCATCCGGATCTACATCTGCATCGGTCTGCTCCCAGGTAACGCTGTCGCCGATCACCTCGCGTGGAGAGCCGATTCGAATCTCGCCTCCGGTTGTATCGACACGGATCAGTTGGAACCAGATTGCAGGCTTATCCGCCGGTGCATCGTCGCTCCAGATCTTCGTGCCTGTAACTGTCATGTTTCGCATCTGCTTGTTCGTCAACTTGATGCTCTGATCCAGCGATCCGGTCGTAAGCGAGATGAGTGCACTTCTGCCATCGATGGAGGGGCCACCGTTTAGCTCGTAGCTTGTGATGTAGCCCGCAGTCGTCTCCGCAATTCTGTATTCGCCTCTCGCCAGGTTATCGATGGTCTTGGACCACCCATTCTCATCCGGCAGCTTGATATACTCGATATAACCATCCGGCACGCATAACGACGAACAGAACGAGGCCAAATTCTATGCATTATTCATTCATGAACGAATAACCCAAACGAGCACTTGACGGTATCTGCCTGTACAATGGACACCTGATCGGACTGGGTATGATGCACCCGGCACACGACAAAGACCGGCCAAGCTTACGCTTGACCGGTCCGGGATAGGGGGTGGTGAGGGGCTAGACGTGCTTAGCGCCTTGGCGGCGTCTTACGATTAGCACGAGGATGAGCGCTGCACCGGCTAGGACGAGTATGATTCCCATCCGTACCTGATTCGCGGTCAAACCCGTTTGAGGCAGAGGCGGTGGATCGTCTTCCTCAACAGTAAAGACCCAAACCACATCGGCAATCGCATTCTGGAAATCGTTACCCATACTTGTGGGCACATCTAGGCTAACGTCCAGTTCTTGCGTCATGCCGGGGAAAAAGGTTCCGAGTAGTACATTGTCCGCCAAGCCGCCTTGTAGGTCGGCCGTGCTATCGGACAAGGTTCCCCTGCTTGTCTGATCAACCCGCAACTGCATCTGTTCCAAGAACGGCTTGTCTGCCGGGTTGGTCGGTTCCGCACGCAAGTAGATGCGTACAGGCATGATATTCGTGCTCTCGTTCTGAACCAAGATCTTCTGCTCGAGTACATCGCCCGGCATCACGTTCTTGAAATTCACGAACAGATCGGTGTCCGCAGGTATGAAGACGAAGCGCTCTGCCCGGCCTCTGTACTGTACATTCGACTCTGCCGCCTGTACCCTACTTGCCATAGCTGCGCTCGGGATCAGCACACCCAGAAGGACTACGGCGATCAGAAGTTTCTTAATTGTCTTAAACATATCGCTCCCTCCTTACGGTCCGACGGGTTCTACGAGACGCCCGTCTGTGCCGACTTCAATACCCCAAGCATCTAGGACTGCATCGTCCGGATCGGCTTGGATGGTCGATGCGATAACCTGCAATTCATAGCGCAGGCCGTCCTTTAGCGGTAATACAAATGAATCAATCAAGTTTGCGGTTGTTGCGTCCGGTGCTACACGCCCCTTGTGGTAGTAGAAACCGTCATGCAAGAACCAGCTGCTGTTTAGCGTCAGGGCAATCGGATCCACCGCATCGGGTGCCACGTTTCCATCGTCATCTAGCCAGACAGCTGTCAGAGCGACACGGATGAAGGCGTCGATGTTACCGGTGTTTCGCACCTTAACATTCTCCTTAGTCTCGCCGTCGAACTCCTCTTCGATCTCGGGCGGCACATCCGACTTATCGAACACGTTGGTCAGTGTTTCGGACTCGGCTTCCAGCCAAGCAATCGTCGTGCCCGCGCCCAAGCTCAAGAGCAAGAGAACGCCGAGTAGGAGGGCTAATCCTTTGATACTAATCTTATTTATCTGCTTCATTAGATCATCCTCCTATCCGTTGTAATAGAGCCAAGATCGAGTTGATCGAGCGATAGAGTGTGGGTCCTAAATCTTGGATGTTAATCGCTGATGTCTCACCGCTAAGCCACTGGTCGTCATCCTTGGTGTTAACGAAGGTGAGTCGCTGATTGGCATTCGCCTGACCCGAGCTGATTTCAGCCGTCTTACTCGCTTCGTCCGGCGTGTAACGCCAGGACCAATCGGTATCTTCTGTAACAGTGTACGTACCGGCACTAAGTCCCGTGATGGTCCGTTCGTCCTCACCTTGAATTGCAATCGTCCAGGACTGACCATCAGGGCCGGTCACATAGAAGATGAAACTCTGATCCGGATCGATGCTGCTTCCGTCTGCTGCCTCCTTCGCGATGGTCAAGCTTCCACTCAGGACGAACACGGTGAAGTGATGTCCGAGGGCGAGTCCATCCGGTGAAGGCAGAATCGTCGTGTGTGCTGTGTAGTCCGTACTGCCGATGAAGACACGTACGTTGAACCTGGAATCAATCTTCGCAGCAAACGCATCCTTACCACCATTCCCACTCGGGTTCGTACCGGATAGGAAGTCGTAGGTGAAGCTCAGCGTCGGTGCTGCACCACTCGGTGCCGGCAATCCGGTCGAGCTGCCAGTCCAACCAACGAGGCTCAAACGGTCATCCAGATCGGTTGTCTCACCGAGCCAGATTGTCGTGTCGGACGCCTGTATCGTCGGTTTGAAGACATAGACAGCAAGGTCATGGCCCGTGCCTGAGAGCGATGCCGGTCTCGTGATCTGAGACAGCGAAGTAACATCTCGTGCACCGATCGATACGATTGCCTCGAAGTAGCTATCCACTTCCGGTGCGAAGCTTGCGGTTCCACCATGTCCGATCGGGTTCGTACCGCTATTGAACTGCGGAGTCAGCGTGACTGTCGGTGCAGTACCGAGTGGGTCGGGTGCCGTAGCATCCGGTTTGTGCCAGCCGGTGTGCTGCATGAGTGTCGCAAGATCGGTATTCTGGCTGATGTAGATCGAGCGCTCACTTGTCGTGACAGCCGGAACCAAGACATGTAAGAAATCTTGTTTCGGCCCAACCGTCTTCGGTGAGTGTGTACCGGTCGAGATCGGTGTGACCACTGCTGTGATCTGATACGCCGTCTTCACATCCGGTGATACGCTGCTACCGCTCCATGTACCGGAGGTCGCACCCGCCGGGACTGTGTAGGTACCATACGTCGTCGAACCATCTTGGCTCTTGATGGTATACACCACGTTCGCATACTCGTTGTTAATGCCGTTGAAGCTATAGCTGTTCGTACCGATCAAGTATTGGCTGCCATCGCCCTCCAGCAAGTTCCAAGGCTCGGTCGCATTCGTCAGATAGATACTCTGAGGCTCGGTCTCGAAATTGAAGCGAAGTGGTATATCTACCGTCGGTTGGTTGAACGGTTCGTAGAGCTCAGTCTCTCCGGGTAGGTAGATACCGGAGTCCTCTCCGTTCGGATAGATCTGGTTACCGCCGATGAAGTCCGGGGCGACCGCCGCGCTGAAGCGCACGATGAGTTTTTTGCCTCGCGGATTGCCATCCTCGTCTTCGGCAACATAGTTGTCCTTGTACGAGAAGCCCTTCACGTTCACGCTGTTCTCACTCGTATTGAGTGTCGCCGTGACACCGCTGACTGCGGTCTCTGGTCCCCAAGTATAGTCACCACCCGTATTGAAACGGGTAAAGGCTGCGGTACGGAATGTGATACTGGGTACAGTTGGCAGCAGAAGCTGTGGGATAAGGATGTCCTTCATCAAGGTATCTGCCGTTAGATCCGTATTCGTTGAACCAATCGTCTCGGAGATCGTCCGGAACGTATCAATCAAGTCACCTGGATCGCTGTCATCGAAGTAGTAGCCATTGCTCGTACTTCCACCAGCACCAATCGAATCCATCGTTGTTGCGTTTGGATAGTTGGATGACACAAGGTGCATGAAACGGTTTGGCCGGTTCGACCCGGTACTATTATTATTCGGTAGACTACCCGACGCGCTTGCTCCGGGGAAGATACCTACAGTAAACACCTTATGTCCGGCATCCTTGATGGTCTTGGCATGACCAATAGCACTATTGGCTACCCCTGCATCAAAGGTGTTTGTCACAGTCGGCTCACCATCTGTGAACATCACAACGATGCGATCACGTCCGGTTGATGTAGATGCCGAATCACTTAAGATGTCCTTCGCCATCTCCATGCCGAGGTGCGTACTCGTTGCGCCATTTGCCGAGATCCGACCAACAGCTGCCAGGAGTCGACCTTGATCCGCCGAGTTTGTTACGTCCATCAGGCTGTTACGACGACTCGTTGCATTGTAATTCGTCGATCCATACGTGATGGCATTCGAACCCGTTACGGTCAGGATATTCGTATTCTGATACGAGTTATTCGAAGCAGACGCGAATCCAACCATAGAGATACGGTGTTGAACAGGAATGCCATTAGCATCACCCGCCATCGCCTTGGCCGTGATTGCACCGATAAACGCACGTGTGGCTTCGATCAAGCC
>CAZLEA010000052.1:0-11310 GCA_964558445.1 uncultured Oscillospiraceae bacterium | reverse complement strand
CGAGCTTGCGGACTTCGGCCCCTGCTATGCGTTCGAGACCGATGGCCTCGGCCATCACCTCTTCATGGATGACGCCGGTGTACCAAGCCTACTCTCGGCACCCGAGCTCGGCTACCTGTGCATCTCGGATACCGTCTATCAGAACACGAGGCGCCTCATCTTGTCCAAGGAGAATCCCTACTACTATGAGGGCAAGTATGCCAGAGGGATAGGCAGCCCCCACGCACCCGAGCAGCACGTCTGGCCGATGTCACTCTTGATACAGGCACTCACGACCAACGACTATAGCGAGAAGGAAGAGATACTACAAACCCTACTGGCAACCGATGCAAGAACAGGTCAGATCCACGAGAGCTTCCACGCGGACGATCCCACGATCTTCACCAGAGATTGGTTCGCCTGGGCCAATAGCTTGTTCGCCCAGTTCATCTTGGCGCTAGCAAACACAGAGGAAGGACGAAGGATCCTTGGCGCCTAGATCTTCTTCGGCAGAAGTGCCCACAGCACACGGCCTCTATGACCTGTCTCCTTCATCTTCGGATCCAGATCGATGGCGACAGCCGCCCCCTTCTTGATCCGAAGCCTCTCGCCCGTAAGCTGTCGGGTCCACTCGCCAAGATCCGGCTCGTGACCGACCAAGACTATGAGGCCGGTATCTGTCGTGGACCGAAGTGCCTCTTCGAGCGAAGTCCAGTCACCATCGGCAAGCGAAACTTCTGATCGGCTTAGCGGCCAGGTGCTGAGCTCGGCAAGCAATTCTGCTGTCTCCAGGGCGCGAAGCTTCGGGCTCGTCCAGATCTCGACACGAGATGTACCGGCAAGCTCCCGGATGGCTTCGATCAACTTGGGGTAGAAGGCAGTGAGCGAATCCACACCGTGCGGGACCAGCCTGCGCTCGAAGTCCGGCTTCACCCAATCCCTATCTTCTGCTATACCATGTCTTAGAAATACGATATACATCACAAGCTCCCCCCTTCGTTTCCTCATAATAGCAAAAAAGACGCCACAGAGGCGTCGTTGCAAGCAGAGAAGACAGGATTCAAAAGGGTGTCACATGGAGAAAGGAAGAAAACCATGTGCTATAAGGTAGCTGTCATGCGGAGATAGGAAGCAACCGCATGGACAAAGCAAAATCCCGAGCCACTACTCTCGGGATTTCCGCTTGGAGGAAGGAAATGAAAAAGAATTCGCTATTCACTAGCACTATCTGTCTCTGCTCTGTCTATAGTATGCCAGCGAAATGTGATGCGGATACTTCATAAATGTGAAACATTGTGACATTTGGACGCCAATTGGGACAATCGCCAAATGCTACGGTTAGCATCTGCTCATCTAGGCTAACATAGATTAGAACTACGTATAAGCATCTATCTTGAGAGGAGATCAACATGAGACAACTGGAATTCTTCTTCGATTACGAATGCCCCTACTGCAAGCGCGGTTATGAGGACCTCGTTTCTGCCCTCGAGGACCACTCGGACATCGAAGTCGTCTGGCGCCCAGTCGAGGCCCATCCGCGTCCGGAAGACCACCCGCCGCATACGGATCTGGCGCTGCAGGGGATGTACTTTGCACTCCAGAACGGTGTCGATGCAAACGCTTATCACGAACGACTCTACGCCGCCGTCCACGTCGACCGCATCGATGTGGAGGATCCTGCCGCACTCGCCGATTATGTCCAAGACTTGACCGACAAGGATTTGTACCTGAAGGCGCTGACAGACGGTACCTACAAGCAGATCCAAGAAGACGGTAACGACTACGCCTACGAAGAGAACGAGGTGTGGTTCCTCCCCGCTCTGCGTATGGACGGTAAGAAGCTGGATGCCGAGGGCGGTATCGGCGTCAGCGCGGATGCAATTGTCGACTTCCTGAAGGGCTAATAGAAGAGCGAATAAACCGCAAGCGTCAGAAGAGCGATAGACAACAACTGTCTATCGCTCTTCTTCTTAGTCACTATTATCTTGGCTCGAAGGCCTGTCAGTCAAACGGCTACTAGGACCAGGTCGCGCCCGCATCTGCAACCTGCTGCTTCAAGATCTCACTTGCCTGTCGCTCCGTCACACAGTGCCTCGCATAGACATAGTCATCGTGATAGTAGGTCTTGTCGTTGATAATCAAGAAGCGAATATCTCCGAGGCCGCAGACGATGACGGCATCTCCCGGCGCCGCGTTCATAATCGCATGGCGCATCGCCTCTTGACGACTGTAGATGATATGGCACTTCTCCTGTGAGACGAACTCCGCGAGATCGGAGACGATGCTCACGATGTTCTCACCGAAGACGAGATCGCTCGTCAAGATCACCTCGTCGGCCAATTCATCCATCAGCTGACTGATCCTGGGCCTGCGCGTCTTATCGCGCTCACCTGCAGAGCCCATCACGATCCAGACCCGCTTGGGCTCGAGGTCACGAACCGAACGCAGTGCCTGCTCAATCGCGCGAGGCGTCACGGCGAAGTCCACTATGACCGCGAAATCCTGTCCCTCATGCACGCCCTGCATACGTCCGGGGACACCGGTGAAGGCTTCGAGAAGACGAATCCCGTCCGCCAAGTCCAGTCCCAGCGCCTCGACACAAGCGGCCAGCGCTCCCGCCATGTTGTAGGCGTGGAAGCGACCGTAGACCTTGGTCTGTAGCGAATAGCACTCCCCTTGAACCGTGAGCTTGAAGCTCAGGCCCTCAAGATTGTTAGCGATCTCAGAGATACGGTAGTCCGCAGCTTCGGCCGTGCCATAGGAGACCACTCGACCTGTGCTATGCAAACGAAACTCCTCATAGCGCGCATCGTCCATGTTCAAGACGGCCACCGAATCCTCACCGAGTTGCTCGAAGAGTCTGCGCTTGGCTCTCGCGTACGCATCCATCGTATGGTGATAGTCCAAGTGTTCGTGCGACAAGTTCGTGAAGATAGCTGCCCGAAACGGGATGCCCCGCAAGCGATGCTGGTCGAGCGCATGAGAGGATGCCTCCATGCCGATCAGGGTGCAGCCGGCCTGCTTCATAAGGGCCAAGGTCTGATGCAATTCCGGACTATCCGGCGTCGTGTGACTGCCGTGCTCGCTCTGATAGCCGGGGTACGTAATACCCGGCGTACCGATGCTGCCGACCGTCTCACCCGACTGCTCCATCAGATAACGAACCAGCTGATTCGTCGACGTCTTCCCGTCCGTTCCGCTTGCCGCGACATAGAGCACGCCGTCATCCCCGGACGTACCGTAGAGAGCTGCACAGGCAGGGCCGAAGCTATAGCGCGTCTCTCGAACCTGTATCTGGACGAGGTCCACCAGGGAATCGACTCGCTCCACGATGGCGGCGACGGCACCTGCCGCGGCTGCTTGGCCGAGGTAATCGTGTCCGTCTTGTTTCAGCCCCGGGATCGCTGCATAGAGGAAGCCCGGCTTCGCCAGACGAGAGTCCAGGCAGGCACCCGTAATCTCGGTATCTCGCCAATTCGGGTAGCGCTGATCAAGTTCTGCAATATTCAGGATCTCGGATGCATCCAGTAAGTCTGCCAAACGCATACGTCTTGTCACTCCTTCTTCTCATAGAGTGCGGAGACAAGCCCTTCGATCTCGTCGGGTTTGCAGACCGCTTCGTGAATCACGGGGAGTTCTGTTAATTGCAGAAGCCCCGCAGGAATCTCAAGGTCGCTCTCCTCTTGGAGCATGGGCCAGAGTTCCATCTCTTCTCTGCCCGTGAAATCGGCATTGAACAACGCTCCGCAAACCGTCGCCGAGAACTTGTAGGGGCTTGCCGTCGAGACATAGACTACGGGCGTGAAGTCTCTGGCACGGCGCCTGTAGCGCGAATAAACGTTGAAGGCGACGGCCGTATGCGGATCGATCACATGATCCGTGTCATCGTAGGTCTGGAGTATGGTTCGTACGACTGCTCTGTCATCGGCGAAGCCGCCGACGAAGATTCGTTGTAGGGCTTTGCGAAGTGGATGACCCACGAAATACTCACCCTTCTGTGTCAAGTTCTTCATCAGCTCGAGGATGAAGGCAGAATCGCTGCCGCTCATATGGTAGAGCAAGCGCTCAAGGTTGCTGGAGATCAAGATATCCATCGAGGGCGTGTTCGTCAGATGTAGCTGACGCTTGATCTCATACTTGCCCGTACGCAGGAAGTCCGAGAGGACGTTGTTGCGATTGGAGGCACAGATCAGCATGTTGATCGGCAGGCCCATCTCGCGGGCATACCAAGCGGCGAGGATGTTACCGAAGTTACCGGTCGGAACCGCGAAGTTCAGCTTCGTATCCCAATCGATCTTCTCTTGCTTGATCAGGTTCAGATAAGCGGAGAAATAGTAGGCGATCTGCGCGACCAAGCGACCCCAGTTGATGGAGTTCGCGGACGTCAGCAGTATGCCCTCCTCTGCGAGTTTGAGGCGGAGGTCTTCGTTCGCCATACAATACTTGACGGAAGCCTGAGCATCGTCGAAGTTACCATCTACGCCATAGACGTGCAGATTCTCGGCATTGGTCGTTGTCATCTGGAGCTCTTGGACCTTGGAGACACCTCCCTTGGGGTAGAAGCACATCAGCTCTGTTTGCGGAATATCGCGGAAGGCTTCCAGTGCTGCCTTACCCGTATCGCCGCTGGTTGCAGTCAAGATGAGCACACCCTTGGCCGTCCGGATCTTCTCGATTGCCATCGTCATGAGATGGGGCAGAAGCTGCAACGCCATATCCTTGAAGGCAGATGTGGGACCGTGCCAGAGTTCGAGCATATACTCCGAATCGTTGTAGGGGTTTAGCTGGACTAGCTTCGCCGCCTCCCCGCCAAACTTCTCTTCGTCATACGCAAGCGTCGTCGCCGCAAGTAGCTCACTGTAGGTGAAATCCGTGAGGTAGAGACTCAGGATCTTGGCAACTTGTTCCGGGTAGGGCAGTTCGACCCAGTCCTCCAGCTCTTCTCTCGAGATCTTCGGGATCGCTTCGGGGACGAGTAGGCCGCCATCCGGGGCCAATCCCTGCAAGATGGCTTCGGCCGAGCTATAGATCGCCTCGAAGCCTCTGGTACTGATATAGTTCATCGTTCGATTCCTCATTCTAGCCATAAGCGTCAATCGGCATCATTGTTGGCCTCTTGGTCGCCGCCGTTCTCGTCCGGTGGTGTTTCGGGTGCTGCCGTGGTGGTAGTGGTCGTCACCTCTCCCGTTGTGGTGGTAGCGGGTGGCGAAGTGGTCGTTTCTGACGTCGTCGGAGCTGTTGTTGTCGGCGTCGTGGTCGGCGTCGTGGTCGGCGTCGTGGTCGTGCTGGTCGTCGTAGTTACTTGTGTCGGAGTCGACGTAGCCGGTACCGGTGTAGGCGTTGCCGCTACTGTAGTCGGCGCTGTTGTCGTTGTGGTTGGTGGCTGCGTAGTCGTCGTCTCCGTCGTTGTCGTCTCCTCGGTCGGTGTCGGTGTCGGCTCGAACAAGGCCATGTACTGATCCAGCAGAGCCTGATAGCCTTCGTCCTCCGGAGAGAGAGCAGTCAGTGCGGCAAGCAGCCAAGCGAGGCGATCCGTATCGTCGGAATCGGGGCCCGCATCTCCCGGTGGAATAATCGGGGTCGGTGTCGGTAGCGAGGTCGGTGTGGGAATCGGCGTCGGCGTAGCTTCGGCCGTGGTCTCCTCTGTCGTCTCTTCTGTCTCTAATGTCGTGGAACTAGATGATTCTTCTGTCGACGACTCGGTTCCCCCCTGCCACAAGGCAGGCAGGAAACGTACACCGAGGAAGACGATAGCCAGCACGACCACCAGGCCTGCTAGTGCAGGTAGGACGGGGAAGCTTCGCTTAGCGCCGGTATGAATCAAGATCTTCTTGGCATCGCCGCCTTCGCTCAGCTGCTTCATGTACTGCTCATCGCGGTGGAGCTGCTTCGGTGTTGCCTCTCGCCCGATACCACGAGTCAAGGTCTGGCTCATCTCGGCACGTTCTTCTGCCTCTGCAATATCGGCTCTCACAGCCTTGAGATACAAATCGGTACGGAAGCGCTCTTCCTCGCTCAGATATTCGACCTTGTCGATCATATCGAGGCCGTCAAGCGCGACCTTCGCCTCGCCCCAAGCCATCTGACAACAGGCGTTTAATAACACGGCCTCCGTGAAGTCCGGGTAGGCCGAAGCCAGTTGACGGATCGCGATGCTCGCGATATCACCGTTTCCGCTCTTGATCTGACCGATTGCTCGGTTATAGCGCGAAACAGCTTCAGCCTTGATGTCCGGGTTTGCGAAATCCAAGACATCATCCAACTCTAATTCATCGAAGCGCGCGGCTTCCTCATGCCATTTCATCTATATGTCGTATCTCCACTAATTTGATCGGTATTCGTTATTTTAGCATATGCGTGCTTCAGATCGCTCGCCAAATAGAGTGATCCCCAAGCAAGTAGAATGCGCTTCTCATCCCTCGCAAGCTCCAGAGCCGTCGCAAGCGCAGCCTCTAAGTCCGAATTCGCTTGAATCACGGGGCGTTTCGCTGCCGGATGCCCGTCATAGTAGGCTTCGATGTCTGCCAGGTACACAGACGCATCCTTCTTCCGGAAGAAGTGGGGCTCTGTCACAACAATATCGGTCACGATATAGTCCTCGCTGCCAAGCAGTTCGTCTAGCATCGGCACCGCATCCTTGTCGGCCAACACGCCCGTGAGCATGACGATCTCGCGGCCTTGTGCCAATCGCTCCATCGTCTCACGAAGCTTCCAAGCTGCCTGCGGATTATGCGCACCATCGACCAGGAATAGAGGGTGTTCTTGGATTAGCTCGACTCGTGCCGGCCACAAGGCCTTGGCAATCCCGCGATAGACCGCTTCAGATGCCGCAAGCGTCGGGTCGTATTGCTCGACGGCTCGAATCGCAAGACTTGCGTTCTCCGGCTGATACGAACCCAAGAGGCTAGTCTGGAGCGGACGCGCATAGCCGGACAGGCGGAAGACTTGTCCGTGGAAGTCATGATCCATCCGCACAATCCCCTCGTCGCCCACTTCGATCAGCGGCACGCCAAGCGCCTCGCAGCGCTCCGTCACCACCGTGCGAATCGCATCGGCATCCGCCTGATGCTTGCTCGCAAGCTCCGGCTTATAGAGCAAGACAGCCTTCGTCCCCTCCTTGATGATGCCCGCCTTCTCGCCTGCAATCTCAAGCATCGTATTCCCGAGTCGATCCATGTGATCGTAGCCCAGGGCGGTAATGACACAAATATCTGCCGCATCGATGACGTTTGTCGAATCGAGGCGACCACCAAGCCCGACCTCGAGCACTACGACGTCACAGGCCTGATCCGCGAAATACAGCAGCGCCATCGCTGTAATTAATTCGAATTCGGTCGGATGTTCCTCGCTGTCACGAACCATCTCATCGGCCGCTTCCGACACGAGAGTGAAGATTCTGGCGACATCTTCTTCGCTGATCTCCCCCACGCTGTCGTCCGTCAAGCGACGCTCCAGATCCTCTGCGCCGTCAAGGACTCGAACCCGATCGCCGAAGCGATTGATAAACGGGGAGGTGTAGATACCGACCTTCTTACCCGACGCGGCGAGGATGGAGGCGATGTAGGTGACGGTACTGCCTTTGCCATTTGTACCTGCTACATGGATGAAGCGAAGCTGCTTCTGCGGATCCCCCAGACGCCGCATCAGCTCACGCACGCGCTCGAGCCCCAAACGGCTACCGAAACGCCAAGTCTTCTCTAGATAAGCCATCACTTCTTGATAGTTCATAATTCCTCATGCCCTTCTGTTACTGCTGCTGTCGAAACACAAACAGCTTGCTAAATACATAATTGACAACCACCACGATTAGCGAGATCAAGAGATTACTGATATCGCGATCCATGGCGAGTAGATTCTCGAGTACAAACAGGCCGAGGAATTCAACCAAGAGCCCGGACAGGATGCGAGCGAGGAAGAACTTCAGCATCTCATGCCAGAAGTTACCGCTGGCGCGGAAGACGAGGTTTCGATTCGTGAGATAAGCGAACAAGACCGCTAGTACCCAGGAGACCAGCTTCGGCACAAACCAACCGAAGGAAGAGCCTCCGCCTGTTACCGTTCCATAGAGGAGCAGATTCATCCCGTTGAAACTGGCCATGCTGACAACTGTCGTCAGTAAGCCGAAGATGATATACAAGAGCACGGGATACGAGATGAAGGAGACGGCGATATGGCCGAGAAATAAACATACGGCGATAAGCAGCCCCGCCGGCACGGCAGCCAATTCCATCCGATCCACAAGATAGTATATGGCGCTAAAAGACGCCCCCACAGTCAATCCCACTCGAATCACTTGAAGCCATACAGCCTCTACAGCGCTCAGCGATTGACCGGCGAGATACACATCCGCTCGCTGCGGCCACTCCGTCAATTGAATCACCAAGAAGGCCAAGACGGCGGCCAATGTCGCGGTGTACAACGCTTGGCTAGTATCAGAGCGGTAGACCAACAGGAACACGAGGCCAAACAACAAGGCTGCGATACCCCAGCGAATGAGATTCTGTCGCAACGCCTTCTGCCCCACTTGTTCCCTAAGAGACAGAGCAAGGCCAAGAGCATTTCCTCGCTCTTGGCCTCTCAAATCATTTGTATCTTGATTCTTCGTCAACGCGCTCACCGTGCCTTCTTGTCTTCCTTACATCAATCTTATCACCTGACATAACGAGCATGTGGCGCTCCATCTTACGAATCGTGGTTCTTCGGTTCGTCCGAATCTCCGGGCTTCGTGCCCATCCTGCTAAGCGGATCCTCGAGCCTCACTGCACGAGTGACCGGCTTCGACCGATTCATCTTACTCAAGACGATCAGGGTGATGATCAACAATAGAAGTATAACACCAAAGCCGATCGCAATCCCCTTGAGCGGTAAGCCCGACACGATGTCCATCAGGCCTCCGCCCTCCGACTCGTCCGATTCCGTCGGTAGAATCGAGCTCTCCTCTGCCTCAGTTGTCTCCTCGGTCTCGCTCTCTTCTGTCGTCTCTTCAGGCTCAATCAGATCCTCGGTAAACAACAAGAAGCGCTGTGTGCCGTCTTCCATCGTCTCGTACAAGTAGACTTCGCGGCTACCGTCATCGAACAAGGCTTGGAGAAGCACTTGATTCGAGTTGGCGCTGTGCACCATGGCAGTCGTCAGGTGATTGTTCAAACTGAATTCGCTAAGCGTGAAGTTCATGACCTCATCCACATCACCATCGATCGGTAGTATCGTATACTGCTCGTTTCCGAATTCTAAGGAGATCTCCTCATAATACGGGAACAGTCTATTCTGAATGCTGTCAAAGATGAAGAAGCCAAGCTTCAAATCCGGGTCTTCGAGATAGAGCAGTGTCTGACCGGTCTTCTCACTGAACCAGGTGCTGATGACAGAGCCTAGGATATCGCGCGAGATCTCGTCGAAGCCACTCGGCACATCCTCTAGCAACGGGATGGCAGGCACATAGGTACCGCGCCCCGACAGGACATGCGTAAGCTCGAAACCAAGCTTGATCTCATCATCCTTGGAGGTCTCGGTCGTCTCATCCGATCCGGTAGTCGAACTGCTCTCCGATGTCGTGGTCTCACTCTCCTTGGTCTCGGTTGTGGTTGTAGTGGATTCGCTGCTGGGAGTAGGGGTTGGCTTATCTGTAGGAGCAGGAGTCGGTGTCGCAACACCGCCGCCGCTAGAAGGCTTGGTAGTTGTCGGTGGAGTCGTAGTTGACGGAGTCGTAGTTGACGGAGTCGTAGTTGTCGTAGTTGGAGGCGCAGTAGTGGTTGTCGTTGTTGGGGGCGCCGTTGTAGTCGTTGATGTTGTTGGAGCAACGACATTGAAGCTGACAGATCCGGACGATTCTAAGCCATCAGAACCGATCGTAACCTCTGCAGAATAAGTGATAGAATGCGTCCCCGGTGTAGTAGGCGCTTTAAATGTGAAACTAAGAACTTGGCCGGTGAAGTTGCCATCCATGGTTGCAAAGAACGAGTTATTATTGAAATCAGCATCACGGACACCTGCTCCGATAGATCCTCCAACAACAGCTCCCGCAACACCTCCAGGTAAGCCGAAACTCATCTCAAGTCCATCAATATTCGAGCTATTCGTTCGAATTGCTACAGTCACCGTCGCTCCCGGTGCATACGATCCTTGTACGCTAACGGTTCCGGGGAAGGATGCTGCATGCAATTGTCCCATGGGTACGAAACCAAGCAATAAGATGAAGACGAGCGTTGCCGCCAATACTCTATAGCCGGATAATTTCTTCTGCATAATCTTACTTTCTTCTACTAATTAGAACTGTGGTTAACAAGGCTGCAACGAGTAGTAATACAACGATCGGCGCAACGAGCCTGAACCCATTTAAATTATTCTTCGTGTTATCTGTGTCACTTGCACTCGATTCTGTCGTCTCACTGCTCGCAAGTTCCGTTGAGATTGTACTTGTTTCTGCCTGACTCGTCGAGGGCATAATCGTAGAAGAACTCTCAAGCTCACTACTCTCTTGCTCCGTGGTTTCAATTATATTCACTGTAGTCGTCTCGTCGACGTCAGAAGTAGGCATACCCGTAATCGTCGTTATATCCGGATCTGTTGGTACAGGGGCAGGTTCATCTACATTCGTTGTTGGTGTCGTGTCAGTTGTTGGCATCGGAGTAGGAAGCTCAATATAATCTCCGGATTCATGGATCGTAACATTATGGTAGGCAATCGCATTGGCGCCTACGAAGGATCCATCGGCGGCAAACGCTGACATCGAGATCAGATCAAATCTGCTTAAACCGGTACTTATCGGATCCAGTATTAGCGTGCCTAGATTCACTAATCCTTCCGGAATTGCGGTCCCGGACGTCCTGAACATCAAATTGTTGCCCGTAGATCCTGCCTCATCATATGTGAGGTATTGGCTATCGAGCGCTGCGAAACGGATCAGCTCCGGATCGTAGCGAAGCACGATCGTTACGCTACTTAAATCCGCCACAGCATTCAATGCTAACTCAACACCGAACTGCTGATCGATCGACACCTCTGCCGGCCCATCGAAACTAAGCGATACAGCTTGTGCTTGAATTATCGCAACCGGAAGCATCGTAACAAGCATAAGCAGCGTAACAATAACTAGTACATGTACTTGTTTGGAGATCCTCTTCATCGAGTCTCACCTCAATCCATTAGGCTTATGCCCAGCAAGTGCCTATGTAGAATAACCTTATCCGTATTACTGATTCGGCCATCCCCATTGATATCGGCACGCTTCATCTGATCTGCGGTCAAGGTACCTAGTCCTAGCAAATAGCGATGAATCAGCACCTTGTCCGTATTCGTAACTCTGCCATCACCATTCACATCACCCTTCAA
>CAZLEA010000051.1:0-11316 GCA_964558445.1 uncultured Oscillospiraceae bacterium | reverse complement strand
TACAGGAGAGCGGCACCTACACGTGTCGCCTCCTGCAGATCGTCCGCACGGGTGACTTGCTGCTCACCGTCAGTGAGCGGCCGCTGAACCTAGACGACCTGTTTACCGAGCGCCGCCGTCCCGATCACTATCCGGAGGGCAAGCACAACGAAGACGATCTCTCCCGCCTCGAGCCCCTGCTGACCTACGATACACCGGAGGCTATCATCCAATTACTCATCTGGGAGATCAATCGCCGCTTCATCCGCGATACGCGTGTGCTCGAGGAGCGTCGCAGGAGAATCGAGAGCCTGATGGCTCACTCCGGTAAGACGGAGCTTCTTATGGCCATCTCCCAATTACAAGAATCGCTCGTTCGCTTCCAGACCGCTACAGCCGTCAACAGAGACGTCCTCGGCGCAATCAAAAACGCCAAGCTCATGCCGCAAGAATTGCAGCAAGTCACTTGGCTAGATGATTTGTTGATTGAAGCGAAGCAGGCGGAGATCATGGTCTCGGGCGAGGCATCCATGCTTGAACAGCTAAACGAGAGCTTCTCGGCCATCATCAGCAACAACTTGAACGTCACGATGAAGATGCTGACCTCGCTTACGTTTATCATCACGATTCCGACCATCATCGGCGGTCTCTGGGGGATGAACGTGGCCCTCCCTATCTCCGGGAACCCGCAGGCCTTCTGGATCCTGCTCGCCCTCTCGGGCGTACTCTGTCTCGTTCTCGCTTACATCTTGAAACGCAAGGATCTCCTATAACGTACGCAAGGATCGCTTAGAGCACGAGATGCCGAACCATCGCGAGGACAACATCTGCTGCCGCACGAGCCGAGATCGACTTGTTCGCTTCATACGTCTCATCGGCTGCCTCATCGGCCATATCCGAGACCGCGCGGACAACGAGGAAGGGAATATCGTTGACGCTCGCCGTATGAGCGACCGCCGCAGATTCCATATCGACGCACAGTCCGCCGACACGTTCTATTATGCTGTCCTTCAAGACAGAATCGGCCACGAAGCTGTTACCGGTCACGATGCGCCCGACATGGACGTGCATCTCCTCCGGCAGGGCTTGCCTCGCGGTCTCCAGCATCTCGGGATCACTCTTGAACTCGCTCATATAAGGCGAGAAGTGCTCCAAGATCTCGGATGAGAAGTCGTGATACATCAGACTCTCGCCGAGTATGACGCTCTGGGTCTCCAAGCAAGAATCGAGTCCCCCCGCGATACCCGTATGAATCAGAGAATCCACCTTGTAGTCCGAGATCAACTTCTGCGTGACGATCGCCGCGTTGACAGGTCCGATACCGCAGTCCGTCACGACGACAATTCTTCCATCGATACGACCGACCGTGAACACGAGGCGACCGTCCGCCTCCTCATGAGGCTCGGTCATGAGCTCGCGAATCGCTTCGATCTCCACTTGCATGGCGGCGATGACGCCGATGACGGGCTCCGTTACTACTTCGTTCTTCTCTGGCTTATCTGTCATACAATCCTAACTTCTATTCGTGTTATCTAAGCTCTATTCTTGGTACTAGGCTTGGCCCTGTTGATTTCTGGCCCGTCGTTCTAAGATCGCGGACTCCGTGATCATATCCTTGACCTTCATCAAGCGGGTCAGGTTGTCGCGCTCGTTCTCATCCATCTTCAAACGAATCGCACGGATGTTCTCCTCCAGATCCGGAATCAAGATATGCTCCAAGCTGTTCACGCGGCGCCTCGTCTTCTCGAGTTCTGCTGCCATCAGCTGCACTTGCTTCTCGATGGACGCAAGCTTCAAGAGCGCGGGCAGAGCACGACCCAGCCTAGCAACCGCCACATCGACATCGGCAGACGTCATCGCGAGGCCGTAGCGGGGCAGGCGCTGCTCCTCTGTGATATCGGCCTCGATCTCGATCTCGGGTAGCGGAACGGCCATAATCTGGCGCTCCTCCACCCGCACGCTAACGGGATGACTGCCGAGTTGCAGCGCCTCACCGAGGATCTCCGGCTGGAGAACCGCTCTGGCAAGCGCCATCGATTCAGCGGCCTCCCCGAGGAGACGGTCGCTCTCTCTCCTGAGGCGCACGTTCTCCTGAGCGAGCTCGAGGAAGATCTGCATCATGCCGTCTCGCTTATCCTTGAGCAAGCGGTGGCCGCGACGAGCCACGTCGAGCTCGCGACGAAGCCGCATCAGCTCCATGCGATTCGGACTGATATTCCTAGATGCCATATCCGTCTCCTACTCTTCTGTCTTCGCGGTTTCCTTGGTCGGGTAGTAGCGATCGATCCACTTCTGGTCGACACGTTTCAGTTCAGCTGCCGGCAGCATGCCGAGTAGTTCCCAACCGATAGAGAGCGTCTCTTCGATACCGCGATCTTGTGCGAAACTCTGGTTGAGATAGTTCTGTTCAAAGGCTGTCGAGAACGCCGCATAAATCCGATCCATCTCGGAGAGCGCCGACTCACCGAGGATGACGGCGAGCTCGCGGGCGTCTTTGCCCCTAGAATAAGCGGCAAACAGCTGGTTCATGACATTGGCATGGTCGCCTCTGGTCTTACCCTCACCGATACCCTTGTCCTTGAGACGGGACAGGGACGGCAGAACGTCGATCGGCGGACGGATACCGCTGTTATTCAGACCGCGGTCCAAGATAATCTGGCCCTCCGTGATATAACCCGTAAGGTCCGGAACCGGGTGCGTCTTGTCATCGTCCGGCATGGTCAGGATCGGCATCATGGTGATGGATCCCTTCTTCCCCTTGACGCGGCCTGCGCGCTCGTAGATACCTGCGAGGTCCGTGTAGAGATAACCCGGGTAGCCGCGGCGTCCCGGCACTTCCTTACGGGCAGCGGAGACTTCGCGCAGCGCCTCGGCATAGTAGGTCATATCGGTCAAGATGACCAGCACCTGCATATCGAGGTCGAAGGCCAGATACTCCGCGCAAGTCAGCGCCATACGAGGCGTAGAGATACGCTCGATCGGGGGCTGGTCCGCGAGGTTCAGGAACAAGACGGTTCGCTCGATCGCGCCCGTGCGGCGGAAGTCCGAGACGAAGAAGTCCGCATCCTCATAGGTGATACCCATGGCGGCGAACACGACGGCGAATTCCTCGTCGTCGCCGAGCACCTTCGCCTGTCTGGCGATCTGTGCGGCCAATTGGTTATGCGGCAGGCCTGACGCCGAGAAGATCGGCAGCTTCTGTCCGCGCACGAGGGTATTCAGGCCATCGATGGCCGAGATACCGGTCTCGATAAATTCGTTGGGATAGTCTCTGGCGGCAGGATTCAACGGGCTGCCGTTGATGTCGCGGCGAAACTCGGGGATGACGGGCGGTGCATCGTCCATCGGTGTACCCATGCCGCTGAAGACGCGGCCGAGCATATCGGGCGCGAGTGCCAGATCTAGGCCCTTGCCGAGGAAGCGAACCTGGCTCTCCTCCGGGCTGATACCGATCGCGCTCTCAAACAACTGAACCAAGGCATCTTGGCCGTTGATCTCCAGCACGCGACAGCGACGAAGCTCGCCGCCGGGCAGCTCAATCTCACCCATCTCGTCGTAGGCCACGCCCTCGACGCCGCGAACCAGCATCAGAGGACCGGCGACTTCTTCTATTGTGCGATATTGTCTAGGCATACTCTCTCTCTCTTACTTCAGCTTCTGGCGGATTTCGCTTCTGATCTCGTCTTGGATCTCCTCGTAGCGACGCTTGGCCTCGCCGGGATCGACGATCTTGTAACGACCGATCGCCTCCATCACCTCCAGATTCAGGAGCGAACGGGCTGATGCGCCGGCTTCCGCCGCAGCGGTCGCCTCATCGAAATAGGTCAGAATCAAATCGAGCAAGTAGAACTGCTTCTCGAGCGGCGTATAGGTATCTACGTCGTCAAAGGAGTTCTGATGCAAGAAGTCTTCGCGCAGCGAGCGGGCCGCTTCCATCTTGATCTTGTCCGCGGTCGACAAGGTGTCTTGACCGACAAGGCGGATGATCTCTTCTAACTCCGCTTCCTCGGCGAGCAGATGCATCGCCTGTTCGCGACGGGCGGACCAGCGCGGATTCACGTTCTCGTCCAGCCATGCCGTCGCCTTCTCATCGTAGAGCGAGTAGCTCTGGATCCAGTTGATCGCCGGGAAGTGGCGCTTGTAGGCGAGAGCGGAGTCTAGTCTCCAGAAGACCTTGACGATGCGAAGCGTCGCCTGGACAACCGGGTCCGACATGTCACCGCCGGGTGGCGAGACCGCACCGATCGCGGTGAGGTAGCCCATGCGTCCGTCCGAACCTAGCGCCTTGACTGCACCTGCGCGCTCGTAGAACTGAGCCATACGTGAACCGAGGTACGCGGGGTAACCCTCGTCACCCGGCATTTCCTCTAGACGGCCGCTCATCTCACGCAGCGCTTCTGCCCAGCGCGAGGTCGAGTCCGCCATGATGGAGACCGCGTAGCCCATGTCACGGTAGTATTCGGCAATCGTGATGCCTGTATAGATCGACGCTTCACGCGCCGCAACCGGCATATCCGATGTGTTGGCAATCAAGATGGTACGAGCCATCATACTGCGACCCGTTCTGGGGTCGATCAGCTCAGGGAATTCGTTTAGGACGTCCGTCATCTCGTTACCGCGCTCGCCGCAGCCGATGTAGACGACGATGTCCGAGTCGGCCCACTTGGCAAGCTGATGCTGGATGACGGTCTTACCGGAGCCGAAGGGGCCCGGAACGGCGGCCGTACCGCCTCTTGTAATCGGGAACAGCATATCGACGATGCGCTGACCGCTGACCATGGGTTCGGACGGCGCAAGCTTGCCCGCGTGAGGCCTGGAACGCCTGACGGGCCAGGTCTGCAACATCCGAATGTCTGCAATCTCACCTGCTTCGTTTCGCACCTTGGCGACCGTATCCGTGATGGTGAAGTCGCCGTCTTCGATCGCTTCGATCGTCCAGGTCCCGCTAAGCTGAGGTGGAACCATGACCTTATGTGAGATAACCTCGGTCTCTTGGACTACACCGATGATGTCGCCGGCGATGACCCTGTCACCTACCGCGACCTGGGTGTCGAACGGCCAAACCTTCTTCTTGTCCAGCGATTCGACCTTGACGCCGCGCTCGATGTTGCTGCCGCCCTCTTCATACATCACGCTTAGGGGGCGCTGTATACCGTCGAAGATCTGTCCGAGCAGACCCGGAGCAAGCTCAACCGAGAGCGGATGACCCTCGGAGCGAACCGTCTCGCCGGGCTTCATACCGGCCGTCTCCTCGTAAACCTGTATCGATGCTTGGTCGCCGTGTACCTCGATGACTTCACCGATCAAGCCCAAGTCACCGACACTGACGACGTCGAACATATTTACATCGCGCATACCCTCGGCAACCACCAGGGGCCCGGATATCTTGACGATCGTTCCGCTACTATATGCACTACTCATTCATGTCTCCCTCTTCAATAGATCTCGGTCTCGCCGATATAGTCGTCTTCATCTTCTGCTTCGCCGATACCGCCCGTATTCTCCGCCATGATGCTCAGCACGTCGAAACCGACCGCCTTACGCACCGCTTCCTCTACGTTTCGCATCCCGAATCCGCTCTTCTGCGAGGCGGACGGGATCGGTATCAGGGCCGGCAGATAAGCATCTTGTCGCTCGCGCAGGATGCTCTCGCACTGTTCGGCTACCGGTTCGGTCAAGTAGATTACGGCATAACGCTCTTCTTCAATCAACTCACTCAGTCGCTCGACAACGTCCGTGTCCGATTCGACCGCCACGACGGTGAAGCCGAGGCCACGGAAACCGATGACACTGCCCAGATCGCCCAAGACTGCTATCTCATTCATCTGCCATCTCTCCTGTATACATGTCTTAGTAAGTGCAAAAGGCTCTCACCGCTATAGCCGCGCTCCAGACCACTAAACAGAATTCGCAAATTCTGTCCCTCAATCTGTCTGCTGAGCCAGAAGCCGGCCAGTGTATCCGCACTGAAGGTCTGGCGTCTGCCATGCTCTGCCAGGCGCATCAAGAGGTTATCCGATGCTTCGCCGAGCGCCCAGACGTCGTCATGTTCTTCGACCGCTTGGATATACTTCGACAACTCCTTCGTCAGACCGCCCTCCGCATGCCAGAGCTCGATGATCTCTTGGGTACTCTTGTCGTACAAGCCGACCAGCTTCGCCGGATCGACCTCGCCACCGGATACGAGAATTCGCTTGAGATAAGCCTCGCCGCCGCGGAATCGTCTGACGCGAAGCAGCATCTGGAGATTGGCGATATCCGCCTTGAGACTGAAGTAGTCCCGGAGGAAACCGCTAGCCGAACCCGTCTTCGGATCCGCCGCAATCAATCTCGCATGCTCGAAGTAGAGCTTATCCGCTTCAAGCGACAGGGTCAGTGCCTCAGGGTGTTCGTACCATGCCAGGATCAGCTTCGCGATCGAACGCTTCAGCTCGGGATCGATGGATCCCGGTACCCGCTCGGCCTCATCCGGATCGGCTGCTACCGCGGCAGCTTCCAGATCGAACCGATCGATCGCGATCAAGTCTAGTATCGCTCTTCTGATCGTGTGTACATCCGTATAACCGTCCGGAATCAAGACGCGTTGTACGGCTTGGGGAAGCTTCGTCTCAGCTATGAGACTCTCATCCGCTTCGGTACTCGCATCACGGAGTCCCTCTTCGGCTAAGAGATAGTGCTTCAACAAGCTCTTCAGATTATGGTAATCGATATCGAGCAACAGCGCTCTCGTCAGCGGGCCGTCCTTATCGAGCTCCCGAAGGAGTCGATTGTTCTCGCCGCGTCCGGAGAGCACACGCTCTTCGAGTCCGCTTGCCGCGGGGTATGAGGCCGAATCCAGAATCTGTCCTCGCTCGCTGTCGCTTGTCTGCGGATCCACCAATTTCTCGAAATCGGAGAATCCGAGGAAGCGCTCCTCCAAGAGACGTATACGACCAGATGCATGGGCGTATGACGTATCCGACAAGCCTTCTCTATCCCAGCGAAGCGGCTTGCGACCGAATCGTGTCCGTGCCTTAGCTGAGAATCGATTCGTCATCTGCCATCCCTCTCTGTGTTCTCCTCCGCCGTCTCGGGCGAATAGAGCGTCCTGGCCGCAAGCTCGACATACGTTTCTCGGTCAGCACCGAGGATCGCAGCGAAGCTGAAGCGCCAGCGGACACGTCCCTCTTCGAGGACGAAGCCGCCCGTGAACTTGTCATCTGTTTCGCCAAGCTCGAGCTTGTAGCCGGACTTCCGGATCACCTCTTGGGCAATCCCCAAGTCCAGAGGCGAGAAGCGAATGGTCTGTCCGTCTGCCGCAACATCACGAAGCAGATTCAGATAGAACGCTTCGCGCTCGGCATCGGGTAATTCGCTAAGCCTGGTCATCGCTTCTTCCAGCGTCTCGTCGATCAAGTGCTGCTTGGCCTCTAGTATCACGCGGCGGCGCTCAAGCTCGCTCATCGAACGAACTCTCGTCAGTGCACGCGAGCGGCGCTGCTCCTGCTGCTGCGCTTGTTCTTGATCCAGGCGGGCTTGCTCGGCTTCGGCTCCGGCCAAGATGGCCTCGGCCTCCGAACGTGCCTCGTCTAATATCTGTTTCGCCTCGGCGTTCGCACGCTTCAATACACTGTCACGAACCTTGTCTAATCCTTCTAACATGCCTCTACCCTCGTTTCTCTGACTTGTGGCCCAAGGAACGTCGGTTTAGCGAACGTTCATGACCGACAAGATAGAAACCAGCAGAGCCAAGATGGCATAGGTCTCGACCATGGCTGCGAGCACGATAGCCTTGGACTGTTCTTCCGGACGCTTGGCAACGAGAGCCACACCGTCTGCGGCGACCTTACCCTGTAAGATGGCGGACTTGTAGCCGACAATCATCATGGGTAGGCAAGCGAGGACATAGAGCATGCCCTGGACGATCGTAATATCACCTGCGTTGCCATCGAAGAAACCGCCGAAGATCATGACGAAGAACCAGACCAGAAGACCGTAGATGCCCTGTGTGCCGGGCAGTGCCTGCAAGATGATGAGCTTACCGAAGATACTGGGTTCTTCCGTCAAGACGCCCGTTGCGACCTGACCGACCCGACCGACTGCCTTGGCAGATCCGATACCGGCGATCAATGCCGTCAGGACACCGCCCAACATAGCCAGACCTGCTCCCGAGAACAATTCCTCAAAAAAACGTACCAATAGTGTCATAGAAACCTCCTGCGTTTCACTGTTTGTCTATCTCTCCCCGGTCAGTCGGCCGAGGTACAAGCCGTTAATCATGACAAAATAACTTGTCTTATTCGGTCGCCTTGGCAACCGTCTTGGTGTATTTGCTGTCTACCCGCAGCGGGTCGAACAGCCGTCCGCCACCCTCATAGAACTTACCGAAGAACTCGACATATTGCAGTCTCGTGGTGTGCACATAGGCACTGAGCGCGGATAGGGCGAGGTTCAAGGCATGTCCCAAGAGCATGATCAGTAAGAAGAAGATGAAGCCCACACCCTTGATACCGGGCAGCATGGCCATCATGTTGACGACCATCGCGATAACCGAGGTACAGAGGGCGAGAGCAAGAATGCGTGTATACGATAATAAATCACTGAAGTAGCCAGTCACGCCATAGAGGCCGCCAAGCCCGCCGAAGATACGCTTGATCGGGTTCTTCTCCCTGGTCGAGAAGAAGAGGACCACGAACGCACCACCGAGAGCCAGCCACTGTGCCCAGCTTATGCCAAGCAGCATCAGGCCGAGGCCGACAATGATGAGAAACCACGGCGCGACCGAGAAGATAGCATCATAGGTCTCACCGTTCTTGATCTTCTTATAGATATCGAGGCCCATACCGCCGAAGATGTGCAGGACGCCGAACACGACGCTCCAGATCATCATCTTGATCGGGTCGCCCATCGGGTCGAACCAGACAGTCGGGAAGTTCACGGCACCGCCGCTGATCTCCGTAACCGCGTTACCGAAGAAGCCGCCGAACATCAAGCCGAAGAACATACTCACGATACCGGTCTGGAAGAAGAGCTTGCACATCTTACGCATGTTCCCCTCTACCTTGACCTTCCAAACAAGTATGCCGCAAACAAGACTGAGCAAGAAGCCGTAGCCCACGTCGCCGAGCATCAGACCGAAGGAGAGAGCATAGAAGATACTCATCACAAAGGTCGGATCCGGATCCACCAGTGGCTTCGGCATACTAAACGTCTCGACGATCGCCTCATAGGGCTCGACCAGCGCGTGATTCTGCAACAAGACGGGGATATCGTCATCGGCCTCCGGATCAACCAGATCGATCGCCAAGGAGAACTCGCCCTGAAGCAAGTCTGTCAGCACCTGGACGCGCTTGGCAGGGACATAGCCCTCCAACACGAAGACGTGTCTCGATTCCAGAAGCTTGGCCGCAGAGATAAGCTCCGCTGCCTTCTGCTGATAGTAATCGTAGAGGCACTCGAAGTCCTCCATGCGCTTCGCAAGCTCCAGGCTCTCCTCGCGGATTGCCAGAAGTTCTGTACTCAAGCGCTTCAATTCCGCGGTGGCCGTCTCATAGGCTCTCCGGAGGTCACCACGAAGCTTCTTGTCTCCCGTATCCGGGAAGGGTGCGAAATGATTCAAGTGGAGGATACGCTCGCCCCTGGCCTCTTCTTCTCGCAAGAAGAGTACGGCTACGGCGAGGCTTGTCTCGCCCTGCTTCACGACCTGGATCGCATAGGATTCCAGTCCCTCGCCCAGCGCTTGCTTGGCGGCATCGAGAGACGCCCGATCCGGCATCGTGCCAAACCGCATGGCGAGTCGCTCGGAGCGGCGATCTTCTCGCTCGGGCAGCACGAGGTCGTGCCACTCGGCGAGTGCATCGCGGCGCTTCTCTACGCTGAGGCGCTGCTCTTGTACGCGCCCCTCGTGTACCTGCAGGTATTCGAGCCTGGACGCATCCGCCATGATCGCTTCTTCGTCTTGGCCTGCCAGATAGAGGGCATCGGCCTCGACGGTGCGGCGGACGGTAAACATAGGTTTCTTGATATGTCTCAGATCGGAACTTCTGGTGATCAAGTCCGCCAAGCGTTCTTGTCTCGAGCGGTACTCGCTGATCTCCTCGCGATAAGCCACGACGCGTTGGTGCGCGGCCTCTCGGTACTCCGGTCTGTCTTCTTCTATCTCTTCGATATCGACCATTCCGAGGTCGGCCAGTCTGGTGAGCAGCTTCTGGTGATCACCTTCGAGACCGATCATGGAAACCTTCTTCATACTAACGATTGCCACGAGTACTCAAGATCCTTTCCACTACACGGTCGACGGCCAGGTCCATCCTCGGACGGGCTTCTGCCACGATACCTGCGGCTACCTGTTCGGCGTCGCTTGCGGCTTGTTCGGATGCGAGGCGAAGCTCCAAGTCGATGCGCTCATCGGTCTGGGCGGCTTGCTTCTGCCTCGCGCTTGCAGAACGCTCTGCCAGCGCCTCGGCTTCCAATCGTGCATCACGTACGATCGCTTGCGCTTCTTGGCGCGCTGCCTCCAGGATTTGGTCCGCTTCTGCTTCCAAGGGGGCGATTGCCTCCCACAGTTTATCTGCCATACGATCTGTTTCCCTTCATTCTCAGCAATGACAAAACGCACTATTCTGATCAATTGTTGGCTAGAATATCTAGGATTCAGATTAGCACAAGTTCACAGCAGCGTCCACAATTTCGCGCCGAATCCGTACCGATGCAAGCTCGTGAAATCAGGTACAATGGAGAAGATATCAAGAGGCCTGTAGAGAGCAAGCCGAGTTCGTCGGCTCATGAGGAGGTACGGATGCAGCGACTACGTTTATTCATCATTAAACTGCTATCTCGAATCAAGATCAGCATCCGTGGCCGCTACAAGGCGATCCGGAAGATCCAAGAGATCACGAGGGCACCCGGCGACGAGCTCTATCATGCATTCGACCGCCACATCATGGTCGGTAATCGCGAGATTCCGGTGCGCGTCTTCGAGCCGCACGACCTCGACCCGATCAGCAGCGACATCATCGAGCATATCAACTTGAACGTTAGGCCTCAGGACATCGAGCTGCCGACGGATCTCAAGAAGCAATTGGTCATGGAGAACGCGGGCGGCGTACGAAACAAACTCAAGGACACCATACCCGGCAGCTTCATCTTCTTCCACGGGGGTGGCTGGACGACCGGCAACATCGACACATATTCCAAGCTCTGCGCCAATATCGCGGACACGACGGGTAAGACACTCATGTCGGTCGATTACCGCCTGGCGCCCGAGCATCCCTACCCCGCCGGCCTGGACGATTGCCGGGCGACGGTGCGTCAGGTACTTCGCTTTGCCAGCGAGAGTATCGAAGACATCAGCCACTT
>CAZLEA010000050.1:2822-11322 GCA_964558445.1 uncultured Oscillospiraceae bacterium | reverse complement strand
GCCACTACCGGCACAGATGTCACATTCCGATAGCTCTTCAAGCCGGTACCGGCCGGGATGAGCTTACCGATGATGACGTTCTCCTTGAGGCCGATCAGAGGATCGGTCTTGCCCTTGACGGTCGCATCGGTCAGGACACGCGTGGTCTCCTGGAAGGATGCGGCAGAGAGGAAGGATTCTGTCGCCAGCGAGGCCTTGGTGATACCGAGCAGCACACGGTTACCTTCGGCCTTGATGAGACCCTCTTCTTCGGCCTGAGCGTTGGCGTCCTGGTAGGTGAAGATGTCGACGGTCGTACCGGTCATGAGAGCGGTGTCGCCGGCGTCGTCTACGCGGACTTTGCGAAGCATCTGACGAGTGATGATCTCAACGTGCTTGTCGTTGATCTCAACACCGTTGTTCTTATAGACCTTGATGACCTCAGAAATAATATACTTCTGAACACCCTCGGGTCCTGTGATGCGCATGATGTCATGCGGGTTCACCGAACCGTCTGTGATGAGGTCGCCTGCCACAACGGTATCGCCATCGGAGACCAGGAGCGGTGCACCGTAGGGGATGCTGTAGCTGACGGCTTCGCTGTCGGAGGTCGTGACAATGACTTCACGCTTACGGCGCTGGCCCTCTTCGATCTTCACCGTACCGCCGAGCTCGGTCATGATGGCCTGGCCCTTCGGCTTACGGGCTTCGAACAACTCCTCGACACGGGGCAGACCCTGAGTAATATCACTTGACGATGCAATACCACCGGTGTGGAACGTACGCATAGTCAGCTGAGTACCGGGCTCACCGATCGACTGAGCAGCCATGATACCGACTGCTTCGCCGGAGACGGCAGGCTCGCCGCTGGCGAGGTTCACGCCGTAGCACTTGGCGCAGATACCGTGGTGTGCGGCACAGTTCAAGACGGTACGGATACCGACCTTCTCGATACCGGCAGCATCGATAGCGTTGGCGATCGATTCGACGATCAGATCACCTTGGCGGCAGATCAGCTCGCCCGTCTCGGGATGGACCACATCGACTGCGGCATAGCGACCGACGATACGGTCATGCAGCGACTTGATGATGTGGCGGCTACCGGCGGTAGAACCCTGCATCAGTGCGGTCATCTCGGTGTAATCCGACGTACCACAGTCTTGGTCGCGGATGATGACATCTTGTGCGACGTCGACCAGACGACGGGTCAGGTAACCGGAGTCAGCGGTCTTCAGAGCTGTATCGGACAGAGCCTTACGGGCACCGTGCGAGGAGATGAAGAACTCGAGGACGTTCATGCCTTCACGGAGATTCGACTTGATCGGAATCTCGATGGTGGCACCGGATGTATCGGCCATGTTACCGCGCATACCGGCCAGCTGCTTGATCTGGGACATCGATCCACGAGCACCGGAAGTACTCATGATCTGGATCGGGTTATCCTCGGGCAGCGACTCCTTGAGTGCATCCGTGATATCGTCCGTCGTCTGACGCCAGACACGGATGACGGCTTGCTTACGGCCTTCGTCGTTCATCAGACCACGGTTGTACTGTGCCGTGATCTTGGCGACCTTCTCTTCTGCTTCAGCCAGGAACTTCTGCTTGACGCCGGGCACGATCATGTCGAAGACACCGATCGAGATACCGGACTTCGTCGAGGAGGAGAAGCCCATATCCTTGATCTTGTCGAGGATATCCGCGGTCTTGGACAGACCGTTGTGGATGATGCAGCGGTTGATGATATCGCCCAGCATCTTCATCGAGACGCGGAAGTTACACTCGAGGGCCAGGTGGTCCTCTGCTGTGTTTCGCTCGACGTAGCCGAGATTCTGAGGCAGGATCTCGTTGAAGAGCAAGCGGCCGAGCGTGGTCTCGATGATACCGGACACAGTCTGTCCGTTTACATCGATCTTGCGCAGCACGTTGATCTTCGAGTGCAGCGTGATCAGATTCTGATCGTACGCCATCTGAGCCTCATCGATGCTCGAGAAGAAACTGTCTTCGCCCTTATCCCCTTCGGTCAAGGTGGTCAGGTAGTAGATACCCATGACCATATCCTGTGTCGGTACAGTAACCGGCTTACCATCCTGAGGCTTCAGGAGGTTATTCGAGGAGAGCATGAGGTAGCGGGCTTCGGCCTGTGCCTCTGCGGAGAGCGGCAGGTGAACCGCCATCTGGTCACCGTCGAAGTCCGCGTTATAAGCGGTACATACGAGCGGATGGAGCTTGATTGCACGACCCTCGACCAGGACCGGCTCAAACGCCTGGATACCCAGACGGTGCAGTGTAGGCGCACGGTTCAAGAGGACCGGGTGATCCCCGATAACGTCTTCCAGGATATCCCAGACTTCGTCCGCGCCGCGCTCAACCAAGCGCTTGGCTGCCGTGATGTTGTGGGCATGGCCGTCTTCGACAAGGCGCTTCATAACAAAGGGCTTGAAGAGCTCAACCGCCATCTCCTTGGGCAGACCACACTGGTGGAGCTTGAGTTCCGGGCCAACAACGATAACTGAACGACCGGAGTAGTCGACACGCTTACCGAGTAGGTTCTGACGGAAACGACCCTGCTTACCCTTGAGCAAGTCGGACAAGCTCTTGAGGGCGCGGTTGCTCGCACCGGTGACGGGGCGACCGCGACGGCCGTTATCGATCAATGCGTCGACTGCTTCCTGCAGCATACGCTTCTCGTTTCTGACAATAATCTGCGGAGCACCCAGATCGAGCAGCTTCGACAGACGGTTATTACGGTTGATGACACGACGGTAGAGGTCGTTTAGGTCACTGGTCGCGAAACGACCGCCATCTAGCTGAACCATCGGACGCAGCTCGGGCGGCAAGACGGGCAGGACATCGACGATCATCCAATCGGGGTGATTACCCGAGTTCTTGAACGCTTCGATGACTTCCAGTCGCTTGATAATACGGGCACGCTTCTGACCGCTTGCGCTCTGCAATTCCTCGCGCAAGTCGACGGCCATGGTGTCGACATCCAGATTCTGCAAGATCTCCTTGATTGCTTCTGCACCCATCTGAGCACGGAAGGCGGTGCGACCGAAGTCGCGCTGAGCTTCGCGGTATTCGCGCTCGCTGAGGAGGTCGCCGTGCTTGAGGGTTGTTTTGCCGGGATCGAGAACGATATAGTTCGCGAAGTACAGTACCTTCTCCAGATTACGCGGCGAGATATCGAGGATCAGGCCCATACGGCTGGGGATACCACGGAAGTACCAGATGTGCGAAACAGGGGCGGCAAGTTTGATATGGCCCATGCGCTCACGACGCACCTTGGCCTTGGTTACTTCGACGCCGCAGCGATCACAGACGATACCGCGATAACGGATCTTCTTATACTTACCGCAGTGACACTCCCAGTCCTTGGTCGGACCGAAGATGCGCTCGCAGAACAAACCGTCGCGCTCGGGCTTCAGTGTGCGGTAGTTGATGGTTTCCGGCTTCTTGACCTCACCATGCGACCACTCCAGAATACGCTCCGGCGAGGCCAGGTTAATCCCGATGGCCTCGATATGGTTCATTTCTACCACACGGTTATGGTTCGTATTATTCTCGTATTGACTCACTCTACGTCACCGTCCTCTTCGCTATCCGCCAGGATGTAGCTATGCTCTTCTTCGAACTCGCCATCGGCTGTCAAACGTCCGGTTTGGAAACCGGCCTCGGAGAAGCCCGAAGCTTCGACTGCCCGACCTTCCTGACCATAGTCCAAGTCTTCTCTGGGTTTGTAAGAAGACTTCACAACCATGTCGTCCTCATCGATCTCTTCCTTGAGTTCGACGGGTATGTTGTCGCTTGTATAAATCGTTACATCAAGGCAGAGCGATTGCAATTCCTTGACCAAGACCTTGAAGGACTCCGGTACACCGGACTCGGGGATATTCTCGCCCTTGACGATCGCTTCGTAGGTCTTCGTGCGTCCTGCGATATCGTCTGACTTCACGGTCAGAATCTCGCGCAGGGTATAAGCCGCACCGTAGGCCTTCAGTGCCCAAACTTCCATCTCACCGAAGCGCTGGCCGCCGAACTGGGCCTTACCGCCCAGGGGCTGCTGCGTGACGAGCGAGTACGGACCGATCGAACGGGCATGAATCTTGTCATCAACCAAGTGATGCAGCTTCAAGTAGTACATGACACCGATCGTAATGCGGTTCTCAAAGGGCTCACCCGTACGTCCGTCATACAGCACGCTCTTACCGTCCGGGTCGATACCGGCTCTCTCGAAGGCTTCGGAAACGTCTGCTTCCGTCGCACCGTCGAAGACAGGTGTGGAGACCTTCCAACCGAGCTTCTGGGCCGCGCGGCCGAGGTGAACCTCGAGCAGCTGACCGATGTTCATACGAGACGGAACGCCAAGTGGGTTCAAGACGATGTCTAGCGGTGTGCCATCGGGCAAGAAGGGCATATCCTCTTCCGGCAGGATGTGCGAGACAACACCCTTATTACCATGGCGACCGGCCATCTTATCACCGACCGAGATCTTCCTCTTCTGAGCGATGTAGACGCGGACCAAACGGTTGACGCCATGCTTCAGATCGTCATCGTCTTCTTCACGGTCGAACTCGACCACGTTGACGACGATACCGGACTCACCGTGGGGCACGCGTACCGAGGTATCGCGGACTTCACGAATCTTCTCACCGAAGATCGCGCGGTAGAGGCGCTCTTCTGCCGTCAGTTCGGTCTCACCCTTGGGCGTAACCTTACCGACCAGGATGTCACCGGAACGGACTTCCGCACCGATGCGGATGATGCCGCGCTCGTCCAGATCCTTCAGCGCATCGTCACCGACGTTCGGGATTTCGCGCGTGATCTCTTCTGGTCCAAGCTTGGTATCACGAGATTCACACTCGTACTCTTCGATATGAATCGAGGTATAGACGTCATCTCTGACCAAACGCTCGTTGATCAGGATCGCATCCTCATAGTTGTAGCCTTCCCATGTCATGAAACCGATCAAGACGTTCTTACCCAGAGCGAGCTCACCGTTGTCGGTAGACGGACCGTCGGCGATAATCTCGCCGGCCTTGACCTCATCGCCGATCTGGACCAGCGGATGCTGATTGAAGCAGTTACTCTGGTTCGAGCGCTGATACTTCACGAGCGGGTAGGTATCGCGGGTTGTCTTACCGGTCTTGACGATGATGGCGTTGGCCGAAACGTCCTCAACCACACCGTCGTTCTCTGCGATGATGCAGACGCCGGAGTCGCGGGCGACATAGTATTCCATACCCGTACCGATGACCGGAGATTCGGTCTCGATCAGGGGGACGGCCTGACGCTGCATGTTCGAACCCATGAGGGCACGGTTCGCGTCGTCATTACCGAGGAAGGGAATCAAGCTTGTCGCAACCGAAACAACTTGCTTCGGCGAGACGTCCATCAAGTCAACGCGCTGACGGTCGATCTCGAGGAACTTATCCAGCCAGCGGACGGTGATACGCTCTTCTACGAAGGAGCCGTTCTCGTCCAGAGGCTCATTGGCCTGTGCGATGTAGAAATTATCTTCTTGGTCCGCAGTTAGGAAGTGCACCTCATCCGTAACGACGCCACGCTCCTTGTCATAGATACGATACGGTGTCTCGAGGAAGCCGTACTTATTGACGCGGGCATAGGTAGCAAGCGAGTTGATCAGACCGATGTTCGGTCCTTCCGGTGTCTCGATCGGGCACATGCGTCCGTAGTGCGAGGTGTGTACGTCACGCACTTCGAAGTTCGCACGATCACGACTCAAACCGCCGGGACCGAGCGCCGAGAGACGACGCTTGTTGGTCAGCTCGGCAAGCGGGTTCTGCTGGTCCGCAAACTGCGAGAGCTGCGAAGAACCGAAGAACTCCTTGACGGCTGCGTTGACCGGACGAATATTGACCAGTTGCTGTGGGGTGATGGCATCGATATCGGCGACGGCGTTCATACGCTCGCGAACACTTCTCTCCATACGGGCAAAACCCACGCGGATCTGATTCTGCAGCAATTCACCGACAGAGCGGATACGACGATTGCCGAGGTGATCGATATCGTCCGTGAATCCGACGCCATTGAACAGGCCGATGTAGTAGCTAACCGTAGCTACGATATCTTCTAGTGTCAGGTTCTTGGGTGTGAGGGCTGCGGCATTACGCTCGAGGATCTCGCTCAAGATAGCGGCGGCATCTGCCTTGTCATCTTCTTGGATCAAGACGTTTGCTTCCGCAATCAAGTCGCGCAGGATGGAGAAACGCACCTGCTCCTTGATACCACAGGCATCGAGGTCGATTGCGGCCATGACCTTCTCGCCATAGATCGCTTCCAGGTAGGCATCTGCATCGACGCGGCCGTTTCCGACAACCTTCACGCGCTCATCGGATTCGATGACGCTGTCACCGGAGACCAGGATCGGGTGGATCCAGACTTCGTTGACGCCGGCCTGCTGAATCGCATACGACATATCGTTATCGATGATCTGGCCTGCTTCGGCAAGCAGCTCACCGTCGATCGATACGACGTTCTCGGCTGCCTTGTGTCCCTTGACGCGAGCGGCCAGAGACATCTTCTTATTGACCTTGTAGATACCGACTTGAGCCAAGTCATAACGACGGCCGTCGAAGAACATGTTGCTCAGCAGCGTCTCGGCTCCCTCCGTCGAAGCGGGCTCACCGGGACGAAGCTTACGATAGAGCTCCTGGAGACCGTCTTCGCGCGTGCGGCAGCTGTCCTTGGCCAGTGTGGCCAGGACGTGATCGTCTTCGCCGAACATGTCGAGGATCTGCTCGTTGGTGCCGAAGCCGAGCGAACGAAGAAGCACAGTCAACGGGAACTTACGGGTACGATCCACACGGACATACAAGATATCGTTGTTGTCGGATTCGAACTCAAGCCATGCACCGCGGTTCGGTATGATCTGCGCGGTGTAGAGCGACTTGTCGGTCTTGGCATCGATGCTCGAATCGTAGTAAATACCGGGTGAACGGACCAGCTGACTGATGATGACGCGCTCGGCACCGTTAATGATAAACGTACCGGTATCGGTCATGATCGGGAACTCGCCAACGTAGATCATCTGATCCAGCTGGCTGCCATCGGGCTTATCCAGTCTCACCTTCACACGAAGCGGAGCGGCGAAGTTCGCATCGCGAATTCGACACTCTGTGATCGGATAAGTAGGCTCGTCGATATCGAATTCGTAATCAATAAAGGACAGCTGAAGAGAATTGGACAGATTGGTCATAATCGGTGAAATATCCTTCAGGACCTGGCTTAGGCCTTCCTGGAGGAACCACTGATAAGACTTCTTTTGAACTTCTACCAGATATGGAATCTCGATTGAGTCTTCCAATTTGGAATAAGAAACTCGTTCGGCTTTACCCAGCTTAACGGGATGCACCATGTAACGCTCACCTCACGCATTCGGGCTCTCACCCTTATATACCTCTCGGATCCCTGCAAACGGTCCCACCAAACCGATCGCCAAGTTCCATAGTGGTATGGATCAAAATCATGTATAATATAGCCGTTGGGTGCCGCCGCTAGGGCGAAAAAGAGGTCTCCCGGAAGCCCGTGGAGACGACAATTTAGTGGTTTTTGCGGCAATACCCCTTTTATGGCAAGTTAAATCAGTATACCAATTCCAAGAGGACAGCGTCAAACCTATTTCATGCTTTTTTGTGCTTGTCAAGCCTTTTCGGATTTTCAAACGAAGTTATTCTTGATTCAGACTATTTTTCGTATCTTATCACAGGTAGAATATTCATCTATTTATAGGTCTTCTGTTGTGCACTCTGCTAATAAGACTGTTCCATATAGCGGTAGACATATTGCCCGATCTCGCCAAGCGTCTTACCCGGATCACTCAGATCCTTCGCATAGATGGAGAAGGCATAGGGACGATCCCCGAAGACGATCCCGACATCGTTTGTCGTGCCATGAAACAAGCCATACTTATGGGCATAGATGCCGTCGGGCAGAAGCTTCGTCGCATATTCGTCGAAGCTTGTTTGTTTCATCAACTCGATCAAGTGCTCGTAGTAGGGGTTCTCGTCCGGATTCCGATAGAGGCGCTCTAACACCGTAGCCATCTCATCTGCGTTGATCGACGCCGCGCTATCGTAATTCAGACCGTAAGCCTGATTCATCCTCGTGCTAAGCGATATACCCTCCGGCCGTTCGCGCCAATAGCGGAAGATCATGTTGGTAGCGATATTGTCGCTCTCCCGGATGGCAAGCTCGATCAGCTCACCTAGCAAGTAAGTATCACCATCTACGATCGTGAATTGTAGCGAGCCTGCCCCCTCCTCGTAATCGCTCATCTCGCTATACCGAAGCTCCAGATCTAAACGCACATCGCCCGCTTGCACCCTGTCGTAGGTGTACATCACCATCGGCACCTTGATTGTACTCGCCGCCACATATACCGTATCGCTGTTATAGCTATAGCGCTTCCCACTCTTCAAATCGATATAGACCATGCTCACTTGATCCGACGCCAGATCTTCCTCATAGAGATAGGCAGCCAGCCACTTCGTCGGCTCCTGCA
>CAZLEA010000050.1:0-2722 GCA_964558445.1 uncultured Oscillospiraceae bacterium | reverse complement strand
TCTTGTTGCCGCTACAAGAGGCGAGTACTAATAAGCAGAGGCTTAGTGCTGCAGAGGCACTGAGCAATCGTTGATACCGAATTCGTTTCATAATCTCCAACATCCTCTAATAGAATCAGGGCCCATGAGAAGTTTCCCCCCATGAGCCCCGCTTGACTCTAGTATAAGATATTACAGTAGATATGCCGTAACGTTTGTTTAGTAACCGGCTAGATAGACACCGAACTTGTTGATGCTGACATCGAAACGATCTTCTTCGACAAGCTTCTCACTCTCTTCGGCGAAGGCATCGCTTCGCAGCTGCTTCTCGATCGTGCTATGCCAGATCGTATCGTCGCTGCGGCTGACGAGGTACATGACATGGAAGCCATAGGTGGTCTGTACCACGCCCGTATCGCCGGGCTTGTTCTCCGTATCGTAGATCCAGTCTTCAAACGGTGTGACCATCGTACCGCGAGCGACATTCTCGTAGATCGTCGCTTCCGCTACTTCCTTCTCTTCCAACAGCTCCTCGGAGAGGCTGATCATATCCTCTTCGGTCTTGATCTTGGCGACTGTCTCTTCGGCCTTCACCTTCGCAGCCTCAATCTCTTCTTCTGTCGCCTTGTCTTCTCTGGCTTCGAAGAGCATATGACGCACGGTCGGATAGTGCTCGTCTAGAAGCGCACGATCATTGAAGTAGACAACGTAGAAGTTCGAACCGGAGTTCAAGACTTCCTTATCGCCCGCCACACGGTCCTCGTCGAAGAGCCATTCCGTGATCGTTGTATTACCGATTCTGGCGGATGTACGCTTGAAGTAAGTCAGGTCATTTAGCTTGTAGTCGCCCTTGTTATCACCGGCGTATTCGATGGCCAGATCGTTGAAGCTGTCGAAATCCGTGATCTTGCCCAGCATCTCGTTTGCCTTCTCTTCTGTTTCGGCCTTCAACTCTTCCTTGTCGGCATCGGTCGCGCCAGCATCGGCAGTGGGCACAGTCAGCGTAAAGAGGCGATACTCAACCGTATCGAAGCTGCTCTTGTTCTCATCATAGAACGATGTAATCTCATCTTCGGTCACCGTGTAGGTCTCCGGATGCTCTGCTGCGTACTGATTGGCAAGCATAGTACGCTCGAGGACCGGTCGCAGGGTCTTCTCGTTTGCGCCGCGACCATAGACTTGCTCATAGTAATTGCTGCGTGCAACATCGGTCGTCAGTTCCGAGCTGATGTTATTGAAGAAACTATCGATTTGCGTTGTACTAGCCTCGGACAAGCTGATATCCTCTTCTGCAGCCGAAGTCGAGAAGGCAATGACTTGTTGCATCGACTGCTGCGTGATGACATGCAGATAATCCCCCCAGCTCATGGTCTCATAACCCTGCAAGCCGGTCTCAGCCGATAGATCCAGATTCCCATCGTCGCCCTTGGGCACATAACCGTACTGCGCGTACTGATTATAAGTCTGATAGTAGGAAGCGTAGTGGTAATTGTACTCTACCATCGAGATCTTGACGTTTCCGACCGACATCGGGGATGTATAGCGATGGATGAGCCCCAGATTCAGCGACCCCCAGACCAGTGCCGCGATGACGGCAACTGTCACAAGAATCGGAATCAAGACGCGACTGACTCTACCGCGAGTCTTGATCTGCTTCTTCTTGCCATCCTTGCCCTGTAGACGCTTGATGCGCTCGGCACGTTCCAGACGCTGCTGTTCAGCCTTATCAACGGAAGGCTGCTCTGTTTTTTTAGTCATGTTCTACCTCTTTTGTTTCGATATTTATTTATCTATTACTACCGATTTAGCTGCGTAACTTTCTTATCCTATCACATTCGGTCGTACGATTCATCTTCTGCACCCAAAATATCCATGATCCGTTCCAAATCATCGAGCGAATAGTAATCGATGACGATCTGGCCCTTCTTCTTCTCTCTGTTGTCCCGCAGTCGGACCTTGGTCCCCAGGTTTCGGGTCAAGGTCTCCTCAACCGTCTGTATACTCAGGGTATAGGCATCATCTTCTTCGGCCGACGAATCAATCTCTACTGCAACCGGTGCTTCCAGTGTCTTCTTGACCAAGCGTTCGGTCTCTCTGACACTGAGTTCCTTCTCCACGATCCAAGCGGCAAGCTCGTCTTGCGTTTTCTTCTCCGGCAGTGCCAGCAGTGCACGCGCGTGTCCCGGGCTAAGCTCCTCGGAAATCACATATTTCTTCACCTTGGCGGTCAATTGCTGTAAACGAAGCGTATTGGCGAGTGCAGATCGGCTCATACCGACGACAGCCGACAACTTCTCTTGGGTCATACCGTGTTCGTCCATCAGACGCTGCAGCGCTTCGCCGGTTTCGATCGCATTTAGATCCTGTCGCTGCACGTTCTCGATCAGTGCCTGTTGCAAGATCTCCAGATCCGTCAATTCCTTGACGATGGCGGGAATCGTCTTCGCATTAGCGAGTCTGGCTGCACGCCAGCGACGCTCACCGGCTACAATCTGGTAACCGACACCTACCTTACTAACGATAATCGGCTGAATCACGCCGTTCTCCTGGATGGAGGCGGCGAGTTCTTTTAGCTTCTCTCTATCAAAATGTTTGCGAGGCTGATTCTCGTTCGGGCTGACATCTTGGACATTGAGGTCCAAGACCGTTCTTCCTTCGTTATTGGGGATCGTTTCACTGCCCAGGAGAGCGCCCAAGCCCTTACCTAAGCCCTTGTTCTTCGTAGCGGCCATATTAGCTCCTT
>CAZLEA010000049.1:3516-11327 GCA_964558445.1 uncultured Oscillospiraceae bacterium | reverse complement strand
CTCTTGATCTTCTTCCTCGTCAGGGAGCGCATCAGGGCGACGCGGCTTCTGGTCATCGCCTGGGGATCTCGATCGCCTCGCTGGAGTCGCTCTCTGGCTCGTTCTGCCGCTTCGATGGCGCGCTTCAGATCGATCTCCTCTGGCCATTCGCAGGCCTGCGAGAGGATGAAGACGCCGTCCGAGCGACACTCGAGGAAGCCCTCGGAGTGGGACGCATAGAGGACCTTGTCCTCATCGACTTGGATCTTGAGCTCACCGACGCCAAGCCCCGTGACCATCGGCCGGTGGTCGGCCAGGATGCCGAGGCTACCGTCGATCGAGTTGACGCTGACCGATATGGCTGGCCCGTCGTAGAACGTGCGCTCCGGTGTGAGCACCATCAGATGAAATGATTTGGGCATGACGACTGACCTCCTTGTCTCGTTTACTTACTTGCATACTTACCAGCCGCAGCAGACTTGTCTGCTTCGTATAGCAGCGCCTCGTGCTTCTGCTTCACGCTATCGATGTCGCCTGCCAGGAGGAAGGCGGACTCGGGGATATCATCGACCTCACCGTTGATAATCGCTTCGAAGCTGCGGATCGTGTCCTCTAGTGGGACGAAGACGCCGGGATTACCGCTGAAGACCTCGGCGACGCTCATCGGCTGGGAGAGGAAGTTCTGAATCTTGCGCGCACGATAGACCGTGGCCTTGTCCTCTGCGGAGAGCTCGTCCATACCGAGAATCGAGATGATGTCTTGCAATTCGTGGTAGCGCTGCAGCGTCTCCTGCACGCGTCTGGCCACACGGTAGTGGCGCTTACCGACGATGGCCGGCTCCAGCATGCGCGAGTTTGAGGCGAGGGGGTCGACAGCCGGGTAGATGCCGATCTCTGCGATCGCACGGGACAAGACGGTCGTCGCGTCCAGATGCGAGAAGATCGTCGCGGGAGCGGGATCCGTCAGGTCATCGGCGGGCACGTAGACGGCCTGCACCGAGGTGATCGAGCCGGACGAGGTACTGGCGATGCGCTCTTCTAATTCGCCGAGTTCGTTCGCGAGTGTCGGTTGGTAGCCGACAGCAGACGGCATGCGCCCGAGCAGGGCCGAGATCTCGTTACCCGCCTGGATGTAGCGGTAGATGTTATCGATGAAGAGCAAGACGTCTTGCTTCATCTCGTCGCGCATGTATTCGGCCATCGACAGACCGCTGAGCGCCACGCGCATACGCGATCCGGGCGGCTCGTTCATCTGGCCGAAGGCGAGGCTGGTACGCGCCATGACGCCGCTCTCGCTCATCTCCTTGATCAAGTCGCTGCCCTCACGGCTTCGCTCGCCGACACCCGTGAAGACCGAGTAGCCGCCGCGATTCTTCGCAATGTTGTGGATGAGCTCGAGAATCAAGACGGTCTTGCCGACGCCGGCGCCGCCGAAGAGGCCGATTTTGCCACCCACAGGATAGGGTGCGAGTAGATCGATGACCTTGATGCCCGTTTCGAACAGTGTCGTGGACGGACGCTGGGCCATGAAGTTCGGCGGATCCTTGTAGATGCTGCGACGAGGTGCATCGATCTCGCCCAGACCGTCGATCGGACGACCGAGGCAGTCGATGACGCGGCCGAGCACGTTTGGACCGACGGGTACCTGTATGCTGCTGCCGGTACTGATGACCTCCATGCCGCAGTAGAGTCCCTCTGTCGGCTCGAGCGCGATGGCGCGAACGACGCCGGGTGCCTCGTGCTGGGCAACCTCGACATAGACCCTGGGTTCTTCCAGGGTGTGGAGCAGCGTCTTCAGGGCAGGCTCGAAGCCACGCGTGAACTGGATGTCCATGACCGGACCCGTGATGCGGATGATCGTGCCCAGGACGCCCTCGTGACCGTGGGATATGGCATCGTCTTCGAGGAAGAAATCGCTGTCGTGTCCCGTATCGCCGTTCTCTGTGCGCTTCGTCTTATTCTCTTCGTTTCGTTCAATACTCATCTTCAGATCCTTCTGTATAATCGTAGCGCTTCTCTCTTGTCGCGTTCGCCGTACCGATGATATCCGCAAGTTCGTTTGTGATCGCTACCTGACGCTCCATGTTGTATTGGCGACCGAGCTTCGAGATCAAGTCGTCTGCACTCTGCGTGGCGCTCTCCATCGCAGTCATCCTAGAGCAGTTCTCGCTGGCATGTGCATGGACCATGGCTCCGTAGAGGAAGCCGATGATCAATTGCGGAATCATGGTGGAGAGGACGTCATGCGGGGAGGGGACGTAGAGGATGTTCGCGCTGTTGCCGCGCGGCTCCAGCGTGTCCGGACGGGCGAAGTCGCCGACCTCTACGGGCAGCAGGCGCTGGACACGGGCTTCATGCGTTAGCGTATTGATGAAGTGCGTGTAGATAATTCGGAGCTCATCGAATTCGTTGTTATCGTAGGCTTCGATCAAGACGGTGGCAAGCTTGCGGGTCTCATCTAGCTGTGGATTCTCGGCGAGGTCCTCGAAGCGAGTATCGACCGTGTAGCCCATGCGCTCCAGGTGCGTCGTGGTTACTTGGCCGATGGAGATAATCCGGGCAGGCTTCGCAGCACTTAGCTTCCGGTCTGCAAGACTCAAGATATCGTGGTTATAAGAACCGGACAGCCCCTTGTCACCGGCGACGATGATGTAGGCGACGCGCTCGCCCTTGTGCGGGCTGATGTAGGGATGTTCGATGTCGCCGACTTGGTCGCGGATGTCCGTGATCGTATCGAGCGCGCGCATGAAGTAGGCGTGGTTCTGCTCGATGGCGTCCAGCGAGCGGCGCATACGGGCCGCCGACACGAGACGCATCGCATTCGTAATCTGTCTGGTTTGAGCTACGCTCTTCATATGGAGACGCAGATCACTTATATTGGCCATGACTGCCCCTTCCTCACTTAAGCCTCCGGCTTGTAGTGTTCGTTGTAATTGTGGACGGCTTCGAGCATGAGCTCGGCGTCTTCGTCCGTGAGATCCCCGCTCGCTTCGATGCGTTCCATCAGCGGGATATACTCGATATGCATGTAGTCGATCAGGGTCTGCTTGTAGTGTCCCAGATACTCGATCGGGATCTCGTCCGTCAGATTGTGCTGCATACAGTAGAGGAGGAGCACCTGTTCGGCCAGACTCAGCGGTTGATGCTGCGCTTGCTTGAGCGATTCGGCGAGGCGTTCGCCGTGGTCCAGTACCTGCCTCGTCACCGGATCGATATCCGAGCCGAATTGGGCGAAGATCTGTAGCTCGCGGTATTGGGCGAGCGTGAGTCGAAGATTGCGGCTCACCCTTCTCATCGCCGGCTTCTGCGCCGAGGAACCGACACGGGAGACCGACAATCCGACGTTGATCGCAGGACGCATACCGGCATAGAAGAGCTCGGGATCCAGATAGATCTGGCCGTCCGTAATCGAGATCACGTTCGTCGGGATATAAGCCGAGATGTCCGACGCCATCGTCTCGACGATCGGCAGCGCGGTCAGTGAGCCGCCACCTCTGGCCTCACTCATCTGAGCCGCACGCTCCAGCAAGCGGCTATGGAGGTAGAAGATATCACCGGGGAAGGCTTCTCGTCCCGGCGGGCGATGCAGCAGCAGCGACATGCTGCGGTAGGCGACGGCGTGCTTCGACAAATCGTCGTAGACGATGAGCGCATCCTGGCCATCGTACATGAACTGCTCGGCGATCGCACAGCCCGAGTAGGGGGCGAGGTATTGCATGGCTGCACAGTCGCTCGCGGTGGCGACGACGATGCAGGTGTAATCCATGGCGCCGGCCTCCAAGAGTGTGCGGTAGATTGCTGCGACCGTCGAGACCTTCTGGCCGATGGCGACGTAGACGCAGGAGACGCCCTTGCCCTTCTGATTGAGGATGGTGTCCAGTGCGATGGTTGACTTACCCGTTTGTCTGTCGCCGATGATGAGTTCTCGCTGCCCGCGACCGATCGGCACGATGCTGTCGACGGCAAGCAGACCCGTCTCGAGCGGGCGATTGACGCTGCTTCGCTCGATGATGGTCGGCGCGGTAGATTCGACGGGGCGGAAACGTGAGGCCTTGAGCGGTTTATCGTCTAGCGGAATCCCGATCGGATCGACGATGCGACCGAGTAATTCGGGTCCCACAGGCACCTTGACGACGTGGCCGGTTCCACGCACGCGCTCGCCGGTCCTGACATCGTCCACACTGTTGAGCAAGACGGCACCGACGCCGCCCAGCTCGAGGTCCATGGTCATGCCATAGATATCGTTATCGAAGGCAATCAGCTCACCGAATCTCGCCTTGGGCAAGCCCTTGATGCGCACCACGCCGTCACCGGCCGAGAGTACGGTACCGTATTGGTAGACAAGCGGCTGATTGGGGAAGGATTCGAGCCTCGCCTTCAGAGTCTGTCCGATCTTCGTTGCGGCTGTGTTCATAAGGCTGCTCCTTGATGGTCTGAGGACATGAGCCAATTCCTGGCGTTCTGCATCTTCGAGAAGAGGCTTGCGTCATAGACAGTCCCGTCGATGACGCAGATGAAACCGCCCAGGAGGTTCTCCTCCAGGTGGATCGAGAAGTCCAGCGGTCCGCCGACAAGCTCTGCGAAGCGTAGCCTCAGCGTCTCGATTTGCTCCGGTGTCGTACGGGGTGTGAGGTAGAGGTCTGCATGTTTAGCCATTGGACTGTACCTGCTTACCGCCGGGTCCGACCTGCTCGAAGAAGTGATCGATGAGCTGCTCGTTGTCCGCCTCCGTTACTTCGCGCGCCAGAAGCTGTGACGCGAGATCGACGGCCAGATTGACCGTCTCATGACGCAAATCCTCCAGGATCTCCGTACGCTCCTCGTTTGCCCGCTCGCGCGCTTCGAGGATAACTTGCTCTGCTTGCCCCTTGGCCTTCTGGAGGATCTCGCCGACTTGGCGATTGGCGTCCGCCAGCTTCTTGTCCGCAATCGCCTTGGCACTCGCCTTGGCGTCCCCCAGACTCGTCTCATATTCGACACGAAGCGTCTCCATACGCTCGGCCTCGGCGGCCAAGGCGTCTTGCTCAGCTTGGTACTTGGCTCGTCTCTTATCCATGAATTCACTGACCGGCTTATAGATGAAGGCGCGTAGAATCAAGAACAAGAGCACGATATTCAAGATGTGTTGAACGAAATCAATTACATGGAATTCCATATCGGCTCCCTTCTCTTACTTACCCATGGTGAAGATCATGACGAGCGCGGTAACGAAACCGTAGATCGCCGTCGACTCGGTGAGGGCAAGTCCCAAGATGAGCAGCGAGTTGATCTTACCGCTGGCCTCGGGCTGGCGGGACACGGCGTCCACGGCCTTCGAGGTTGCGATACCCATACCGATACCGGCTCCGACACCGGTGAAGACAGCCAAACCGGCTCCGATTGCGATCATACCAATATCCGACATAATTTAATCCTCCTGATTATTCGTGTTGTTCGGCTGCGTCGCCGATAAATGTGAGCGATAGATTGATGAAGATGAAGAACTGAATGAGGGGGTGGAAGGCGTTGAAGTAGAGACCGAGCACGGCCGGTATACCAACGCTAAAGGACCCCAGAGCCATATACACCAAATCGACGACGATCATGCCGCCAAGCATGTTACCGAAGAGACGACAGGCAAGCGAGATCGGGATGGCAATCTCCGACAAGATCTTGAACGGTGTCACGATCGCGTTCGGCTCCGCCATGCCCTTGAGATGCCCCACAGCACCCTTCGAGCGCACGCCCATGGACTGAATCAGTATGAAGGTCACGAGCGCATAAGACAGGGTCATCGTGAGGTCTGTTGTCGGGGGGCGAACGCCGAGCAATTCGACGAAGGCGGTACCGATGAACATCACCGCTAGACCGAAGAAGTAGGCCGCGAGGCCCTCATGCCTCCTGCCACCGAACTTCTCTGATGTGAAGTCCGAGAGCGCCTCGACCATCGTCTCCAAGACCGCTTGGAAGCCTGTTGCTTCCTCCTTGAAGCGGGGGATGACAAACAGACGGATCAGGAGAGCGATCACGGCGATCACCGCGATGACGGCCCATGAGATGACGACCGAGCTACTGATGGATTGACCGAAGATCAGGTAGCGCGGCGGACTGATCGTCACGTGGAAGATCTCCTTCTCACGCGTGAACATCCCGAGGAAGAGACCGGAGAAGAGCCAGCCGCCGAAGACTGTGAGCATGGTCGCGTTACGCCGCTTCTTCTTGGCGGCCTTGTAGACCGAATCCTCTTCTGTAGCTGGGTCTCGTACCGGTAGCGGACTGCGCGTACGCAGCCAGAGACCGCCGATCACGAGTAAGAGGGCCACGCCCATGACAGCAATTTGTCCTGGGCCGGGAACGTTAAACATTAGTGATCATCTCCTTCCTCCTGGCGCATCATACGCCGCGAGAGAATCAGCGAACCCAAGACCAGGACAAGGGACATGCCGATGCCGCTCCAGAGAATTTGTGCTCTGTTGATCAAGATGGTCGCTGTAAATGCCAGGGCCAAAAGAATAAATTTCAAAGAAACAAGGCCTGCAATCCTAGAGTATTGCTCTGCCTGTAGGGATCTCGTGAGTAGTAGAAGCAAGTAGAGTTCGCCAGCGCCACAGATCACCCCGATGATAAAACCAACCAATTGTCCTTACCTCAAACTTGAATCGATAAAATTATCATATGCCTAAGATTTACGACTGTAAAGCTTAAGCAGACGACTTCGGTCAACGAATTAAATGTAAATTCATGTTAAATACCACACCAAATCGTTACAAACATTTGTAAGCGGCAAACAAGATAGATGCGTCTCTATGCCTCCAGCATGCGCTGCTTCAGCTTCTCTTGCATCTCCTTCGTAATCCCGAGTTCGTTTCGGATGAAGTCTTGGACAGAACCGAATTGCTCCGTGATCGCATCCCTCGCGGCAACGAGGTAGCTGCGATCGGCCAGGAAGTGCTTGCTCTGTAGATCGGCGAGCGTTTCGTCGCCCGTCTCGGCCAGAACCTCGTCATAGCGAGCTCTAGCCCAGCTCATGGCAGCGTCGTTGGTCATGAGGTAGTCGTCCATGATGGTGGCCGGATCCACGTCCAGGAGTGTTAAGAAGAGGGCAGAGACGATACCGCAACGGTCCTTACCCGCTTGGCAGTGCCAGAGCGTGATGCCGTCGCTATTGTTTAGGATGATGTCGAACACCCTCCGTAGCTGCAAGATTGCACTCGGATCGCTAACGATGCGTCGATACATGTAGGGCATGAAGCCATCACCGCCTTCGGCAACCAGCTTCTCGAACGCAGCCTCGGATTCGGCATCTCTCGTGATACCGATCGCCTGCTCGTCGATGAGCGGTATATGGTGGTAGCGGACACCGTCGATTCGAACGTTCGGGCGTTCCTCGGTCTCCGTCTTGGTGCGCAAATCGATTACTTGGCGAAGACCATACTTCAAGAGGGTTTCCTCATCTCGTGAACTGAGATTCGCCAGCACGTTACTGCGCAGGAATTGCTGCATCCTAAGTGTCTGTCCCTCATGGTTTGTGAGACCACCCAGGTCTCGGATATTGTCAGCTCCGTCCAAGTTTATCTTACGCATACCCACTCCACATCCCCCAGAATTTCTACTTACTTGAGTCCATTCAATTGCTACTATCATAGCACGAATAACAAATCTATGTTTGGTCTGCGCTCTGCCTAGGCATGTCTCCGGCTCGGGATCTCATCATGCTGATTCTCGGATCTTGAATCCGTCTGGCGTATGGATTACTATTTGTCCGACAGCGAAAATCGTATGAATAACGAAGGACTAATCACTTGAATTGCAAAGGACAAGCCATGACTACAACCGGAGGCTCAAGCCATGAC
>CAZLEA010000049.1:1251-3416 GCA_964558445.1 uncultured Oscillospiraceae bacterium | reverse complement strand
GGCGAACTCTATCTATGTTTCCCGAGCCTCGAATTCGAGGAGCAGATCCTCTCGTACCGGGAGGAATTCCTGGCACAAGGCGAGACGATGGCGGGGACGAGCGGCCTACGCCTCGCCAAATCCGTCGAAGAATGGATTGCGGATCTAGACGAACAGCTCCTAGGCAGCTCCGATGAGTTCGTACAGGCGTCCACCTATCTATGTATTCGCCGTTCGGATCAGCGCCTCCTCGGCATGATCAACATCCGTCATCACCTAAACGACTATCTGCGAAGCTACGGTGGGCATATCGGCTATAGCATCCGCTACAGTGAGCGAAACAAGGGCTACGGTCGTACACAGCTCGCTCTCGCGCTAGATATTTGTCGCCATCTCGGGCTAACGAGGCTGCTTCTAACCTGTGACAAGGAGAACCCTGCGTCCGCTTCCGTCATCCGAGCCAACGGGGGTATACTCGTGAGAGAGAAGGCAGAAGAGCACAAGGTGATGCAGCACTTCTGGCTCTATTTGACCAATTCGGTCTAGGAATCTACAATCTACAAGTATGAATTCGGGCGCGTCCGGTAGTGGCGTGCTCTACTATATTGAGGGAGACCATCATGACAGAGAATCAATCGCCCTATGCCTATTGGGGTATCGACAGTAGCCTATTGGCGCGCACGAACGAGCTGGAGAGGGAGTTGAAGACAAACGGCACGTTCGCCCGCTTAGAAGCGATCCGCGAGCACAATCAGATGAAGGTGCTGGCCGCATTGCAAGACGCCGGGATTGCAGAATCAAACTTCGGCGGTTCGACAGGTTACGGCTACGGCGACCAGGGGCGAGACCACCTCGACAAGGCGATGGCATCGATCATGGGCGCAGAGTCTGCGATCGTGCGTGTGCAGATCACGACGGGTACGCAGGCGATTGCGATGTGTCTGTTTGGCGTGCTGCGCCCGGGCGATGAGGTTGTGAGCCTCACGGGCGAGCTCTATGACTCGCTGCATTCGAGCATCGGGTCGGCCGATTCGCCGGACGAGGGCTCGCTCTATAACCTCGGCGTGCGCTACCGCGAAGTGGCCCTGACGCCGGAAGGAGAGCCGGATTACGAGGCAATCCGATCCGCTCTGACACCTAGCACCAAGATGCTCATGATTCAGCGCTCTCGCGGTTACTCGGATCGCCGCGCCTTCCTAGAAGAGGATATCCGTAAGATCTGTGATCTGGTAAGAGAGCAGAGAGAAGTCTACAAATCCGAGGACCCGACGTGCCGCGCAGCGGACGCCGTGATCTTCGTCGACAACTGCTACGGCGAGTTCGTCGAGATGAGCGAACCCTGTGAGTGGGGTGCGGACCTCATCGCTGGCTCCCTGATGAAGAATCCGGGTGGCGGTATCGCCCCGAGCGGCGGCTACATCGCCGGTCGCGAAGACCTCGTCGAATTGGCGGCCAATCGCCTGACGGCCCCCGGGCTCGGCAGCGAAGTCGGTCCCTCGCTCGGCTTCAATCGTCTGCTCACCCAGGGCCTCTTCATGGGCCCGCATGTCGTCTGTGAGACGCTCCGGGGCTTGGATCTCGCAGCTGCTTGTTTCGCGGATCGCGGCTTCAAGACCTGGCCGGCAGCCGGCAGCACGCGCGGGGATATTATCCAGAGCGTGGAGTTCGGTAGCCCCGAGCCCATGATCGCCTTCTGCAAGGCGGTGCAGAATTCTGCGCCCGTCGATGCCTTCTTGACGCCGATTCCGGGCGATATGCCTGGCTACGAGCATCAGGTGATTATGGCAGCCGGTGCCTTCGTCTCCGGTGCATCGATCGAGCTGTCCGCGGACGGCCCGATGCGCGCCCCCTACATGGCCTATATGCAGGGCGGCCTGGTCTATGAGCAGGTGAAGCTGGCTGTGTTGCTTACTTTGCAATCGCTATAAGCTATAATGTGGGGTAGAAATCAAGTATTTGTTGATTTAACAAGCAGAACTTGAAGAGAACGGTGACCGAGACTGCTTCGAGGATGATAGATGGATAGTAGGGACAAGGACAAATACAGGGCAGAAGCCAGGCGCAAGATCGAAGAGGCCAAGCGTCGCCAAGCAGCCCAGAAACAGGGCAAGGCGACGGCGTCGAAGCGTGCCGATAAACGGACGGGGCAGAAGAAGGCCTCGTCTGCGTCTGTGTCCAAACAGCAG
>CAZLEA010000049.1:0-1151 GCA_964558445.1 uncultured Oscillospiraceae bacterium | reverse complement strand
CCTGCCGAGAAGAAGCAGATCAACGAGAAGATGCGTCGCCTACAGAAGCGCCGCGATCGCTCACGTGCGATTATGCTGGCGGTTGTCGTCGCCCTCGTACTTACGGTCACAACCACGCTCATCTACCTACTACTGAATCAGAAGGACAAACATGCCAACTTACAGTTCCTCTATGTCAGCTCGCTGATGGAGGCACATGAGGCGAACGCGCTCGTCGTCAGAGACGAGGTTGTCGTGACGGCGGATACGGGCGGTACGCTCTCGCCACTGGTTGCGGAGGGCTACTACACGAGAGTAGGCCAAGACCTCGCGATGGTCATCGGCGAGGACATGAACGCGACGCTTCAGGAACTGGAGAATTACAAGCGACAGATCTCGGATATCCAGCTCGAGATGATTGCAGAGGGCCGTGTCTCCGGCGCTGCAGCTGTCTACGAAGAGACGGATCTGGAACTTCGTCCGTTGATCAATGAACTGAGGGCGACGGCTGCCAGCGGCAAGCTGGACTCGCTACCGTCCACGATGTCGGCGATCAACTTGGTACTAGAAGATCGCAACAAGAATCTAAGCGAGGTCCTCTTCGATAATGCGATCCTGGATACGCTTCGTTCCGAACAGGCGATCCTGGAACAGAGGCTTGCCGTTAACTCCCAGATGATTCAGGCGGGTAAGGCGGGTTTGATGTCCTTTGTTAGTGATGGGCTAGAAGATACGATCAATACCAGACATATGAAGAGCATCAGCCAAGAAGATATCAACGAATTGATTGCTGGTGCGAAGACCATGAGTCAGCTGCCTCGTACAGTGATCAGCGGTCAGCAAGTGATGCGCCAGATTACGAGTGTGGAGCAGTACTTCGCGATGACGGTCGAGGGGCTATCCTATAGCTACTTCACGGATCGCGAGACGATCGATCTGTACCTGCCCAGTGAGGATGTTCGGATTAGTAAGGCTGAGATTGTGCGTGTAGAACCGAAGGTCGGCGCCGTCTTCTTGGTGCTGAAGACCGATAAGGAGGTCGCAAGATTGCTCGATCACCGTACGGTTCGAGTCGACGTGATCACAAACGAAGTCAATGGTTTGAAGGTGCCCCGATCCGCGCTACAGGCGGCAGATGAACTGGGCTCAGCCGTTACGATCAAGATGGTTCA
>CAZLEA010000048.1:4276-11625 GCA_964558445.1 uncultured Oscillospiraceae bacterium | reverse complement strand
GGATCAGCCTCTGGACGTAGTTACCGAATTTGATCCAACGGCTGACATCCTCCATGTAAACGATTGGTTCCCAAGTTCATATCTGCTGGCTAAGCGGGCCAAGCACAAGGGGATGAAGGTGGTCTATCATGCGCACTCCACCGAGGAAGATTTCCGTAATTCGTTTCGCGGATCAAACCTTGCAGCGCCGCTGTTCAAACGCTGGCTCAAGGCCTGTTATCGTTTGGGAGATCTCGTTATTACACCCACACCCTATGCCAAGGAGATCCTACAGACTTATCGCTTGGATCGACCGATTCTCGCTATCTCGAACGGCATAGACCTGAGTGTGTTCGACCGTTCGCATGCGGACGCCAAGGGATTCCGGGAGCGATGGGGCGTATCCGGCGAAGAGAAGCTTGTCGTATCTGTCGGTCATTTCATAGAGCGAAAAGGCATTGTAGACTTCATCCGCCTCGCCAAGAGACATAAGGATGTGCGCTTCATCTGGTTTGGCTATTCGCCATCATCCGTCTTGACGCGTGACGTGACACAGGCGATGAAAAATAGGACACCAAACATTTCGTTTCCGGGCTACATCGATGCAGGAGAGCTTCGCGATGCCTACGCGGCGGCAGATTGTTTCTTGTTTATGACCAAGGAGGAGACGGAGGGAATCGTCCTCTTGGAAGCCATGGCGATGCAGGTCCCCGTCTTGATTCGAGACATCCCGATCTATAGTGAGTATGAAGATGGCGTGAGCCTCTACAAGGCGATAAGCGATGAGCAATTCGATCGTAAACTTCTGGGAATTCTGGATCAGACGGCTCCGTCGACTGTGATCAGGGCGTACGAGGAGGTCCGGAAACGCTCGATCGACAAGATTGGTTATCAATTGTATGAAGCGTATCGTTCCGTGTTAAATCCATAGAAATCATGTGCGATTCTTTGTGTCCTCTTGCCCTTTTGTAGACGATAAATGATAGAATGTAGACAGCTTGAGCTTGTTTCTAGTAGAAACAAGCTTATTTATATTGTCTCGGAGAATTGAGGAGGACACTATGAAACTAGGTGCACAACTGTACACGCTCAGAAACTATTTGCAGACTGAGCAAGATATCAGGAGAAGCTTGAAGCAGGTAGCCGAGATGGGTTACGAGACGGTTCAAGTGAGCGGTATCCCGCCGATGGATCCGCATCTGCTTCGCTCACTGTGCGATGAAGCAGGTCTGCCTATCGTCATCACGCATAATCCGCCGGATCGTATCCTAAACGATACCGATAAGTTGATCGAGGAGCACAAGATCTACGGTTCGGAATACATCGGCTTGGGCGGCATGCCGGACAAGTATCGCCATGCGCATTGGCTTAAGTACTTCGCTGAAGACTTCCGCGAGGCGGCGACCAAGATGCGCGATGCAGGCATGAAGTTCATGTACCATAACCATCATTTCGAATTCTCCAAGATCGATGGGCGCACCTTGATGGAGATCCTGCTCGAAGGCATGGAGCCCGAGCTCATGGGTATCACGGTCGACACCTACTGGCTGCAGGCAGCAGGCTGTGATGTCGTAGAATGGCTGGATATCTTGAAGGATCGTATCGATTGTGTCCATCTGAAGGATATGCAGGTAATCGGTCTTGAATCTCAGTACGCCGCAATCGGCGAGGGTAACATGAACTTCCCCGCAATCTTGAAGAAGCTTGAAGAACTGGGTACGACGAAGCACCTGCTGGTTGAGCAGGATACCACGATCGGTAGCCCGTTTGATGCATTGAAGCAGAGTCGCGACTATCTCAGAACACTCGGATATTAATATTTTGGGAGACTATATATTATGAAGAAGGTTAAGTTAGGCATTATCGGCATCGGTAACATGGGTACGGGTCATATCTCGATGATCCAACGCGGTTTGACTCCTGAGCTCGAACTGGTTGCGATAGCAGATGTGAAGGAAGAGCGTCAAGAGTGGGCGAAGGCGAATCTGGATGAGTCCGTCAGAATCTATGCGGACGGCTCGGAGCTGATCAAGAACGACGACTGTGAAGCCGTCTTGATCGCTGTCCCTCACTACGATCACCCTCGCTATGCAATTGAGGCCCTAGAGCACGGCAAGCACGTCATGGTCGAGAAGCCGGCCGGCGTCTACACCAAGGCTGTTCGTGAGCTAAACGAATTTGCGAAGAAGCAAGACAAGGTCTTCGCGATGATGTTCAACCAGCGTACAAACCCGCTCTATCGTCGTATGTATGACCTCGTACACAGCGGTGAGCTTGGCGAGATCAAGCGCGTCAATTGGCTGATTACAGACTGGTATCGCCCGCAGTCCTACTACGATTCCGGCGCCTGGCGTGCCACATGGGCAGGCGAGGGCGGCGGCGTCCTCTTGAACCAGTGTCCGCATAACCTCGACTTGATGCAGTGGATCTGCGGCATGCCCGTACGCGTTCGCGCCTTTACACATATCGGTAAGTGGCACGATATCGAAGTCGAAGACGATGTGACCGCCTACCTCGAGTTTGAGAACGGCGCAACCGGTACATTTATTACCTCGACGGGCGATGCGCCCGGAACCAACCGCTTCGAGATTCAACTCGATGGCGGACGTCTCGTGGCCGAGAACGGTAAGCTGACCTTGGATAAGCTTGAGGTCGGTGAGCGCGAGTGGAGCAGCCGTGAGCATCAGAACGTGTTTGCGACGCCGCCGGTGGAGCAGATCGTTGTCGATACCTCCGGAGAGAATCCGCAGCATGTTGGTGTTCTCAATGCCTTTGCCGCGCATATCCTCCATAACGATCCCTTGATTGCAGAAGGCTACGAAGGCATCAACGGCTTGATGCTCTCCAATGCGATGCACTTATCCGATTGGCTCGGTGACATAGTCAGTCTGCCGATCGATGAAGATCTCTTCCTAGAGAAGCTAAACGAGTTGCGTGCCACATCCAGATTGAAGGATGTCGAAGACAAGGTTGCCGATGTAGACGGTACCTATGGCAGCAATAGATAAGAGGGGAACTAGACCATGACGAAGACCTTCCGTGTAGCCATCGTAGGCTGTGGAAGTATCGCCGCACTCCATGCCGTTTGTTTGAGACGGCTGGAGGCGGTGGAAGTGGTAGCAACGGTAGATATCAAGCCCGAGCGTGCCGAAGAGATGGCGAAGCAATTCTCCGCCAAGGCGTACGCCGATTATGGCGAGATGCTTACAGAAGAGAAACCGGACGTCGTGCATCTCTGTACACCGCACTACTTGCATGCACAAATGAGTTTGGAAGCAGCAGAGCTGGGTGTCGCTGTCTTCACGGAGAAGCCGCCGGCGATGAATCGCTCGCAGTGGAAACTCCTGGAGGCTGCCTCCGGCTTGGTGCCGCTCGGTGTTTGTTTCCAGAACCGCTATAACGGTAATGTAACACAGGCTCTTGGTAGGCTTCGTGCCGGTGATTTCGGCTCGGTGCGCGGTGCGAGAGCCCAGGTCTACTGGTTTCGTGATGAGGCATATTATGCGGACGAGTGGCACGGTACGTGGGCGCTCGAGGGCGGTGGTGTGCTGATCAATCAGGCGATTCATACGCTCGATCTGATGAACATGATGATCGACCGTGAGGTAAGCGCTGTACACGCATCGATGCATAACCATACGCTGGAGCACTGCATCGAAGTCGAAGATACGTTGGAAGCGTACATCCGATATGGCGAGGTACGCGCGCTGTTCTTCGCTACGAACGCATACAGCACAAATGCGCCAATCTCTCTGGAACTCGATTGCACCGAAGCACGTGTTGTTCTGGATGGCGACGATCTCAACATCTATTGGAACGACGGGAACATAGAACGAATCGATTGCAAGCTTCCTGCAGATAGCGAATTCAAGAGCTATTGGGGGCAGGGACACGCTACTTGCATCGAGGAGTTCTACAAGGCGTTGGATGAGGACAGGCCCGCGCCGATCGGCGTCCCTGAAGTCCGTTCCACGATGGGTTTGGTCTTCGACATCTATGAGAGCTGCGGTCGCCCCGCGTTGGCGGAACGACTGTGAGCGAAACCGGTTCACAATTGATGAATGAAGTGGGCATCCGATCTGTTCGGGTGCTCATTTTGATTTTTTGGTTAGTTATAAATGGTCTGGCGTTCCTGATCTATGGTCTAGATAAGAGCAGGGCGAGGAAGCACAAGCGGCGCATCTCCGAGCGGACTCTGCTACTACTCGCTATGTTTGGCGGCGGCTTCGGTGCGTATCTAGCCGCACAGTACTACAGGCACAAGACGAAGATCATGCGGTTTCGTATTCTCTTACAGATAGGACTTATCATCAGCATTGCGCTTCTGGTAGCAATCTGGATAGTTTGATTATCAAAGTGTTGAAATAGAAGCAAAATAAAGATAATCTTAATAAAGATACCTGAGGTACAACAGGTAAAATAGATACATGCTATGCTACAGCATAGAAACAAAGCAGTTTAACAAATGAGGAGGACTGAAACATGTTAGTACAAGAGATCATTGGTGCATTTACAGGTCAGAACGCCAGGGATAAGAAGAAGGCGACAGCGACAGCCTGCCTCTTGGGTTTCACCGCGGGTGCGGTTGCCGGCCTGCTCTTTGCCCCCCAATCGGGTAAGGAGACCAGACAGATCATCGCCGATAAGTCGGTCGAAGGCGCGAAGGCCGTCAAGGATGCAAGCATCCACACCGCCGAGAAGGTCCGTGATGTCGCTCATGATGTGAAGGACGCTGTAGTCGACAAGGCACAAGAAGCCAAGGACAAGGCCGCAGAGCTTCGCGAGTCCGCTCGCAAGGCCCGTCGTGATGCCCGCAAGGTAGCGGACAAGGTCAAGGACGGAGCAGGTGATGTCGCCGAAGATATCAAGGAGACGGCCAAGGAAGTCAAGGGTGCGGTGAAGGACGGTGCAGAAGAAGTCAAGGAAGATGTCTTGGACACGGTTGAAGACGCGAAGGACACCTTGGATTAAGCCACTGATTAGCGAGGAGGCAAGTTTATGCCCGTACAGATACTGAGCAATACGATCACGATTGAGCTGGATGCCCTCGGACGAGGAATTCTTACCTTGGCCGGAGCGGCGGTGCTGATTCTATTAGCTATTGTCTTCGCTAAGTTGGTCGGTACGGTCAATCGAGTGAACAAGATGCTTGATGAAGTGACCCCCGACCTGAAGGATGCGGTGGGGCGTCTGCCTCAGACTATACAGCATGTGAATGATATCACGGGGAATGTCGTGGATCTGACCGATGATATCGTGACCGAGTTCCCGGTCTTGATGTCCAGTGTGAGTCAGATCAGCGAGACCGCTGCGGATCTAACTGTATCAGCCGGTTCGATCTTCAACGAATTGGCATCCGTACTGACCGCTCTTCTACGCTTCGTGAAGCGACCGGTTGCCAGTGCATCCGTCGTCCGCGATGTTATGCATACGGCTTCCAAACTGGGGAAGAAGCGTAAGGGCAAGTAGACCTGACAAGTAAACCTCATAAGAGAATTCAGAATGAAGCCCCTAGCGGAATTGTCTCCGCTAGGGGCTTCTAGGTTCTTGTGCTCGATCGTAAGTTATCTGGCCTTACCTCTGGTGAAGAAGTTGATGATAGCGAGGAGTATGATCGCTCCCAAGAGGGATACGAAGAAGCTCTGAAGATTGAGTCCAGTGATGCCATCTACATCGCCGCCAAGGAAGTTATTGACAACGAAGCCGCCGATTGATGCGCCGATGACGCCTACGATAATATTGGCCAGTGCACCCATGCTGCCGTCACGCTTCATAATCAAGCTTGCGACCCAGCCGGCAAGTGCGCCCATGATAATCCACACGATTAGTCCCATATAGCCTCCGATTAATTCTGTATGCTCCGGTCGGAACATCGCTACTGTCGTAGTCTTCTTATATAGATCTTATAACTAAGCCTAACTCAATTCTGTGAAGCGGGTGGTAACTGAGGACCCGTTTGACGGTATTTATGCCGTAGAATTGTGCTAGAAGTACAAGCTTGGCGCACTTGTTCGTTCATAATGACTAATCACGGCCCATAAGGTTGACGGGGTTACAATATATTTTATACTTATCTGTGGATACCATGACTGATCAAGTAAGCAACAGAAACGAGAGTATATGTTTAGAAGAGTTATGAGCCTAATCCTTGTCCTGTCGACACTCGCCCTCAGCGCTTGCGCCGGAGCGGATTCTGCTAAGTCGAGAACCGGTACAGTGGCCGATGCTGCGACTTCCGAAGCCTATGATGAAGCGCTCGACAAACTGCAATCCGAAGTACTGCGCCTGGAGAGCCAAGTCGAACGATTGAACGAGGAGCTTATAGAAGAGAGTTCGCTTGCCGATCTGGAGATGGAGAAGATCTCCTCTCATCTTAGCCAGCGAGAAGAAGACCTCGCGATACTCCAAGAGGCATATGAGCAGAGCGAAGAAGAGCGGATGGCCTTGGCCAAGGCTTATCAGCAATCCAAGAACGAGCTGGGTCAATTACTCAACCGCGATAGCGACTTAAGGGATGCCGGGGTGGAAGATGCGATGCAAATCGAAGCGTATACGGAAGTCGGCTACGATCAACTGATGGAGACAAGCGAGCAGTACTACATGCGCCAAGTGACGTTTATGGCAGAGGTGCTTCGCATCGATGAAGGGCGTGAGATCACGCAAGTGCTTGCCGGTTTCGCCGGGGAGGCAGAGGCCCTGATTCTCCTTGAATTCGCTAAGTCACAAATCGATGATTCTCCGATCTACGTGGGCGACGACTTAACACTCTACGGTACGAGCTTCGGTCTGCTTGAAGTGAAATGCCCGGATGGTTCCAGTACGGCTGCATGCGGCGTCAACGTGGATCTCTATCACGATTCCGGTCAATAAGCGATACCATCGAATCTATGTCGAAGCTCTGTTTGTCAGAGCTTTTTTGCAAAATCTATGTCCACCGTGATTCATTGAGCACCTCATAGAATTCTCTTGTGTTAACAATATTGATAACTGTTATTATTCAATAATTGAGGCAAAAACAAGATTAATGCTATGAAGTGTGTCAATTCTTAACAATTTTGTGTGATTGTATTATTTTTTATCAAATGCTATACTTCTGGTGTTAGCGGCGGCTAACTGATCATGATCAACACATTTGACACAGAAATCTGTTTATATAGAAGGATATCAAACATGCTTAAGAATATATTTCGTAGACTACCTGCTCTGGGCCTCGCGAGTTTGCTTCTGCTAACTGCCTGTTCAGGGGGAGGTACAACAAGCTCGACACCTACGACAAGTGCCGGTGATACGACTGTGAGTACAGAAGCGCAGGGCAGCACAGAGGCACAAACCGAGGGGACAACACCTGAGGCAAGCGAAACCGAGCAGAC
>CAZLEA010000048.1:0-4176 GCA_964558445.1 uncultured Oscillospiraceae bacterium | reverse complement strand
CATCCCGGTGAGAACTTCATCAGCGGCTTCAAGAAGACGACCGATGACCTCGGCCGAATCTTCTCTAAGCGAAGCGAGGCAGAGAGTTTGATTGCTGACTTCGACAACGCTATTGCCGAAGCCAAGGCCGCCTACAATGGCACAGACACTGTAATGAGCGTCATCGTCTCCGGTGGCGAGATCGGTTTCTCCGCACCCATGTCCGGCAGAGTCTGGGGGCCGATGTATGAGATCTTCGGTTGGGTCTCTGCTCTGGATGTAGATGGATCGACATCGGATCACCAAGGCGACGACATCAGTGTTGAAGCGATCGCGCAGAGCAATCCGGACTGGATCTTCGTCCTGGATCGTGATGCTGCCGTATCGTCTACAGAAGGGGCCACGCCCGCAACCGACGTCATCGCCGGTTCCAAGGCGCTCGAGAATACAACTGCGATTGTGGAGAATCAGTTGGTGTTCGCACCAAATGATACCTACACCAACGAGTCCATCCAGACCTACATCGAGCTTTTCGCGAATCTAGCGGATGCTCTGAATCAATAGAAAGTAACAAGTCATCCAGATGAGACAACATAACGAGACCGGGAGGGCAGCCATGTCCTCCCGGAATCACCCTACCAAACGAACCGTATCTATCCCTCTGCTGCTAGCGATTCTTGTCGTGATCGGCCTGGGGGTAGCTTCGCTTCTGACGGGTGCATACGATATCTTCGGTCAAGAGGACGGACTACAAATGTTCTTCATCACGAGAGTGCCGAGGACTGCTGCTCTGATGCTCTCGGGTGCCGCGATGTCTATCGCAGGGCTCGTCATGCAGCTTCTGACCCAAAACCGCTTCGTGGAGCCGACTACGACGGGCACCATCGAGTGGGCCGGGCTCGGCTTGCTCTTCGTTTATATCGTCATCCCGGCACCGACACTGGTTTCGCGTATGGCCGGGGCAATCTTGTTCTCGTTTGTGGGCACGATGCTCTTCTTCGTCATGTTGCGTCGAGTTCGTCTGAAATCGTCTCTGATCGTGCCGATTATCGGCATCATGCTGGGTGCTGTCGTCTCAGCCTTCTCGACCTTCCTCGGTCTGCTGTTTAATATGACGCAGTCGATCGAGATTTGGTTCCAGGGTTCGTTTGCACCCGTGCAGCAAGGCCGTTATGAGTTCCTCTGGTTTATTGTGGTGACGACGGTTGTGATCTACTTCTTTGCCGACAAACTAACCGTTGCAGGCCTCGGCGAAGACATCGCCACGAATCTGGGGGCTAACTATAATCGTATCGTCTTGTTCGGAACGGCCCTCGTTTCGATCTCTGTCGGTATTGTCTCTGCCGTAATCGGTAATCTGCCCTTCTTGGGCCTGATTGTTCCGAATATCGTCTCCATGTTTCGCGGTGACGATCTGAAGAGCAATCTACCTTGGGTTGTGTTGACGGGTATGGCCACAATTACACTGAGCGACATCGTCTCGCGCGTGATTATTGCTCCCTTCGAAGTGCCGGTTTCGTTGATTCTCGGTACGCTTGGCTCGGTCGTGTTTATCACGATTCTCTTGAAGCAGAGAAGGAGGGAGAGATAATGGATCGTCTACGCACACCGAATGGTTCATCGTTTCGCTCCCGGGCAGATAGACAGAGATACTGGCTCACGCTTAGCTTGTTTATCGTCCTAGGCTTGCTTGCGGCTTACGGACTCCTGGTCTACAAGAATCCGGTGCCGGTCATATCTCCTTCCTTTATACCTGTTGTCAAACGGCGCATGAACGCGATCATCGCGATGTTCATCGCAGCGAGCTGTCAGAGCCTGGCAACCGTCGCCTTCCAGAGCATCACAAACAATCGTGTGATCACGCCGTCGCTTCTGGGCTTCGAAGCTCTGTACTCGGCGATTCAGACCGGTACTCTGTTCTTCTTCGGAGTGGGTGCCTTGATCTCGTTTACCGGAGCTAAGGCCTTTGGCTTCCAAGTGGTCGCAATGGTCGTGCTTAGCCTCTTACTCTATGGCTGGCTGCTCGGTGGTAAGTACGGTGATATGCAGCTGATGCTGCTCGTTGGCATCATCATGGGGACAGGCCTGCGGTCGATATCGAGCTTCATGCGGCGTATGCTGGCCCCATCCGAATTCGATATCCTGCAAGCGAGGCTCTTCGGCTCGGTGAACAATGCGAAGGCCGAGGATTTCCCCCTAGCGCTGACGCTGGTTCTGATCGCCGGCGTGCTCTTGTATATGAATGCGAGTCGTTTGAACGTGGTCTCACTCGGCGAAGATGTGGCCGTGAACCTCGGTGTTCGCTACCGTAGAAACGTGATCTACACACTGGTCTTGGTCTCTGTATTGATGTCCGTATCGACTGCCTTGATCGGCCCCTTATCGTTCTTCGGCTTCCTTGTGGCGACGCTGACATATCAGATCACACCTACGTATAACCATAGATATTTATTCTTGATGGCGTTTGCGCTAGGATTCCTTGTATTGGCCGGTTCCTATTTTTTGATGTATCACGTCTTCAACGCACAGGGTGTGGTATCGATCATCATAGAGTTGTGCGGTGGACTGATCTTCTTATTTATGATCTTTAGAAAGGGAGAATTATGATTCGTTTAGATAGCGTTACCAAGGTATATAGCAGCACGGTCCGCATCGGATCGATTGACCTGGAGATACCGAAGGCGGGTATCACATCGATTATCGGACCCAACGGTGCGGGTAAGTCGACGATGCTCCTGATGATCGGACGCCTCCTAAATATGGATGAGGGCGAGATCTCGATCGCGGGGCTTGATGTCAAGGGAACGAAGTCGACGGATCTCGCCAAGGTGATCGCGATCTTGCGCCAAGAGAATCACTTCATGACCAAGCTCACGGTTCGTCAATTGGTAGGTTTCGGACGCTTCCCGTATTCGAAGGGGCGCCTGACGAAGAAGGACGAAGAGATCGTCGATAAGTACATCGCCTTCCTCGGCTTGGATGAGCTTCAAGATCGCTACCTCAATCAGCTCTCGGGCGGTCAGCGTCAGCGAGCATGCGTAGCGATGGTGCTCGCTCAAGAAACGGAGTATGTCCTGCTTGACGAGCCGCTAAACAACTTGGATGTTGCCCGCTCCGTTCAGATGATGAAGCATCTGCGCAAGGCCTCCAATCAGTTCGGGCGCACGATCGTTCTCGTCTTGCACGACATCAATTTCGCCGCGCAGTATTCGGATTCGATCTGCATGATGAAAGACGGTCAAATCGCCGCCTTCGGTACGCCAGAAGAAGTGATGAACCCCGAGCTTCTGACCAACATCTTCGATACGGACGTCGATATTGTGGATTGTTGCTTCGGGAAGCTGGCGGTCTATTGACAAGAACGGAAACAGTCTATATAATAGTAAGAGTCGCAGCACAGTTCGTGTTGCGCTCCATATCGCGGAGTGGAGCAGTTGGTAGCTTGTCGGGCTCATAACCCGAAGGTCGCGTGGTTCGAGTCCCGCCTCCGCAACCACAGTTAACATCGCAGAATGATAAATTTATCATTCTGCGATTTTTTTTGCCCGTTTCGCGCCTAGAAAGTCAACACACCCAAATAATTATATCAAATCATAAATTTTCTTGTAAAGTTGCTTCCAAGATACTAATATGATATTGAGATGGATGTGTAATTCATCGTCAATGTGGCTTTCAACTTTTTGATCAATGATTGATTCATCGAGAACAGGAGGTTTTGTATGAAAAAGAGGCTTAAGTTACTACTCATTTTATTCATTGCTCTGGCCATGTTTTTTTCTGCTACCGGTTGTTTTGGTTCTGATGATGATGACGACGATGATCGCGATGAGAGAAAAAGTGATCGCGCTGATGACGAGGACGACGAAGAAGATGATAAAGACGATGATGAGGAAGATGACGGTGGATTCTTTCCGAGACCGACAGAGCAAATAGACGACGAAGATGAGGATGAAGACGAAGATGACGGCGAAGATGAAGATGAAGACGAGGATGATGACGGCGAATTAGCTCCTAGACCTACCGAGCAAATTGATGACGATGATGATGACAATCAAACCGCTATTACTTTATCCGGTGAGCCTGCTTTACCATATCCTAAGGTACAATTTGCCAATCTTCCCGAACCGCCCGGCATTATTGTCTACTCGTATTCAATGGAGGGTGCGGCAGTCGTTAATCTCGAGGGAGTTAAGAAAA
>CAZLEA010000047.1:0-11707 GCA_964558445.1 uncultured Oscillospiraceae bacterium | reverse complement strand
CGGCATCACGAGCCGACCAAGGAAGTCTCTAAGAGAGCGAATCAGCGACATAGACAAGACTTCGCGGTAGACGGTGAGTCTCGTCAAGGCATCTTCGAGCTGTATAAATACCGGAATCTCCGGTAGATCGGTATAGGGCATCAAGTTCCTCCGAGGGTATAAATTTGCATTGGGTTTCGACTACAACGTATAATACTAGAATACTACATTATTGGGAGGTTTCCATGGCAGGTCATTCTAAATGGAGCAACATTAAGAGGAAAAAGGGTGCGGCCGATCAGGCCAGAGCGAAGGTGTTCACGAAGCTGGGCCGCGAGATTCAAGTCGCGGTGAAGAGCGGTGGTCCCGATCCTGCCTCGAATCCAAGATTGAAGGATGTTATTGCCAAGGCGAAGTCCAATAACATGCCAAACGATAACATCAACCGCAGCATCGCCAAGGCCTCGGGCGCCGATTCGGCCGACAACTACGAGGAGATCACCTACGAGGGCTACGGCCCGAGCGGTGTGGCCGTGATCGTTCGTACACTGACGGATAACAAGAACCGTACGGCAGGTGAGGTCCGCCATGCCTTCGACAAGAACGGCGGGAACCTCGGCACGGCAGGCAGCGTCTCCTTTATGTTCGAGGACAAGGGCAGCATCATTATCTCCAAGGAGAATATCGAAGACGATGATGCACTGATGATGGAGGCACTTGAAGCCGGCGCAGACGATATCGTAAACGAAGAAGAGTTCAACTTGATCTATACATCGCCGGCAGACTTCGACCAAGTCAAGGAAGCGCTGGAGTCGGCCGGTTATGAACCAGAAGAAGCGGTCGTCGAGCCCGTACCCAATACCTGGGTCTCGATTGACGATCCGGAGGTCAAGAAGAGCCTTCGCAAGATGCTGGATATGCTCGAAGATAGCGATGACGTCCAAGATGTCTTCCATAACTGGGAGAACGATGACGAATAAGGGAGACTAGATGGCAAGGCTCGTCGATTGGATTCTAAACCGTCGCAGAAGAGAAGACGATGTACCCGGAGAGAAGCCCGATCCGCGAAGGGATCTGGCTTCTTTGCGCGCCCGTCTGGACGAACGGCAGACGGGGAATCATAATCTGATGCCACTGGGCAGACTTCAGCAAGTGGCGCGTGAGCAACAAGCGGTAGACATAGAGATGCGCCAGGCGGAGATGAAGGAGCGTTTGGCTAAGATCACAGTCGTCGCCTTCGTCGGCCCCTCGGGCACCGGTAAGAGCACGCAGGCGATTCGCGTATCCAGAGAATTCTCGATACACTATTTGATCGATGACGGCCTCTTGATTCATGGCACTTCGATTGTGACGGGCAGCTCCGCCAAGCGCTCCTCAACGAAGATCGATTCGGTGCGCCGAGCGCTCTTCATGGAGGAGAGTCGCGCCCAGACCATGCGGCGTGCGCTTGCCGAACACCAACCGACCACGCTGATGATTCTGGGGACCAGTGATTCCATGCTGGACCGGATCTGCGACAATCTATGGCTGCAGCGGCCGTCGATGCTGATTCGCATCGAAGACGTCACGTCGGAAGAAGAACGCCAGTTGGCCAAGGCGACGCGTATGACCGAGGGCCAGCACACGATTCCCGTACCGAGCATGGAGATCAAGCACGAATTCAGCGGCTACTTCCAGGACTACCTCGGCCGTTTCCGTAGGCGCTCCGGACGAGAGCGCGGTTTCGTCCCGCCCGGGGGAGAAGCGGAACGGACCGTTGTTCGTCCGACCTTCTCAAGTCTCGGTCACTACAGCATGTCCGACGAGGCGATGAAGAATCTCATCGGTATACTCGCCTTGTATGTCCAGGGCGTTGCAAGCCTCATCCGCTGTGACCTCGATAAGCAGGTATACGGCCTTGTTGTCGATTTGGAACTTGCCTTGTATTATGGTTTTGCCGCTAGAGATGTACTCCAAGACGTTCAAGACCAATTGGCTACGAAACTCGAGATGTATACATCCATCAATATATTGTCTGTCAACGTCCGCGCGGTTCGCGTGGTCCACCTGTCGAAGCAAGCGAAGCTTATGCATCAGACCGGCCAAGCATAGAAGAGGACCCTTATGGCTACCAAAGAGAAGATCTACACCATCCCCGTCAACGACGCCTTCCACTCGGATGCGGACTGCCCCCTGTGCTGGCTTGCCGAGCGCGCGGATCAAGAGATGCAAGAATACTATCTCGGTCCGTCCCTGATGGAATCGGATGTGCGTCAACAGACGAACAAGCAGGGATTCTGTCCCGAGCATCTGACGAAGCTCTATAACAGTCAGAAGAATCGCCTTGGGCTCGGCCTCATGATGCATACGCATCTGAAGGAGCTTGCCCCAAACTTGAATACCGAGATGCAGGCGCTGATCCCCACAGAGAAGAAGGGCTTGTTTGCTCCGAGAACGAAGGAGAATTACAAGGACAAGATTGCAGAGCTCGCACAGAAGCTAAGAGATGAGACCGACGATTGCGTCATCTGCGATCGCATCCGGTTCACGATCGATCGCTATCTGGACGTGATCTTCTGGCAGCTGTTCAACGATCCGGCCTTTATGGAGACCTTCCAAGCCAAGGAGGGCTTCTGCAGACCGCATCTTGCAACCCTACTGGAGGGCGCGGCGAAGTTTCTGAATCGAAACGAAGCACAGCTCTTCTTATCGATTCTCGCAGAACAGCAATCGGCTATGTCCCAAGAGTTGATGGACGATGTCGAGTGGTTCACCTTGAAGTTTGATTACCGGAACAAGGACAAGCCATGGGGTAGGAGCAAGGACGCCTTGGCACGTGCGATCAAGCGCTTGGAAGGCGACGTGAGGCTCGAGTGAGTCAAGAAGATTGGATATAGGACCGATAAGCATGGAGCATGAGAATAGACGAGAGAAGAAGCCGATCCCCGAAGAGATGAGCCGGGGCAAGGGCGAGATAGATCCCTTATCATCTGTACTGGTGACGCGCCTGCGCTACGATAGCGATGGTGCCGGCCTGCCGTTGCCGTCCGATCTGACGATGCACGGCGAGGGGATGCATAACGATTATACGCTGCTGGTCGGCTCCGAAATGATGGGTAGAGGAAACGAAGCACTTGGCAGAGAACTCATGTGGAAGTTCTTCCGCGCCCTGCTGCATCAAGCGCAAGTACCGCTGCATATAGTCTTCTTGAATTCGGGTGCTTGTCTGACCAAACCGGACAGCCCGATTCATCGGCAATTGCATGCCCTGAAGGAGATGGGCTGCGCGCTTCATGTGGACCAGACATCACTCACGACATACGAGATTATGCAAGACGATTGCCTCGCAACACCAATCAATTCCATCGGCCTGGCTCAATTGATGGTGGAGAGTCAGAAGGTCATTACCTTACCTTGATAGACTGTATAAATTCGGCTTGAATCATGGTATGATTAGCCAAGTATAAGTCGAGGAGAGGGCATGGAAGAGATTACTTTACTTGAGGTTGAATTGTCGATGTATCGCAAGGGCTCGGTCAAGGTACAGTTTGACCTGGCTCACGGTTTGTTGCGCTGGCGCGAATCGAATCGCTGGAACAGAAACTTCACTCGCTCTCTAAACGCAGAGGATACCGCTCAATTACTTCGTATGCTCGAGGTCTGCCGTGTGTTCACGTGGCAGGCTTATTATCCGGACCAAGAGAGTGTTCAGACGAATAGCATCTACCATCAGAGTTGGTCGCTGTCGATTTATGGCTCGGATGTCGAACCGATTATCCACTTGGAGGGTAAGGATGCCTATCCGCCCGAATTCTCCCACATGAGTAATGTCTTGACACGCTTACTACGCCAACCGTTCAAGGTCTTGGATTAGCGGTCGACGGTTTGTAACAAGATCGTATGTTGCGGCTTCGGTGCCGCTTTTCTTTTGTCTTCATAATCTGCCAGAATCAGCTTCGCTAGGTCGATAGAAGTCCGCAGGCGCTCTGTGAAACACATGGCTGCCTTGGCTTCGTCGCCCAATTGATGATAGTCGCTGCCGCAGGTCTGTGCGAGTCCGTGTTCTACGGCATAAGCCAGTGCCGCATCATTGTGGCTATCATGTCTCGGATTCATGTTCTTGACTTCCATGCCGTGCAGATACTCTGCCGGAATCGCTTCGCAGCCGCGGCGGAAGGGATGTGCTTGGACAAACGCCCAGCCGAGGCTATCTGCCAGTTTGCGAAACTCGCTTGGTGTGAATTCGTAGAGCTTAGGATACTGTATGAGCTGTTCGGGCGTCATGCCGTAGACCAGATAGTCGTTGAAGTGTTCCGTGAAGCGCAGCTCGATACCGAGCAGGACGTCGAAGTCGTCTCGCGAGACGGCAGCCACGGCCGCTTCATAACCGCGGAGGTAATTCTCGATCTTCTCGGCCCAGCTCGTCTCAGGCATAGCAGCGAATCCGCCTTCGAAATAGTGATTTGTGACGACGATGCCGGCATAGCCCAGTGCCTCGTAGTTACGTACAATCGTGGCGGCGGGCACGTGTGCGCACCAACCGAATTCTCCGGTGTGCAGATGCAGTTCGTAGGGGTAGAGGCCGGATGCAAGCAGCGCTCCGGTATTGACTTGTTCGTTCATTTGGCGAGTCATATGCGATTGATACTCCCATTTCTGTTATACAGGCTTATGAGCCCTGTGAGCTTCGATTACAGATCGGTAGATCTCTTCGATATTGTACCAAACAAGTGAGCCAAAACCTGAAGAATACGGCCTCGTATGCTATAATAGATTTATTATGAAGAAGGTGGGAAGTCGTGGCTACACAAATTATTAACATCGAGAAGAATTACCCGACCGTGGAAGAAGCGATGAATCGTCTTCGCTTGGAGATGTCCACCCTGCGTAGAATCGGCGTCAAGTCCGTGAAGATTATTCATGGCTACGGATCGTCCGGTGTAGGCGGGTCCATCCGGCAGGCAAGTCGCCAGTATCTGAAGAAGCTGGAGATGGACCATCGCATCAAGGCGCTGTGTGTCGGTGAGCATTTCGGTCCGTTCGAGCAAGACGGACGTGACATCTTGGGCTTCGACAAGTCCTTTCGTTCGGATCCGGACTGGGCCCGCTACAACGACGGCATCACGCTTGTCGTGCTCTGATAGGGAGTATCCGTATATATGAGTGAGCAATCTTGGGCAGAGTTCGTCCGTCGCTGTAACGATTGCAGAGCCTGCGGGCTCGGCGAACACCGTACACAAGCGGTGGTATGGCGCGGCGCTGTCTCGGCTCCCTTGTTGCTGATCGGTGAGGGGCCGGGCGCACACGAGGACCTGGAGGGCAAGCCGTTTGTCGGTCGCTCGGGTAAGCTGCTCGATCAAGCGCTGGAAGCACATGGCATAGCCGAAGACGATTATCACATCATGAATATGGTGAAGTGCAGACCGCCCAAGAATCGCAAGCCGACGGCCGAAGAGGTGCAGGCTTGCAGACCGCTGCTTCGCGATCAGTTCTTGTTTGTGAAGCCGCAGGTGATCGTCCTCCTCGGTTCTACCGCCTATCAATACTTCACCGGTGACAAGACACCGATCACGAAGGTCAGAGGCATCTGGCAGGAGAGCAATCACTATCATATTCTGCCGGTCTTCCATCCGGCTTATGTCCTTCGCGATCCGAGGCAGAAGGAACTGTTTTTCAATGATATTGCGGAGGTTCGCCTGAAGTTAGAGGCGCTCGATCTGATACAGCCTCTCTTGTGACAGAGGTTTCGCCTCATCTCCCTTATTCTTAAACCCAAGGAGATGCCCATGTGTCAACAACGAAGACGAAGGAATACTGCTAAGAGACTAGCCGGATACGCCAAATGGCGTGTGCCGGTCTTCTTCTTGCCTATACTCCTGCTATTGCTTACCATCTCGTCTGCAAGCCGCTTGCTGGCCATCGGTACGGACCGCGTAGACAGTGGTGGGCGGCGCTTGTCGGCAAACGGTAGTGTTGTACCAGATGAGGTCTACTATGACCTGCCCCACTATCGCCAACAAGATCCTGCTTGGGGGGATGAGATCATGTATCCCTTTGACGGATCGATCGAGCTCTATGGCTGCGCCGTGACCTCGCTTGCGATGACTGTATGGCACTTCGGCGAGGACTTCGATCCCTCCCAGATGAATCAAGAACTCGGCCTCTATGCGGCGCCACTTGAGTGGGAGGCATATACCGCAGCTCATGGCCTAACGATCAAGCGCAAGGAGAGTACGCTGGACGCCAGAGTACAGTTGCTCGATCGACTCTATGTGAAGCACGAAGTCATCCGCGAGCTTGCGCTGGGCAACCCCGTTATTTTGGGTATCCAACATAACGAACACAATACGACACACTTCGTCGTGGCGAACGGCTACAGCTATATTGACGGTACGTACACCGTTCATATCCTGGATCCCAGCACCAACAACGATTACCAAACGATAGACGATATCGATCCCGCGTGGGAGTATATGCGTCTGCTCGTGATCGAAGCATAGGGAGATCCATATGCAGAAGCGCTTCTCGAAATGGACCTACATACTCTACGGAGCAATCGGACTCGTCTTGGTCCTGCTTATCTCCATGCTTGTTATGTACCTCGGCGTAGAGGAGAGGGAATTGCCGTCATCTTCGGATGCGCCATCTATGTCGGACAGCTCGCTTGCGGATAATTCGTCCACGGACGATCTGCCTACCGAGCCTACGATCGATTCGGAGACCACAGACACGAAGCCGAACGAATCGCATCCGGCTACGGGGCTCTCTTATGAGGAGGCGCTACCATGGGCCCTGGGTGTACGAGAGGAGCTCTCTATCCCTGCTGTCTATTCAGAGGACGGTTATCGCTTGCTTCGTGTATTAAGTGATGGCCGCCTAATCTTAGCGAATGCGCGGCAGGTGTCGATACTGGATATAGGCGATGGGACGGAGGTCGTGGTAGCAACAGCCGACTTCGGGCTGCAAGCGGTTACAAACGACCGCTATATTGTCTTCGGTATCGGCGGAGACGAGGTCTTCGCGATCGATGCCTATGATATCTCTACGGGTACAACAACGCGTTTGCTAGCCGACGAGAGCGGCTACTTCGGTCTGGAGATCGATTCCGAGGATCGTGTCTACACTACAGAAGTCCAAGAGCTTCGCTACGGCAGAACGACCGGCGATTATCTCACGTACGATATCCCTAAGGGTTTACTTACGGCGGCCGAGGATGTACCGCATTCGCAAGGGCTCCAAGACCTTGTGGTCATGGTGCCGGATGCGAATCTCACGTGGAGTTATCAAGTGGATGCCCCTTGGTATGAAGCTTGGCGCCTATCTGATAAGCTGAGCATGGCGATCGAGATCGCTTATACCGATATTTATGATGAGACATACGCCTATCAAATTTATTTGCTCGATAGAGAAGAGGATGCACCGATCTTGATGACCGAGAGCATCCGGGAAGGCAGAAGGCCGCGTATCAACGTGGAAGCAGGTCTGTTTGTCCAAGATGATACGGTCTTCTTCGACCCCGCTAACCGAAGATGGTACCGCACGGACGACGCGGAGGCATCTTCCATGCGGGTTCTCGCTCTAGGCGGCGAGGACGGTGCGATTTATGCCGGTGACAGAGGAGGCGACGGATTACCGACCGTACTCTACAGGATTTGGCCTAGAGCCTGATTGTCCTGAAGCCGTTTGTTTCGAGCAGGCTTATGAGCAAATCTTCTTGCCCGGTGCCGGTGATCTGGCCCGAGATGAAGCTAGGCTTACCGCCGCCCTTGGCGCCGAAATTTGTTTGAAGCAAGTTTAGTACAGCGTGCCCGTCGTACGCATCTGTACCTATAATTGTGAATCTAAGCGAGTTCTCCGCCGGACCACACAGAACAGCCTGCCCTTCGATACGAAGACTAAGCTGCTTGGCAAGCTCCTTGTGCGCCGATGGAGACGCCTCCGGGTGCAGGATCACGAGGCGCCCCGAGGTATCCTTGATACTTGCCAGCAGTGCCATAACCCAACGTTGTTCCAAGCGATTGTAAGCAAACTTGTGCTCCTCTAGATCCGAGACAAGCTTATTGACCGCGTCCTCCACACCGGAAACAGGAGAGGAGAGCACTCGGCTGAGCTTGACGAGGCTGTCATGCTTCTGCCTGTAGTTTAGCAAGGCTCGCTTGCCTGCGAGGACTTCCAGACGCACACCGCCCTTGTAATTCATCCAAGATACGATCTTCAATAAACCGAGTTCGCCGCTCATCTTGACCTGAGTACCGCAGCATGCGCAGCAATCGTAACCGGGTACCGTCACGAGCCGGATCGCTTCGGGTAAGTCGATCTTGCTGCGATAGGAGATGGCTTCTGCTTCCTCATGTGTATAGTAATCGATCTTAAATGGTATATTCGACACGATCGCCTCGTTGCATAATGTCTCCATCTCGTCTAATTCGTCTTGGCTTAGAGGACCCGAGAAGTCGATGGTCATCAGTGTCTCATTGATGTGGAACCCGACGTTGTCGTAGCCGAAGTGTTTGTTGACCAGCCCCGAGAGTATATGTTCTGCGGAGTGCTGCTGCATGAAGTCATAGCGTCGCTCCCAGTCGATCTCTCCTAGGATGGTGAGCCCTTCGCAATTAGGGCTAAGCTCTGGCGCTTGACCTGTCCGGATTTGGTGCCAAATCAAACCGTTGTCTTCTTGTGTATCGATCACGTCTAGCGTGATACAGAGGTCCTCGATATGAATCGTACCCTTGTCGCCGGGTTGTCCGCCACCCTCCGGATAGAAGGCTGTTTGATCGAGGCGAAGCCAGACTTCACCCATTTCTTCTCTGTATGCTTGTATCTTGGCGTCAAATCTGCGCCGGTAGCTGTCTTGGTAATAGAGTTGTTCGAAATCCGTGACCATAGTCGCTCCTTCATGGCTTTTTTGTCATTGTATCAAATTCTGGAAGACGAGGAATCGGCACCGCGAGAGATTTATGCACTGTATGCATTTATTGTGAATATTATTCGGATAATATGAATCGACAATAGAGGCTTGAAATAACGGCTATTTTTTGTTCAATAGTGAGAATAGGCGATAATTTGCTTTGATTCGCTTGCCAAGACGGGCAAAGGAGGCTACAATTACCAACCATAGAGCGAAACACCTCGTTTTGAACCTGGGAATATGTGAGACGAGCGCTCGGGAGGGAATGATATGATAATGAATAAAATTAAGAAAGTTTGCACATTGGCCCTAGCCGCTTCGATCCTACTCCTCGCTACGGCATGCGGATCCAAGGAGAAGCTTGCCATAAGCGTCAAACAAGACATCGCCGATCAGAAGATCGCGGTCCAAGCCGGTACGGTCGCCGAGGGTCTCGCGAAGGAATTGGTGGGTGAAGGCAAGGAGTCGAATGTCGATTCTTACACCCTGGTCAGCGACACGATTCTGGCCTTGACCTCTAAGAAGGTGAACGCAGCATTGATGGACATCGGCCCGGCGAAGCAGTTCACGGCCAAGGACGATAGCATCATGATTCTGCCGGATCAATACGACATCGAGCAGTATGCACTGGCCTTCAAGAAGGGCGAAGACACACTTCATGACGAGATCGATCAATTGATCACGAAGGCGAAGGCGGAAGGCGTGATCGATTCTATCATTGAGAAGTATGCTACGACCGAAGTGAAATCTGCCGACATCGACCTCAACCCCGGTGGCGCAAACGGCACATTGGTTGTTGGTACGGATGCCGGTTTCCCGCCCTACGAGATGCGCGAAGGTGACGGTTTCGTCGGTATTGATATCGAGATCGCGGCTTATCTGGCCAAGGAACTGGACATGGTCTTGCAGATCGAGAACATGGACTTCGAAGCCTTGCCCTTGGCACTCGATACAGGTAAAATTGACTTCATAGCGGCCGGTATGACGGTGACGCCCGAGCGTGAGTTGACGATCAACTTCACACAAGCTTATATCGAGGATGCACGTCAGGTTATCGTGATTCGTGTTGAGGATTACGCAGGCGACAACAAGTAAGCACAAGTATCCGTTCGGATGAACTAAACGGCCCTGGGATCACCTGGGGTTTTTTAGTTGTAGGGGATTTATATTATGGATGAGAAGAGGAAGAAGCGAAGTCGAGGACAGAAGATTATGGACGGTATCAGTATCGCACTGGTTCCGATCCTCGGTTTCTTGGCTTACCGAGCCGGCTGGTTCTCGCCCGAGAAGTGGCAGGAATTCGCACAGATCATGGAACAGATCTTCATCACGGATGCGCGCTGGAAGTGGCTCCTGTCCGGCCTTGGCAACACGCTGGGGATGACGGCCCTCGCCCTCTGCTTCGGTATCGTGATCGGTATCATCTTGGCGATCATCCGGGTCAGTCACGATTCGGGGATTAAGCTTGGTGTTTTGAATACCTTTGCCGAAGTATATATCACCGTTATCCGCGGTACGCCGGTCGTGGTCCAGATCATGATCTGGTACTTCATCGTCTTCGCAGGCTTCCCGAATATGAGCAAGCTCTTGGTCGCGAGTATCGCGTTCGGTGTGAACTCGGGTGCTTACGTAGCCGAGATCTTCCGCGCAGGCATCGAGTCGTTGGATCGGGGGCAGATGGAGGCGGGTCGTTCGCTTGGCTTCACCTATGCCCAGACGATGCGGCTGATTATCCTGCCCCAGGCGCTGAAGAATACGCTACCGACACTCTTCAACGAGTTTATCGCACTCTTGAAGGAGACATCGATTGCAGGCTATATCGCATTCACCGATCTGACTCGTGCGGGTCAGAACATTCGTACGGCGACCTTGTCGCCGATGCCGCTCTTCGTCGTGGCGTTGATCTATCTTATTGTAGTCATGATTCTGACGAAGTTCCTACGTATGATGGAGAGGAGGCTTGGTCGCAGTGATAAGCGTTAAGCAATTAGAGAAACAATTTGAGGACCTGAAGGTCTTGAAGGGGATCACGACGGATATCGAGACGGGCGAATGTCTCGTTATCGTCGGTCCGTCCGGCTCGGGTAAGTCGACCTTCCTACGCTGTCTGAACCGCTTGGAAGAGCCGACCGCGGGAGAGATCTGGTTTGATGACGTGAACCTGACGGATCCCGAGACGAACATCAACGAAGCCAGGCAGAAGATGGGTATGGTCTTCCAGCATTTCAATTTGTTTCCGCATCTGACAGTCTTGCAGAACATGACGCTGGCACCGATGACCCTGAAGGACTTGAGTGAAGAAGAAGCGGATCAGAAGGCGATGCGGCTGCTCACTCGTGTAGGGCTTGCGGACAAGGCCAAGGGCTACCCGAATCAGCTTAGCGGCGGACAGAAGCAGCGCGTTGCGATTGCCAGAGCCCTGATGATGGATCCGTCTGTCCTCCTCTTCGACGAACCGACTTCTGCACTTGATCCCGAGATGATCGGCGAAGTGCTCGATGTCATGAAGGAGCTGGCGGCAGATGGCATGACCATGGTCGTTGTGACGCATGAGATGGGTTTCGCACGCGAGGTGGGAACCCGCGTGATCTTCATGGACGAGGGCGTGATTGCAGAAGAAGCGCCTGCAGACGAACTCTTCTCGAACCCCAAGGAAGCGAGAACGAAGGAGTTCTTGTCTAAGGTATTGAAGCGCTGATGAAACTCTGTTTGTATACCGGCAATTATAAGAAGCTCGAGACGAGTGGTATGGGTAAGGCCATCTTGCACCAGTTGAAGGCTCTGGAGGATCAGCCTCTGGACGTAGTTACCGAATTTGATCCAACGGCTGACATCCTCCAT
>CAZLEA010000046.1:0-11763 GCA_964558445.1 uncultured Oscillospiraceae bacterium | reverse complement strand
GATTTCGCGACACGGCAAGCTTCGAAGATCCTGTGCGACTCGCCGAGGGCATGGACTACGTTTTCGTCAACGGCAAACTTACCTGGTCGGACGGACGTATGCAGCAACAAGATGCCGGGCATGTGATCCTTGGCAATTGAGATGAATTCCAAGATGGAGGAAGTATCTAATATGAGTCAGTGTGTATATGAGAAGCTAAGAGAATTGGGCCTGGAACTGCCTTTGGCACCCGCCAAGGGCGGCCTCTATAGTCCATCGAAGATCGTCGATGGAAGAATCGTTTATATCTCCGGCTGTGGCCCCGTCATCGATGGGCAGCCGATTCAGGGGAAGCTCGGTAGAGAGTTCACGGTAGAAGAAGGCCGAGTGTTCGCCAAGAATTGTATGCTAAACGTCCTCGCTGTCCTGGAGGCCGCGATCGGTGATCTGAATCGCGTCAAACATGCGGTCAAGGTGCTGACTCTCGTCGCCTGTACGGACGATTTCTACGACCAGCCGGCCGTGGCGAACGGCGGTACAGGCTTGCTCATCGAGCTGTTCGGTGAAGCGTTTGGTGCACCGGCACGGTCCGCAATCGGGACGAACGCGCTCCCCGGGAATATCCCGGTGGAGACAGAGGCGATCTTCGAGATTGAGTGATTGAGTGATTGAGATCTCAATTATGCTTCGATCATGGCCTGTTCTTCTCGTCTACCGAAACCGTAGAACAAGATGGCGGTCACGCCGAGAATACCGGCTGCCAAGAGGAGGACGCGATTCGTCCCGATCGATTCGGAGAGCTGGCCGCTGACGAAGCCTGCGATGATCTTGGGTAGCACTACGGAAACAACCATGTTGAGGCTCTGTGCACGGGCACGGATCTGGCGCGGCAGTCGCTCGTTGATGTACGTCACCGCACTGTAAGAGAAGCTTGTATAACCGACGCCGTGGAGCAAGCCGGTCAGTACAACCGGTAGCGCATGGGTCAGATAAGCGAGCAGAATCCAGCGCAAGATCGTCGCGATGGACGCCAGCATCAAGAGCCTGGTGATGCCGAGTCTATGGATCAGGCGCCGACTGATGAGAAGCATCGGTATCTCGGTTAGGGCTCCGAGGAAGATCAGGGTCCCGACCACGCCGCTATCGCCACCGATCGACACGAAGTAGATCGGATAGAAGTTATAGTAAGTCTGTAGGCCAAGCTGGAAGACAAATCCGAATAGAACCAAGCCGACGAAGAAGCGACCGGTTCCGGCGCTCACTTCCGAATGCGCTCGCTCCTCTGCACCGTCGTTTAGCGGCTTGGCGAAACTCAGGCTAATAAGCCATGACAGCATCATAAATCCGGAGGTCAACCAGAAGATGGCGCGATACGAATCCTTGAGGAAGAAACCTGCTGCCAACACCGTCACACAGTAACCGACGGTCCCACCCATACGAATCTGGCCGAAGTCCGTGCCGCTTCCCTCGATGATTTCGAGCGTCAAGTTATCCTGGAGCGGCATAACGGGGTTGAACAAGATAGCAAAACCACTGACCAACACCGTCAGATAGATCACATTGTCACTCACATAGAAGAGCATACAGACCGCGGCACCCAGGACATAGAGCGCCTGCAACACGCGGTGTTTGTGCTTCGAGCGATCGCTGAGCTGCGCCCAGAACATCTGCGTCAAGAAGGTGAGGAAGGTGGACAGCGACAAGATTCGCCCGATCATGGCATTGGACAGACCCGTATCGCTGAGATACAGATTCAGGTATGTCGTATAGACTGCTGTAGCGGAATAGAAGGCCGCATACATCATAAACAGCTTGCCGCCAACCCCCGAATCCTGTGTGCCTTCTCTCATGCCCGTGCTCCTTTGCCCTTGTTGTACGAGCTCTATTTAACCACATTCCGCATGGATATTCTTCTCGTATTGATAATAAGCAAATTTAACTGGCGGTAAGTTACTTAGCAAATAGATCGCTGTGGGTTCCGGTGCGCGTTAAGGTAAGAATAAGTACACTGTCATCCACGCGGTAAATTAATAACCAATCAGGTTGAATATGACACTCTCTGTGCCCATTCCAATTTCCTGTCAATGCATGGTCTTTGTATTTGTCAGCAAGTATCTCACCTTGTGAAAGAGCTCTGATGACATCATCCATCAGATTAATGTTTAGCCCACGCTTAATCGACAGTTTATAATCTTTTTTGAACTGTGATGTCCAGACAATATCAAGCTTCATCGTTTCAATTCCCGAAGTGCTTCCTCAACATCCGAATAACGTTTGATCTTGGGATCTAGCGTAAGCATCTCAGCTTCCAGCATTGCGGCTAACGTTTCCTTATTGGGTTGGTTTAGCGAAATGTCAAACGGAATTCTACCCTCACGAAGTGCTTGTCTAACAAAAATATTGAATGCCGTAGATAAATTCATGCCAAGCTCACTAAACAGCGTATCAGCTTCTCTCTTCAAATCAGCATCCATACGAATGCTAATGTTGGTGGTTTGACCGGCCATACGATCACCTCCTTCTGTATCTGTACCTATATTGTATGCTGATTGCACGACATTTGCAATACATTGCACTCTTATTGACGGATTATGCCCCAATCCAAATGGATTAACATGAAAAATTTGATCAGAGCTTAGATATACGCATGGATATTCTTCTCGTATTGATAATAAGCCACTTCATGCATGAGTGTTATCATCATATCTACAATAGGAAACGATCGATTTCCACCGTTATCTCTAGACTCAAGCAGCGGTTGAGTCCATAATTCTTGCGATTCAAGCAACGCTTGCTCGTTTCTGTATTGTCCCTCGGGCATAGTAGCAGCAGGAGGTACAGAACATGTGGAACTTACGATTATTTGATAACAACAGCAACTCCGACAAACAAGAACAGTTGCCCGAATCGCCAACGAACAAACAAACTAAACAGGAGAGTCAGTCAATGGGAGAAGAAATGAATTTCGATATGAAACGAATCGGCCGCAATATCGCCCACTATAGGAAGGCCAAGAACATGACGCAGATGAATCTGGCCGATCAGATGAACATCAGTTTCCAGGCAGTCAGCAATTGGGAACGCGGTCAGACGATGCCCGATATCGCGAAGCTTCCCGAACTCGCATCCATCCTCGATTGTACGATCGATCTGCTCTTGGGCGATCCGCGCAGCAGTCAGGTTGTGAAGCAGGTGATCACGGAAGAACCCGAGACGGTCGACATGACGCTAGATGAACTGTCGGCTGTCGCACCGGCACTGGAGCCCGAGCGAACGGAACGCATCTTCCGCGAACGCGTCAAACAAACGAAGCCGATCGACTTCACAGCCCTCATCGCTATGGCTCCGTTCCTCGACGAAGAGAGCCTCGCCGAGGCGGTCAATGAGGCGATCGATCAGGGTACTAAGATCGATGTACTTAGCGCACTTGCCCCCTTCCTCTCAAGCGAGAGTCTGTCTGCTATTTGCAGCAAATTATTGAATGCGGGTAACGAGATAGATGATTTCATCGCCTTGGCCCCCTTCATGGAAGCAGGCGACCTCGATCGAGTCGTGGATGCTTATCTGGCATCCGGCGGGGATACACAAGAGCTGATTGCCCTAGCGCCCTTCCTCGGCCGCCAGACTCTGCAGAAGATCCTGCGCGGCCGCTTCTTCTGATTACGCCAAGAGATCTCGAATCACCGCTCCGCCTGCGATGAGGCCGGCGACGGGTGGGACAAACGAAACAGAACCCGGTATGAAGCGACGATGATCCGTCGCTTCTTCCGATTCACGGGGCTTGACCGGTTCTTCCTTCGAATATACAACCTTCAGATGGTGGATGCCGCGAAGCCTCAGCTCGCGACGCATGACCTTGGCCAGTGGGCAGTACGATGTATTGGCGATGTCGCTGATCTCGAAACGGGTCGGATCGAGCTTGTTCCCTGCACCCATGACACTTAGGATGGGGATGCCTCTCGCCTCTGCTTGGACAACGAGGTCGATCTTCGCCGTAACGGTATCGATCGCATCGACGATGTAATCGATGTCGTCACCCAGGATCTCTTCTGCCACTTCGGGTAGATAGAAGCGCTGCATAATCTCTACATCTGCCTCCGGATTGATATCCAGAATACGCGACTTCATCACCGAGACCTTCGGCTGACCGATAGTGCTGTGGAGGGCGACAAGTTGACGATTGATGTTGGTCAGACTGACGACGTCGTCATCGACCAAGAGGAAGCGGCCGATACCGGCGCGTGCAAGCGATTCACAGGTGAACGAGCCGACGCCACCAACGCCGAATACAGCAACCTTCTTCGACTTCAAGCGCTGTGCACTGCCCTCGCCAAGCAGTAATTCCATACGTGAGAATTCATGCAACATCCAACTGACCTCCAATCACAAATCAAGGGTCAGTTTAGCGGTCGGCATAAGGCTTGTAAAGAGAAGACGATACGATAAACGCTTCTAAGCTACCCTCCAAGTAATTAACCCGTACTTCGCATCAACCCCCTTCGATCTCGACTAGATAGAACGCGAGCTTGCCCCTAGCTAAGCGATCCGTGAAGCGATGTTCTCCGTGATTCATGGGCTCAAGCTTGTCGCCAAATACGTTCGAACGAGCAACATCGCGAAACTCTCTGGCAAGACTTCGGAATTCGAAACTCGCTGTATGCTCCAAGTTGAGGTTGCGAACAGCTAGCAGCAAGCCGCCTCGGACGGGCTTCATCAGCTGCAGAGCTGCCAATTCCGAGCGGAAGCCGTAGTGGGTTTCGTCAGGCTGTGCATCTCCATGGGCGAGCGATCCGCGCGCAACCGAGAGCAGGAGCGACGGCTGTGTCTCGGCCGTAAGCTTCAGGGCATGAAGCGGATCGAAGCTTGTGAACGGCTTGAAACCGAAGCGATACGAGAGCCTGCCGCCGAAGCTTGCGGCGAAGTTCGTCTCCCAGTAGTTCGATGCCAGCCAGGGCAGAACAAGCGGGGCTTCGTCTCTGGCTATGGTCTCGGACATACGGCCGAAGCCGAAACCTGCGGGTTGCAGCAGCCTCGCATCCGGAGCGGCCAAGTAGTAGCCGTGCTTGTTATCGTGGACCGCGTAGTAGTTGTCGAGGGTGATCCAGTCTTTGCTTACATTACCCATCTGATCCTCATCCAAGCGAACCGCAACACCACCGGTATCGTAGTGTCCCGTCCAATTCGCCCCGACGTCGGTCGGCAAGCTGAGGTAGTAGCTGATCGGGGTCACGGGGCTCACCAGATCCATCCGTACATCGATATCGATCTTGTCGCTATCGGTGTAGAAGATGAGGTCGATCGCTAGTTTCTCGGCGCCGATCTCGTCATGCCAGCTTCGGGTGAAGACCGTACGGCCCTCTTGGTGGTCCAGCAGGACCTCCGCAGCGCCGCTTGGGATCACGCGCTCGCCCTGCCAATCGTAATTCCAGACAGAGAGGCTATAGTTACCCAGTGTGATGCCGCGGGGGAAGAAGCTGGAACGGTGATTCTCTTGGCCACAAGCGATGGTCTCCCGCACGATTGACGCGAAACCGAACTCGCCGCCCTCGATCACATGGCCGTTTCGAGTCTGCTCGAGGCGATCGATCCGTCCCGTCTCGGGGTCGTAATCGAGCCGATAGGACGCGGTCAGAAGCTTGCCCTCCGCACCGTCATATTCGAGCAGGGCGCCATCTACCCCCTCCGCCTCTTCTCGTTCGAATCGTGCGCCAACCTCAGCGATCGGTATGACGCGCCTTGAGAAGGCGGGCAGATCAAACTTCATGCGTGTATAGGCTGTGGGCGGTCGATAGGGCAATCTATCTTTGATCCTCAGGGCCTCGAGCGAGGTGCCCGCGGGGCTTGCCACGGGATACATCATCTCCACATATTGACTGATCGGATAGGGCGTCGGGTTGTCCAAGACGATTTGTGTATCGGTATCGGCTAGGGAGAAATCCCCGGGCTTCAAGTTGGCCGTTTCCAGTGCGGTGCCAAGCGCGTAGGCCGCGAGTGCGGATGCGTCCCAAGCCAGATTATCCTTGTGTGTTCGCTGCGCCTTGGTCATATCGCTGCCCGGATCGTGGATCGATTCGGCCGCACCCCAGGTGTGCTCGGCATAGAAACGATTCAGCATCTGTGCCTGATCCAGACTTCGACTTGTCCTGGCTTCCGCGGGATAGATCGAATTCAGATAGTTGGTTGCATGAATCAGACGAGCGCTCTCCTTGTGAACCCGGGTCTCGGCAGGCGTACTCGCCGCACCGAAGTTCCAGTAATCCGTCCAGTCGCCTCGCCAACTTGTCAGCTCATCTGCCGGGAACTCCCGCAGCACGATCTCGCGCCACATGTCGACCGTAATAAGGTGGATCGTCTGGTCCTCACTCATCCGGTTATAAATCGAGACCACCTCCGTCAGGAAGTGATCCGGTCCGTTGTTATCGTAGAGCGGCGGATTCGTCATCGTCAGCATGTAGAAGGGCTTATCCCAGGAGCGCGTCGCCAAGACGTTCTCGTAGCGTTCGAGGTCGACACGCATCGCCTCGAAGAGAGATTGATCGCTCTCGCCTCCGGCAAGCAGTGTCGGGATGTTCTCGCTGTGCACGAACTGACTGAAGAGCGAATAGTGTTCGCCGAGGAAGCTCGTCAAGAGACCGCCGTCACTGCCCTCCCAGGAGAAGGCTTGAGGCCGCTCGAACGGAATCCCGCCATAGTGGATATTGATCCCCGTCTGATAGAAGTCGATGCCCGCATCCTGCAGTAACTGCTGCATGGACCAGGGCTGGCCGTTGACATCGTGATTGATCGCCGTACGAATCTTGTAGCCGAGGCGCTCCTCCAGAGTCCGCATCTCGTCGAAGAGCAGGACTTGTTCCGGGAGATCCGCGAGCGGCGTCGTGTGATAGGGCAGCGCCGTAATTGCGATCAAGCCCAGATCCAGGCAGAGGCGAAGCTTCGTCACATCCTCATCCGACGCATCCTCCAGCCACTTCGTGAGGACATAATTAGCCTCGATCGTCCACTTGAAGCGCTCTTCCGGGGCCAAGTCTCTTGTCTCCAGGCAGAGGCGGATTGCATCCGTCAGATAGTCCTTCTGCAGTTCCATCAACATGGCTTGCGGGTGCGTATAGCCGTAATCGAAATGACTGTGCGGCAGCACATAGATGTCCTTGTATCGATTCATTGTAGATGCTCTCCTTCATTTGTCCTTTGGATATAAAAATAGTTTGCTGCTCCGATCAGAGGGTAGCGAGATCGAACACCAAGCTCGATGGGCACCGACGTCTCGAGCCCCATGCGGTCGGCGGCTGCGGCGAGGTTACCGCCCAGATATACGACATCGGGTCGAAACGAGCCGAGTCCGCGCGGATGATCGATGAAGCGGCTGAGCTCACGGCCGAAGCGGGCGAACACTTGGTTGGCTTCCTCGTGACCGGCATCGGCCAGATCCGATAACTGCTTCCCGTTATCCACATCCAGCCCCTCTTCTCTGGCAAGTGCTACGAGTCCGCGCGTCGAGAAGGTATCGTCTGCCGTCACGCGCCTGGCGGGCAAGTGATAGACATAGGCGTCAGCGGGCAGACCCTCTGCTTCGTTCTTCTCGGCATCGTCCGTCAAGAGCAGACCGTCGACGATGAAGCCCGAACCGAGCCCCGTGCCGAGCGTCAGGCAAGCGATCCGCCGTTTCTCCGGCCGACCGTTTGCGATCCACATACCGTAAGCGTAGAGCCTGGCGTCGTTCTCCATAACCACAGTGAAATCTTCGGACACGCGGCAGCAATCCCTGCGTATACGATTCAGATCCGATACCGAGTCCCGAAGCGCGGCCTCGAGTGCCGGGCGGATCGTCTCGCCATAGAGAGCCTCATATTTGGCAAGTCCTCGAATCAAGGGAATCCCGCGCTTATAATCCGCCGGCCCCGGGAACGCCAGGGCAATCCCCAAGATCTCCACGTTCGCCTGTAGCGTACGCTGGGTCTCGAGGAGCAGATAGTGGATGAACTTGCCGAAACCGGCCAGGATACTGCGGCGATCTGCCGATGCATCCACATCGAAGTGTAGATCCTGCGCGAACAAGAATCTTGTCTCGTCCAGACTGACGTTCGCCCGAAGCGAACTACCGCCGACATCGATTACGAATAGTACGGGTGTGTGTGCCATCTCATCTCACGCTCGCTTCAATCGTCACCAGGAATGCATCCGGGTTGGCTTCAGCCGGTCGGACCACGAAGTCGCCGACCGAAGCAGGCACTATGAACGTTTCGCCGTAACTGATCTCAAGTGGGGGGAAGGACTTATCCACACTCTCCACCACAGCAGCGTTACCTTCTACGAGGTTTAGCATCCGAACCGATCCGTTGGCCGGGTGTAGCACCGGCACCTTGAACCGGTGGCGGATAGTATCGATGTACTCGAGGCGATGCAGCCCCGTGCGCTCGACTCGGTAGCCGTCCCCCTCCTCCAATTCGTCAACCGTGTTGTAGAGCTCCAGGTAGACATAGTCCGTATCGCGGCTCCAATCGATATTCTTGATACCGTGTTCCAGATTAATCGGCCTCGGCAGGCCATCTAGATCCACGCGATCCCAGTCCCAGAGCTTGAAGGTGAAACGGTTGGGCGTCGAGCTGATCTCCAGCACCACCATATCGCTGCCGCTGCAGTGGATTGTACCGCCCGGATACGAGATATGATCATGATCTTGGACCGGAATGCGGTTCACATAGCGATCGGCATCGAACTTGATCTCGCCACGCTCAGCCCTGTAGAGATCGTCGATCATCTGCTCGCGATCGATCCCCTCCTTCAAGCCCGCATAGACATAGGTATCGGGCTTGGCCTTCACAATGTAATAGCTCTCATCTTGGGTATAGGGCATGCCGAAGACATCACGGATATAATCCGTCTTGGGATGCACCTGCAGGCTCAGATTCTGTCCGCCCATCGTGTCCAGGAAGTCAAAACGAATCGGGAAACTCGTCCCGAAGCGACCATAGACCCGCTCACCCATCAGCGCGACAGGCTCCGCGAAGACCAGATTCTGCGCAGGCACTTCCAGCACACCGCCCCTGAAACCGAGCAGGATGCTGTTCTCCTCCGGCACGCCGTCAAACGACCAGGCGAGGTTTCGCTTCTCCCGATCTACGCCGAAGTTCTCTTGCATCCAGTGCCCGCCCCAGACGCCCTCATCGAAGAAGGGGCGTAGGCGAAACGCCTGTCGACTGACTTCTCGGTACGCATCTTCCAGAGCGGCAGACGAGACCATCTTGATCGAGCGATCGTCGTTCATATCCAGATACCAGTCGTATGCGAAGCCAAGGTTCTGCTTCAACTTATCCGCCAGAATCCACTCCACGAAGTAACTGCGTTTGATCTTGCGACTCGGATCCTCGTCCTCGTTTCCTGCCATCCAGTTACCGTAGTCCGTCGTACGGAAACGTTGTATGATCTCCCAGCGCGTGATATCCGCATAGATTATTACGTCCGCAGCATTTGAGAGACTGGCTCCGACACCCCAGATGAAGCGGCGTCCTTGACCCGCCTGAAGCTCGTTTCGAACAGCCTCGGTAGCCTCGAGGTCCAGCAGCTCCTCCAAGGAGTAGAGCGTCCGTCGGCCGAGGATACGATCGTCGGTCACATCTCTAGCCAATAGCTGGTTGATCGTCTTCGCGTCTTGGAACAATTGCTTGGCATCGATCACGAGTGACGGATTAAGCTGCTTCATCAACATATCGATTCGTTCTTCTGTTATGGTGGGATAACACTCGATGGCGATAACCGCCTCTGTAGGTAATGCTCGATCTAAGCGTGCCGCTACCTCATCTAAGCCGATACTTATCTCATGTTCGGCTCGAATCTGAACAACAGGGTTAGGCTCATACATATTATGTCTCCTACTATATGTGCATTATAGCTAAGTCATTGTTACTACAATACAATTGTAAGATAAAAGAAAGCCGCTTACCAGTTTTTTTGAAACAGCTGGTATAACGGCATTTGAGCGCATTGTATACAGGTATCGATTCTTCGCTTGTGAGATACAATAGACGGTATGAAGCAGACTTCGCGCCCAGATCAGCAGTTGCATGCAGTGAAGCAGTGAAGATGAAGAAGGATTAGTGTTATGCGAACAGAAGAAGAAATGCTTGATATGATATTGTCCGTGGCAGAAATGGATGAGCGTGTGCGAGTGGTCGGAATAAATGGCTCTCGCACAAATCCCAATGTTCCCAAGGATAATTTCCAAGATTACGATGTGGTCTATGTCGTCACTGAGATGCAGAGCTATATTGAGAAGCCATCATGGATTGATGTGTTTGGGAAGCGCATCATCCTACAAACGCCCGAAGCGATGGACATGTTTCCGCCGGAAATCGGGAATTGGTTCTCTTATCTGATGCTATTTGAGGATTGCACCCGTATAGACTTAACACTAGTGCCTATCACTGAGTTGGACAAGTACATACAAAGCGATAAACTCATTCAAATCTTATTGGACAAGGATGGGCTTGTTCCGAAACTTCCGCCTCCTTCCGATATCGATTTTTGGGTCAAGAAACCATCGGCGTCCTATTTCGATGATTGCTGCAATGAGTTCTGGTGGTTATCAACCTATGTAGCCAAGGGGTTATGTCGGGGCGAACTTCCCTATGCTATAGACCATCTTGCTATTATGCGAAATTTACTATTGACCATGCTGTCTTGGGAAGTTGGTATAGGCATTGATTTCTCAGCCAGTATGGGGAAGAACTTCAAGTATCTAAACAACTACCTTGCTACCGATACCTGGAACAGAATCATGCAAACATATAGAAATGATACTGCGGCAAGCATATGGGATGCCTTGTGGACATGCTGCGATTTGTTTCGTGATAGTGGGAATAATATAGCTATGCAAATGGGCTTCATCTACCCTGATTATGATAGGCAAGTGACGCACTATCTAAATCAGTTACACCAGACTTATCTCTCGCACTAGTATGGAAACATACTGTCATCCATCCGAAACAAATACTTAGGAGTAGTCGAAGCGATAGAGATACTCGCTACCGATATAGTGGCAGATCGTGAATTCATGGAAGCTCTGATCGAGCGAGCTCGCACCGATCGTACGCCGCAGAATCGCTGTATTGCGCTTCACATCGAGCGCCTCTTGTATCCGCTCACTTGGCAACACCGCCTCGAATTCCTCGAAGCGCTTACGCATATGTATGCCGCGCGAGCGAAGGAGCGCATAGAGCGACTTATAGTACTCGTCGTCTGCAAGCGGGAGATCCGCGCGATAGGGAAGCCAGGTCTCGAAATAGACGAAGACTTGCTGCCCTGCCCCTCTGAGGCGCTGGATATAGAGCACCTCCGCACCCGGTTCCAGGTGTAGATGCTTGGCCACCTCGTAACTTGCGTGCGAGCGCTCGACATGCGCCATGATGGTCTGCGGATTCTTACCCTGTTCGACAAGTTCTTCCGTGAAACCGCGATGATATGTGCGAAGCGTATGGTCTCGTTCCTCAATCGGACGAACAAACGTGCCGGTCGGGCGCCTGCGCTCCAAGAGTTTCTCGTTGACTAATTTCTCGAGAGCACGGCGAACGGTCGTGCGGCTGACGTTGAACTCCACGCAGAGCTGTTCCTCTGTAGGAATCTGCTCGCCCGAAGTCCAGCTGCCCGTGCTGATCTTGGTCCGCATCTGATCGGCCAATTGCACGTAGAGCGGCGCGGTATTCAAATCCGGTAAGCTACTGAAATCAGGCAAGACTAGATCCTCCACAAAACTGCCTTAATCATAATCGAGAAGAAATCCTCTCTACG
>CAZLEA010000045.1:0-11817 GCA_964558445.1 uncultured Oscillospiraceae bacterium | reverse complement strand
CTTGATCGTACCGGTAGCGCCGCTATCCAGTGTGCGCACCCAAACAGCTGTCGAACCACCCGTGATCGTACGAACCGCAGGTCCGAGCAGCTTCGCCTCACCCTCGATATCGAGCTCTAAGACTTGGTCGTTGTAATACAGGGGATTCCCTGCAGCGTCTTCTAAGCGAATATCGACACGTGTGGCATCGTAACCGTTAGAGATAAGCGAGTCACTTGCGGCCTTGACGTAGAGCGTCGTGGCTACAGGCGATGCTAAGTACTTGTGGCGAATCACCTCTTGGCCGTCGACATAGCCGATGAGCTCGGCATCGGCCCAAGCCGCGCCCCACTCCCCTAACGTATCGTCGAGGAAGACCGGCGGATGAGCCAGTCCCGTGAATTCATCCTTGGCGGGGTAATAGTGCTTGCTCTCTTGGCCATCCAAGACGAAGCTTACGGAATCGCAGTTGGTCATCACCATGATCGGCACCACACCGCCGCCCGATTTATCGCCGCGGCTGTAGACAGTAATTGCTTCCAACACCGGTCTCACCTTCGGATCGATCTGTGAGCTGTAGGCATATGCTGCGAACTTGGGCTGGCGATACATGTCCATCACGCCGTGGTAACAGATCTTGTCACCCGAGCCGAAGTCCATATGAGTGTTGTAATCGAACGCGCACCAACCGATCGTACCGCTGATGTTCGGGTGTGCTGCGCCGGCGTCGACGACCTTGGCATGGCGCAGAGTGTGCTCCTGGATACGCTCCGCACCGTCTTGCTTCTTCGTCGGATACATATGACCGTTATATTCTGTGATCATATAGGGGACGTCGTGGTCAAGTCCTGTCGCTTGGCGCGGCTCGCGTACCGGCGGATGCTCCGGGGTCTGTCCCAGATAGAAGTCGTTGAACGTATAGACATCCTCCAAGAATTCGGAATCCTCGATACAGCGGACACCGCCTGTTTGTCTCGTCGGATCCAGTTCCCTTGCAATACGATTCGTCTCGGTATAGAAGGTGTGGTTATCGCCCGATTCGTTGATTCGCACACCCCAGATGATAATCGACGGATGGTTCCAGTCGCGACGAATCATCTCCCGGACGTTCTCCTTGGCAACGGCTTGCCACTCGAGGTCACCGATATGCTGCCAGCCCGGAATCTCTTCGAAGACCAGCAGGCCGATCTCGTCGCAGCGATCCAAGAAGCCCTTCGATTGCGGGTAGTGCGAGGTGCGAACCAGGTTCAAACCGAGTTCATACTTCATGATATCGGCATCTTCTCGCTGGGCTCGCTCCGGCATGGCGTAACCGACATAAGGGTAGGACTGATGACGGTTGAGGCCGATGATATAGAGCGGCTCGCCGTTGAGGTAGAAGCCCTCGGTCGTGAAACGAGCTTCGCGGAAGCCGTAGCGACTCTCATAGGTATCAATTACTTCACCGGATGGCTTCTTCAGTGTCACGGTGACGAGGTAGAGATTGGGTTCGTCAACCGACCAGAGCTTCGTGTTCCCGAGCCCATCCAGGTGGTAGCTTGCCGACTCGTATTCCTCGCCGCTAAGTTCATACTCATATGTCGAAGTACCAATCTCTTGTCCGCTCAAATCGCTCAAATTAATTTCAATTATGGCAAGATTCGCTGCCCTAGCCTTGTTACGAAGATCGATACGTACAGAGAGTGAACGCTTCTCGGGATCGAGCACGTCACTTGCTTCGAGCTTCATGTTGTCGACATGTAAGGGGTCCAAGATATTGAGCTTGACTTCGCGGTAGATACCGCCGTAAGCGAGGTAATCAACGACGTATCCAAACGGCGGGATGTCATTACGTTCGGTGGAGTCGACCTTGACAACGAGCTTATTTCGCCCCTCTTGTAGAACGGGTCCGAGATCGGCCACGAACGGTGTGTAACCACCCTTGTGACTGCAGACATAGCGGTCGTTACAGTACACTTCTGCATACGTCATGACAGCACCGAATTCCAGGTGAACGGCCTTACCATCCCAAGCCGGATCATAGTCGAATGTCTTGACATAGGTAGAGACAAATTGATAGGACTTCTCGTCGAAATAGTTGAAGGGTAATTCCAAGTTCGTGTGCGGGAGGGTGATGGCTTCGAACCCGTCTTGACCTTCTTCGAATGATGCTGCGTCTCCGTTGACATAAGCTTCATCAAAATCAGGCTTATATAGCCAATTCTTATTGAAGGGTATGTTCCTTAACATGTTTACAAATCTCCTTACTTCTTGTTGATATATCCTTGTTTCGTGAGCAACTCGGCCATGAGGATCGCTCCGCCGGCTGCACCGCGTACGGTGTTGTGTGACAGGCAAGTAAACTTCCAGTCCAGAATCTTGTCCTCGCGAAGGCGCCCGATCGTGACGCCCATACCGTTCTCTCGATTGACGTCTAGTGCCGGCTGCGGACGGTTCTCCTCTTCTCTATAAAGGAGGAAGGGCTTCGGTGCGCTCGGCAAGTCGAGCAGGGCGGCTTCGCCGACGTAATCTGCCCACGCTTGGAGGATTTGCTCTCTCGTCGGCTTCTGTTTGAAGGAGACGGCAACGGATGCCGTGTGTCCCTCTTGGACGGCTACACGATAGCACTGGGCGGAGATCAAGGGCTCGGCGGCATGCGTGATCTCGCTGCCGATCACCTCTCCCCAGATCTTGAGCGGCTCAAGCTCGCTCTTCTCCTCTTCACCGCCGATGAAGGGAATCAAGTTCTCCTTCATCTCGGGCCAATCTGCGAAGGTCTTACCTGCTCCGGAGATTGCTTGGTAGGTACTGACCATAACCTTGTCAATTCCAAAGCCGCGTAGCGGCTCCAGCGCAGGTACATAGCTCTGTATGGAACAATTGGGCTTGCAAGCGATGAAGCCGCTTGTCGTACCGAGCCGCCGGCGCTGAATATAGATGATCTTACTGTGATCCGCGTTGACCTCGGGTATGATCATCGGTACGTCTGAGACGAGGCGATTGGCCGAGTTGTTGGAGATCACGGGCGTCTCTGTCTTCGCGAGGCGCTCTTCCAGTAAAACGAGTTCATCCTTGGGCATATCGACCGCGCAGAAGATCAAATCGATGCTATCTGCTTCAGCGATCAATTCATCGACCGTACGCACAAGCATGGACTTGGCCTGCTCCGGAATCTCGGTATCGATTCGCCAGCGACCATCGACGGCCTCTGCATACGTCTTGCCGGCAGAGCTCGGTGAGGCTACAGCCATGCTTAGCCGAAACCACGGGTGATCGGCCAGCAAGCTTACGAAGCGCTGTCCGACATAACCGGTAGCGCCGACAACAGCAGCATGAAGTTTATTTGCCATATCTATACCTCTCAAATTTGGGATTGGTCAAATCATTCTACCACAGTGCGCTATAATAGGAATAAATTAGCTAGCAAGGCGGTGTCCCATGAGTACCCAAGCGGAGCGCAAATTGTTTCCTATCTTAGAAGAATACTTAGGTTATATAGAAGCTATCCAAGGTCGCTCCCCTCTCACGGTCAAGGAGTATGGCTATGATTTGCAACTCTTCTTTCGCTTCATCATCCGCAGTCGCGGTGGCCAGAAGGATGTACCGTTTAACAAGATTGACATCAGCGGTGTCGATCGCGAACTGCTTCGATCCATTCGCCTCAGCGATTGCTATGCGTTCTTGACCTGGCTCGTGCGCGAGCGAGATGCGAGTACGGCCAATCGTGCACGCAAGGTAGCTACGCTACGCTCCTTCTTCTCTTATTTGAAGACGAAGAAGAGCATCATTGATGAGGATCCGACTTACGAGCTCGAATCTCCGAAGATCACGAAGCGCCAGCCGCGCTATCTGACACTCGACGAGAGCGAACGTCTCTTGGCCAAGGTCGATGAGAAGGACAGTCGTTTCAGCGCACGAGATTACTGCATCGTCACGCTCTTCTTGAATTGTGGCATGAGACTCTCGGAACTCTGCGGGATCGACTTGCAAGATATCTCGGGCGAGACCCTGCGTGTACTCGGTAAGGGCGGCAAGGAACGAACCGTCTACCTCAACGGCGCCTGCCTGGATGCGCTGGAAGCTTACCTGCAAGTGCGACCCAAGCGGGGAATCAAGGCGGAGGCGAAGGATGCACTCTTCATCAGCCGCCAGGGCAATCGTATCTCTAACTCGGCCGTGCAGCGTTTGATCAAGCAGTATATACGCCAGGCGGGCTTGGATCCGGCACGCTACTCCACGCATAAGCTGCGTCATACTGCTGCCACCTTGATGTACAAGTACGGGCAGGTCGATATACGCCGATTGCAGCAGATTCTGGGCCATTCTTCGGTCTCCACGACCGAGATTTATACACACGTAGATGCAGCCGGTTTACATGATGCAGTCGAAAGAAACCCTCTGGCCTCAGTCCGAAGCGATCGTCACAGCGGTGCCAAGGCGAGAGACGAAATCGGGCAAGACGACGAGTAATCAATCGTTTGGGGCGTTTGATCCGACCGGATATCTTTTGGTTTCACGTTTCTTATTCGTTCATAAAAATGCATCAAAGACCACCGTTGCCGTCAAAACGCTTACGATTGACATATTTTGTCTTTACAGTTTCACTTCCACTCGCTAGAATCTTGTAAATTCACTACAAGAACGGGGGAATTGAAATGAAAAAGAGCTTTAGGTTTAAACGCATGATGGCATCCGTCCTGGTTGCAGCCTTGGCTTTGGTTACCGTTACCGCTTGCGGCAACAGTGACAAGGGCAAGGAGTCAGAAGGTTCCGAAGAGACCATCACGGTCGGTGCGCTCGCTCCGCTTACGGGTGCGGTATCGGTTTACGGTATTGCGGCATCCAACGGTGTTAAGCTTGCAATTAAGGAAGTGAACGAAGCCGGCGGTATTGACGGTAAGAAGATTGACTTGGTTCTTCTCGATGAGAAGGGCGATGAGCAAGAGGCAATCACGGCCTTCAACCGCTTAGTCGAAGAGAACAAGATTGTCGCTCTGCTAGGTGACGTCACCTCGAAGCCGACGATCGCCGTCGCCCAACGCGCAGCAACGATCAACATGCCGATGCTGACGGCTACCGCTACAGCCGCAGACGTCACGAAGCAAGGCGATAACGTGTTCCGCGTTTGCTTCATCGATCCTGACCAGGGCGTTATCATGGCAGACTTCGCCAGCAAGAGTCTGGATGCCAAGACCGCAGCAATTATCTATAACGCAGCAGACGACTACTCTGTAGGTCTGGCCGAAGCCTTCGAAGCACAAGCCAAGAGCCTGGGCCTCGAGATTACCGCTAACGAGAGCTACCCTGCAGATACGACAAACTTCTCGACGCAGTTGACCCGTATCGCACAGAGCAATCCCGATGTCCTCTTCGTACCCGATTACTACGGCACGAACATCTTGATCCTCCAGCAGGCACGTGCAGCCGGTATCAACGGTGCGGTCCTCGGTGGTGACGGTTGGGACGGTATCTTGACTCAGGTCGAAGACGACAACCCGACCGAAGCAGACGGCGTCTACTTCACAAACCACTTCTTTGCAGAAGACGATAGCAAGAAGGTCACGGACTTCGTCAAGGCTTACGAAGATGAGTACGGCGAGAAGCCCATCTCATTTGCAGCCCTCGGTTATGACTCCGCCATGATGATGGTTCAGGCCATCCAAGAAGCCGGTTCGACCGATAGCCAAGCCATTATTGATGCCATGGCCGCTCTGGATTACGCCGGTGTGACAGGTAACCTGACCTTCGATGAGAGCGGTGACCCGAACAAGGAAGTCACGGTCATCCGTATCGAGAATGGTGCATACGAGCTCGAAGATAAGTTAGAAATCGTTCGTTAATCTCTATATTTGTCATTCGGAAGGCTGCGGGGTGATCGATCCCGCAGCCTTTGTGCAGTTGAGGAGCTTCTAATATGTATCTAATCAATCAATTACTGAACGGTCTGCAGATAGGAGCCATCTATGCCCTGGTCGCCCTGGGTTATACGATGGTTTATGGCATTGTTAAATTGATTAATTTCGCCCACGGCGATCTGATGATGGTCGGTGGCTATATTGCCTTATTGGCCTTGACGGAATTGGGCCTACCGATCTATATTGCGATCCCGGTCAGTATGGCGGGTACGGCACTGATCGGTGTCGTTATCGAGCGGATCGCTTACAAGCCGCTTCGTAACGCCTCTCGCCTATCGGCGCTCATCACGGCGATCGGCGTCAGCTTATTGTTACAGAATCTGGCGATGATCATCTTCGGTTCTGCCCCGAGACGCTTCCCGAGCGTCACAGCCGGCTTGCCAAACATCGTCATCGGTACGAATACGATTAACATCATGTCATTGATCAGTATCGGACTTGCGCTCGTCTTGATGATCATCCTGCATCTGTTTGTCACGAAGAGCAGGACAGGTAAGGCGATGATCGCGGTCTCCGAAGATACGAAGGCCGCACAATTGATGGGCATCAACGTCAATCAGGTAATTACGATCACGTTTGCGATCGGTTCGGCACTCGCAGCCTTCGCAGCCGTGCTCTACCTCTTCTCCTTCCCGCAGATCGGCCCCTATATCGGTGCGATGCCCGGTATCAAGGCCTTCATCGCGGCGGTGCTCGGCGGTATCGGCATCATCCCCGGTGCCATGATCGGCGGCTTCTTGCTCGGTATCATTGAGAGTCTGACCGCGGCCTACATGCCTGCCGGCTACTCGCAGTTGTCGGAAGCAGCCGTATTTGTCGTCTTGATCCTCGTTCTTCTGTTCAAACCTGCCGGCCTGCTTGGCAAGGCAACCAAAGAGAAAGTGTAGGTAGCAAGATGCCAAAACGAAAAATTCTACAATATGTCTTAAATGGCTTGCTTGCGGTATTGGTCTTGCTTGCGTTCCTCTTTACCTTCCATGTAGGTTGGATCAATCGCTACTATCAGGGTATCTTGATCCTGATCGGTATCAACGCAATCGTGACGGTTGCCCTGAACCTCGCCACCGGTTTGCTAGGTGAGCTGGCTCTCGGTCATGCAGGCTTCATGGCGGTTGGTGCTTACACCGCATCGCTTGTCAGTTTACATAGCGGTCTGTCTCCCTACGCGGGTCTCGCGCTCGGCATCGTGCTGGCTGCGATTATGTCCGCTGTCGTCGGCGCCCTGATCGGTATCCCGGCGCTTCGTCTGCGCGGCGACTACCTGGCGATCATCACGCTTGCCTTCAGTGAGATCATCACGATCATCGCCCGTACCCTCCCGTTTACCGGCGGTGCCAGAGGTCTCAACGGCATCCCGCTTCTGACGACCTTCCCAATTACCTATGTCTTCTTGATCTTCACAATCTATATCGTGTATGCGCTGATTCGATCGAGACACGGTCGTGCGATTCTCGCGATTCGCGAAGATGACATCGCGGCGGAGGCATCGGGTATCAACACGACACGCTTCAAGATGCTGGCGTTTGTCATCTCGGCTACCCTGGCGGGGGTTGGCGGCGCGCTCTTTGCCCACTATCAGGGCATCTTGAACCCCGATAAATTCAACTATAATTACTCGATCGACTTCATGGTCATGGTCGTCTTCGGTGGTATGGGTTCGGTCACGGGCTCCGTGTTCTCGGCGGCGATCCTCACTTGGCTGCCTGAGATGCTACGCGGTTTCGAAGACTATCGCATGATTCTCTATGCCGTGATGCTAATTGTACTCATGATCTTCAAGCCCTCCGGCTTATTTGGCCAAAAGGAGCTCTCGCAGCGACTCTTCTACAATACGAGTAATCGTGTCTTGCATCTATTCGGCAAGCGTATGCCCTACCTCCCCTTCCAGACTGTGAGTGAACAAGAGGCCGTTATCCCGGCTTATAAGCGCAGTGCAGGCGTCGGCGGATCGAGTATGGAACCCGAGGAGAATAAGCCCGTAGACGGTACCCTTCTCACCAAACGCAAGAGTCCGGAACGAGCCAAGGACAGCTCGGCAGAAAAAAGCAAGCGCGGTAAACGCTAGATTGGAGGCCATGTATGCCCTTACTCGAAGTAGATAAGATATGTATTGAATTTGGCGGCTTGAAGGCAGTGAACAACGTCAGTTTCTCGGTCGACCGCGGTGAGATCGTCGGCCTCATCGGCCCGAACGGTGCCGGTAAGACAACCGTCTTCAACATCTTGACCTCTGTGTACCAGCCGACAGGCGGAGACCTCTTCTTGGCCGGTAAGTCGCTGATCAATAACGAAACCTGGCAGACGGTAGACCTCGGTATGGTCCGAACCTTCCAGAATATCAGGCTCTATAAGGGCCTATCTGCCCTCGACAACATCCGTATCGGCTTCCACAACCAGGGCCGTTATAGTCTGACGGCCAGCATACTTCGCCTACCAAGCTACTGGAAGGAAGAGGCGCGTTATACGCGCGAGGCCTTCGAATTGCTTGATCTATTCGGTATGGCAGACATCGCTCATATCCAAGCGCGAAACCTGCCCTACGGACAGCAGCGCAAGCTAGAGATCTGTCGTGCACTCGCGGCGGCTCCCCAGATCCTGCTCCTCGATGAGCCGGCTGCAGGCATGAACGCGACAGAGACGCAAGAGCTGATGGATACGATTCGCCTGATCCGAGACGAGTTCGAATTAGCCGTCGTCTTGATTGAGCATGATATGAACCTCGTCATGGGTATCTGCGAACGCCTGATCGTACTCGATTACGGTCAAGTGATCGCGGCCGGTAAGCCCGAGGAAATCCGCAAGAACAAGCAAGTTATCAAGGCGTACCTCGGTACACCCCTAGACGAGCTATTGAATCAAGAGGACTATGATCCCGCCCTGGCAGATCAGATCCAAATCATCGGAGGCCCGGCATGAGTGATATGAACAAACAAGCGAAGACAATTCTCGATGTCCAAGACCTCCAGGTTTACTATGGAGCGATTCACGCGATCAAGGGTATCAGTTTCCATGTAAACGAAGGCGAGATCATCTCGCTTATCGGGGCCAACGGAGCCGGTAAGACGACAATCCTCCAGACCATTAGCGGCATACTCACGGCCAGAAGCGGCGAGATCGTGTTTGATGGCAAGAACCTGAAGAAGGTCTTACCCCATCAGATCGTCAAGGCGGGCTTGGCCCATGTACCGGAAGGGCGCCGTGTCTTCACCGGTTTGTCGGTCGAAGATAACCTCTTGATGGGCGGCTATCTCGTGAAATCCAAGGAAGAGATACAAAAGGGCTTGGCACAAGCCTACCACTTCTTCCCTCGTTTGGAAGAGCGCAGGGATCAGAAGGCAGGAACCCTCTCCGGTGGCGAACAGCAGATGCTGGCGATCGGTCGTGCCCTGATGTCCAAGCCGCGCTTGCTCCTCTTGGACGAGCCGTCCATGGGCCTCTCGCCTGTGTTGACCCAAGAAATCTTCAACCGTATCAAGGAGATTGCGGCAGGTGGCACCACCATTTTGTTAGTCGAGCAGAATGCTTCGATGGCACTCCAGCTTGCAGATCGAGCCTATGTGCTCGAAACCGGCCACATCCGTATGACCGGTCCCGCAATCGCACTGCTTCACGATGAGCGAATTCAGGCGGCTTACCTCGGTTCATAGAATCTAGGGTTTGGGAGAAGATCTGAGAAGTTCTTGGAAGATAAGTGAATAAGAACAACAAGAAACGCCGAGTAGATAACTTACTCGGCGTTCTTGTATTATTGGTGCTTGTCTAAACGAGTTGATCTAGGGCGATAAGAAGCCCAGGTCGTGCAGCAGCTGGTTTAGCTTCGGAATCGGATCGATCCACATGAAGATGACGATAATCGCCACGATTATGGCGGCCGAGATCAAGAGGATGTTGCGCTGACGACGGATGTACTCGCGCCGCCGCTTCCGGTTCACGCGGGCAACTGTCGTGTAGCCCTTGAGCCTGTAGACCTTCTGCCTGCTGTGACGTTTCAAGCGGCTCTGTACGCCCTTGTATTGGTAGGGCTTGTACATGGAGCTCTTCCGACGCTTGTTGTCGATTACGGTCTTGACCGTCGCAGTCAATTTGCCGATGCCGCCGGCTACGATAGCCGTCCCCTTGGCTATGGTGCGAGGGCTCTTCTCAATCTCGCTCTGGCCGGGATCATCTGCCACGGCAGCAATCACAGTAGGCGTCTCACCTTGTTCCTCGGCAGTATGAAGCTTCGGATCTCGCACTTCCGGACCGGATCGATCCTGCCACTTCTGTTTGATCGAAGCAACGGTTTGCTTCGATTTCGCGGCAAGTTTGTTAAGCGCTATGCGGACTTGCTGCATGCCTCTTAGGCCCGCTTGTTTGGCGCGCTTCATAAGGGCTTCAAGCTTAGTCATAAGATCACTGCCTTGATTCGGATTGGGCTTCCGTGGCTGCTGTTCGCTCATCGTTTAGAGTTTCTCCATGAAGACCTTATAGGCCAAGTAGGTGTAGTACACATCGAGGCGATGGACCACTTCGAAGGGGGCGTGCATGCTCAGTACGGGCACACCACAATCCAAGACGTTGATACCAAGGTTGGCAAAGAACTTGGCGATCGTACCGCCGCCTCCCTGATCCACCTTGCCCATTTCGCCTGTCTGCCAAGCCACATTGTGCTGATCGAAGACGGACGTGACCGCTGCCATGAATTCGGCGTTCGCATCGCTTGCTCCGCCCTTACCGCCGGCACCTGTCGCCTTGACGAGGCCGATACCGCGTCCGAGGTAAGAAGAGTTCTTCGGATCGGATACGGAGGCGAAGGTCGGGTCAAATGCGTTCGTCACGTCAGCAGAGAGCATCTGGCTGTTCTCGAGCGCATAGCGGAAGCCGAGTTCGTCGTACTTGCCGTTCGCACGAGCATAGACGTCTGCGAGGAAGGTCTCGTAGATCTTCGAGTTCGCACCGGTGTTACCCTGTGAACCGACCTCTTCCTTGTCGGTCAAGAGGATGACAGCTGTCTTCTTGGGCGTATCGACCGCCTTCAAGGCAGCGAGTGCAGGATAGGAGCAGACGCGGTCGTCGTGGCCGTAAGCGCCGACGAGGCTGCGGTCCAGACCGATATCTCTGGCCTTGTATGCCGGTACCATATAGAGCTCAGCCGATGTGAGGTCGTGCTCCGTGATACCGTAGTCCTTGTAGAGTAGGTCCAGTACCGCGAGCTTGAAGCGATCGGAGCATGTCTCCGGGTACGGACGGGCACCGAACAAGATGTTCAACTCTTCGCCCGTGATGACCTGGCTTGCCGTCTTCGTCATCTGCTCACGACCGAGGTGCGGCAACAAATCGCTGATGGTGAAGATGGGATCCGAATCCTTCTCACCGATCGAGATCTTGACCACTTCGCCGTCCGGCTTCACAACCGTACCGTGCAGAGCCAGCGGGATCGCAGCCCACTGATACTTCTTGACGCCACCGTAGTAGTGCGTCTTCAGTAAGACGAGCTCGTTGTCCTCGTAAACGGGGTAAGGCTTCAGGTCCAGGCGCGGTGAGTCGACGTGTGCACCGACGATATTGAATCCGTTCTCTACCGCATCGGTGCCGACGACGGCAGCGACTAGGCCCTTCTTGTGGACCGTGGTGTAGACCTTGTCACCGGCGACAAGCTTGTCCTTACTGCGGACGTGTACATAGCCTGCTGCTTCGAGCTCATGGACGGCTTCTTCGACGAACTCGCGCTCGGTCTTGGCCTTGTCCAAGAAGACCTTATAGTCTTCGACCAATTCGTTGGCCACGTTCAATTCGGTATCCGTGATGCGATCCCAAGCGTTGGTGAAGCTCACCTGAAGCTTCTTCTTCAGTGCTTCTGCTTGGTTCTCATCCGATTTGTTCTGTTCAGTCATAGGGGCTCCTTCTATTCTTGAGTTTGACTCTTATTATACTAGATTTCGCCCCTCTTGTTTAACCCTTTGCC
>CAZLEA010000044.1:0-11871 GCA_964558445.1 uncultured Oscillospiraceae bacterium | reverse complement strand
TTTGACCTAGCTCACGCTCTTGTGATACAATTCATTGGTTATTACGGATGGTCCGCTGCAGTTGCGTGTAAGAACATCCTGGCATGAGAGGAGGAACGCAATGTTGGATTTGGTTAATGCTGTAGAGCAGGCGCAATTGCGCAATTCATATCCGGAAGTAGAAATCGGTGATTACGTTAAGATGCATCTTAAGGTTACCGAGGGTACTCGCGAACGTATTCAGGTGTTCGAAGGTACCGTTATTTCTCGTAAGGGTCAGGGACTCAGCGAGACAATCACTGTCCGTCGTCTATCGTACGGTGTGGGTGTCGAGCGTATTCTGCCTGTCCACTCACCGAAGATCGAGAAGATCGAGCTGGTACGTAAGGGAAGAGTCAGAAGAGCTAAGCTGTATTATCTGCGTGGGCGTGTCGGTAAGGCCGCCAAGGTCAGAGAGAAGTTACCGAGCAAGAAGTAATTTCTTATACTGTGCTTAAACAAGAAGATGGGAGTCGATTGTTGGGTTATGACCTGACGGGCGGCTCCTTTTTCGTATAAGATAATAGATAAGACATTGGAGGAGCAGGATTAAGCTATGGACAAATCGAGTAATATAAACTGGTTCCCGGGCCATATGGCCAAGACGCTTCGCGAGATGAAGGAGAAGCTTGACCAAGTGGACGTCGTGATCGAGACGGCAGATGCACGCTTGCCGCGCTCGAGTCGCAATCCGGAGATCGCCAAGATTCTGGAGAGCAAACCGAGCATACTCGCTCTAACCAAGATTGACCTCGCGGATCCCAAGGCGACAGAGGCTTGGGTGAAGCATTACAAGTCAGAGCAGCAGCAAGTCGTCTTGCTCGATATCGTGGCACGTAAGGGCGTTAGAGAGCTTGAACGCATTGTCGAAGAGATGGCCAAGCCCTATATCGAACGCTGGGAGAAGCGTGGCATCATGGGACGCAAGATCCGTGTCATGGTCGTCGGCATCCCGAATACGGGCAAGTCCACCTTGATCAATACACTTGCCAGGAGACAAGCTGCCAAGGCCCAGAATAAGCCGGGTGTCACCCGTTCGATTCAGTGGGTGAAGACCGAAGGGGATTGGCTCTTGATGGATATGCCCGGTGTGCTCTGGCCTCGCTTGGGCTCTGATCACCAGAAGATGGCTCTAGCCGTCTCCGGCGCCATCAAGGACAACATTCTGGAGATCGAAGAACTGGCGTATTTCGCCTTCGTCTCGCTACTGGCACACTACCCGGAGCTCATATCCGCCCGGTACAAACTGACGGAAGATGATATCGAGGCCTATCAACAAGATCTCTACGGCCTCTTCCAGTTGGCTGCGAAGAAGCGAGGCTTCTTGCTGTCCGGCGCGAGGCCCGACACGAGGCGCTTCGCCGATACCCTGCTCACAGAACTGCGAAACGGCGTCATCGGACGCATCAGCTTCGACTTCCCGGACGATGAGGTAGACGATGCCTAAGAACGCAGATCATAAGAATGGTCCGGATCTCTCTTATGAGACTAAGCTTCGGGCTAGCGGTTATCGCTTCATCGCCGGTATCGATGAAGCCGGCAGGGGACCGCTGGCGGGACCTGTCATCGTCGCAGCCTGTATCCTTGATCCGGAGCAGCGAATCGAAGGGCTAAACGATTCCAAGAAGCTAACGGCTAGGGCCAGAGACAAGCTATACGATGAGATTCGGCAGAAGGCACTTAGCTACTCCATCGAAGCAGCATCGGTCGAAGAGATACAAGAACTGAATATCCTTACTGCAACCAAGGAAGCGGCAAGACGTGCGCTCCTTAGGCTCGATCCGGCAGCAGATATGGTGCTCATCGATGCCTTCGAGATTCCGGCTCTCGGTATCGAGCAACAGGGGATCATCAAGGGCGACAGTCTCTCAAGCTCGATTGCAGCCGCATCGATCTTGGCCAAGGTCTCGCGTGACCGTCACATGGCGAAATTGGCGGAGCACTATCCGAACTACGGCTTCGACAAACACAAGGGCTATGGAACGAAGGCACACTATGAAGCACTCGATCGCTTCGGTCCCTGTCCGGAGCATCGCGAGCTCTTCTTGCGATCGTGGCGCAAGAAGAACCAGTCCGGCAGTGGGGTTAAGGGCTAAGGGTTAAGGGCTAAGGGATGGCAGAAGATAGTAGACAATCGATCTTAAGTCCGACCAGTCGCATCGGCAACAGGGCGGAGGCCTACTGTGCCCGCGTGCTGTTGGACCAAGGCTATACGATTCTGGCCAGACAATACACATGGCAGGGAACAGGTGAGATCGATCTTGTCGCCTGTAAGGGTAGGAATCTATACTTCATCGAAGTGAAGGCGAGGCGAGACTTCGGTAGATACGGAGGACCCGCTGCGACCATCTCGGAGGCCAAGCGAAGGCGAATTCGCAAGCTTGTAGTCCGCTTCTGTCAAGAACGGCAAATGTTCGATTATAACTGCTATGTTCTGGGTGCATTTGTCGAGCTATCTGCAAGTTCCAATCCTTCATCTTGCATTTTTGAGGAGATTTGGTAATAAACATTGCACATTCTGCAAGTTTGCTATATGATTGAATCCATATTTCCGAAACGATTTAATTTTGATGAAACTGAGAGGACAGAACATGTCTGTGTTTGACACGCTTGAAACCGAGCAATTGATGACCCTGTACAAGGAAGAGAGGGCTCGCTACGATGCCTTCAAGGCAGAGGGCTTAAGCCTGGATCTAACGAGAGGCAAGCCATCTCTCGCGCAGCTGAAGATGATCACAAGTTTGGGTATGGATACGGCTCTGACAGACGATGATTATCTAGCCGATGACGGTAGCGATATCCGTAACTACGGCCACCTGAACGGTCTGCCGGAAGCCAGGCGCTTCTTCGGTGAATTGCTTGATGTGCCCGCCGCGCAAGTTGCCGTGTTGAACAACTCGTCGCTCAGTTTGATGTACGACTTCTTCGTGCGTGCGATGCTCTATACGCTTCCCGGTGCCTCGATGCCGTGGTCCAAGCATGAGAAGGTGAAGGTCTTGTGTCCGTCGCCCGGTTACGACAGGCACTTCGCAATCGCAGAATCGCTTGGCCTCGAATTGGTATCCGTGCCGATGACGTCTGACGGTCCCGATATGGATGTGGTCGAAGCGCTGGTGGCAGATCATTCGGTCAAGGCCATGTTCACAGTACCGATGTATGCCAACCCCGACGGCAGTATCTACAGCGACGAAGTTTGTGAGCGACTTGCCAAGATGGAGGCGGCAGCGGACTTCCGCGTAATCTGGGACAACGCTTACTTCCTGCATCATCTGGATTGGGACAAACCGGCTACGATCAAGGAGCCTTTGGCTCTTGCTAAGGAGATGGGCAATCCGAATCGTTTTGTTGTCTTCGCTTCCATGTCGAAGATTACATACGCAGGCTCCGGCCTCGCCGCGATCGCCATGAGCGAAGAGGACTTCTTATGGATGAACAAGGGCCTTGGCTTCCAGACCATCGGTCCGGACAAGATGTCCCAGCGACGCCACATGAAGTTCTTCATGGAGAACGGCGGAATCGAGCCGATCATGAGGCGACACGCCGCCTTCTTGAAGCCCAAGTTTGATATCGTGCTCGATATACTGGACGAAGAACTAGGCGGAACGGGCCTCGCCACTTGGACTCGTCCGACCGGCGGTTATTTCATCAGTTTGGATCTAAACGACGGTCAGGCGAAGGCTGTCGTGCTGAAGGCGAAGGGGGCAGGCGTGGCACTCACACCGGCCGGCAGCACCTACCCCTATAAACTCGATCCGGAGGACAAGAATATCCGTTTGGCACCGACCTATCCATCCCAACAAGATCTTCGCAAGGCGATGTCCGTACTCGTAAATTGTGTTAAGCTTAATGCATTGGAATGTGCACTTGCCAAACACTAATTGATAAACGAGGATACAGATGAATTCATCACATACCAGTTATGAGAATCCACTGAACAGCCGCTATGCCAGTGCCGCGATGCAGTATGTGTTTTCGCCGGATAAGAAATTTACGACATGGCGCGATCTCTGGATCGCGCTGGCCAAGTCCGAGCAGGCCCTGGGGCTCGAGATTACAAATCGACAGATCGAGGAGATGCAGGCAGCCAGGGACACGATCGATTACGATTTGGTCCGAGAAGTAGAAGCCAAGGTGCGTCACGACGTTATGGCTCATGTACACGCCTATGGCGAACTGTGTCCCACGGCCAAGGGCATCATACATCTGGGTGCGACATCCTGTTATGTCGGAGATAATACGGATTTGATCTTGATGCGAGAAGGGCTGGCAATCGTTCGCCAGCGCTTGTTGCAGGTGATTGCTGAGCTAGCGGCCTTTGCAGATAAGCATAAGGATTTACCGACGCTCGGCTTCACGCATTTCCAGCCCGCCCAACCCGTGACCGTCGGCAAGCGTGCCACCCTCTGGATCCAAGAATTGATGATGGACCTCGAGGATTTAGATTATGTTTATGAATCTCTACGCTTCCTGGGTAGTAAGGGGACGACCGGCACACAGGCAAGCTTCATGGAGCTCTTCGATGGCGACGAGGACAAGTGTCGCCGCCTGGATCAGATGATCGCCGAACAGATGGGCTTCAAGTCCGTTTATCCCGTCAGCGGACAGACCTACTCTCGCAAGGTAGACAGCCGCGTACTAAACGTACTGGCCGGTATCGCACAAACCGCGGCGAAGTTCAGTAACGACATGCGACTGCTCCAGCATCTGAAGGAAGTAGAGGAGCCCTTCGAGACGTCCCAAATCGGTTCGTCCGCCATGGCATATAAGCGTAATCCGATGCGCTCGGAGCGTATCTCGTCTCTGGCCCGTTATGTCATCACGGCTGCGCAGAATCCGGCGCATACCGCAGCAACTCAGTGGTTCGAGCGTACACTAGACGATTCTGCCAACAAGCGAATTGCCATACCCGAGTCCTTCCTGGCGGTCGACGCGATCTTGATGATCTATGCGAATATCGTGGACGGCCTGGTCGTCTATCCCGAAGTAATTCGCAAGCGTTTGCTCTCGGAACTTCCCTTCATGGCGACAGAGAACATCATGATGGAGGCCGTGAAGCAGGGAGGCGATCGCCAGGCGCTGCACGAGCGTATCCGCGTCCACTCTATGGCAGCAGGCCGTGAAGTCAAGGAATTCGGTCGCGAGAACGACCTGCTCGAGCGCATCGCAGCGGATGCGCACTTCGGACTGGATCGGGCGCAATTGGATCAGATGATGGATCCGGCACTCTATACGGGTCGTGCGAGCGGCCAAGTTACGGATTATCTGGATGGTATTATCAAACCCTTCTTGCAAAGACCTGAGAATGTCATTACAATTAATCAAGAAACTTTGACCGTATAGAATCAGCGCCAGGTCAGGATACAGTATCATTATTCGGAGGATCGTTATGAAGCTCGATAAGCATAGCAGTGTGCCCTTATATGCCCAATTGAAGGACTTGATTACGGAACGGATCGAATCCGGTGAGTATGCACCGGGTGAGCAGATTCCCACCGAGATGCAGCTCTGTAAGGATCTCGAGCTCTCCAGACCGACGGTCAGACAAGCGATTGCCGATCTTGTTAGTGAGGGTATGCTCGTGATTATGAAGGGGAAGGGTACCTTCGTACGTGATGAGCCCGATCGCGTAATTATCCCCGGCTTCTCAGCGTTTACCTATTCCTTTTTGACCGGACAGAGTATGGATAACAAGCATTTCATCGATTATGCCATCTGCGATGCTCTGCCCGCAGACGTCCGTGCCGTCTTCGACCTCAACAAGTCCGGCAACGAGCGCGGCTTCTACGAGATTGTGTGGACGGAGACAGAGGGTCGCAAGCCGTTTGTCTATGTACACTCTTATATCCCGGTCGCGATGTTCCCCGGTTTGATGGAAGACATCCGCGCACGCAAGCGCATGATCGACATCACGGCGAACAAGTACCCCTTAATCCCGAACCGCGCCAACTGGCGACTGCTCGTTCGTCCCGGTACGACAGAGGAGTCCAGAGCGCTCGACATCTCGAAGGGGATGTCTGTTCTCCACAGCGAAGCAGCTTATCAATCCCGTAGCGGAAACTACTGTGAAGTAGCGATTGCGGTATTGAAGGCGGAATCCTGTGTCATGCAATTTGAAGCGAGTAGTTATAAGTAGAAGATGATTTATTTAGACCATGCATCGACAAGCCGCCTCTACCCTGAGGTGGCTTCCTATATTCGCGAGCACATCGAAACGGATTTCGCGAACCCTGCCTCCGCACATTCGCTCGGTTTAGCCGCGGAACATAGCGTGAAGGACGCTCTGAAGCAGCTCGCAGCCGACCTGTCTTGTAAGCCGGATGAATTGATTGTGACGAGCGGTGCGACCGAATCCATCAACACGGCGCTGCAGACGGCGGTGAAGAAACTTCATCGTAGGGGCCGGAGAATCGTTACGACGGCGGGCGACCACGAAGCTACCTTGAATGCCATCAAGGCCCTGAAGCAAGAGGGTTTCGACACCGTCTACGCGAAGCTTCTGTCAAACGGCTCGGTTGATCTGGATCACTTGGCCGGTTTGCTAAACGAAGAGACGATCTACCTATCTGTCATCGCGGTGAACAACGAGACAGGCGCGTGTAACGATATCGAGGCGATCCGTACCCTGCGCGACAAGCTTGCGCCCCGGGCCCTGCTTCATGTCGACTATGTTCAGGCGTGGACTCGTATGCCTCTGAACCTGCGCCGCAGTGGGGTCGACTTCGCCTCCTTCTCCGGTCACAAGATCCATGCACCCAAGGGCATCGGTTTGCTCTATGTCAGAGAGAAGACGCCCTATGCCCCGCTCATCTTGGGCGGCGGCCAACAAGGCGGGCGCCGAAGCGGTACGGAGCATCCTCTATTTGTCTCGGCGATGGCCCTCGCGTCCAAGATCGGAACCGAACGCATGACGGATGCCAATTCGCAAGTCACAGACCTGCGCCGAATTCTGCTAGACGAGCTCGGCTCCATCCCCTATGTTATCAACAGCCCGGAAGACGGTGTGCCGCACATACTGAACATCAGTTTCGCCCCCGCCAGGGGAGAGACGATGCTGCATATCCTGGCACACCGGGGTATCTACGTATCGACGACTTCTGCCTGTAGTACAGCTCAGAATGCCAAATCACATGTTCTGACAGCCATGGGCATCGGTGGAGAGCGCCTGGACGGCACACTTCGCATCAGCCTGGCTGCCGAGAATACGGAAGCCGACATACGACTTGCCGCAGCGGCTATCAGGCAAGCATACGAACAGCTTGCCGCAATCGGAGGAAGACGATGAAGTATACGGAATTGATCCTCGCCCGCCTGGGTGAGATAACCCTGAAGGGTGCGAATCGCAATACCTTTGAGAAGCGCTTGCTGACAACAATCAGACGGCGCCTGAAGCACATCGGCCAATTCAACGCCTTCAAGAGCCAGTCGCGTTTCTGGATCGAGCCGGAAGATGAGGACTCGATGGCGGCCATCGATGATGCACTGCATGTCGCGACAACAGTCTTCGGTATCGTGTCGGCGAGCCCCGTGCGTCGCTACGAAGCGGAGCTAACGACGGAGAATCTGGTGTCGGCCGTACGTGCCTTCGCCCAAGACATGTATGGTGCTTGGGAGAAGAAGAGCTTCAAGGTTGAGGCCAGACGCGGTGACAAGAGCTTCCCCTGGGATTCTATGGAGATCGCGCGCGAAGCCGGTGCCGTGATCCTCAAGAACAGTAAGAATATGACGGTTGATGTTCATGCACCCGATATCACGGTGTATGTAGAACTACGCGATAAGATCTACATCTATAGCGAGATTGTCCCGGGTGTCAAGGGTCTGCCTGTCGGTACATCAGGCAAAGGCATGGTCTTGCTCTCCGGCGGTATCGACAGTCCCGTAGCTGCCTATATGATGGCTTCGCGCGGTGTCGAACTAGAAGCGATCTATTTCCACACCTTCCCGTATACGAGCGACAGAGCCAAGGAGAAGGTCATCGAATTGGCCAGATTGGTCAGCCAATACAGCGGCGAAATCAACTTGCATATTGTTGACTTCACAGATATCCAAATGAATCTACGCGAACACGTTCCGGATGATATGATGACCATTGTCATGCGTCGTGTGATGTATCGCATCGCCGAACGCTTGGCCGCCAAACGCGGCTGTCAGGCTATGATCACCGGGGAGAGTCTCGGTCAGGTAGCCAGTCAGACGACGGAGGCGCTTGCGTGTACGGCTGCGGTTACCACGATGCCGGTCTTCCGCCCCTTGATCGGGATCGACAAGGACCAGACCATCGATTTGGCTCGCCGCATCGGCACATTTGAGACCTCGATTCTGCCCTACGAAGATTGTTGTACGGTCTTCGTAGCCAAGCATCCGAGGACCAGACCCAGCCTGAAACAAGCCGACATGGCCGAAGCGAAGCTGGACATCGAAGCACTTACAGTAGAAGGCGTCGAGAAGATCGAAACCTTACGCATACGGTTCTAACGAAACCGATCACACAAATACGGTTGGGCAGGACCCGACCCATCTAATGGAGGTACTTATGCTCTATCCGAACATGGCTCAAGTGGACCCGGAAGTCTACGAATCCGTCCTGGCCGAACTCGATCGCCAGCGCACGAAACTCGAATTGATCGCATCCGAGAACTTCGTCTCCGAAGCGGTACTGGAAGCTGTCGGGAGCCCGCTGACAAACAAGTATGCAGAAGGCTATCCCGGTCGTCGCTACTACGGTGGCTGCGAGCATGTTGACGTCATTGAGAACCTGGCGATCGAACGTTGCAAGGAGCTGTTTGGCGCCGAGCATGTAAACGTACAGCCTCACTCCGGTGCACAGGCGAATACGGCTGTCTACTTCGCGATGTTGGAGCCTGGCGACAAGATTCTGGGTATGGATCTGAGCCATGGCGGTCATTTGACGCACGGTATGACCAAGAACGTATCGGGTAAGACCTATGAGTCTCACTTCTACCAAGTTGAGAAGGATACGGCCACGATCGACTATGAGAAGCTTCGTGAGACCGCGCTTCTTGTCAAGCCCAAGATGATCGTAGCCGGTGCTTCTGCCTATCCGAGAGTCCTCGATTTCCCGAAGTTTCGGGCGATCGCAGATGAAGTCGGTGCACTCCTCTTCGTCGATATGGCGCACATCGCGGGCCTCGTAGCTACGGGCTTGCACCCGAGCCCGGTGCCCTACGCCGATTTCGTGACCACAACGACGCATAAGACGCTTCGCGGGCCTCGCGGAGGCGTGATTATGTGCAAGGCAGAATATGCCAAGAAGATCGACTCCGCCGTCTTCCCGGGCCAGCAGGGCGGTCCCCTGATGCACGTCATAGCGGGTAAGGCCGTCGCGTTCAAGGAAGCACTCGACAAGTCCTTCAAGCAATACCAGGAGCAAGTTGTGGCGAACGCCGCGGCACTCGGCGAAGCGCTTATGGCGCGCGGTATCGACCTCGTTTCCGGCGGTACGGATAACCACCTCTTGCTGCTGGACCTACGCAATACGGACGTGACAGGCAGAGAACTGCAGTACCGTCTCGACGAAGTAGATATCACGACGAACAAGAATACAGTACCGTTTGAAGAGACGAAGCCGACCGTCACAAGCGGCCTTCGCATCGGTACACCTGCGGTTACCACGCGCGGTCTTCAACCTACAGACATGGAAGAAATTGCCGAGCTCATCTACCTGGCGATTCATGACTTCGATAACAAGGCAGATGAGATTCGCAAGCGTGTGGCAGCGATCGTGTCGCGCTACCCGCTCTATCCGGAACTAAGCTAAGATGACAGAACCGCTAGCATACCGCATGGCTCCCAGAACACTGGAAGAATACGTGGGCCAGGAACACATACTGGCCCCCGGTAAGCTACTGCATCGCCTGATCAAGGCGGATCGCTTGAGTTCGATCCTCTTGTTCGGGCCGCCGGGCACGGGGAAGACCTCGCTTGCCCGTGTCATCGCAGCCGGTACGAACCTGCCGTTTCGCAAACTAAACGCCGTCACGTCAGGCGTCGCGGACATCAAGGCGGTCATCGCGGAGACGAGAAACGAGTTCACGAATCCTGCGGGTCGAACCGTCTTGTTCATCGATGAGATCCATCGCTTCAACAAGGCACAACAAGACGCCCTCTTACCCCAAGTGGAAGACGGCAGCCTGATTCTCATCGGTGCGACAACCGAGAACCCCTACTTCGAGGTGAATAAGGCGCTTGTCTCGCGCTCTACCGTCTTCAAATTGGAATTATTGACCGAGGCGGAGATCATCCGCATCATGCAGACGGCGCTCGCCGATCCGGATCGCGGTTTCGGGAAGCTAGATGTAGAGATCAGCCCCGAGGCTTATGCGTATGTCGCCAATATCTCCAACGGAGATGCGAGGAGAGCACTGAACGCACTGGAGCTCGCGGTCATCTCGACGGACCCGAACGAAACCGGTCAAATTGTCTTGACGCCGGAGATCATGCAAGATTGTATGCAGAGTCGGGCTCAACCGTTCGATACGACGGGTGAGGCTCACTACGACACCATCTCAGCGTTCATCAAATCGATGCGCGGATCCGACCCGGATGCCGCCGTCTTCTATCTGGCACGTGCGCTGGAGGGAGGAGAGGCGATCGAGTTCCTGGCCAGGCGCATCGTGATCTGTGCCGCGGAGGATGTCGGTATGGCGAACCCTCAGGCGCTACAAGTGGCTATGGCCGCCTACGATGCCGTCGTGCGAATCGGTATGCCGGAAGCGAGGATCATCCTCTCCGAAGCCACGATCATGGTCGCGACCAGTCCGAAGTCCAATGCCGCGTATCTCGCTATCGACAAGGCGATAGAAGATGTCAGGAGCAGGCGCACAGGGGAGATACCCTATCATGCGCGAAACGCTCCGATCAGCGGTATGAAGGAGCACGGCTACGGCATCGGCTACAAGTACCCGCATGATTACCCCGGCTCTGTGGTCGACCAACAATATCTACCCGATGAATTGGTCGACACCGTATACTACGAACCAACGGCAAACGGCTACGAAGGACGTATCGCAGATTGGCTCCGGAAGAGACGCAAGGAATCGTAAGTAACGACCCCTTGCGATAACTCTAGATATCAAATCCACGGACAACCGGACTTCGCTCCTTGTAGTGACAGAGGTAGCGCAGGCCCGCAGCGCGAAGCATGGCAGCCGCCTCCCCGAAGCCGCGTCCGCAGTTTCCGTTCTCGTGGCTATCCGAACTCAAGGCGACATATTCGCCGCCCAGCTCGATGAAGCGCCGGACGATATCGGGATCTTGTACGCCTATGTCGACACCGGACGCATCCAGTGTACGATAGCGTGTACGCGTGTTGATCTCAAATGTCTTGCCCTGTTCCAACATCAAACGGAAGATTCGATCGAAGTGATCGCCAAACTCGCGGTAACGCATCGGCACCGCTTCCTTCGTGTATCTGGCGACGTAATCCAAGTGGCCCACGATATCGAAATCCAGATTTGATTCCAGCATCCAAACGATATGCTCCAGATAGCGCGTGTAAGCATACCGGTAGCCTTCTTCATAGAGTTCGCGGTGGTAGTAGATATCACTTCCGTCTACACAGTGCACGGACAAGATGATGCTGTCGAACTCGGTCTTCGCTAAGTAGGGCCAGATCTCCGGCGTCTGATACGGAATATAGCCGACTTCCAGCCCTCGAAGCAGCTCGAATGAAGTACCGGAGCGTTTCAATTCTGCCTGTTTCTCTTCTAGCTTGCTGCGGTACAAATCGAAATCGAAGACCCACTCGCCCTCGACCTCTAGGCTGCCGTAAGGGGAGAGCTTCGGGGTTGGGATACCGTCGATCATGTCCTTGTCGTAGTGATCGGTGAGTGTGAG
>CAZLEA010000043.1:0-12098 GCA_964558445.1 uncultured Oscillospiraceae bacterium | reverse complement strand
ACATCAACGGCATGGACGTGAAGACGGCCCAAGAGACTGTCATAGCACGCCTCGAGGCCGAGGGAGTAGCGAAGAAGAAGGTGAACTTCAAGCTTCGTGACTGGGTCTTCAGTCGTCAGCGCTACTGGGGTGAGCCGATTCCGATCGTGATCTGCGACGATTGCGGCTATGTGCCGCTCACCGAGACCGAGCTGCCGCTGGTACTGCCCGAGGTAGAGAGTTACGAACCGACGGATACGGGCGAATCGCCCCTGGCTGCAGTCGAGGATTGGGTAAATACGACTTGTCCGTGCTGTGGTAAACCGGCCAAGCGCGAGACGGATACGATGCCACAGTGGGCAGGCTCGTCTTGGTACTTCCTGCGTTTCATGGATCCGCATAACGACACGGCGCTTGCCGCGCCCGAAGCGATGCAGTATTGGGCACCTGTCGATTGGTACAACGGCGGTATGGAGCACACGACTCTGCATCTGCTCTACTCTCGATTCTGGTACAAGTTCTTGTTTGATATCGGTGTGGTGCCGAATCCGGAACCGTACATGAAGCGTACGAGCCACGGCATGATCCTCGGTGAGAACGGGGAGAAGATGAGTAAGTCGCGCGGCAACGTGGTGAATCCGGACGACATCGTCACGGAATACGGCGCGGATACCTTCCGCGTTTATGAGATGTTCATCGGCGACTTCGAGAAGCCCGCTCCCTGGAATCCGGAGAGCATCAAGGGCAGCAGTCGCTTCCTCGAGCGCGTCTGGCAGCTCCAAGATAAACTGGTAGAAGGCGACGAGATTCGTCCCGAATTGGAGACGCTCTACCATCAGACAATCAAGAAGGTGGGGTCGGATATCGATGCCCTGAAGGCGAATACGGCCATCGCGGCACTGATGACCCTGACCAACGAGATCTATCATCTTGGTAGCGTGAACCGTGCGGAGTACAAGGTGTTGCTGCAGTTGCTCAATCCCTTTGCCCCGCATATGACGGAAGAAGCTTGGGAACAGCAGGCGTTTAGCGGACGGATGACCGAGCAGCCCTGGCCTCGTTACGAGGAAGCGAAGACGATCAGTCAGACGATCGAGATTGCGGTACAGGTCAACGGGCGTGTGCGTGCGAAGCTTATCGTAGCGCACGATATTACGGCGGATGAGGCGATCGCCGCGGCGAAGAATGTGGCGGAGATAGCCCCCTATTTGGATGGTAAATCTATCTTCAAAGAACTCTACGTCCCCGGTCGCCTGGTTAACTTAGTCGCCAAGTAGAGATTAGGGCTTGATGTCTCCGATCTTCACCGGCTGGTTTGGGCCATAGCTGCCCTCCCTGCCGGTGACGGAACTGAGCCACTCCATCGTCTTGTAGCCCTCGATTGAGAGGTAGGTGGACTTGCCGCCTGCCTCGTAGATCACGATGGCCCTCTCCTTGGAGCCGGTGTAGCCCGGGTCCGGTGCAACCGTGAAGCGGCTGCCGTCGGAGCTCAGTAAGACGATGGCCTCGTCCTCGTTGTAGCTTGGCCGCCTGCTCAAGATCCGGTGGTCGGAGACGGATACGGTCTGCAGGGCGCGCGTGAGGTTCTGTCCGAGTACGCGAACATTCTCACCGCCATGGCTTGCGATGAGATAACTGTCGTCCATGGAGAGATAGATCTCTTCTAGTTGTACTTCCTTGATATAATTCGAGCTCTTGTAGGAGAGCGTGACCCAGTGGACCACAAGACCCAAGATGGCGATGGCTATGATGAAGCCGAGCACGAGAACCCAGAACATACCGGGTTTGAGTTGCTCGTTTCGTATCTGGCGACGCTTGGCTCTGCGGCTCTCGGGTGTTTCTGCCTTGGCTCGCTTACGGGCCAGATCAAATGCATGGCTTCTCTTCTCTTGTTCCTGAGACATGTCTGTATTACCTCGATTTGCTTCGTTTGACTTGTGTTTGTTTTGCTTTATTAGTCCCTTATTCTATCATATAATGAAGCAGAGTCGTTCCGAGCCTGTCCGCGAGGCGGGTACGGAAACAGTTAGATAACGAGGAGATTTCAGATGAAGATTGGTCTAAGCACGTACAGTCTGCGCGATCCGATTATCGCAGGAGAGATGACCGTTCCCGAGGCCCTGGAATGGATGAAGGAACATGGCTGCGAGCAAGCAGAGATTGTGCCGGTCGGTTTCGATCTGCATGAGACACCCGAGTTGATCGGCGAGATCCGCGATAAGGCGGCAGAACTCGAGATGGACTTGTCCTGCTACTCGATCGGTGGCAGCTTCTTGAATAAGACAGATGAGGAGTGGGCCCAGGAGCTCGAGCGCATCAAGGGTGAGATCGATGTCGCCGCAGCCCTCGGTTGCCGCTTCATCCGCCACGACTTGGTGGACTGGCGTCCGGCAGAGGAGACCACGGTTGTATCGTTCGATCAGGACCTGCCGATTCTCGCCAAGACGGGTCGCCTGCTCGCCGAGTACGGTGCCTCGAAGGGCGTGGTGAACCTGATCGAGAACCACGGCTATTATGTCAACGGTAGCGAGCGCGTCATCCGCCTCGTGAACGCGGTCGATCACCCGAACTTCAAGCTCATCGTGGATCTGGGCAACTTGATCTGTGTCGACGACGATCCGCTAAGCGGCGTCAAGAAGATGCTACCCTATATCGGCATCATGCACGCGAAGGACTTCTACGTTCGTCCCCAAGAGCCCGTGATGGGTCGCGGTTGGTTCCCGACCACGGCAGGCCGCCAGCTACGCGGTTCGATCTTCGGTTATGGCGATCTCGAGACGAGAGCGATTCTCAGAGAGGTCAAGGCCAGCGGCTTCGACGGCTACATGTCGCTTGAGTTCGAGGGCGGCGAGGAGCATCGCACGGGTTCGGATATCGGACTCGAGAACCTGATTCGTATCTGGAACGAGGCATAAGCCGGGTTTCGGATCCAATATAGTCCGACTATTCTAGTGGACTAGTAGTCCTGCTATGATGACGGACTAGACAATCGAAGGGCTGTTTCGCCGATCCCGATTTGGGGGGGCGGGGCAGCCTTTTGTATACCTATTGCAGTGTGTATCAGCTAGGCAATTCCCGTAATTTCGGAAGGAAGATAAAGAAGCGCTAAAAAAAGGTCAAAAGAGTGATTGCAATCACTGACAGGTAATCGGCCTCTGTTTATGCTGTTAGTAACAAATGATACACGTACGGTTGTACGCCGGACACAAAAGCAATGCGGAGGTTCGATATGCAAGCAGAAACCAAATCCAATAATCAAGCCGTCATGGGTGCTCCCCGTGAGATCGATCTCGACCAAATCGGTCAGGACCTGCTGACCGATGAGATGCTCAGCAAGAATCCCTGGACCGGCTTCCAAGGCGGTAACTGGGAAGAGACGATCGACGTCAGAGACTTCATTCAGAAGAACTATACAGCATATACAGGCGACGACAGCTTCCTCACCGAGCCGACCGCAGACACACGCGCCATCTGGGAGAAGGTGGACCGCATTATCCAAAATGAGATCCAAAGCAAGATGATCAGCGTTGATCTCGAGCGTTTCTCCGGTATCAACAATTTCGCGCCCGGCTACATCGACAAGGACAACGAGCGTATCGTGGGTCTGCAGACCGATGCACCGATGAAGCGTATCATGAACCCTTACGGCGGTTTCCGCATGGTCGAATCTTCGCTTGCAGCATATGACCTGAAGATGGATCCCGCGCTTGCCGATGCCTTCAATTCCTATCGCAAAACCCACAACCAAGGTGTCTTCGACGCCTACACCTCCGAGATGCGCTTGGCTCGTACCGCAGGCCTCTTGACCGGTTTGCCGGATGCCTATGGCCGCGGCCGCATCATCGGCGACTACCGCAGAGTCGCACTCTACGGTATCGATCGTCTGGTAGCAGAGAAGCAGCTCGACCTGAAGAACGCCAAGGGTGCAGCAACAGAAGAGATGATTCGGCACCGTGAGGAGATCTCCGAGCAGATCCGCGCGCTCGGCGAGATCAAGGCGATGGCCGCTTCCTACGGTTTCGATATCTCGAAGCCTGCCAAGAACACACAAGAAGCTATCCAGTGGCTCTACTTCGGCTACCTCGCAGGCGTCAAGGAGAACAACGGCGCGGCGATGTCCATCGGCCGTAACACGAACTTCATCGATATCTATATCGAGCGTGACCTCTCGGCCGGTCGTATCACGGAAGAAGACGCTCAGGCCATGATCGATCAGTTGATCATCAAGCTGCGTCTGGTCCGCCACCTTCGCACGCCGGAGTACGATGAGCTCTTCGCAGGCGACCCGACCTGGGTCACCGAGTCGATCGGCGGTGTCGGTACGGACGGTCGCCAGATGGTTGTCAAGAGCTCGTTTCGTTTCCTCCACAGCCTGACGAACCTCGGTCCGTCGCCGGAGCCGAACATGACGGTTCTCTGGTCCGAGGATCTGCCCGAGGCCTTCAAGAAGTATTGTGCGAAGATGAGCATCCAGACCGACGCGCTCCAGTACGAGAACGACGATCTGATGCGCCCGATCTACGGCGACGACTATGCGATCGCTTGCTGCGTCTCCGCGATGCAAGTCGGTAAGCAGATGCAGTTCTTCGGTGCTCGCGCGAACCTCGCCAAGTCCCTGCTCTATGCCATCAACGGCGGTGTGGATGAAGTCGTAGTAAATAAGAAGACCGGTAAGCCTCTCGAGGTTATCGCGGATCTCGAGCCGATCACGGGCGATATCCTCGATTACGACGAGGTCTTGGAGAAGTACAAGAAGGTCATCGATTACCTCGCCGGCCTCTACGTCGACACCATGAACACGATTCACTTCATGCACGACAAGTACGCCTACGAAGCAGGCCAGATGGCTCTGCACGACTCCGACGTACACCGCTTCCTCGCCATGGGTGTGGCCGGTATCTCGATCGTGGCCGACTCGCTTAGCGCGATCAAGTACGCCAAGGTGCGTGCGATCCGCGACGAGAGCGGTCTGGTCAAGGAGTATGAGATCGAAGGCGACTTCCCGAAGTACGGCAACGACGACGATCGCGTCGATGAGATTGCGGTCAAGGTCACGGAGTACTTCATCGAGCAGTTGAAGAAGCACCCGACCTACCGTAACTCGGAGCACACGCTCTCGCTTCTGACCATCACCTCCAACGTGGTGTATGGTAAGAAGACCGGTTCGACGCCGGATGGCCGCAAGGCAGGCGAGGCATTCGCTCCCGGTGCGAACCCCATGCACGGTCGCGACAACAACGGTGCGCTCGCTTCCCTGAACTCCGTTGCGAAGCTGCCCTATGAGGGCGTCGCACAAGACGGTATCTCGAATACCTTCTCGATCACGCCGGACACACTCGGTAAGAGCGATGATGAGCGTCAGACGAACCTGGCCCGCATCCTGGACGGCTACTTCGCTCAGAAGGCCTTCCACTTGAACGTCAACGTGCTCAACCGCGACATGCTGATCGATGCGATGGAGAACCCCGAGATGTACCCGAACCTGACCATCCGTGTTTCCGGTTATGCCGTGCGTTTCAATCAGTTGTCCCGCGCGCATCAGAAGGAAGTCATCCAGAGAACATTCCACAGCCGCGTCTAAGCGTGACTCTGGTATAATATTGACTTACGGAGGGACTGACCCAAACGCGCTCGTTTGGCGGTCCCTCTTGTAGGTTATGAGCCTAGGGGTCGAATTTGTTACCCCAAATGGAGGTCTTATCTATGGCAACCGGTTATCTGCACTCGATCGAATCGATGGGTCTGCTGGACGGACCCGGTATTCGTACCGTCTTCTTCTTGCAGGGCTGTCAATTGCGCTGCGAATTCTGCCACAATCCCGATACCCAGGAGTTCTCGAAGCGCCGTCCTATCGAGGCGGACGAGGTACTGCGCCTGGCAGGCCGCTACCGCAGCTACTACGGTGAGGAGGGCGGCGTGACCTTCTCCGGCGGAGAGCCTCTGGCACAGCCGGAATTCCTCTACGATGCGCTCACACGCCTCAAACAAGAGGGTTATAATACCTGTATCGATACGTCCGGCGTCGGTAATCTGAAGGAAGTGGCACGCTTGCTGCCCTACACGGACTTGTTCCTGCTTGATATCAAGGAGTTTACACCCGAGGCCTTCGAGAAACTGACCGCCGTCAAGATGCGACACCTCCTTCGTTTCATGGATATGCTCCGAGACGAAGACTATCAGGGCAAGCTCTGGATTCGCCACGTGATGGTGCCGGGGCGCACGGATACCAAGGAGGCGATGGATCGCTTCATCGAGACGATCCTGCCGCTGCAGAAGTGGATCGATCGCATCGAGATCCTGCCGTATCACGTGATGGGCGTGGACAAGTATGCCGAACTGGGCCGAGTCTATCCGCTGGAGGGTGTGCCCGCCATGGACAAGGACAGAGCCAAGGAACTAGAAGCCTATGCCAGGGAGCGCTTCCACGAGCTGGGAGCCGTCTTATAAACAGATTCGATCGGGGGCTGTAGGATGGATGATTTCGCGACGAACAAACGAACCGAACGCTTGCGGGAGATGCCGCTTCTGGCTGCGCTGGATCAGACCGCGTATGCGGCCGTATTGGCCGAGGCAGAGCTTCGCCGCGTGAAGCGCGGCGCCTATGTATTCCGTACAGGTCAGCCGGCCGAGCAGTTCTATGTCATCTACTCGGGCAGTATCAAGATCTTCCATAATACCGTTGATGGTCGGGAACAAATCCTCTATGTCTATAGACGAGGCGACTTCGTCGGTGGCCTAAACCTCCTAGTCTCCAGTAATTATCTCTATATGGCTCAGACGCTCGAGGATGCTGAGATTCTGGTGATTCCGAAATCGGCCTTTGACAGACATATGTATAACAATTCATCCGTCTTGCGGGTGATTCTGGAGCAGTCCTTCAACCGGATTCGCTATGCCGAGGACCTGATCTCGCGCCTGAGCAAGAATACGGCCGCCCTCAAGGTCGCAGCCCTCCTCCTTCGTTTGAAGGACGATAGCGGCACGACGTTCGAAGGCGGCACGCTTCTGGATCTGAAGATGAATCGCGAGGAGATGGGTAGCTACGCCGGCCTCACGAGGGAGTCGATCACGAGGACGCTAAACGAGTTTCGCACGGCAGGTTATATCGACTGGGTCGATCCGCAGACGATCGTAATCGAGGATGCGGCCGCTCTGCGAAGCCTCTTGGAGAGTTAGTTTCAGGCCTCAACCAAGAGATCTTGGATCTCATGGATAACAAGGTGGCAAGACGAGAGATTCTGCTTACCTGAACCGGGGTTCTGAAACCCGATGGTATAGAGTCCCGCACGCTTGGCAGAGAGGCTGCCCGCCTCACTGTCCTCGATTGCGGCGCAGTGCTCCGGCGCAACAGCTAGCTGCCTTGCGGCTTCCAGATAGATGTCCGGTGCGGGCTTACCATGCTCTACATCCTCGCCGCTAACTTGTATGGGGAAGTAGTCCGTAAGTCTCGCGGCCCGGAGGACATGGCGGATGTTGACATGCGAAGAAGATGACGCGATCGCAAGCAGGATGCCCTCGGCTCGTAGCGTCTCGACAAGCTCTCTGATGCCCGAGATGATGGGCAGTACGATCGCTTCATTGAAGAAGATATCCAGACGCCTCTTGTACTCGGCAATCAGCTCGGGGACGGGGGCGTCTAAGTTTGCATAATTCTTGAGGTAGGTGAAGTACGCGATGTCCGTCATGCCGATGAATTGCTCATATTCGTCCCAGGGGACCGCAAGTCCCAGGTGTTCGATCATGTCGTTTGAGATCTGTAGATGGATCGGCTCGCTGTCGATGATCACGCCGTCTAGATCGAAGATAAAGGCCTTGATATCAGGTCCCAATAGGGCTTGCTTAAGGGAGTATGGCTTCGCTGTGTGCATAGTCGCTCCTTGAATTCCTTGTTTATCTAAACGTTCTCTTCCGAGTACGCTTCGAATCGTTCTATTCTGCGAGGTCTCTTAGTTCGCGGATGATATCTTCTAGTTTCGTGCTGTGTACGACATAACTGCCGTGATCCTCATCGTCCAAGATGAGCAGCTGTCCCTGCGGTATGGCTGCGGCGATCAAGCCGCTGTGCTCCGGTGTCACGACATCGTGTTCGCCTGCCGTAACCAGGACCGGTATCTGGATCAAGCGAAGGGCCTCGAGCGCGATCTCCTCTTGGTCCAGCATTAAGCTCAAGAGGGGATGCACCGAGCCGTATTTGGCCTTCTGCCGTTTGGCCGCATCCAGCATCTTCGCTTGTGTCTCGTCCGTCAGCCCGTCAAACGACAGATTCGCGCCCGCCACGAGCAGCGAGGAGGCCAGATAGGGCCACTCCATCGCGATCAAGAGGGCGATGATGCCGCCGTCGCTATAGCCTACGATCAGGGGACGGTCGAGCTCCAGCGCATCTATCGTAGCACAGATCGCATCCGCCATCTCAGGATAGCTGTAGCTGTCCACGCGATAGGACCTGCCGTGTCCGGGGCTGTCAATCAAGACGATGTAGTAGCTGTCGGACAGCTTCTTCGCGAGCGGCGAGAAGATCTCACCTGATTCGCCGTTACCATGCAAGAAGACGATAGGACGATTCTCCCTATCGCCGTAAGTCTCGATATGAAGGGGGCGGTGTTCGCCAAATTGATTCGTCATGTTTCTGCTCCTATCTCTGTGAGGGGGAAGCCAAGCGCTATCAGCTCGCGGCGCAAGGCTCTAGTATCGCCATGGAAGACCAGGCTATGGAAGCCTGCCCTCTTAGCCCCTTCCACGTTCATGGCGACATCGTCGATGAAGACGGATTCATGAGGGTCGATGCCGAAGCACTCGGCGGCGTGCAAGTAGATCTTCGGATCCGGCTTCAGTAGCTTGTGGTCCGATGAGATATAGAGGCCATCCATATAGCCTAGTGCCTCGATCTCGTGTTTGTAGTCATGGAAGCTCTCTGAAATGTTGGAGAGGAGGTAGAGCTTGGCACCGAGCTCATGAAGCTCTTGGATCAGCTCGAGACTGCCCGGGATCGGCCCCATCGCATCTTGCCAGTGGAGAATCAAGGTCTCGACATAAGCCTGCTGTGATTCCGGCAAGCGCTGCTTGATGCGAGCGATCGCGTCTGCAATAGACTGGCTGCCGCGGTCAAGCATGACCCACTCCACACTGCCGAAGACTTCGGTCTGAAGCGATCGATGAAGCGCCTTGTCCGGCACGTGATAAGCCAAGATGGCCTCGGGGTCGAAACGAAACAAGACGTTTCCCAGATCGAATACCAAGTTTAACATCACGTAACCTTCTTCCTAAGCACCATCTAGATGTGCAGCCTACGATCGAGCTCCGAGCGGATCGACTCCCACTGGAAGATCAAGATGGCAGACAGCATAATCGCACTGATGACGACGCAGATCACGGAGGGCAGGGCGATGTGCACCCAGCCGAACAAGAGGAACAGCAGAGGCACGAGACCAAACAGAGCGGTCAAGCTCAAGTAGACCAGATATTCCGCAGCCTCCAGGTGCCGAACCTGAGCGATGACGAACATCGCACCCGTCGCGGCGGTGCAGATAATCGGGATGGCGAAGTCCAGCGACCAGCCCTGCCAACCGATCGCCCGATCCCAGATTAGGGCGAGCAAGCCGAGAATCGTGACCTGCCACGTGATGACCTTGGCGATGCTGCGGCGCTTGAGCAGCACGTTTCCGGCGATCAGCCACATACTGCCGAGTCCGAGGAGGATCAGGAGCGGCCAATTAAACCGACTGGTATAGTAGCGATTGATTGCAAAGGACAAGATCACCGTCACCACCGATATGAACACGAGGATTCGTACGGCTAGGTGGCTCTTGAATTCCGCCTCTATATAGGGGAAGACATCGCTGTGGTGATCAGCTTGCAGCAATTCGTCCGAGTCCGGCATATTGTTGCCGCATAGCGGACAGCGAAGCTTGTCGCCGCGAACGATGACGTTACAGTTCAAACATTTCTTCTCACGCATCTTGATCATCTCCTTTGGACTTACCCGATTCGATCAGGGAATCGAAGTCTTCCTTGGCGAGCATCGGCAGACGACTCTTCAGCGCTACATCGGAGCTCGCCACGAGGCCCGTATCGACCGCCTGCGTCAGGATCTCGCGATCCGGCAGCACCGAGATGTTCGAACTGATCTTGACCTCGATGCCCCGCTCCGTAAAGAAGCGGAAGAAACGGCGTTGCACCTCGTTCTCCGCAAGTGGCGACGAGAACGAGATCAAGAGGCGATCGCCCGTCGAGCACGCACAGATCTGCGGACGGCGAACACTAGTCGATACGCCGAAGTGGTGGATGTAGGGCATCATCTCGGCCGGCATCTTGACGCGGCCCATGTTGGAGACGGAACCGGTTGCGTTGAGGTCCGATATTCGATGAGAGAGGCGTAGAACCATGTCCTTGACCGATGTGGGTATGATGCGTATGGGGAAGAGGTTCTCGAGGCGGATCAGTGCCATGATGCGGCGCGTCAAACGCTCTTCGCTTAGTCCCTGCTTGAAGCTTGCCTGGACGAAGTCGACTAGCTCCTGGAGCTCCGGCACCTCGTCATGTGACTTCTTCTGATGGATGACGTCGATGAGGGAGAAGAAGTTTCTGGCGGTCTCGGACGAGTAGAACTGGCGTAGATTCACGGGCACCGCGATCGATATCGGCCGAATCTTCTTCTGATAGGGCATATCCTCGTAGATCGCCTGCATGAACAAGGCAGTGATGAAGACCGTAAGCGTCGTGTTGTACTCGTGTGCGAGCGCGAGGACCGCCTTGGCAGACAATTCGCCTTCGATGAGGCCGGCCCGATCGAGGTCGAAACGCTCGCCCGGGATCTGATAGACTCTGCTGTGCTTCTTGGGCGATTGCTCGGCCAAGATGGCTTGGGCGGCGGAGTCGACCGCAGCCTCCTCCGGTAGCTTGTATTCGTCGTTACTGCCGATGCGGTAGCGGAAGTGACGGTCGAAGCTGTCATCGATGCGCTGGCGCTGCGACGACAAGACGCCCAGATCCGGTGGCACATCACCAAATGCCTCCGGGTGTATCAGGAGGAGGTAGTGGTAGACCAGTGTCTGGAGAAACCAGAAGGCGCCGGTACCGTCACTTAGCGCGTGGAAGACTTCCACGTTGATACGATTCAGATGATAAGTACAGCGGAAGGCGAGTTGTCGCTCGCCCTTGATATAGAGAGGGCTGTAGAGCGCCTTGTCGTCTCTCTCGACCAAGGCGGGTAGCTCGCTGTTCTCGAAATAATACCAGAAGACCCCTCGGCGAAGGACCGAGCGATAGAGTGGGAACGCCTCGAGGGTGCGATCGAGCGCTTGCTGCAAGACTGCGGGGTCTACCTGTTCGTTTAGTTCGCAGAACATGCGAAATACCTTCGTATCCTTGTGGTTGGCCGTAGCCGGGAAGATCTTGGAGGCGTTGTCTAAGCGTACCCATTCGACTCGGCGGCTTCGTCTGCCGCGCTTAGCTCTCTGTGACTGTTTCATGTATGCTAACTACTTCTTTCGTTTCAGTATGCTCGTAGAGCGGTCGGCCCAGATTGTTCAATATCTCGACCACGGATGCTCTGGCGGAGCCGTTCTCGATCCAGTCGGGGACCTCCATCTCGAGGAAGTTTAGGATCAGGCGATAGACCGCCAATCCCTCGGCGCTCGTACTGCCGGCCGAGAAGAAGCCGTGCAGCGCATCCAGGACGCGATAGACCGCGACTTCGTTACCGGCCTCGGCCAGGCGCTTGCCATAGTACTCGCCCTCGTCTCTTAGCGGGTCGAGATCGGCCGTTATGATGAGCGTTCGCGGCTGGTCGGACAAGTCCTCTGCCAGCACCGGTGCCACATAGGGCGAGGCCTTGTAGGCGGCGGTCGGTGCATATAGATCCATATAATCGATTAATTTGTCTTGTGTCAGGAGGTAATCCTGGCCGTTCTCGATGACGCTCTTGAAGGGCGTTTGGTCCGAGAAGTCGCTGTTGGTCGCAGGATAGATCAGAATCTGACGCTTGCAACGAAGCTCGTTTCTGTCACGGGCCGAGAGTGAGACGGCCGCCGCGAGGTTCGCGCCCGCGCTGTCTCCGATGAGGGTGAAGTGGCTGATGTCTTCGATACTCTCGCTGGCAAAGCGAAGTACCTGACGCACCG
>CAZLEA010000042.1:0-12807 GCA_964558445.1 uncultured Oscillospiraceae bacterium | reverse complement strand
CGTATCGAGGCGGTAGAATCTTATGTGACAGGGGATGGTAACCCACATATTGAGACCAGAGGAAGATTAATACCAACAGATGTCTTACTCGGTGATGTAGAAGATTCTTACACCGTTGTCATGATCGGTGGTACGGTGCCGTATGAGTCGATTGCGAAACTCTACACAGAAGAAGAACTCACCAAGTATGGTATCGATCCGGATAGCGATCAGTACGAGAACATCACATCGATCTTCGAGAACATGGTACCGTTTGCAGAGGGTGAGACTTATTTGTTCACACTGTCAGCAAATGAAGATGGCACATACCAGCTCTTACCAAGCCTCTACAGCTTAGCTAGGATCACGGATAGTAGTAATGCTGTAGAAGTACAGACAGAGGAAGCAGTTAGCTTCAACGTCAATAATTATGTGACGACATTCAAAGGGAACATGAAACCTTGAGATTCTTAGTAATCATGAAATAGTTAGTAGCATAATCGGATGGAAATCCGGGAGAAGGGGTGAAACCCTTCTCTTTTTCTATATATCTACCTGAACAAAATAATAATTTTGTTCAGGTGAGGGGATGTAATTTTGTGTTTTGAGGCGAAACGACAAATATGCGTACTGAGGCCATTTGAGGTCATAATCTATTTGAATTTGGCAAACAAGCCCGATTTGACTGATTTCGGCCAAATCGTCGTTTAATAGCGAGTTTGGAAACGATGCAGTCATCAAATGAAACACAGCCGTTTGCTCACACGGTCAGCTGCGTTGCCGACTTGTGCTCTTAATAATCCTGCTATGTACGAAGTTCGGTGAATCCGTTTCGACCGCGACGTGCTGACTGATCAATCGATTCATCGCGGACATCACAGCCTTCAGTGATGACTTCGTCGTCGAACTGCTCTCGCCAACGCCAATCGAGCTACGGTCCATAGAGACCAATTCCACGTAAGTCATTGAGCGAGACTTACGACCGCGTGCCAGGGCTTGCTGCTGGAATCCCAGGACTTCGATGTTGCAACCGAGGAACTCGGACAAGATATTACAGAATGCATCGACGATACCCGTACCGGATCCTCGGAACTCCATCACTTCATCAAAGGCCGAGAGCTCTACGATCAGCTTACTGTTCTTGTCGTCGATCATGCGCTCTACGAAGTGATTTAGCTTCATTGGTGTCTCTTGGTTGACGAATTGTGCTTTGAACAAATTAAGTAGATCTTTTGAGATCAATTCCTTCGCATGCTTCAACGACTCTTGCTTCACCGCTTCCGAGATCGGTTCTTGCGCAAACTTGGGTAACACGATGCCGTACGATTGTTCGAAGATATAGGCTATGCCCGAGCGTCCCGACTGCGAGTTGATACGGATAATCGGTTCATAATCGCGGCCAAGATCGGCCGGATCAAGCGCCAGATACGGCACACGCCAGACGCTGTCCGCCTTCTGATTGGCCATGCCCTTGCGGATCGCGTCCTGGTGCGATCCTGAGAATGCCGTGAACACCAGATCACCAACATAGGGTTGTCTCGGCGGTATCTGCATATGCGTCAATTTCTCATAGAGATCTCTACTGTATTCGATATCGCTGAAGTCAAGCTTCGGGTCGATACCGTCTGCCAAGAGGTTTAGTGCCAGGATAACGAGGTCACAGTTCCCCGTTCGCTCTCCGTTACCGAACAGTGTGCCCTCGACACGCTCAGCACCGGCCTGCAGAGCCATCTCAGAGGCTGCTACGGCGCCCCCGCGGTCGTTATGGGTATGAACGCTAAGACAGACCTTATCGCGCCACTTACTGTTCGTGACATAGTATTCGACAAGATCGGCAAAAACACTGGCCGTCGTCAATTCCACCGTATTCGGCAAGTTGATAATCACCTTGCGCTTGCTGCCGGCCTCCCAGATCTCTGCTACGACATCACAGATTTCGACGGCAAACTCGGGCTCGGTGCTCATGAAGCTCTCCGGTGAGAACTCGAACGTGAGATCGATGTCCCTATACGTTTCCGATTCAGCCAAGTCCTTCATCAGAGTCGCCGCACGTGTGGCCAGGTCTAGCACTTCTTGTTTCGTCATCGCCAGAACCACTTCGCGTTGTACCGTGGACGTCGGTATATACAGATGCACGATCGCTTGCTTCGCCCCGATCAGGGATTCGAAGGTATGGCGGATGATGAAGTCTCTGGCCGGCGTGAGCACTTGGATCGTCACGTCATCCGGTATCAAATCATGGTGAATCAAATGTCTGGTGAACGCGAATTCCGTGTCCGACGACGCCGGGAAACCGATCTCGATCTCCTTGAAGCCGATATCGGTTAGATGGCGGAAGAAACTGACCTTCTGCTCCAGAGACATTGGTGTATCAAGCGCCTGATTCCCATCACGCAGATCGACAGAGCACCAAATCGGCGCCTGGTTAATAACTCTACCGGGCCACTCTCGCTTCTCAAGCTTCGGACCACGGGTCCGAAGATACTTCATATGGTTCATAGTCATTCTCTCCGTAGCATCAAAACCGGATAATTGTGATCGTTTTCGTTCAGAACAATGAATACATTATACTCAATTTTGACTTTTTCTGATTGTACCACATCTGTTCGATACGTCAATTCAAAGGTGCATTTGTAAGCGAACAATCGTTTGACAACAAAAGCGAACAAATGGTAAACTAAGAAATATTAGAAGGATCAGACGATGCCCGTTCATCAGTTACGTGGTATAGCGGAGGATTGGAATGAAGACTAAATTCACAAGATCGAATCTGGAAGAGACCTCGGACTTGATTTATAACTTTATCGAAGACTATATCGTGGAGAACGGCTACTCACCGTCCGTCAGAGATATCTGCGACGGCGTCGGCGTGAAGTCTACGTCCACCGTGCACACGCATCTGAAGCGCCTGGAGACAGCCGGCAGACTCAGTTATGAGACCGGTAAGCGCCGTGCGATCAAGCTGGCCGAAGATGAGGCCATGTCGGAGGATCGTGATTCGATTCGTTACATCCCGCTTGTCGGTACGGTCACCGCAGGTGTTCCGATACTCGCCAGCGAGCAAGTTGAGCGCCTCCTCCCCTTATCCGGTGACCTCTTCCCGTCCGGCGAAGACATGTTTATGCTCAAGGTCAGAGGTGACAGCATGATCGATGCCGCCATCATTGATGGCGATATCGTCGTGGTACGCCAGCAGCGTGCAGCAGCCATCGGTGACATCATCGTGGCACTCCTGGACGAAGAAGCGACCGTCAAGCGCTTGATCTCGCATAACGGTCGCCCTTATCTCCAACCGGAGAACGAAGCGTATGACCTCATTCCGTTCTACGGCGAGGATTGTCAGATTCTAGGACGGGTTGTGGGCGTATTCAGAACCGAAGTCTGATAACTTCTCTGCCGTGAAGTAATCGCTTGCCACAATCGTGTCGCGTTCGGCTACCGTGATAGCCATCACGCCGGACTTGAACAAGAGGCACTGCCGTCCCTCATATGAGACTAATAAGCTCCAGTTATCGAACGACTCGATGCGCCCCTTGCGTATGGAGTCGTTCTTCATTAGTATATCGACCAGCAGAGCATCTCTGACACATTGACCGAGATAGTAGTCTTGCGTGTTATAGTTCTGACGCCAACGAAGATTCTCACTCTTATACGCAAGCGACTTCGCTTGCTGCCCGTGCTCATATGCGCTATTGCCATATTCGGCCAGCTCTACGGCGCGGCCTCGATGCTGTTGTCTTGATGCATCGTAACACTCGGCCATCAATCGTTCGGCCTCTCTGTTATGATCAATCCTCCGCCGGAATACGGCCTTGTCCGCGCTCCCCTTATACCTGTTCTTGTTATTCGCCATAAACATATACTGTCAGTCGTTGTGACAGCTCCTCCTTCCCTATCCCCATGCCTTAACAGTGGGTGGTGCAATCAATTTAAATGACCGGTCATGACGGCTATTTACTATACTATCTTATACCGAAGGAGCTACAAGGCTATTTATACTATATAATTAACGAATTATCTTCCTAATTCATGGTTCTTGTCAGATTCGACGAATCCGAGATCATCCAATACTTGTTCAAACAGATTGGCTGCGGGGACTTCTTGCACCCAAGCGATCGGTCTATACCACGTCAACTGGCGCTTGGCATAACGCCTGCTGGCCATCTTCAGTCGTTCGCTTGCATCTTCTAGCGTTTCTTCGCCTCGAAGATAGGGGAACAACTCCTTATAGCCGATCGCCTGCATCGCCGTAGCACCGTCCGGCAATTGCAGTTCCATGAGTGCCTTTGCCTCATCCAAGATACCGTCTTCGAGCATCTGATTGACACGCAAATTAATTCTGTTATAGAGCGCCTCTCGCTCGAAACTCGGCAGATAGACAGAGAAACGAAATTCGTTATCTGACGCTGCCTGAGCGGCTTCTTCGCGATAGCTACTTGCGGTCTTACCCGTTTGGTAGATGATCTCGAGCGCCCGGATGACACGCACCTCATTGTTTGGATGGGTTGCCTTGGCAGCAACAGGGTCTAGGCGATAGAGCTCATCGTATAGCGCTTGACGGCCTTCTGCTTCAATCCTTGCTTGCAGGCTGTGTCGAAGCGTGAGATCCTCTTCTTCCTCATTTAGTTGCAGGTTCTCGACAAGCGCCTTGATATAGAGGCCGGTCCCACCGCAGACGATGGCTTGTTTCCCACGAGCAATAATATCGCGAAGCGATGCTCTGGCCGCATCCAAGTAGGCTGCGAGCGTGAAGCGTTCGCTTGGATCTACTATATCCAATAGGTGATGGACCACGGCTTCGCGATCTTCTACCGTTGCCTTGGCAGTACCGATATCCAGTCCTCGATAGACTTGCATCGAGTCTGCGGAGACGATCTCACCGTCCAGGCGCTTCGCCAAACGCATGGCTATGCCCGACTTCCCGCTGGCGGTCGGCCCGGTGATCACGATGACTCTCGGTTTCTTGGCTGTTGGCATGGCGATACTCTTCCTATACGATGCGTCGGAAACGCTTCTCGATCTCTTTTTTGGATGAGCGGATGAAGACCGGACGACCGTGCGGGCACTGATACGGGTTCTCTAGCGTGACAAGGTCTCTCAGGAGCGCTTCGATCTCGGGGCCGGTTATCCGGTCGTTGGCCTTGATCGCGGCCTTACAAGCGGCTGTGGCGATCGCCAGATAGACGGCATCACGATTTGCTTCGAGTCCGAAGTTCTGTTTGCTGTCCAAGATCTCATCGAGTGCGGCGCGAAGCGAGCCGGCTGCATGTTCGCCGATCGAGCCGTAGGGCACGGAGCGAAGAGCAATCTCTTGTTCGCCGAAACGATCGTAGTGGAAACCAAGTTGCATGAAGAAGTCGGTCTCCGAATTCAGTATATCCATCTCTTCGTGGCTAACCCTTACGATTTCGGGTGCCAAGAGAATTTGACTCTTGGCCTCTCGCCCCATCTTGGATTCCATAAGCAGGCGCTCAAACAAGACCTTCTCATGAGCGGCGTGCTGGTCGATGATCGTATAAGACTCGCCGTGTTCCAAGATGATATAGGTCGTGAAGAGGACGCCGACAAGCTTCGCACCGAGCAGTTCCTCCAGATCCGGATGCACATGAGCCCTTGTTTCGATTGGCGAAGATGCTTGCGTTTCGACCGGTTCGAGAGCATGTGTATCTATTGGATCAAGAACCGGTGTCTCAACTGATTCGAGAGCTTGTGGTTCCGCTTGATCGGTCTCATCCATCGCATAAGCTGTGGCCTCTTCGCCCAGCGTAGCGACTTCTAGCGGACGGGGCGCTTCAGTTATGGGTAACTCGTCAGTCTTGTTTGCGATCGATTCCAGATCGATCTGTGTATGCTCGGGGCTTGTCTGCTCCGTAGTCTTCGCCAGCGCCTCGCTGTCGACCGTCTCCTCACTCTTAATCTCCAGATTATTATAGAGACTGTCTCGTATCGCATGCATGACCGCGGAGAAGACCTGAGCTTCGTTCCAGAAACGCACTTCCAGCTTCTGCGGATGCACGTTGACATCGAGCAGACTCTGGGGGATTTCGATCTTGAGTATCGCAAAGGCGAATTCGCCCTTCATCAAATACCCGCGATATGCCTCGTCGATCGCCTTGTTAATCATCGGCGACTGTACGCTTCGTCCGTTGACGAAGATGAACTGCGAGGCTCGGCTCTTGCGCGCGATGTTCGGGCGCCCGATCATGCCGGAGACACGGACCGCATTCGCCTGATCCACCTGTTCGACATCGATGGCAGACTTCTGGATCTCGCGGCCGAAGACGGCATAGACGGCAGACGCCATATCCGCGTTGCCGGGCGAGTGAATCAAGACCTTACCGTCTCGACGAAGCATGAACGAGATATCCGGACGGGCGAGGATCAAACGATTGACTACATCCGATATGCGCGCCGCCTCGGTCGCATCGCGCTTCAGGAACTTGTGTCTGGCCGGTACGTTGAAGAACAAATTCTCGACCTCGATCGACGTGCCCTCGGCCGTACCGACGGGTGCATGTTCTTCCAGCACACCGCCTCTGATGCGCACGATCGTGCCGCTATCGCTACCTATCTGGCGCGTCCGGAGCGTCACTTCGGAGACCGATGCAATCGACGGGAGTGCCTCACCGCGGAAGCCCATCGAGGAGATGTGCTCCAGATCGGTGATCGATTGAAGCTTGCTGGTGGCGTGCGCCTCGAAGGCTTCGAGCGCATCTTCTCGATCCATACCGCAACCGTTGTCGCTGATGCGAATCGAGCGGATCCCGCCTTGCGTGATATCGATTTGGATGGCGGTTGCTCCGGCATCCATCGCATTCTCACACAATTCCTTGACAACCGATGCCGGCCGTTCGACGACCTCACCCGCAGCGATACTGTTCGCGGTGATGATGTCCAGTTTGTGGATTTGGCCCATGGCTTAGTCCTTTCCTGCTTGTAGCGTGATCTCCTTGGCTCTCTGATTCATCTCATAGAGCTTATTCAAGGCGTCGAGCGGTGTCATCGTCTGTAGATCCATCCCCTGCAGTTCTTCGATCAGATCATCGTATTCCCGAAGCGACAGCGAGCTGTTGAAGAGGTCTTGTTGTCCCTCCATCTGCTTGACTTGGCGACGGATGCGCAGCTTGTTTTTGCCACTATTGGCTTCTTCTAAGATCTTCAGAATCTCACGCGAGCGCGCCACGACGTCTGCCGGGACACCGGCAAGCTTGGCAACTTCGATACCGTAGCTATCATCGCTGCCGCCCCTCGTGATCTTATGGAGGAAGATGATATCACGCCCTCGTTCCTCGACCGCCACATGGTAATTGACCACGCCTTCGATCTGCTTCTCCAGATCGACCAGTTCATGGTAGTGGGTGGCAAAGAGCGTGCGCCCTCCCTCACTCTTCTTCCCCGCTATCTTCTCGATGACGGCCCAGGCGATAGATAAACCGTCGTACGTGCTCGTTCCGCGGCCGATCTCGTCTAGGATGAGGAGGCTTCGACGCGTCTTGTAGCGCAGGATGTTCGCCATCTCCTTCATCTCGACCATGAAGGTGGAATCACCGGACGCGAGGTCATCGGAGGCGCCGATTCTCGTAAACACGCGATCCGCAACACCGATATGAGCGGATTTGGCAGGTACGAAGCTGCCGATCTGCGCCAAGATGACGATGAGGGCGATCTGGCGCATGTAAGTCGACTTACCGCCCATGTTCGGCCCCGTCACGATCAAGAGTTGCTGATCGCAGCTGTCCAAATAAGCATCGTTGGGTACGAAGGCCGCACGTCCGAGCATGCGCTCGACAACCGGGTGCCTGCCGTCGCTTATATCGATGCTCTCGCTATCGTCTACCGACGGCCTGCAATACTGCTCTCGCTCTGCAGTCTCCGCCAGCGCCTGCAAGACATCCAGGTTGGCCAGGGCGTGCGCGATGCGAAGCAAACGCTCGGCTGCCTCCTTGACCGTCTCACGGACAAGGAGGAAGGTCTCGTATTCGAGCTGGACGGAGCGGCTTGCGGCACCGAGGATCGAGTCTTCCATATCCTTCAATTCTTCGGTGATGTAGCGCTCGGCGTTGACCAGTGTCTGCTTGCGCTGATAGTGGTCGGGAACGAGATTCGCGTTCGCCTTCGTCACTTCCAAGTAGTAACCGAAGACCTTGTTGTAGCCGATCTTCAGAGCCTTGATCTTCGTGTTCTCGCGTTCACGGGCCTCCAGGTCTAGGAGCCACTGCTGCCCGTTCGATGCCATCTCACGCAAGCGGTCGACTTCCTCATGGTAGCCGGGGCGAATCAGCTTACCCTCCTTCAGTACCGCAGGTGCATCCTGATCGATGGCGCTACGGATCAAGTCCCTGATATCCGTCATCGGATCGAGGTCGGCCAGGTAATCTTGCAGTGCCTTCGCCTCGCTACCGTCTAGCGTAGAGATGACGGCCGGCAGCTTCTCCAGCGAATGAAGCAGGGACAGCAGGTCAGGGGCGTTGGCGTGCCCCATCGCGATCTTCGCGGCCAGGCGTTCGATATCGTGCATCCCGTTCAGGACCTCGCGCAGCTCTTGGCGCTGCATGAATCGCCCGTGTAGCTCTGCTACCGCATTCTGGCGATAGAGGATATCGTGTGGGTTCAGGAGCGGCTGCTCGACGAAGCGTCGCAGTAGCCTGGAGCCCATCGCCGTCTGACAGCGATCGAGCACCCAGAGCAGACTGCCGCGCTTCTGCTTGTCGCGCAGCGTCTCGGTCAGTTCCAAGTTTCGCCTGGCAGTTTGATCGAGCTCCATGTATTCGCCCGCGCGCAGAATCCGAAGCCTGTGGATGTGCGTGGGGATCGAGCCTTGTGTATCCTCGATATAGCTTAGAAGACCGGAAGCTGCCTGATCCCAGAGCCCGCCGTGCTCGCTCGGTATATCCGTATACTCTTGGTAGGTCGCCGCGTCAAACGAACGACCATCTAGGACCGTGACCGAAATTGGGTGATCCTTCGTATAGGTTTCGAGTAACTCGTGGCCTCGAAACGACGGATTACAGACAATCTCCGCCGGCCTATAGCGAGCCAATTCGTCGAAGAGCTTGACAGCGGTCGCCCCCATGGCAAACGCTTGCGCTTCAAATTCGCCCGTCGTGATATCGAGTGCGGCAAGTCCGAAGAACTTGTCTTGTTGATAAATCGACAAGATGAAGTTATTGATGCTGCTATCGAGGTTCTTGACATCCGTTACGGTACCCGGCGTGATAACGCGCACGACTTGGCGGCGCACGATCCCCTTGGCTTGCGCGGGGTCCTCCATCTGTTCGCTGATCGCAACCTTGTAGTGTTTGGCGTTTAGCTTCGCGATATAATTGTCCGCCGCATGGTAGGGCACGCCGCACATCGGCGCACGCTCGACTTGGCCGCAGTCACGGCTTGTCAAGGCGATCTCCAGTTCTCGAGAGGCCGTCAGCGCATCATCGAAGAACATCTCGTAGAAATCCCCGAGTCGAAAAAACAGTATGCAATCCGCGTACTGCTTCTTCTGCAAGACATACTGCTTCATCATGGGCGACAGTGTGTCCATATCGATTCGGTCAAGTAATTGGCTCAAGCTATCCATCCTTCCAAGTGTTTGTAACGCGTTTCGTCAAGTTGTTAGTCTGTCTAATTCGCCTTCCAGCGAGAAGGTTCTAGCGCCCGTAATCCGCACCGTCGCGAAGCGTCCCTCGAGGCTTGCCCCGATCTTCTGATCAGATAGCCCCTCGAGGCCGAGCGCTTGTTTCTGTTCTGCTGATAGGGAGAAATTCACGAGACGATTATCCGAACTCCTGCCAGTCAACATATCGATTCTATGGTCTGAAGCCCCTTCGATTAAGACGGTCAGGACTTGGTCCAACATCCGCCGGTTGCTTCGCAGACAGTTCTCGTTCTGCAGCATGACGAGGCGATCGAAGCGCTCGCTCACGACCGCTTGAGGCACTTGCTCCGCCATGATCGCCGCCGGCGTACCGAAACGCGGCGAATACTGGAAGGTGAACGCGCTGTCGTAGCCTACCTTGGCCACCATGTCGAGGGTCTCTTGGAAGTCTTCTTCCGTCTCTCCCGGGTAGCCAACGATGATATCGGTGCTGATCGACAAGCCGGGGATGCGCTCCCTGGCCGCTTCGACAATCGAGTAGTAGTGCTCTGAAGTATAGCGTCGATTCATCTTCTTCAAGATGCGATCCGACCCGGATTGAAGCGGCAGATGGAGGTGGCGCTCGATCTGCGGGAAGCGGGCCATCACATCAAGGAGCTTGATCGAGATATCCTTCGGATGCGAGGTCATGAAACGAATCAGCTTCACACTGCTCTGCTCGCAGATCGCAGTTAGGAGGTCAGCGAAATCGATGCGATCCTCCTCCGGAATATCGAGGCCATAGGAGTTCACGTTCTGACCGAGCAACATGACCTCCGAGAAGCCTTGATTGGCAAGCGAGATGACCTCAGCCAACACATCACCCGGCCTACGGCTTCGCTCACGTCCCCTCGTATAGGGCACGATGCAGAAGGTGCAGAAGTTATTGCAACCATAGCTGATCGTGCACAGGGCGCGATGCTTCCTCTCATGGACCACATGTACGCCCTCGGCAATCAGGTCTTGATCCCCTACGTCGTAGACACGCTTGCTCCCCTGTAGGCGTCGCCAGAGCAGCTCCGGGAGTCGATAGATATCGGAGGGACCGAAGATCAAGTCGACAAACGGGTAGCTGCGACGGATCTTATCGACATGTTCGTCGATCTTCATCATGCAGCCGCAGACGGCTACGAGCAGATTTGGTTTGGTTTGGCGAAGCGTCTTGATGCGCCCGAGATTCCCGTAGAAGCGATCGTCCGCGTTCTCCCGCACACTGCAAGTATTGATGATGATGAAGTCCGCAGCCTCCATCTCGGTGGCACGGTAATAGTTCATCTGTTCGAGCGAGCCTGCCATCTTCTGCGAATCGTTATCGTTTAGCTGGCAGCCGAAGGTCATGATGAAGTATGCCTTGGGCTCTTGGTTCATAGTCTGTATATCTAGGGCAAAGTCCGCCTGACGCGCCAATTCCGCCTCAGTCACCAGACGCTCTTCATCTGTTGTAATTCTCAATTCTTATAACTCCTCTCGAAGGACCACGGTTTGTTGCCACAGCGGATGCGCCGCCTCACAGCAGCGAAAATCAAAGGCAACGAAATTATAGAAGTGATCCGAATCCTTGAAGAAACGATCCGCCTGCGCCATCGAATGACGGATATCCGCGACCTCGAGCGACAAATCGATCGCCAGAACCTGCATGACCTTGTCCCTGGGTTTGAGCTTCAGCTGCCAGAGATTGATATCGAGTCCACGGGCCTTGGCCGCCATGGCCAAACTCAGCTGATCTGCTGCAGCGCCCTCTGTGATCGCTTCTTCGCGAAGCTCACCGCTGAGTCCGTTTCGCCAGATGCTATATTGATCCGTCCAGATACCGGGCAGATAGGTCAGGCCATTGATAGAGATCACCTTGCCTTCGCAGAGCCAGATCAAGTACTCTCGATTTGTGAAGCGAAGCTTGCCATCTGCTGTCGTCTCAATCCCCTTTCGCAATCCTCCGACGGTCTTCGAGAACAAATCCAGCGGGATCCGCTGTTCACGATAGACCTGAAGTGCGGCATCGATATACGTGATGTAGCAGAGCAAGTAGAATAAGCCGCCATGTTCCAGCGAGCAGAGGAGCGGATGATCTTCCGGCCAGGTAAAGGCACGAAGTTCTGCATCTCCCGTGTTGAATAGGAAATGACTGGTAACCAGGGCATAGCGTCGCAACAAGTCATCTTGCCAAACTGCGCTCGCCAGATCGATCAAGGCAGCCAAACCCTCCGGATCCAAGCCCAGATGTGCATTGGCCTGTTTGAGCCAATTCGCCTCGAAGCGTGGCTCTAATTCTGCTTGCGCGGATTCACTGAAGCTTAGGGTATTCAAGCGCTCCGGCCACCCGTTCGGGAACGCCGCCAACAGCGCCTGCCAACTTGTCTCGACCACATCCAATGTGCGTACCTCGTTTCATTTTGTACCCATGAATTATAGCATAGACAAGCCGCTTAGATCAGGAATCCGCCGTTCACCGCCAGACTGCTGCCAGTTATGAAGGACGCTTCGTCCGAGGCCAAGAAGGCGACGGCTGCGGCCACATCCATCGGCATCCCGCGACGCCCCAGCGGCGTATCCTCACAGAGATCCTGCAGCGTCTCGGGGCTAAGATTACCGTTCATCTCGGTATCGATGACGCCCGGGCTCACGCAGTTCACCGTGATGCCGCTGGGTCCCAGCTCCTTGGCGAGCGCCTTCGAGAGGCCGATGATCCCCGCCTTGACCGCCGAGTAGTGCACCTCCATCGATGCACCCGCTTCGCCCCAGATGGACGTGATGTTGATGATGCGGCCATAGTGCTGTCGAATCATGTCGGGCACGACCAGCTGGCAGGTGTGGAAGGTCGCCGTCAGATGGACGTCCAGCATCTGCTGCCAGTCCTCGTCGCTAATCTCCGTGAAGAGCTTCTGTTGTGCGATCCCGGCAGAATTGATCAGGATGTCGATAGGCCCGAATACGCTTCTCGCACGATCGAATACAATCTCAAGCGCAGCGCGATCGGCCACGTTGGCCTGCAAGATTTGGGTCTTCGCCCCCAGAGCTTCCACCTCCTTCTGAAGCTCTATCAAGCGCTCCGGATGGCGATTGGCCAGGAGCGAGAAGGCATAGCCGTCTGCTGCCATACGTCTTGCGATCGCTTGCCCGATCCCGCCGGACGCACCGGTCAAGAAGACGTGCTTCGGTCTCCTAGCAATCCCCTCGTCGAATGTCATAAGAAACATAAT
>CAZLEA010000041.1:0-13531 GCA_964558445.1 uncultured Oscillospiraceae bacterium | reverse complement strand
TCTCCATCACCGATGCCGGCTGGCAGTGCCTCTGCGGCAACTACGATTGTGCCGAACTCTACTGCTCGACCAATACACTGATCTCCAGGAGCAAGAGCCGGGATTGGCCCCACTTCGTCTCGCGCTTCCACGAACAAGACGAGACACTGATACCTGTCATCGAAGAGCATAACAGGCATCTTGTGAAACTTCTGGTTACGCTCGTCCACATCTATGACCCCGCCTTCATCGTTGTCGGAGATGCACTCTGTGATCTTGGCGAATGGTACTTCACGGACCTGGCGATCAAGGTGAATCAACGAATCATCTGGCGTGAGCAGAAGCGAGTCCCGATCCTGCGCTCACAGTTCAAGACGAATGCGCCGCTTGCCGGCAGCACGGCCATCATCTTCGACAAATTGTTTCGTGGCCAGATCCCGCTCTGGAGGCCTGCATGATACAGCTGCCGATTAACGGTATTGATCGGGTGTTAAACGAAGTTCTTCTGCCACAAGATCTTCGCTACGGCATGGTGACGGCAGCTCATGCCAGGACAGCCTCCGGCTTCCCGGCACGCAAGGCGCTCTTGGGACTCTGGCAGCTCGAATGCCTCTTCGGTCCCGAGCACGGATTGTCGGGTGTAGCAGCAGCAGGCGAAGGGGTAGCAGATTCGCTGGACCCTCTGACAAGACTGCCCGTCTATAGCCTCTATCATGACCACAAGAAGAACGACTTGCCGGTCGATGCACTCGCTTCGATCGATGCGCTGATCTACGACATCCCGGACCTCGGCACACGCTTCTTCACCTACATCTCAACATGCCTGCGGACGATCGACAGTGCTGCCAAACATAAGAAGAAGCTCTATATCCTCGATCGACCGAATCCCCTGGGAGGCAGCATACTCGAAGGCGTCACGCTGGATTTCGACTCCTTCAACTTCGTCGGCCCATACAGTCTTCCGGTGCGCTACGGTCTCACGATCGGCGAACTGGCCTCGCTCTATGTAGCGGAGCGAGGGCTCGATATCGACTTGACCGTCATCCCTGTGGATGCCTGGTCTCGTGAGGAGAGCTTGCGAGACACAGGTCAGGTGTTTGTGATGCCAAGCCCCAACATGCCAAGTTTCGATACGGCACTCCTCTATCCCGGTACCTGTCTGATCGAGGGGACGAATCTCAGCGAAGGGCGCGGTACGCCCAGACCGTTCTCCTGGTTTGGTGCACCATGGATCGATCAAGAGAGCTTGTTTCTACACCTGAACAGTCTTCCGCATCCCGGGCTCGCGCTTCGTCCTCAAACCCTCATCCCTTCTGCATCCAAGCACAAGGGCATCGCCTGCCCCGGCATCGCCATCGAGGTACTCGATCCGGATGCGCTGCGTGCACATCGCTTCATGCTTCGAGTCCTCGAGACGATAGAAACCCTGTACCCCGAGCACTTCGCCTATACAGTCGAGGGAGATAATCCTCCCTTCATGCGAAGCCTCTTGGGTCAGGGTTTCAATACGGTAACCGGTCGTATCGACTACGCCAAATTGCTAGCCGGAGAAGCAGCGTCTTGTGATGCCTTTGGTATACGAGCAAGCAATTATCTACTCTACGATTAAGCTAGGTCAGATCTGCCAGAATATCCTCTAGCATCTGCTTGGCAAGCTTGATATCTGCGGTCTGCTGTTCTCCGCTGATCTCACGCTCGATCGTCAGTGTGCCGGTGAAGCCGGCTGCGTATAGGGCGGGCAGGAGTCTCGGGAAGTCTACCTTACCCTCGCCCATCGCTGTCTCCACACCCAGGTTCCTGCCGTCTGTCGGATAGAGGCCATCCTTGGCATGGACGCTTACGATGCGAGATCCGATGGTGTCGATGGCGTCTATGGGATTGGCTTTGCCATACATAATCAGATTCGCAGGATCCAAATTGATGCCGACGTTCGGGAGTCCGATGTCCTCGAGTGCTCGCAGGAGGGTGACCGGCGTCTCCTGACCCGTCTCCAGGAGGAGTGACTGGCCGTCTGCCCCGATGGTCTGCGTAATGTGACGCAAGATAGTGATCATCTGGTGGTAATTGGGGTCGTGCGGATTCTCAGGGATGTAGCCTGCATGCGTGATAATCTTGTCCACACCGAGCCGCTTCGCAAACGCGCTACCGGCGATCAAGTCGTCCATCCGCACTTGGCGAAAGGCCTGGGGCAAGAAGCCCAGCGTCTCGTGTCCCTCATAGAAGTTCCAAGCCTTGGGGCCCCGCCAACCGATCCAAGCCTCCGTGATCACAAGCCCTAGATCTGCTGCAAGCCCTGCGATTCGTTTCGCCTCCTCCTCGGTCCACAAGCGGTTATCCCAGCTGACAAGCTGGATGTTTCGGAAGCCAAGATCCTTGGCCTTGCGAAATTCGTGGCCCATGTCCAAGTCCGCAGCATGGCGAATACATACACCTAAGTTCATATGAGTCGTCCTCCATATGTTTATTCACAAACAGTTATAACATAGACTCTAGCCTCGGGCTAACATAAATTTGTGCAGAACAAACACCCCCACATCAAGCGATGCAGGGGTGTATTTCTTGTGTCGATGTGCTCGGGTAGCGCCGTGTGCGGAGTAAGTCCGATCAGAGCGAGAGGCTTGCCGGCTTGATGCTGACACCGCCGACGGTGAGCGTCACAGGCGATGATGCATCCGCATGTTTACGAAGATAAACGATCATCTTGCCGCGATAGCTGTTTCTGTAATTCGTATTGTAGGCGGTCAAGTCGGATACATCACCCGTCTCGATACCCATGAGCGTGGCCGGACCCTCGACTCGGACCTCAAGCTTCGTGTTATCGGTCGAGACAACTTCTCCGTCTTGATCTACCGCGAAGACTTCCACTTGGATCACTCGATCGTCTTCGTAGCAGCGGCTCTCAAAGGTGCTTAGCTCCACGGCTACAGCACTCGCTTGTGTCCTTAGCGTATCGACATGCGTTTGGCCTGCCTCGTCTACAGCCTTGACCTGCAGCTCGCCTGCTTCGTACGGCACATCCCAGCTGATGTAACCGTTCTTCTCGCAGAAGGCCTTCTCGCCAAGCGACTTACCGTTCAAGAACAGCTCGGCCTTCGGGAAGTTTGTATAACAGAAGACCTCGATCGTCTGTCCCTCGCCATAAGACCAGGTGCGCAGAATCGGTTTGCGACGACCCTCGGCCGTATAGGCCGGGACCGCAGTCGACAAGTGCAAGACAGGCTGATCACTCCAGAGGCTCTGGCGGTAGTAGAATTCCTCCTTCGGGAAACCGGCCATCGTCAAGAGGCCTGCTTCCGAACCGCGGATCGGCCAACCGTGAGCCTCGCCCATGAAGTCGATACCGGTCCACAGGAACTGACCGAAGATGTAATCGTTATCGGTCACTGCGCGCCAGAATTCATACTCGTGTCCGTTCTCGCTGCCGTAGAAGGGCTTGTCGGGGAAGCGCTTGTGGTCCTCCTCGTAGAATTGTTCCTTGTAGTTGTAGCCGATGAGATCGAAGACCTCGGTGAAACCGATGTGGCTCGACAGCTCGGGGAAGGCCGCAGCAACCGTAATCGGACGAGTCGGATCCTCCTTCTTGGCTACATCGTAGAGCTTCTTGGCGAGCACGGTCAGGCGCTCGGCGTTAGGCTTATCGGGGTTGTACATGCGCTCGGCCTTGGGCTTGTTCGCATCGTTGTTACCCGTCATCTCTTGGAAGAGCGGATGGCAGTACGGATCGTTCGGATAGTCGATCTCGTTACCCATAGACCAGGTGAAGATACTGGCATGGCTACGACCGCGGCGAATCCAGTTCGCGACGTCTTGTTCGTGCCAGGCGGGGAAGTCCTTGTAATTGCCCTGGTGCTTCGGCGGATAGACGTTGTGTCCGGTCGACCACTTGTTCTTCGGCCCCTCCCACTCGTCATAGATCTCATCGATTACGAAAAGGCCGAGCTCATCGCAGAGCTCGTAGAGACCCGGGTCGTGCGGGTTATGGCTGCAACGAACGGCGTTGGCACCCATCTCGATTAGCTTCCTGAGACGACGCTCCCAAACAACCTTGGGGACGGCAGCGCCGAGGGTACCTGCGTCATGGTGCACACATACGCCCTTCATCTTCAAGCTACGGCCGTTCAGACTGAAGCCCGAATCGGGATCGAAGGCGAAGTCGCGCACCCCGACTCTGAGCACAGCTTCATCCGTATAGTCGCCGCTCGTAAGCGTGACGCTAAGGTCATAGAGTGCAGGATTCAATTCGGACCAGAGCACGGCTGTCTGAAGTTCGAGCTCCAGATCGACGACCGTCTCTTCGCCCGCAGCAAGTAATACGTCTGCGCTGTGTTCCAGGACACGGTCGCCATAAACAAGCGAGACATCCAGCTTCGCCTTCTGCTCTTCTGTCGTATCGTTCTTCACTTCAACAGCGAGGCCGAGCACGGCATCGGCCGTGGCCACTGCCGCTGTATTGTCGATATTGCTAAGTGATTTCGTATGGAAGAAGACGCCTTCATGCGGGATATAAACGGGATCTGCTACGAAGACATGAACTTCGCGGGTGATACCCGAGCCGGTAAACCAGCGCGAATCCGCAATCTCTTCATGCTCGACTCGCACCGCAATGAGGTTATCCTCGGAGCCGAAGTTCACTTGCTCCGTGATCTCATAGAGGAAGGGGATATAGCCGTACGGGCGCTTGCCGAGGAAGTAGCTGTTACACCAGACTTCACTGTTACGATACACGCCTTCGAACGAGACGAAGACTCGCTTGCCCGAATCACTCTCGGGTAGCGTGAAACGCTTGCGATACCATGCCGTACCGCCGGGAAGATAGCCTGTACCGCTTGAGTGTTCCTTCGAGAAGGGATGTTCGACGGACCAGTCATGAGGCAGATCTACCTCGCGCCAGTCGGGCGTCTCGTGCCACTTCTGCCAGGCATTGGGTACATCGCCCAGGTGGAACTGCCACCCCTGATTCATACCGATAACTTGCTGCTTCATACAACCTCCTGTGACGCTACGGTCTTATTATGAGCTACTGTTCTCCGGTACACATCATGTCCCGGTTAAGATACTTCGACCCTCGGCGGATTCATAAATTCATTTGCACGATTCACGTTCTTACTTGCCAGTGATGAGAGGATGCCATGCCGTATTCTGACGACATGCTGTCACGAAACGATTTATTTCACACAAATTCACGCCTTGAAATCGATTTCATCTTCTATTATAAACAGAGAAACGCTTCCGTCAATCTTTTGGCAGCAGCCAGGCGACGCATTAGACAAGTATCGACATATAGCGCGTTCGTTCAGACAAGTTACCAGCAAACAGTAGGATCGATCGATATGTTAGAATCGACTTATGATGGCGGAGAAACCGCCAAGAGAAACGAGATTCCGCCATGTCTATGATCCGAGCCGAACGCATCGAAGCGATTAAGCAAGTCCTCCAAGAGAAGAAGATCATGTCCACGACTGCCCTCTGCAAACACCTATATTGCAGCCGTTCGACCCTGCACCGCGACCTGGTGGAGATGGAGAGTGCAGGGCTCGTGCGCAGGAGTCGCGGTGCCGTCTCGCTCATCGCCGATCGCAGTTTCGAGCTGCCTACCGAATTTCGCATGAGCAAGAATCAAGAGAAGAAGGACCTGATCGCCCGGATCGCGAAGCAGCATCTCACAAACGATTGCTTCATCTTCCTCGATTCCAGCACAACTGTGAAGGCACTTAGCCGCTATATCCATCAGCTCAATAACGTGAGCATCGTCACTTACAGCATCTCCATGGCCAACGAGCTTGCTCAGTACCAGAATCTGAACGTCTTGATCCCGGGCGGCCGCATCGTCCCCGGTCACGACGCCATGCTCGGTGCACTCACGATCAAGAATCTAGAAGACTTCTACTTCGACCTCGCCATCTTCTCTTGCAAGAGCATGGATATGAACGGCACTTACGAGGCACAATACGACCAGGCACTAATCAAGAAGAGCGTACTCAGCCAGACGAGGCAGTCTCTCCTCCTGTGTGATTCGACCAAGATCGGCGATTCCTCCTTCTACTTCGTCGCCAAACCCAAGGCTTACAGCGTGATTATCACGGATCCGGAGCTTAGCGTGGAGCAGCGAAACATCCACCTCGCCGAGGCGAACGTGGAATCCTAACAATACTCTCCGGTAGAACCCGGCCGAATCCGGGCCCCATCCCGACATAGCGAAACCGGCCGCCGGGGCACCGAAGTGCCGGGGTGACCGGTTTGTTCTTGGCTATTACATTTGCTATGGAGAGACGAGACTTACTTCGCTTCCTTCTCCAGTGTCTCCCAGATACCGTTTAGGTAAGCGATACCAAGTGCACGATCGTAGAGACCGTAGCCGGGTCTGCCCTCCTCGTCCCAGATCATACGACCGTGATCAGGCCGTATATAGACATCCGGCGCCGTCTCATGAATTGCTCGCATAATCTCGACCATATCGAGGCTGCCATCCGCGCTCAGATGCGACGACTCATAGAACTTCAGCGTATCCAGATGCTTGACGTTTCGGACATGCACCGAAGCCAGGCGATCCATCGAGCCGAAGTGGCGGATAATCGACGGCACGTCATTCTCCGGATTCGAACCCAGAGAACCGGTGCAGAGGCAGAGCTTATGCGCCGGGCTGTCGTTTAGCGCCAGAATTGCATCGAACTGCTCTTGGCTGTGCGCGATGCGAGGAATGCCGAAGATCGGCCAGGCCGGATCGTCCGGGTGGAGGGCCATCTTGAGCCCTACCTCCTCGCAAACCGGCAGGATGCGATCCAGGAAGTACGAGAAGTTATCCAGCAGCATCGCCTCATCGATTGCCTCATACTGCGAGATCAATAGATCAAGCTCCGCCATGCGCTCAGGTTCCCAGCCGGCGAGCGTGAAGCCCTTCGAGCCAGAACGCATGCGCTCCAAGAGGCCCGCGGGATCGATACTCCCGAGATCCGGCCCGTCGTAGTACATCGTATTGGAGCCGTCCGGCAGATCGAAGGCCAGATCGGTGCGAACCCAATCGAAGACCGGCATGAAGTCGTAGATTATCACCTTCACACCATGCGCCGCGAGATTCCGTATCGTCTCGATATAGTTTGCGATATAGAGCTCTCGATCCGGCCGTCCCTGCTTGATTGCCTCATGCACCTTGACGCTCTCGATCACCTCGACTTCGAGGCCCGCGGCATGCACCTCGGCCACATAGGCATCCAGCGCCTCGTTTGTCCAGACATCACCCGGCATGTAGCGATCAATCAGGCCCATGACGCCGCTCACACCCGGAATCTGCCGGATATGACGCAACGGAATCGGATCACTGTCACTGCCGTACCAGCGGAAATACATCTTCATTCGTCTTAACCCTAGGCCTTGTGCACATACTTGTTTAGCGTCTTGCGAACCGCACCCGGGCCCTCCATCATCTCCGTGAAGTAGCCCTTGATCTTGTCGCCGAGCCCTACGGCCAGCAAGTCGTTTCGGAAGAGATCCGTGTTCGTCAAGATCGGATCGAGCAGGTCTTGATCGACCGGTTCACCGAGCGACAGGTCCTTCACATAAGCTTGCAAGTCTTCTAACAAAGGATCCGGAGACACCACAAACGCCTCACCCTTATCGTCCACACCGATCAGATAGCGACACCATGCGGCGATCGCAAGCGGGATATAGAGTAGCTTGTCCGCGTCACCGTGTTCGGCGTAGAGCTTGATTGTCTCACCGAAACGAATCCCGACCTTCTGACTCGTATCCGTCGCGATGCGCTGCGGCGTATCCGGCATAAACGGGTTCGGCAGACGTTCCCCGATAACCGTGTCCAAGAAGTCCTTGGGCTCTACGATACCGGGATCCGAAACATATGGCAGACCCTCGACATAACCGATGCCCTTGATCAGCGAGACGATGTCCTGATCTTCCATCTCGGAAGCGATCGTCTCGTGCCCGAGGAGGCAACCGACGACGGCCATCGCCGTATGCAGAGGATTCAGACAGGTACAGACCTTCATCCGCTCGAACTTATCGACCGTCTCTTGATCGGTCAGATGGATACCGGCCTTGGCCAGATCCGGACGTCCGTTCGGGAAGCGATCTTCGATAACCAGATACTCGGCAGATTCCGTGTTGACGAAACCGGCAGCGGGACTGCCGCTTCGGCTCACGCTCATCTCACCGACGGCAAGCCCCTCATCCAACAAGCGCTTGGCGACACGGGCATCGGGACCCGGCGTGATCTTGTCGATAACCGACCAGGGGAACGCGACATTCTTGTCGTCTTCGAGCCACGAGATGAAGTCTGTCGTGACCATCTCCCCGTCTGCCCAGGCCTTGGCGATCGTCAGGACCGAATCCCTCAACTTGTCGCCGTTGTGCGAGAAGTTATCCATGCTGACAACCGCAAGCGGCTTGCGAACCGTGCGGAAGCGACGCCAGAGAAGTGCTGCGGTGAGGCTCATCGCATGAGCGAAGGTCTTGGCCTCCGGTCCCGCCGCGATATCTGCCATAACACCTGGCTGGAAGGCACCGTTGATATCCAGGATCTGATAACCCTTCTCCGTTACGGTGAAGCTTAGCATCTGTAGATCGGGATTCTCGAACATGGTGGCGAGATCCGCCAGATCTGCCTCACTCTTCCCGTCCAGTGCCCGCATCACGCTACCCACGACCTGTTTCTCGAGGGTACCGTCTGCGTACATCTTGACTTGGAGAGCTAGATTATCGAATGGCCAATATTGCGAGGCGGGTGTCGACGGCCCCGTCGGCGAGACGACGACCACACCCGTATCGAGTTCGCCCTCCTCGATCAGGATTTGGGCCAAGACAGCGATGTAACCGCGAAAGAGGTTACCCGGACCGATATGAATCCAACGGGGGCTAGAACCCTTCTCCAGAGCGAGCGCCTCGGGATCAAACGAGGGAAGTCTGACACCTGCAGATTCCCATGCCGCTTGATTCTTCAGTCCTTCGTAGTTCAGTTGAAGCATCTTAATTCTCCTTCTTATACATCAAATATGATGTTTCGTAACATACCAACATGATGCCTCATTCGCTCCTCCCCTTCAAGCGATGCGAGGCTCGGCCGGACTACACGGGGAAGCACATAGCTGCCACATAGATGGTCAAGATTAGCGTGATACTACAGAGTATGGTGGACATCAGCACGACTTGTGCCGCATAGTCCGGATGGTTATCCGCATCGGCTGCGATCAAGGCTGTGTTCACCGCCGTCGGCACACCGGAGGAGATCATGAGCGTTTGCGCCACAACCCCGCCCATGCCGGCCAGCTTCAGGAGGCCAAACGCAATCAAGGGGCCCCCGATCAGGCGCAAGAGGACGGCGAGATAAGCCTCGGGCAAGCGCCCGCTAAGCTTCGACTTCGATAGCTGCACACCGAGCGTCACGAGTGCGATCGGTACCAGGCCGTTGCTAATATATTTGAGCGTCGTCCACACAGGCGTCGCTTCGATGTTATAGCTTAGATTACGGAAGGCAAAGGCCAAGATCACCCCATAGATCGTCGGCATGCTTATGACCTTGAAGAAGGCACGCTGCCAGGTCACCTTGGCGCTCCACGCGTTGTAATATGCGATCGTATTCGTCGTTGCGTTCTGGACCACAAGCACCATGATCTGCACCGCCATCGCCGTCTCAAGCCAAGGCGTCTTCCCGCCTACCAGGAAGCTGCCCGACGAGAAGACCAGCGCGATCAGGGGGATGCCGATGTTCCCGCTGTTATAGAAGGCAACAGAGTTCTGAAACGCCTTCATCCGGCTCTTCTCGAGCCCCAGGGGTTTGGCGATCAGCCAAGAGATCAACAGGTTAATCACGAGCAGGATCGCAGCGAGCACGAACGCCTTCAGCGCTCCTACATCGAGATCTGCCGAATACAGATTCGTAAACGTGAAGCTTGGCACAAATATATAGAAATTCAAACGAGATAAGGTCACGAGATCAAGCTCGAACTTCCGACCTGCATAGTAACCGATCAGGATCAGGAGGAAGATTGGCAAGATGTTATTCGTGAAGATCTGAAGTACGACGTCCAACTAATCCTCCCCCGGGTAAGTCATACCCCAAGTGTTCCTCATATGATCCATCATATCCATCCAAGCCTGTGTCTCATCCCACGTCTGCCAGGGCGAGCAGAGCAAGCCCTCTCGATAGCAGCGCGCGGCCTCCGCCACTTCGTAGTGGAAGCCGCCGATCGACATGTCTCTCGTATAGACGCCCTTCGTCCCATCTTGGCGGACCAAGACCGCTTCAGGCGAATCGTAGAAGGGCTCGCGAAGCAGAATCTCACCCTCGGTCCCATAGATTCTCGCCTCATTCTCATACGAACAAACGACGGACGCGTTTAGCATCGCGACCGCCTCCCCGTATTGCAAGAGGGCGGCGAAGCTTCGATCTACGCCCGTCACGGGGTCTAACACAACGGTCGACAAGACTTGTTCCGGTCGATAACCGAGCACCAGGCCTGCAAGCGACAGCGTATAGATCCCGACATCCAGCAGGGCACCACCGGCAAGTTCTCGGTTCAAGTGTCTCCTATTTCGATCCTCACCGCCGTCATAGCCGAATTGCGCCTGTACCATGCGGACCTCGCCGATCTCGCCGGCCTCGATCCAGCGTTTCACTTGCTGCGACACCGGATTGTAGCGAAACCACATCGCCTCCATCAACAGCAGCCCTCGCTCCTTGGCAAGCGAGATCAGCTCGGCTGACTGCTTCCCGTTGATCGTAAACGGCTTCTCGACGATAACCGGCTTATCGTGCTCCAGACAGAGCTTGGCCAGCGCCGCATGGTAGGGATGGACGACGGAGACATAGCAGATGTCGACCGCCGGATCCAAGACCAGTTCCTCGTAGCTACCATAGGCGATCTCGGCATCAAACTCGTTTGCAAACCCGATCGCCTTCCCATAATCTCTTGATGCGACGGCTCTAAGCACCGCGCCCTCTGTCTGTCTTATCCCCTCCGCGAAGCCACGGGCAATCGTGCCCGGCCCCAGGATGCCAAACCGTACGGTATTCATGGACCAACCTCCCTAGCGAGTCGTAGCAAGCAACACGGCTTGCGAATCAGTGCATCTGTTTACTTATATCTTCGTAGATGAAGTCGTGCAGCGGGTTCGTCCGGAGTAAGACATAGGGGACACCGATGGCATCCAAGAAGGGATCCAGACAAGCAAGCGCGATCTCATCGTCCAATTGAATCAAGGCGGGTTTACCAAGATCCGTGAGCAAGGCGATTAGGAAGTCCGGCCAAGCGGCATACTCCGAGACATCGGAGCGAACCGTGTCATAGAAGACCACCTCACCCGAGATATCGTCACTTGCGATGAATAAATACATATTGATATAGACACCGTCTTCGTCCATCACCGGTTGGCGGAAACGAAACAGGTCCAGTGACAGCTCCATCTGTGTCTGAGGCAGTCGCTTCATACGCATGACGAACAGCTCATCGTCCACACTCATCGTCTCCAGGTAGATATCCGGGGCAGACTTCTCTTGGGTATAGAGCCAGCGCTTGTCCGCTTCGGACCAGCTGCGACGAAGCATGTATCCGGAATCTGGCGAGAAGGTCAGATGCTTCAGCTCGATATCGTTTAGTGTTAACAAAAGCTGCTCCAGCACAAACTCCATATGCAGGAGATCCGTCGTCTCGGGATAAGAGAGCGGCTTATTCGGTTCGATGACCGTCAGATACGGCCAGTCGCCGCGAAACGACAGACCAAGGTCACGACAGAAGGCCGCGTAATCGTCCGGGATATCGGCTCGCATCAGATAATCTAGTCGATAGGCGTCTAGACGACTGAGCAGACGGCTCACGAGCCTCGCACTCAGATCCTCTTCGCGATCCAGGAGATAGCGCAGACTCCACAAACCCCAATCGCCAAGATAGAACTGCACGGACGGGATGCCGTTGCTGCCTGCCATCATGGAGACGATGGTCTGCTCTCTGCTACCGCTTGCCCTCTCGATCGAGATGAGGTTATCGACAGTCAGATAGGACCACGCCTTCTTCTTATACAATTGCTTGCTAAGCGAGAGGACTCTCGCCCAGGCGTCTCGCTTCTCGGCATCGAAGCCGTCTGCCGACAGCTGCATATGCCGCAGCAGGCTCTGCTCGTCAGACCAATTACTCTCGTTTGCCATACAGACTGCCCTCCTATCTATTTGTCGTTCATTATAACGTAGCACTTGAACATATGCGAACAAGGAACATTGCGAAATGTGCCCTTTAGCATAACTAAGATACAATGAACACAAATAAATAACTGGCGACAGTGGATCGGAGATCGTATGGACCCCAAACGAGATATTGAAACACCCTCTATCGTCATCGATGTCGAGCGGGTAAGGATGAATCTGAGCCGTATGCAGGAGGCAACACGGGCATCAGGCTGTGCGCTTCGGCCGCATATCAAGACGCATAAGATGATTGCCTTTGCCAAGCAACAAGTCGCTATGGGTGCAAGCGGCATCACCTGCGCCAAGCTCTCCGAAGCAGAGATCATGGCAGACGGCGGTATCACGGACATCTTCATCGCTTATCCGCAAGTGGGCATCCCCAGATTGAAGCGTCTGGCCAAGCTGAATCGGCGCCTGAAGCGCCTGATCGTCGGCGTGGACAGCCTCACGGCGGCAGAGGCACTCAGTTTGTCGGCTATAGAACATGACACACGCTACGAAGTTCGCCTGGAGATCGATACGGGCGCCCGGCGTACCGGTGTATCTCTAGATGAAGCGGCGGATTTGGCGGAGGCCATCCACAGTCTGCCGAACCTGAAACTTACCGGCATCTATACGTTCAAGAGCCTCGTTTATCAAGGGCAGCAGACGACCGACATCAAACTTGCGGCGGAGGAGGAAGCGACCCTCATGAGCGAACTTGCGGCGAGAATCCACGCGCGCGGCATCACGCTTCGGGATATCAGTGCGGGCTCGACCCCAACCGGACTAGCCGTAGCAGGCCAGGGGCTCATAAACGAGATTCGTCCCGGCACCTACATCTTCTACGATGAGATGTGCAGACGAGAGGGCGTATGCGACGGAGACGATATAGCCGTTCGCATCTACTGTACTGTGGTCAGTACGCCAGACACGAACCTGGCCGTGATCGACGGCGGGACCAAGACCTTCCCGATGGATATCCAAATTGATGAGGCGCCCTACTACTACCCCGCCTATGCCATCGTCGAGGGTAGAGAGGATCTAAGGCTGCTGCGTATGAACGAGGAGCACGGGATGCTCACGTCGACAAACGGCCAAGTCGACCTGCAAGTCGGCGATGTGCTCGCCCTGATTCCGATCCATGTCTGCCCTGCAATCAATCTGCAGAATCAAGTCTATCTCCTGGACGGCGATCAATTGACGCTGGAGCGAGTCGATGCGAGAGGAGCCCTCACATGATCAGCCCTCACAAGCCACAACAGAAGAACAGAACACTGATTCGCGGCGGACGGATCGTGGACGGTAGCGGCGCACCTGCCTATCACTGCGACTTCGTTATCGAGCGAGGCTTGATGACACTAGAAGAAGCGATCCACAAGATGA
>CAZLEA010000040.1:9303-13751 GCA_964558445.1 uncultured Oscillospiraceae bacterium | reverse complement strand
TCGGGTTATTTGATCTATCGTTGCATTCCGATCCCCACGATCCAATCCGATCCACTCAATCAAATGCAGCAAGGCGTGCACGCTAGCGTACACGCCTTGTCCATCTTCTATCACACAGCTCTCGCGATATCTGTGATCAGTTCTTCAGCTTATAGATCTCTTGTTGACTCGCAAACAGGCCTGCGCGGTCCATCTGCCCCAGTCCTGTGACCGCTTCCTTGCTGCCATCGAGATCCGGATTGACGTAGCGACGGTACCAGAGCATGAGTTCTTGTCTCATCTCGACAATGGTCTCTTCGTAAGCGGGATCATCGATGAGATTGTTCATCTCTTCGGGATCGGCCACGAGGTCGTAGAGCTCGTGAGGGCCGTAGGGGTAGCGGTGGATGTACTTCATGGTCTCGGTGCGAATCATACGCACGGGACCGTATTCCTCACAGATGTAGATCGCTCGGTTACGGGAGAAGCACTCGTTATTGTCTGATGCTTGCATCAGGGGCAGGAGGCTCTCTCCCGGCAGCGTCTTCGTGCGCGGCTCATCGATACCGGCGAGTTCTAATATCGTCGGGTAGATGTCGAGTGCACCGGCCAGGCTCTTGACCACTTCGCCCGGCTTCTCGATTCCGGGGTGCCTGAAGATAAACGGGACCTTGATCGAGGGCTCGAACATGTTCTGTGGATGCGTTCCGTTCCCCTTGCCCCAGATGCCGTGGTGGCCCATACACATGCCATTGTCGGAGGTGAAGATGACGATCGTATTCTCTCTGATACCGTGTTCATCGAGCCTCGCCAAGAGCTTGCCGATATCGGCATCCATCGCCGTGATCGCAGCATAGTAGCCACGCAGATTCTCCCTACGCTTGGGGGTACCGTAGACCGGTCCGACGGTTGTCTCCGGGTGGTCCGGCACATCGGGCGTGCTCTCGAACGGGCAGTCCTCATACATCTGGATGTACTCTGCCGGATGCTGATCTGCTTCCCAGGGTGAGTGCGGTGCCGTGTAGTGCACGGAGAGATAGAACGGATTATCGGCTTCTGCGAGTTCATCGATATAATCGATCGCCTTCTCGGTGATGAGGTTTGTGACATATTCGTTTCGAATCTCGATCTTACCGTCCTCGATGATATCGGGGTAATAGTAGTGTGCACCACCCTTACCGATGGTAAACCACTTCGCGAAGCCGTGCTGTGGTGTCAGGCTGTCGCCCAGATGCCACTTGCCGCTCAGCGCGCACGTATAACCTGCCTCGACGAGCGCGTCCGTATAGGTCCGAAGCCCTGCCAGATACTGGATCGGCATCTTCTCATCCGTGTAGCCGCCGTATGGATTCTCGAGCCCGAGTTCGTCCATATAATTCTTATTTAAGTTGCCGCTGCGGATCCAATCGTGGACGCCGTGAGCGGAGGGGATCGTGCCGGTCAGTATCGATGCCCTGGCCGGTGAGCAGACCGGCGAGGCACAGAAGAAGTTATCGAACTTGATGCCTTCGGCTGCCAAGCGGTCGAGATTGGGTGTCTTAAGCTCTGTATTACCCTGACTGCCAAGCGCCCAGGGACCTTGATCGTCAGCCATGATAAAAATGATATTAGGTGGATTCTTCATCTGTCATACCCTTCCTTTAGTAACTTTGGTTACAGTATAGCTCAATGATTCTCGATCTGCTATTATAGAAAACTGTTACTTGTTTGAATTGTATAATAATTTTACTAACCGTGGGTTATGGTGCACAGGTTTGAGGGGGAATCGATCATGAGACAGAAGAAGAAACCGATCTTCAAGTTCTATCAACGACTGCTGCTAACCTATTTGACCGTCTTATTGATCCCTCTGATTTTCATCAGCTTATTCGGCTATATCAATTTGCGGCGTGAGATGCTAAGTTCTCTCGAACAACAAATGGAGATCGAGACGAGGCGTAAGCTTGATATCCTCGATCAGAAGCATGAAGTCATGAATCAGATGGTCTATGACAGCAGAAGAAGCAAGATCTATACTCATTATTATAGAGAGACACCGCCCGGTATCTATCTCGATATCAGTTTCGATCTCACCGAGAAGCAGATGTACCTGCCGTTTTGTGAAGCTGTCTACTTCTATTCGCCGACAGACGAACTTGTCCTCGGCAGCCTCGGCAAGTATCCGGAAGACTTCTTCATGGAGAATGTGCTGGATATAGACCTCGAGGGTTTAGCGAAACATATCTATACTGAGACCGGCAACTTCGCCGTACAGATCACGCATGGTCAGACGAGAGAAGAGGGCTTCGCCATCGTCTCCCCGATCAAGGACTATGGGGGAGAAGAGACGGACTACTCATCTGCCTTGATCTTCGTTGTCCTCGACAAGCAGATGGAGAGCATGGTCGACCCGCTGTGGCAGGGTCTTAGTCCCTACGTCACGGTCGAGTACATGGGTGTGCCCGTCTACGGCAATCAGAGCGAGGAGACACAAGCGGACAATCAGGCGAGTGAAGCGCGCTACACATACACCTATCAGGGTAGTACGGGTTTCAAGGTCTATTGGTCCATCCCCGCCCGTGCGATTCACAGAAGTATCATGCGCCCGCTCCTCCTCCAAGTTGCTGTCGCGATGAGCGTACTCCTCGTTGGTATTGTGGTGATCCATCTCCTGGCCAAGCGTAACTATAGACCGATCAATGAACTGCTTCGTCAAGTGAACGATCGCTCGCCCGGTGCAGCCGCTATCTCGCACGAAGATGAGATCAATTATATCAGCTACGCGTTCAACGATATGATGAGCACCCATGCGATCTTGCAAGACTATAACGAGGAGCTTCGCCGCGAAGCACTCCTCTACGAGATCCTGAACAATCGGATCAGTAGCGAGAGTGATCTGTACTATCGCTGTTTGGATGAGGGCATAGATCTGGATCGCAAGAACAAGAGCTTCTTGATCTTCACCGATGTGCTAGAGAATCAGGCGATCTATAACGCGCTAGAGGTGCTGGAGGATTCATCGAATACGCTGGACCGTGTCTATCAAATGAATTTCAAAGAGGGGCAGTACACCTACCTGCTCTGCTCAGATCGAGAGGCAGATGAGATAACAGACTGGATCCAAGGCTTCCTGGATAACGGTGCGGTGCTCGCCAAGGGTCCGATCGTCCAGGATATCAAGCAACTCTATGCCGCTTATAGCGGAGCTCGCAAACGCTTCCGTGAACTCGTCGGGATCGAAGAGGATCGCCTCAGCTATCCGGTGGATACGCTGCTCGATCTGCGAGATGCGATAGAAGAAGAGAACACGGGGCAGATGAAGCTTGTGATCACGGAATTGATCGATTTCGCGGCCGACCAGTCGAGTGCGATTCAATCTGCCGTCTTGATCGATATCCTGAAACTATTGCAATCGCCGGCCGAGCTGAATACGATGCTCTCCGGGCTCGAGCCGATCAGTGCCGCCGGCCTCACGAATCAGGTCTGGCTGGCCCTCGACAAGGCGGCCTCGAGGATGCAAGAAGCGAAGCCCGAGGGTTACAAACGGCGCAATATCGCCGATATGCTGCGCTATATCGACATGCACTACAAGAGCTATGACTTCACGGTTAAGCGCATGGCGATCGACTTCGAGATGACGTCATCGAATCTCAGCCACTTCTTCAAGAAGTCGACTGGCCAGAGGCTGTCTCAATACATCGAGGGACTTCGACTGGCAGAAGCGAAGACGCTACTCGGTACACCCGATCTCAAGGTCGGCGAGATCGGTGAGATGCTCGGCTTCAGCAGCACGGCGGTCTTCATCGAGGCGTTCAAGCGTCATGAGGGGATGACGCCCGGGTATTATGCCCAACTGAAACGAGAGGGGAAACTAAGCAGCTCGCAGGATAAACCGTAGCGAATATAGGTGCGACTTGTTGAATTGTGGGATAAATGACCTAGATATCTTCAAATATCCGATATTCGCTTCAGAAATACGGCATATTCTTCAAAAAACATGAATTGACGCTCGATTTGTTCTTCCTTAAGGTGGAGATGACCTATTCACCAACTAAATTTGGAGGAACACAAATGAAGTACAAGAAACTAGTCAGAGGATTCGCGCTTGCTCTAGCGCTGACCATCTTCATGCCTGCGCTTGCCTCGTGTGGCACGTCGTCAGATGACAAGGGCGGCAGCACGAACGGTAAGCCGAGTCAAGGTAGCGAGAGCGAAACCGAAGGCAGCGATGCTCCCTCGGAGAACTTCAATCCGGAAGGCCTGCCCATCTTAAATGAGAAGAAGACCTATACGATCTCCGTATTCCAGACCAGCCCGCTGAAGGCGGCCAAGGATCGTAACGCTGTTATCAAGACGGAAGAAGATACAAACGTTCATATCGAGTGGACCGAGATTCCTTCTTCTGCCTGGAGCGAGAAGATCAACCTAGCCTTCTCCACTAATACGCTGACGGATGCCATCATCGGCGAAGTCGATGTCTCCCGTAACTA
>CAZLEA010000040.1:4362-9203 GCA_964558445.1 uncultured Oscillospiraceae bacterium | reverse complement strand
ATCCCCTTCACCTTCGAGTCTACCTGGAGCTGGGCGAATGCGATCGATAACATGATGGGTGCGTTTGGCGTCATCGAGAACTCGAATCACGTCTTCATGGACGGTAAGGAGGTTGTCTTCTCGCCGACCCAGCAGGGCTACTACGATGCACTCGCATGGCTCGCCGAGCTCTATGATGAAGGCCTGATCGACAGCGATGTCTTCACAATGAGCAACGAGCAGTACATGAGCAGAAGCGGCGGCCGCGACATCATTGGTTCGTTCGCCGGTTACTATCCCGACACCGCAGGCGTTGACAAGGGCGAGGACGGCGGTCGCTACCAGGCGATGCTGCCGCTCGTGGGCCCGAACGGTCATCAGATGACAGGTCTCAACAACATCACGCGTGACGGCGGTTTCGCCATCAGTGCACAAGTTGAAGATCCGGAAGTGCTGGTTCGCTGGTACGACTACATCAACTCCTCACTCGAGATGATCCTGCTCTGGGGTCGCGGTAACGAGGGTGAGTGGTGGGCGATCGAAGACGGTGCTCCCATGTTCTTGACGATGGACAGCGATAGAATAGAAGAGCTCGGTTACAAGACCAAGCCGGAGTATAGAAACGCAGAGTCGTTCGCCGGACAGACCCCCGCTCTCTGGAAGATCGAATTCGATAGCAGACTTCGTTACGACGATGCTTGGCCCCATGACTGGAAACGTGAAGCAGTCGAGATGTCTATGCCCTACGGTGTGAATCTCCTGCCCGCCGGTACGGCCGAAGCCGAGAACACCGAGCGTCGTGCCCTCCTCCTGGTCGACATGGATACCTACCTCATGAAGTTCATCTCCGACTCCGTCATCAACGGGATCGATGATGCCAAGTGGGATGCTCACCTGAAGACCATGGAGCAGCTCAAGGCCGAAGAGTACACCACGCTCTGCCAAGAATTCGTAGATTCCCTAGACTAATTGATTCAAATCAGATTCATCGGGCGGCGCGGTAGAGATACCGTGCCGTCTCGTCTGAGCAATCAGATACGTATGACTAAGGAGAGGTTATATGGACCAAACCCCAAAGGCAAGACGCCAACTGAAACGACATCAGATCGCCAAACAATTACAGAAGACCTGGGTGCTCTACCTGTTCATCCTGCCGATGCTCATCTACGTCGTCATCTTCGACTACATGCCTCTCTACGGTATACAGATTGCGTTCCGCGACTTCCGCGCCGTGGACGGGATATTCGGCAGCAGATGGGTTGGTCTGCAGCACTTCCGGACCTTCTTCGAATCCTATCAATTCAAGAGCCTGCTCTGGAACACGGTCGCGCTAAGCCTCTACCAATTGGCGGCGGGCTTCCCGCTTCCGATACTCTTTGCCCTCTTACTAAACTATGTGGGAGCCAAGCGCTTCCGCAAGACCACGCAGATGATCACCTATGCCCCGCACTTCATCTCTATGGTCGTTTACTGTGGCATGATCACGATCTTCTTGTCCTCGGACGGTGTCGTGAATCAGATCCTGATGCTGCTTGGCATCAGTCAGCAGAAGTTCTTGTCAAACCCCGAGCTCTTCCGCCATATCTATGTCTGGTCCGGCGTGCTGCAGAACATCGGTTGGGGCTCGATTATGTACATCTCGGTTCTGGCCTCGGTACCCCCGGAGCTGCATGAGGCGGCGATGGTGGACGGTGCGAGCAAGCTCAAGCGCCTGATCTACATCGACGTGCCGGCGATCATCCCCACGATGGTCATCATGCTCATCATGCGTACGGGTGAGATCATGAGCCTGGGCTTCGAGAAGGCGTTCTTACTTCAGAACAACATCAACCTCGACTATTCGGAGATCATCCCGACTTATGTCTATAAGATCGGTATCCTCGGCGGTCAGGTCAGTTACTCGTCCGCGATCGGCTTGTTCAATAACCTGATCAACTTCGGTCTACTCGTCATGGTCAACGCGATTGCCCGTAAGACGAGCGATATCAGTTTGTGGTAGGGGTGTAGTATGAATACCAAATCAAGAACCAAATCCATCCGCGTCAAACGCATGCCCTCCGATATCGTCTTCGACGTCGTGGTCTACTCGATCGTCGCTCTGATTGCCCTGACCATCTTGTACCCCCTGTACTTCGTCGTCATCGCATCGATTAGTAACCCCGAACTTGTCAGCTCCGGCCGCGTGATCCTCATGCCCCGTGACGTCTCCCTGGACGGGTTCAAATACATCTTCCGCGACAAGCGCATCGGCGTCGGCTACTATAATACGATTCGTTACACAGGTTTCGGTACGCTCCTGGCCCTCATCCTCACGATTCCCTCCGGCTACGCCCTCTCCAGGAAGGACATGCTCGGTCGCGGCTTCATCATGAAGATGCTGATGTTCACCCGCTTCTTCTCCGGTGGTCTGATTCCGACTTACCTACTGGTACAGAGCCTGAAACTGGTGGATACGCCCTATGTACTGATGGTGCTCGGCTCGTTCTCGGTCTTCAACTTGATCCTGACCCGCACGTACTTCGTGAACACGCTGCCGCTGGAATTGCAAGAAGCTGCCGAAGTAGATGGTTGTAGTATCCCGCGCTTCTTCGGCTCGATTGTCATGCCGCTTGCCAAGCCGATCATCGCCATCATGGTGCTCTACTATGCGGTCTCGCACTGGAACAGCTTCTTCAACGCCTTGATCTATGTGAACAAGACGACGCTCTACCCGCTGCAGCTGATCCTCAGAGATATCTTGATCCTCGGTCAATCGGTCAGTGCCGATATCACGGATCCGGACATGCTCCAAGAGATGTATCGTATCGCTCAGACGATCAAGTACGGCGTCATCATCGTATCCTCACTGCCTGTCTTGATGCTCTACCCCTTCGTACAGAAGCACTTCGTAACCGGTATCATGGTCGGTTCGGTCAAGGGTTAAGCCAAGAGAATAAGACAAGCTATTCCCGAAGTTGTTATATATTTCGGATCTAGATGAAGTATGATATTAGGGAATAACCAAAGGAGTTTATATACTTATGAGATTCATCCCCGATCGTATTCGTTTGATGCATGGTGCGGACTATAACCCGGACCAATGGCTCGACTATCCTGAGGTCTTGGCCCAAGACATCGAATTGATGAAGGAAGCCAACGTTAATTGTGTCTCTATGCCTATGTTCGGCTGGGCGAAGCTGGAACCCGAAGAGGGTGTATATGACTTCGACTGGCTGATCGAACTTGTCGACAAGCTCTATGAGGCAGGTGTGTATACCATGCTCGCTACCGCCAGTGCGGCGAAGCCCAACTGGATGAGTAACAAGTACGAGGAGATTCGCCGCGTCGCAAGCAACGGTCGCCGTGACCTCCCCGGTCGCAGACACAATCACTGCTACACAAGCCCCGTCTATCGCGAGAAGATCGCACAGATCAACACGCTGCTTGCCGAGAAGCTTGCCGATCACCCGGGTGTGATTCTCTGGCACGTCTCAAACGAGTATAACGGTACTTGCTTCTGTGATCACTGCATCTCAGCCTTCCGTGAATTCCTGAAGGAGAAGTACGGTACGCTGGACAAGTTGAACCACGAGTACTGGGCACACTTCTGGAGCCACACCTACACGGAGTGGGATCAGATTCACCCGCCGTTCGACCACGCCGATACCGACGTGCATGGCTTGACGCTCGACTGGAAGCGCTTCACGACGCACCAGACGATCGACTTCATGAAGCACGAAATCGCAGCTGTCCACGCCGTGAATCCGGACATCCCCATCACGACGAACCTGATGAGCTTCTATGAGGGCTTGAATTACTTCAAGTTTGGTAAGGAGCTGGACATTGTTTCCTGGGACGCCTACCCGCAGTGGCATGCAGATGACGATCGCTCGCCGCATCGCGTAGCCGTCTACACGGCCATGTGCCACGATGTGATGCGCTCGGTGAAGCGCGAGCCCTTCCTCCTGATGGAGAGCACGCCCAGCATGACGAACTGGCAGGCGGTTAGCCGCTTGAAGCGCCCGGGCATGCACATCTTGTCGTCCTTACAGGCTGTCGCCCACGGCTCGGATTCCGTCCAGTATTTCCAGTGGCGCAAGAGCCGTGGTTCCTCCGAGAAGTTCCATGGCGCCGTTGTCGACCACTCGGGTCGTAACGACGACCGCGTCTTCCTCGAGGTCAAGGAACTGGGTAATCGCCTCGAGGCCATGAGCGAGCTACAGGGCTCGAACGTCCGAAGTGACGTAGCCATGGTCTATGACTGGGAGAATCGCTGGGCGCTAAACGACACCCGCGGACCGCGCAACAGCGGTATCCACTACGAGGATACCTTCTACGAGCACTATCGCTACTTCCGTGAGAGCGGCATCAACGTCGACCTCGTCGACTCCGAAGTGGACAGCCTCGACGGCTACAAGCTCGTCGTCGCCCCCATGCTCTATATGCTGCGTGACGGCTTCCCGACCAAGCTCAAGGACTTCGTTAAGAAGGGCGGTCACCTGGTCTTCACCTACATGGGCGGTATCGTCAACGCAAACGACCTCGTCTACCTCGGCACGCTGCCGGCAGAAGGCCTAAACGAAGTCTTCGGCATCCGCCGCGAGGAGATCGACGCGCTGTTCGACCATCAGTCCAACGAGATGAAGATGCTGGATTCCGGTGACACTTACAAGCTCACCGAACTCTGCGAGCTCGTACATCCGGAGGGCGCAGACGTGCTGGCTGTCTATGCACACGACTTCTACGCCGGTATGCCGGTTCTCACGCGTAACAACTACGGTGAGGGTGTCGGACACTACATTGCGGCCAAGGCATCGGTAGACTTCCTCCGCAAGTTCTATGGCGAGCTCGTAACAGAGCTTGGCATCGCACAGACGAAGTTC
>CAZLEA010000040.1:0-4262 GCA_964558445.1 uncultured Oscillospiraceae bacterium | reverse complement strand
TAGGGATAGTCGTTTAGATGATAATCGTTTCGCTCATAGAAGCCGATACGCCTCGTCTTGAGCTCATCTGTCGGGTGCTCGACTTCGAGGCAGATCGGTTTCTGGCCCATGAGCTCGCGCAGATCGGCCAGCACCTTGGCGCCGATACCGTCGTTTCTATAGAGCGGATTCACCGCGAAGTGCTCGATAAAGGAGAAGGCAGCGAATTCCCATATCGTGATAAACGCTTCGATCGCCCCTTCGTCTCCGTAGCGCGTGTAGATCGTGTAGTAGGGGTTCTCCAGCAGCGCCTTCTGTAGATCATAGGGTCTGTATTCGTCTAGGGGGAAACTTCGTTCCATCAGGTCGTATAACTTGTCGAAATCTTCTTCTCTGAGTGTTCTTAACATGGGATCCTTCTTAACTTGATTATGCAAATAGTTGCAGTGTGTTGCTCAGCTTATAGCTTCGCGTATTTCTGCTATCGGCCATGATAACACAGCTAAACCCGAGATTCGATCCGATACGGTATAATTCAGGTCAAGAGAACAAATTTGTTCCGATACGGTATAATTCAGGTCAAGAGAACAAATTCGTTCCGAAACGAAATCGAAGGGAAGAGAGGACGAGGTATGTCAGAGAAGATGATGGGTGCGGTGCTGCCCGGTAACAGCACGGTTGAACTACATGAATTCCTGATCCCCACGCCCGGTCACGGTGAAGTACTAATCCGTACGAAGGCGACGACGATCTGCGGTAGCGATATCCGTGCAATTTATCGCGAGCATACGGGCCAAGGCGCGGAGGGTTATATCCCCGGTAAGATTGGTGGTCACGAGCCCTGCGGTATCATCGAGGCGGTGGGCCCCGGCATGAAACGCTTCAAGGTTGGCGATCGCGTGATCGTCTATCACATCTCCGGCTGCGGCGTCTGCCATGATTGTCGCATGGGTTTCATGATCTCCTGCTCGTCCGAGCACCGCAAGGCCTACGGTTGGCAGCGAGATGGCGGGATGGCGCCGTTTATCCTCGCGGAGGAGAAGGACCTGGTTTCGTTGCCCGATGAGCTCAGCTACGTCGATGGCGCACAGATCGCCTGCGGCTTCGGGACAACGTACGAGGGCCTGGAGAAGATCGGCGTGTCCGGTAATGATGCCGTACTCGTTGTCGGTCTCGGGCCCGTGGGTCTCGCCACGCTTCAGCTTGCCAAGGCCATGGGGGCGAATCTCCTGATCGGTGTCGAGCGCTCCGAGGCGAGAATCGAGTTAGCTAAGAGCCTAGGCCTCGCAGACCATGTGTTGATGGCAGACGAGACGGCGGAAGATGAGATCCGCAGGCTCACGGGAGGGCGCGGCGTCGAGAAGGCCGTGGACACGAGTGCCAGCGATGCCGGCAGACAGCTTGCCATCCGTGCCACCAGAGAGTGGGGGAAGATCGCGTTTATCGGTGAGGGCGGTGCGGTTCACTTCAACCCGAGCCCGGATATCATCCACGGCCAGAAGAGCATCTACGGCAGTTGGGTCACCAGCATCTGGAAGATGGAGGATCTGGTCGAGCGAATCGTGCGCTGGGGGATTCACCCGGATGAGCTGGTCACGCATACATTCAAGCTCGAGGAAGCAGCAGAGGCGTTCGCACTGATGGCAGACGGTAATTGTGGCAAAGTCGCCGTCGTATTCGACTAAGCATCTACCCCCCCCACGTGACGCCGACCCACCGGGATCAGATGACAGCAGCCTGATGATAACGATCGGATGACAGGAGTTTCTATGACAAACAGAATCGATACGAGTAAGCTAGCACAGTTCACACTCGCCGGCGGTCAAGTGATCCCGGCAACTGGCATGGGGACCTTCGGCTCCGACAAGTATGGACCAGAAGAGATCGCAGAGGCCGTGGCCGGCGCAATTCGCAGCGGCTATCGCCTGTTTGACTGCGCTTCCGTCTATGGCAACGAGGATCGGATCGGGCAGGTGTTCGCGGAGGCTATGAGGGACGGCGTCGTCACGAGAGACGAGCTCTACGTGACATCCAAGGTCTGGAACGATGCGCACGGGCCCGGTAGAGTTCTGGCATCTTGCAAACAGAGCCTCGCGGATCTACAGCTCGATTACGTGGATACTTACTTCCTCCACTGGCCGTTCCCGAATTACCACGCACCCGGGGCATCCGGAGATAGTCGAAATCCGGATTCCAAGCCCTTCTCCGTTGAGCGCTTCATGGCGACATGGCACGAGTTAGAAGAGCTCGTGGACTTGGGGCTTGCGCGAAGTATTGGCATGTCGAATATGACGATCGCGAAGCTGGAGGCAGTCCTACCGCTGTGTCGCATACGCCCTGTACTCGCCGAGATGGAGCTACACCCGGGCTTCCAACAGCCTGAACTGCTCTCGTATTACTTGGCAAACGACATACGGCCGATCGGTTTCAGCCCGCTAGGTAGTCCGAGTCGCCCCGAGCGCGACAAATCCGCAGAAGATGTGGTGGATATGGAACTGCCCGAGGTCGTCCAAGTAGCAAACAGACATGGCGTCCATCCGGCAGCGATCTGTCTGTCTTGGGCCGTAAGATTGGGAGCCATCCCGATTCCGTTCTCGATCGATCCGGTCAAGTACGAGAATAATCTTGAGAGCGTGATCGATGTGCAGCTCAGTGATGAGGATATGGCACTGCTCAAGCAAGCAGACCGCAATAACCGCTTAATCAAGGGCCAGGTCTTCTTATGGGACGGTGCAAGCGATTGGCAAGACCTCTGGGATGTAGACGGTGTGATTGCGACGTAAGTCGACCCGCTTAGCTAAACCTGCGGGACCGCTCAGCCGAACAAGCCCGCCACCAAGCCGAACACGAGCGGCAGGAACACCGCCGGCAGCAGATTCGATACCTTGATCTTCTGTTTCAGGGCGAGGTTCAAGCCGATCGCGAATACGAGGACAGAGCCTGCGGCTACCATATTGTTGATGATGGAATCGCTGAGGAACGGCGCGAGGAACTGGGCGGAGAGCACGATGCTGCCTTGGAAGACTAGGATAGATACGGCCGACAACATGACGCCGATGCCCATCGTCGAGGCGAAGATGATGGACGTGATGAAGTCCAGTAGCGACTTGGCGTAGATCATATTGTGATCGCCCTGCAAGCCGCTCTGCAGCGAACCGACGATCGCCATCGATCCGATGCAGAAGAAGATGGTACCCGTCGTGAAGCCGAGCACGAGTGAGCCTTGCTCCGCGTCTCCTCTGACCAATAGCCTGCCTAGGCGATCCGCCAGACCGTTGAAACGGTCCTCCATCCGCACGGCCTCGCCTATCAGGGCACCGATAACGACAGAGAGTATGATGATGAGCTCGTTCTCGCCCTTGATCATGCCCAGGATCGCGATGCAGATTGTGCTGAGTCCGAGTGCTTGGTGCATGATGGATACGAAGCGTTCTTGGATGCCCTTCTTCAACAATAATCCGATTAGGCTACCGATACAGACGGCAAGCGTATTTACGAGGGCTCCGATCATAGCGACATCTCCTTCACTCAAGTTTGTTGCAAATCATAACACAATTAATCGCAAATAAATGATTAACTACAGAATCTCGGCTAGAATGAATGGAGCGGCAGGATAGCCGTGAATACAATCAATTTGGGGCAACAAGTAATATGACTGGAAACAAGCGTGCGCGCATCCTCACCATCCTACTGATCTCACTTGTCCTCTTGGCGGGTGCCGTTCTGCTTCGTTCTTATATCAAGTCGCATCCACCGGAAGAGCCACTGCCGCCCGTTGTACGAGACTACGACAAGCTCGTTCTCACCGATGCTACGGCGACGCTTGAACAAGCTGAGGGCTGGGCTAAACGAAACGGTGCGAACAAACTATTCATGTCCTTGGCACCGATCTATTGGGAATTGGCTGCGGAGTACGGGGTTGATCCGGTGGTCGCCTATACGCAGGCTGCGCTAGAGACCGGATTCGCGAAGTTCGGCGGTGTGCTGGATGAAACCTATATGAATCCCTGTGGGCTGAAGACGTCCGGCGGAGGCGACGACTACGATGCGGATGCGCATCAGCGATTCTCATCTTGGGAAGAGGGGATACGAGCCCACTACGAACACCTGGCGCTCTATGCCGGTCAAGACGGTTACCCGCTTGAGGAGCCGATCGATCCGAGACACTTCGTCTATCTGGCCGGTACCGCTAAGACTGTGGGCGAAGTATCGCAGAGCTGGGCCACTGCAGATTCATATGCCGAGGATTGGACCTATCTAATTGATCGCTTGCAGGTGAATCC
>CAZLEA010000039.1:0-14455 GCA_964558445.1 uncultured Oscillospiraceae bacterium | reverse complement strand
CTCATTACTGCTCCCTCCAGGACCGCCAATTCGCAATCGGAGGAGGCAGAATAACAAAAGACGGCAGGGTAATTCGCCCTACCGCCTGATTGCTTATTACACTCACACAAGAGCTTAGTTTCTGTTCAAAGGAATAATTACAACAGAACGTCTGGGCTCAACGCCCTCACTCTCGGTACGGATACCGGGGTAATCCTGCAGTGCCGTATGTATAATCCTGCGCTCGGCGGCAGTCATGGGTTCCATCACGAAGTCCTTACCGACCTCAATCACCCGTTTCGCCGTACGCTCGGCCATCTCGGTCAGCGACTTCTCGCGACGCTTGCGGTAGCCTGCGATATCGACCGTCACGTAACGGTGTTTGTCGCTGCCTCTGTTCACCACGAGGCTGGTCAGGTATTGCATCGCGTTCAACGTGTCGCCGCGACGTCCGATGGCAGCACCTACGTCCTCACCGTCAACATCGATCAAGATGCGATCGTCTTCGAGTTCAAACGAGAAATCGGCATCAATATCCATATAAGAGAAGATATCTTCCAGATAGTTGACGGCACGATTCGCTTCCTCTTCGCCATCGTGCCCCGCGAGTTCTGCCTCATCGTCTCCGAAGTAGACCACCTCGCTCTCGCTTGCGGCTTCCTCGACAGGCACTTCTGCATCGACCGCTTCAACTGCGGTCTCATCCGTAGCGACAGGTAGAACATCCAGATCGGGTCCATCATAACTTACCAGGACGCGTGCCGGCTTGCGACCGATACCCAGTATACCGCTATCACCTTCGTCTAAGACGTCGATCACGACATCATCGATACTCACGCCCAATTCGACCAAGGCTTCTTGGACGGCTTCATCAATCGTTTTCCCTGTTCTCTCTACGGATTTAGGCATTGTTGTCAGCTCCTTTTTTGGGATTCAGCACTAAACTGGCTTGCTTCTCTTGCTCCTCCATCTTCAGATAGACGGGCTTCGTATAGAGATTATACAACAAAAGTGACTGCGTAATCGCCATCAAGTTACCGATAACCCAGTACATACCCATCGCAGCAGGGGCAAAGAAGACGGTCATCAACGTCATGACAGGCATCATGAACTTCATGGACTTCATCATACCGGCGGATTGATCGACCTGCTGGTTGGCGTCTCTCGCCGGGTTCTTCTTGGCAAGTTCAGCGTTCTTCTTGTTCTGCGCCATAGCGGGGTTGGTCTTCTCCGTTATGGTCGACACCAAGAAGGTTGTTACGACGGCCAGAACCGGGATAATCAAGAGTGGCAGATACACCTTCATCTGATCTCCGAAGAGAAGAGCCGGTTGCCAGCTCGGCTGCACACCGAGGTTCATGCCGAGGAACTTCAGGTTAAGAATTTGGCTTGTCTCAATTAGGCCGGCGTTCACCATTTCCGTGAGCGCTTCACCGTTCGATTGTAGAGCGGAGATAATCGGGATATCGCGGTTGACGATATTGGCCGCTTCGGCCGAATTCAGTAGCCCCATCTCGCTGAGTCGGCTTCCCATCGCGGTGATATTCTCGACCGAGACGCCCATGATATAGCGAAGCGGACTCGAGATAATACGCCAGATCGGCCAGATCATGAAGAGTGCAACGATCTGCGGCAGACAACCGCTGAACATCGAGATCTTATGAGTCTTGAAGAGTTCTTGTTGAGCCAGCGTGAAGCCCTGATTGTCATCCTTGTAATGGCGCTTCAAGTCAGCGATCTCATCGCTTAGCTGCCCCTGTTTCAAGGTTGTCTTATGCTGCTTGGTATAGAGCGGAATCATAATCGAACGAATAAATATCGTGAAGATGATAATTGTCACGCCATAATTGCCAAACACAAAATAGAGCTTCTGTATAATCCAGCCAAACGCTATATACAGAGGATCTAGAATGCCGGCAGCAATCGGTATTGTGATTAAGTCCATGTGTGTATCCTCTAACTATTCGTTTACTCCGAGTCGTCTGCCTCAGGGACGGCCGGGTCATATCCACCCTTACTAAACGGGTTACAGCGCAAGACACGCCAAATCGATTTGATGATCCCGCGGATCGCACCGTAGTGACCGATCGCATCGATTGCATATTGAGAGCAAGATGGTACAAAACGGCAACTGGGTCCCATCATCGGTGAGATCCCCTTCTGATACGCTCGGATGAGCCAAATTAAGATCCGTTTCATGTGCTCTCTTCTCGTCCGCCCTCGCCTGTATCCTCAACATAGAGATTGCTCTTACGCAGCGCATAACGCAAATCCTTCACGATGTGTCGATACTCGGCTTGCGGCTTCAAGTCCTTGGCTGTCAATATGATATCGTAGCCACCATAGAGATGCTTCGCTTCGTGCCGGAAGGCCTCGCGCAGTAAACGCTTCAAGCGATTGCGCTCAACGGCAGTCCTAACAGAGGAACTGACGGCAACACCCAAGCGTATCCCCGGCTGTTTGCGTCGTTCCAACACATGCAGTACCAAGCTGTGTGTGTGAACCTTCTTACCTCTGCGAAATACAAGCGAAAACTCACGGTTCAGTTTAATGGTCGGTATCTGACCCATGAATCTCCATCCTTACAAATAACGCCGGTCAGTGCACTCCTTATCCTTCACATTTACATGAAAAGAATAAAGACCACTTCACCGGCGGTCTTCATCAAACTTAGGCCGATAACTTCTTTCGTCCCTTAAGCCGTCTTCTTCTTAAAACGTCTCTGCCACTTGAGGTCAGCATTCTCTTACGAAAACCATGTTCGCGACTACGCTGACGCTTCTTTGGCTGGAAGGTCATTTTTGACATTGATTTCACCTCCACCCTTCATGCCATAATGCACTAGATTATAGCGTTTTTTTCATGAACTTGTCAATGCTACGCGATAAATCCGTTTATTGCAAGTTCTCATGCCTGTCGATACTAGATCTCGGCGCCGAAACGGCCCTTGCGCAGGCGTGTACGATAGATCTTATACTTGCCTTCACCGAGTATCGTATCGAGGAAACGGTGAAGCGGCTTGATCTCGATACCGGATTCACGGGCACCGAAGAGCACATAACACGCAGTCCCCGAACCGGATAGCGAAGTCAAAGCTTCAGGATACATCTCCTTCAAACCATCCAGTAATTTGCGAATCTGCGGTAAGTCATCGGTGATTAGTGGTTCAAAGACGTTTCCGCCAAGTTCCTGAAGCGGCGATAAATCGATCGCATCGTCTGCTGCTCTGGCAGAGACCTTGGCGTTGAAGGCGATCTCGGCAAGCTTCGTTCTGAAGGCCGCGGCGTCATGCACGACCTTGAGGCGCTTCGCCGTAGCTTCTTGTTCTTGCATCCGGTCGTAGCGCGAGAAGGCGTCTGCCGTCTTGCTCCCTTGATCCGGCTTAATCACAAGCAGCTCCCAAGTGGGAAGCGAAGGCAAGGCCGTCATCTTCTCACCGATACCGCTGCAGTGTCTGGTACCGCCCTTGAGGCAAAACGGGACATCGGCCCCGGTCTCGCTCGCAACCGTTTCGAGCTCGGCATAGGGGAATGGCTTGCCGTAGACCTGCCAGAGTATATCGAGCAAGGCAGCCGCATCGGCGCTGCCGCCGCCAAGTCCTGCTTCCATCGGAATTCGCTTCTGAATACGAATCAAGAGGCGCTGCACAGGCCCAACGGCCATCCCCTCTGCTCCGACGGCATGAAGCCAGAATCGCTTGGCTGCCTTATAGCAGATATTGGCTTCGACTTGTTCTATATCGAGCCATGCACCCGCCGCTGAGAACCAGGCCATCTCAATACTGATCTTGATAGACGGACCGAGGTCGGCTGCTGGCGGCAAGCTCTTATGCTCATCATGGAACATCCGCTGTGCAGCTGTCTCCGACAACATCTGGGCTTGAATCGTATCGGCCATATCGATAGTCTGCATCACCGTATCCACGTCATGGTAACCGTCTTCGCGACGGCCTGTAATATCCAAATATAAATTAATCTTACCGGGAGCAACTCCGTCTTTTATCCAGGGCATGGTTCATCCTCTAACTAAATCGTAATTATACTTATCGGCATAAAAAACTTCTGCCGTAAGACAGAAGTTTAAGTCCATTTCAGTTCAACAGTGTAACACTGAATCTCGGCGAAATGGAGTATTCAATTGAATCTTAGTTAAATATCCGGCTAATATTCGCCTAGCTGCTGATTGAACTGTGCTCAACGGCAACTTCTACAGCCTCGGTTAGTATATCTACGTAACTAAACGAGATCAACTCAGGATATTTACTCTGCTCGCGGTCACAGCGCACCGTAAATACGTTTGGATAACAACTGTCCAGAATGCCTTCATGGATGATAATCCGTTTACGTCCACCGTTGGATCTGAGCTTGACCTTACGGCCTAGACAGGCAATTAAATCAGTACGGCACTGTTCCACATCGTTCTTCGCAATCATAGCTGACCTCCTAATCTCAAACTAAATATAATTGTAACATTTGTTTCCAAAAATGTCAAGCTGAGGTAAGAACGGCTACATCTCTTGGACGTATTTCATAAATAGTATGCGGTCACTTCAGGTACTGATCCGTGCCGAATCCCTCGCCTAGGACTTCTCTCGTATCCATAACGAACACAAACGCCTTCGGGTCCTCTTCTGTCACAATCTGTTTCAGGCGACCGATCTGCTCCTTGGAGAGCACGCACATCAACACATCTTGCTCACGCCCTGTATATCCGCCCATACCCTTCAGCGATGTCAATCCACGGTCCAATTCCACCATGATGCGTTTCGAGATCACCGAATTCAGTTCGGAGATAATAAACGCTGTTCGCTGGAAATTGAAGCCTTCGAGGACGAAGTCGATGCCTTTGCTTGTTAAGAAGATTGATACCGCCGAGTACAAGGTCACAATAATGCTGCTCTCTGCAGAATTACGATAGAAATAAGCCGAGCTTGCAATTACGAGTGCATCCATCACCCACAGAATCTGGCCCAGGCTGAAGTGATGGAACTTGCGCCGGATCAAAATTGCGATGATATCCGTGCCACCCGTCGTATAACCGCTGTAGAGCATGAAGCCAAGGCCGATGCCATAGCAGACACCACCAACAATCGATGCGATAAACAGATCTCCTGCTTGCCCCGTCTGGGACGCCATATAGCGATTGTAGAAGGCGACCATCGCAGGCTCGGTCAGGTCAATCACGACGGAGTAGACCAGTGTTCCGATGAGGCTGTTGATAATGAAGCGCTTGCTGATCTTGAGACCGCCGATGACGAACAAGGGGATATTGATCAAGGCCACGAGGAGACCAAACGAGATCGGCAGATTCACACTCTGATACACGATCGACGCTACACCCGTGATACCACCCATCGTCAATTGGGTCGGCAAATAAAAAACATTGATGGCAATAGCACAGAGGAAGGCACCTCCGATTAACATGGCGCCTGTCTTCGCCATGTTCAGTAGCTTGGAAGACGACATATAGTTACTCCTCTTCTTCTTCTTGAATCTTGCGGCGATACGCCATGGGTGAGATACCGGTGTGTTTGCGGAATGCGGAATTGAATCGCTGGGGACTGGAGAAACCGACCTTCGTCGCGATACTGGAGATCTTCAGATCACCGACTTCGAGGAGCTTACAGGCTTCGTCCACTCGAACCTTCATCATATATGCCATCGGGCTCATTCCGACTTCATCGCGGAAGGCTCTGGCGAAGTACCCTTGGCTCAAAAACACATAATTGGCTACATCGGCCACGCTGAGGTCTTGATCGAAATTGGCGGCGATATAGTCTCTGGCAATGGTGACAAGTTCTCTGGCCTTACCCTCGCGGATGCGAAGACTCTTCTCCCATGCGGATTTGAGTGCACGAGATACGACGACAACCAGTTCAATGGCCAATAGTCTCATCATCAACTTACGTGCCAATTCGTCGCCCTTGCTCTCCGCCAAGATGCGTTCGACAAGGTTGGCCGTATCCTTGCGGTAAGGACCGTCGATCATGAAGGCCGCATCTTGCGAATCGCTCATCGCCTGCTCATCATCGGTGCCCATGAAGCTGAAGAACTCATCGATCGATACTGATGACACGGCATCCATCCCCGTCTTCTTCTTACTGGGCGGCTTGGGCGGTGCGGTAAGCGGTACGAACTCGGGTTTGGGCTCTACGGGCTTCGTGAAGCCGAAATAGACCGCAACCATCTCACAAGGTCCGTCCAAGATTAAATATGTGTGTTCCTGATTCGGCTTGATGACGATCGCGTGCTCTTCTGAGAGCAGATAGGACTTGCCCTTGATCTGGAAGCGGACGGTACCGCGACGCACATAAGTCAGCTCATGCACCGGGTGTACACTGGGCTTGTTCGGTGTGGCACCTTCGGAGAAGTAACGCTTCGCTCCCTCAACCAAGAAGGGGACGGATCCGACTCTATCCTGAAACTCTTCATCGATACCCGGCAACAAATCTTCCAACATATAAGCCAAACCTCATTTCTTCAATTCTCGTATATTGTATTGTATAGAGCATGCACCCTCTGAATAAAATAGTAACAGATTCCGAGCAGAAGTGAAAATGACGGTAAGGACAAAAAAAGGCTCCGCCGCAACGGAACCTCGTTGATTCTGGATAGATCGATCTTAGATCCCCGCTTGCAAGGGGTTGAAATCGCGCAGCAAGGCAAGAAGATTCTCTGTCTCGGTCCCGTTCAGGCCGACACCCCGACTCATCTTCGTATGCTCGGGATTCCAATCTCTGATATCGAGGCGTGCCTGCCTTCCGTTCCATGCCACGATGTTCACTTCTCGACGCCAACCGCTGCTCGAAGTAGATAGGCTGCCGATGTGATCCAAGATCTCGAATGTGACCTCGTCTTGTTCGCTTCGCTGTGCGTACTGATTCTGTTTCGTATCCATGTTCATGTAGACCTCCTTGTACGTGACCGTATGGCCAAACGATGTTTGTACCTGAAGTATACGAATCGACGTCGGTACTTACACAACCGTTCTTCGCCCCTATTCGCCCAAACTGACCCAAATGTCAAAAGGTCGCAGCCACCTATGTGACCGCGACCTCCGCTAACAATTCATTTGGCTTGAAGGCGCTTAAGCTGACTTCAGCTCCTTAAATTCAAGGATCGGCTCTGCTTCTCCCAGGACAGCTTCCCTGGTAATCGTGCACTTCACGACGTCGTCTCGACTCGGGATCTCGAACATGACATCCTTCATGCAGTCTTCCAAAATAGAGCGAAGTCCTCTGGCACCCGTCTTGCGCTCCAGCGCTAGACCGGCGATCGCATCGATCGCATCTTCGGTGAAGACAAGCTCGACATGATCCAGCTCAAGCAAGCGCTTGTACTGCTTGATCAGCGCGTTGCGCGGCTCTTGCAGAATACGGATCATCGCATCCAAATCCAGGTTATCGAGCGTCACCGTCACCGGGATACGTCCGATAAACTCGGGAATCAAGCCGAACTTCAACAAGTCCTGAGGCATCAACTCATGACGAAGCTCGCTCTCCCTGATCTGACCGACACTCTCGACCTTGGCACCGAAGCCGATGCCGTTCTTACCCATACGGTCCGCAATCACCTTCTCGATACCATCGAAGGCACCGCCGACAATAAACAAGATGTTGGTCGTATCGATCTGCAAGAATTCTTGGTGCGGATGCTTCCTACCGCCCTGAGGCGGTACGTTGGCAATCGTGCTCTCCAGAATCTTCAGGAGCGCTTGCTGCACGCCCTCACCGCTGACATCACGAGTGATCGAGGGGTTATCCGATCGACGCGTGATCTTATCGATCTCGTCTATATAGATGATCCCGCGCTCGGCACGCTCGATATCGTAGTCCGCGTTCTGAAGCAGTTTCAGCAAGATATTCTCGACGTCCTCGCCGACATAACCGGCTTCCGTCAGAGCGGTGGCATCCGCGATGGCAAACGGGACATCGAGTACGCGAGCCAGGGTCTGTGCAAGCAGTGTCTTACCCGAACCTGTCGGACCCATGAGCAGGATATTGCTCTTGGCAAGCTCGACAACTTCCTCTTCTTCCTCCTTGGATTTGGCCTTGGAGGCACTTGCCTTCTTAGGTTTCTTGTTCTCGGATACCGAGACACCCGCTCCGCCGAAGATGCGCTTGTAGTGATTGTAAACGGCTACCGCGAGGACTCGCTTCGCCTCGTCTTGACCGATCACATATTGGTCTAGCGCTTCCTTCAGTTCACGAGGTGACAGCACACGATCCGGCAGAGCACTTACCCCACCCTTGTTTGAGAATTCCTCCGCTGAGAGGATATCGTGGCAGAGTTCTACACACTCGTTACAGATGTAGACGCCGGGGCCTGCGATCAAACGCTCAACCATCGACTCATCCTTACCACAAAATGAGCAAACAAGAGGTGTGAACAAGTCCTGTTTACCGTTCTTACCGTTACCTGACATGAGTTACTGGCTCCTATCCATAATCTTGTCGATCAGGCCATACTCGAGCGCCTCTTCAGCTGACATCCAGTGGTCACGCTCCGTATCGATCTTGATCTTCTCGATGTCCTGGCCGGTACGATCCGCCAGAATCGAGTTCAACTTATTCTTCATCTTCACAATATGCTCAGCGGCAATGACGATATCCGTCGCCTGTCCCTGTGCACCGCCTGACGGCTGGTGGATCATAACTTCGGCGTTGGGAAGCGCGAAACGCTTGCCCTTCGTGCCTGCAGCGAGGAGGAAGGCACCCATACTGGCTGCCATACCCATGCAGATCGTCTGGATGTCCGGCTTGATATACTGCATCGTATCATAAATCATCATACCGGAGGTCACTTCACCGCCCGGGCTGTTGATGTAGAACATGATGTCCTTATCCGGATCCTCAGCTTCCAGGAACAGCATCTGTGCCGTTACCAAGCTGGCGGTGGTTGCGTTGACATCCTCGCTCAAGAAGATGATTCTCTCCTTCAGCAATCTTGAATAAATATCATACGAACGTTCGCCGCGTGCGGTCTGTTCAACTACCATTGGGACTAAACTCATACTCGTATTACTCCTTTAATAAATACATAGATTTCCATGTTTTTTCTATTATATCAATAATAGTCAAAGAAGGTCGTATCTTGGTGACGAAACTGTAAAGAAACCGGTACTATATACTCATTTCGCTGCTGTACAGCTCCAAGATGGTATAAGACCGGCTTCACAATTCAATATTTAGGATTCGGATTCACTAAGGTTTAGGCTTCTTCCGAAGCATCTTCCTTGGCTAGTTCGTCATACATACCTTCGACGTCGTCCATTTCGACGACTTCGGGTTCAGGAATAGCGATCGCAGCATCACGGATCATGTCGACAACAATCTGTACACGCGCGTTTCTGCGCAGGTAGTCATAATCGTCTTCACCGAGGTTCTTCTTCAGCTCATCTTGCTGCATGCCGTACTGTGCAGCGAGGTCTGCAATCTCCTGGTCGATCTTCTCCTCATCGGGTTCGACCGCTTCGACGTTACCGATAGCCTCAAGCACAAGCGATGTCTTGACACGCTCGGCAGCCATCTCGCGATACTGTTCACGGAAGTCGTTCATATCCTGACCGAGGTAGCCGAGGTACTGCTCGAGCGACAGACCTTGCTGGCGCATCTGCTGATCTTGCTGTGCGACCATGTTGTCCATCTCGTTCTCGACCATGACGGGCGGGATCTCAACTGTAGCGTTCTGTGCAACGGCACGAACGACGTTGTTCTCAAACACGTTCTTCGCAGTCGACTCTGCGCTCTCTACTTGCTTCTCGCGCAAGGATTGGCGGTACTCATCGAGTGTATCGAATTCGGAAACGTCCTTGGCGAACTCATCATCCAAGATCGGCAATTCCTTGACCTTGATCGAATTGATCTTCACCTTGAAGACAACCGGCTGACCGGCGAGGCTCTCCTCGTGATAGTCCTCAGGGAAGCTGAGGTTGACATCAAACTCTTCACCGACGCTGTGTCCCACAATCTGCTCTTCGAAGCCGGGGATAAACGAACCGGAGCCGATGCGCAGATCATGATCGTCTGCCTGACCACCGTCAAACGGGACACCATCCTTGAAGCCTTCGTAGTTGATGTTGGCGGTGTCGCCATCCTCAACTGCGCGGTCCTCTACGGGAACCATACGGCTGTTGCGCTCACGGATACGATCCAGTTCGGCTGTGACTTGTTCGTCAGTGACGTCGGTGTCCGGCTTCACAGCCTCTACACCCTTGTACTGACCGAGAACAACTTCCGGCTTAACGGTGACTTCTGCTGTCATCTTCAAGCCCTTATCGAGGCCAATCTCATCGATATCAATCTCAGGCTGCGACACGACTTGCAGGTCATGCTCCTTGATCGCATCCTCGTATGCATGCGCAAACGCGTGATCAATCGCATCCTCATACAGAATACCCTCGCCATAGTAGCGAATAACCATCTGCATCGGTGCCTTACCCTTGCGGAAGCCAGGGACGGTGAAACGCTTGCTGTTCTTGTTGAACGCGTACTCCATCGCATGCTTAAAATCATGGGTGTCAATATCGAGTGTTAGTTTCACTCTGCTGTTCTCTAATCTCTCCACTGTCGAAGCCATCGAATATCCTCCTCAACGGGGTGTTCTCACCCCTGTTCACATGTAAATACCTTTATACATGAAATGCTAATCGATTCTATCATATGCAGATCAATCAAGTAAAGCCAAAAGCACGGTTTCGCACATCTCACTACGAATTGATGCTACACGATGGTAATATTGTTCCTTCTTCTCTTAACATATTTCGAAAAGCTGTATAGATTCACCCTTTTTTGGCAAAAGCTAAAATGAGCTATTGACTTCATTTCGGAAACGACGTACAATAACGTTCGTTGACCAAACAAATGCACCCTTAGCTCAACTGGATAGAGCGTCTGACTACGGATCAGAAGGTTATGGATTCGATTTCTGTAGGGTGCACCAAGCTAATACCCCGCAGCCACAAGGCTTGCGGGGTTTTTGCTATCCAAATTAATTCCTATCGTTACTATCCATATATTCTTATCGTTATCGAATCATTAATTCGCCATTGGCCGATCGACGACAGGCAGATCGTTTGTTGTATCCCCCTCGCCGTTTATCGATTTCCAACTGAGTCCGGACTTGGGTTCAATGTTCATATCCAGCGAGTAAGCGGTTCCGAAGAGTGCTCCGTCCTCATAGAGACCAAGCCCCAGTTCTTCCAAACGACCGACGCGAATCGCGCGAACGGATTCATCCGTATTATGAAGCTCGCTTCCGAGCGGGAAGGATAAGTACTCGCCAAGCGTCGTATTCTTCATGCGATAATACGTTTGATCGATAAATGGATAGAGCGCCAGGATCTCGTCCATCGTAGACTGAACCGATAAGCCCTTGACCGTGTGGAAGCGATCCGACACAACAGTGTAGCCGACAAGTGTTCCCATGACCGCCGCACCGTCACGAATCAAGACCGGATTCTCGATTAGTAATTCAATCCCTTCATAAATCACAAACAGATAGGAGCGTTCTTCTTGTTCCTCACTGCCTGTATCCTGATTATGAATCAAGTTACCGACACGCTCTTCCGATTCATCGCCCGAGCGGCCGACCTGAACATCCAGTTGTTTCAAATCCAGCGGTGCACCAAGCAGCAGCTCGACATCACTGGAGACTAGCTCAAGACCCAAATGAAGCACGTCATCTTCGCGGATAAACAGATCGAAATCCTCCTGCGTACTCACCGTCGGGATATCGTCTTGGATACGAAATACGTCATCGGCATCTCGGAACAACTGGAGATCTCTTGTCAGCTCGGATTCGATCAGACCGTCTTGGGCCGCAGAGGCAAGCGCAGCGCGATTGAGTAATGTCACATCGTCTGTCTCAGACTCGGTATCGGTAGCCAATTTATCATTGTAATTACTCTTGACTGTGTAGCGAATGCGCGAGATATCAAACGCCTTGATCTTAAGCCCCTGTGTGCTTACAGGGTAGACGTCGTAGAAGTCCAAGGTCGCCCGGGCCTTCGCCAAGCGAACCTCCCCGGATGCCGACGCCGACGAGATCATGGCGGCCAGAACCTCGGCATTCTCTTGCTTGATCGTACCGAAATACGTTTGAGCGTAATCGTAGAGGTCAATGACATTGCGAACCCACTCGTGATCCAGATAGTCCATACCGGTAGAATTTCGTTGTATAGCGATAGCAAAGCTCTCGCTCCCCGCCCCCGTCGATGTCTCAAGCCAGTGATAGGTACTCGATTCGGCGATCTCGCTGTAGCGCGGATCCACCTGGATAATACGGGTAATCTGACGATCTCGCTCCGACACGGTCATGGGCGAGAACGATACGGGCACGCCATCCATCGCCAAGTCGATCAAGCCGATGTAACGATGGAATTCCTCGTATGTTAAGCCGTCAAGCTGAGCTTGCGGGATACCGGAATAAATATCTTGTGCAGACGTATTACTCGCCACCGCATCCAGAATACGCTGGGCCAATTGATTGGATGTCAGCCACCCGGTATTCGGACCAGGAGTCGGCGTCGGGACTACGCCTGTCCCCGACGGGTCGATCTTACCCGATCCGTTGGGCTCTTCGGCCTCGATCCACGGGCGATAGTCGTATAACCAGCGAAAAGAAACACCAAAAATAAGTCCGAGCACAAGCACAAATGCGAGTACGGACTTAGCCGGCCGATACAGCCGCGCGAAATGGGTCGGTTTCTTCCTCTTCCGGTTCAAGCACATCACCTACTGACTAATCTTCTCTATATTTATTATATACGGTGGTGCCAAAGCTGCAATGATAATTGCTGCAAACATTACGTTAACAATCGGTCTCTAAGCTTCTTCCTCGCTCTTGCGAGCGCATAAACGACTTGCTTCGGCTCTAGTGCCAAGTTCTTCGCGATTTCGTCTCTTGTCTGTCCCTTGATACTTGCAGATAAGACGGCGAGCTCTCGCGGACTAAGAAGTTTCGTCATCTGTTCCATCACACGACTTGCCGCCTCATCGGCTTCGATATCCGACAGCGGACTCCCACCGATAACGCCCGATGCTTCGGTATCCACGGTTTGGACCTGCTCACTCGTATTATCTTCGCCCGTCCAATAGAGCGAATCCGATTCGTTTAGCGGGCGCTGTTTGCCCGCCTGATCGCGCCTCAGGGCATCTAGGATCGCATGGTGCACGGTTGTCTTGGCCAATGCGGCAAAGGGTACCTGTCTTATCGGATCATAACCGTGAACGGCCTTGAATAAGCCGATCATGCCCTCTTGGATCAAATCGTCTCGATCCCCTCCACTCAGGAAATACCTTGATGCTTGAGCTCGGACAAGCGGTTTATATCGAGCCAAAAGAAGCTCAAACGACTCTGCCGAGCCAAGTTGAGCTTCCTTCACCAATTCTTCGTCTGATCGTTTCTGATTGTCCTCTTCAAACGAATGCACAATCGTCTCCTTGTGGTCTGATGCGGCTCAGAACTTAAGCATCCGATCCGCCTTGTTTGAGGTCTCGTTGACGAACGGCTTCGAAGACCACGATACCGGCGGCAACCGCAGCGTTGAGGGAGTTCACCTTACCCTTCATCGGGATCGAAACCAACATGTCGCAGTTCTTCTGTACCAGTTCGCGCATACCCTCACCTTCGCTGCCGATGACGATAGCGAGCGGACCTGTCAGATCCGTCTTGGACAATTCGGAACTGCCCTCCATGGCCGTGCCGGCAATCCAGAAACCTTCCTTCTTCAGCTCTTCCATGGTTGTGACCAGATTCGTCACACGGGCACAAGGGACATGCTCGATGGCACCGGCCGATGCCTTGGCCACGATTGCGTCCAGTCCGACTGCACGTCGCCTCGGGATGATCACGCCATGTGCACCCGCTGCGTCGGCAATACGGAATACGGAACCCAGGTTATAGGAATCCTTGATCTCGTCTAACAGAATAACCAGCGGCGTCTCGTTCTTCTCCTTGGCGGCTGCCAGGATATCGGCGACCTCGACATAGGCGTGCACGGCGGTCTGGGCGATGATACCCTGATGCGCGTTGGTGATCGAGAGGCGGTCGAGCGCGGGACGCTCCACTTCCATGATCACGCCGCCTTGCTCCTTGACCTCACGGATGATCTCCGCAACGGTCGGGTCGAAGCGACCCTCTCGGGGCTTCTGAACCCAGAGCTTATCGATTGTACGGCCGGCGACGAGCGCCTCCTTGATCGGGTTGCGACCTTCCAGGCGATCCTCTCGGATACTCTCTTCAACTTCTGCTCTGCCGGCATCCGACATAGCCTCGGGGTCGGTCAGCTTGCCTTGGTTCGCGGCAAACTTCTTATCGTACTTGGGCTTGACGAACATGCCCGTGGCACTGACGCCCATGCGGTAGCCATCTTCATCCAAGTGACTTGACGCCTTGTAATCGTCTCTTCTCTCCTCTCCGGCAGAGAAGCGATCGTCACGTCGATCCCGATCGTACGGCTTACGATCCCGGTTATC
>CAZLEA010000038.1:13697-14824 GCA_964558445.1 uncultured Oscillospiraceae bacterium | reverse complement strand
CGGAAGTCTCGCACCAAGAAACGAAGCCCGTGGCGCTTGGCCGCAGCCTGACCTGCCAAGATGATGGCCTCTTGATCCTGCCAGGGACTGACCAGGAGCGCGGTCGTGAAGACCTGATAACCGTTCTCGGCTGCATACTTCGCCGTCATCTCCATGCGCACACTATAACAAGTCTTGCAGTGCACGCTCTTGTCCATGGTCGGAAACGCGCGCCACTTATCCTCTTGATACGTGCCGTCAATCACAATCGGGAAGTCCTTCAGTTCGCTGAAACGCTCCACGTTATTCAGGCGCTTCTCGTGCTCTTCTCTCGGGTGGATATTGGGGTTTATGAAGTAGCCGCTGACCTCGAAGCCTTCTTCGCGAAGTGCTTCCAGAGGGTAGACAGCGCACGGTGCACAGCAAACGTGCAAGAGCACTTCGTTCTCCGATCGCAGCCGTTTCTCGGGCATGCCCGATTCGGGTATCAACACGGGAGTATCCTCCTACTATTCTATAATCTAAATCTAATCGTCTAATTCATCCAGGCGAAGCTGTTCGCGCAGAGCCTCTTGGCGTGCAGCGTCCGTCTGTGTGGCCAATTGGCTCGCACGGCCGAGACCACCTAGCCGAAGTTCATAGTCGTCCGGACAGTCGATGCCGAGGTGTTCGAAGCCAAGCCTCGTGACCAATCTGCCGCGCGGCGTCTTCGCGAGGAAGCCCATCTGCATCAAGTAGGGCTCGTAGACATCCTCGATCGTGGTCGAATCCTCGCCCGTACTCGCACCCATATTCTCAAGGCCGACGGGACCGCCCCCGAAGACTTGAATCATCGTACGCAGCAGGCGCCGGTCGACGGCATCCAGGCCCTTCTCATCGATCTCAAGCGCGTTTAGCCCGTAGTCTGCTATATCGCCTGTGATGATGCCACTTCCCTTGATCTGTGCGAAGTCGCGCAAGCGCTTGAGCAAGCGGATCGCAATACGAGGCGTGCCACGCGAACGAAGCGCAATCTGGCGCACACCGTCCTCATCGATCCCGATGTTCAAGATCGCACTGTCTCGCTTGATAATCTGGGCCAATTCCTCCGGCTCGTAGAGCCTGAGGCGATTCACCACGCCGAAGCGATCGCGCATCGGTGCCGTCAG
>CAZLEA010000038.1:7711-13597 GCA_964558445.1 uncultured Oscillospiraceae bacterium | reverse complement strand
GCCTCCTCGCGCAGCTTGGCCGCCTCGATGAAGACCTTGAGATTCTCCTTGACCTTCGTCTGGCCGTAGTACTCGTGCCAGCGCGTCGGTCTCAGGCCTGCCTCGTCTTGATCGCGAATGGTTCTCGCCGTCTGCACGATGCGCTCATCTAGCTCCGTCTCATCGCCAAGCTCCGAGTAATCGGGTAGCCTGCCGTAGGCATCCATGCCCCTATCTTCGTCAAATACATCATCTAGTCTCAAGCGTCAAACCTACCTGTCAGCGCCCGACGGCCTTCAAGGCCATACGGATATTCTCTTGGAGGCTAAGTGCCTCATCATAACTCTTCTTCACCAGATTAAGCGCCTCTGCGTTCGAGAAGCCGAGCACAATCAGGGCGCTCATCACTTCGGTTCTGGGATCTGTGGCCAGGCCGACCGTTGCGGCTGCGACAGGCTTCGCCACATCCCCGTCATCAGACCAGCTCAGGCCCTTGAACTTATCGCGAAGCTCGAGGATGAGGCGCTCTGCCCCCTTCTTCCCCAGACCCTTGACAGTCGTGATCGTCTTGATATCCTCTGTCATCACCGCGAGCGCGAATTGATCGGGATTCAGCGTCCCCATGATCGAACTTGCCACCTTCGGTCCAATCCCACTGACAGACAGCAGGAGCGAGAACATCTGGCGGCTGGACTTGTCCGGGAAGCCGTACAAGAGGATATCATCCTCGCGCACGATCTGATGCGTATGCACCGTTATCTCCTCACCCTCTTGGCCGAAGCGAGGCAGGAGACTCACAGCCGTATAGATACGATAACCGATCCCGTTATTCTCCACGATGATCGCATCGCTCTCCAGTCCAACCAATCGTCCTCTGATATACGCGTACATAATCTATCCTTCTCATGTTTACTGTACTCTATCTTAATACAAATCGGGAGGCTTCGTCACTAGATGCGACCGCCGCCCCGTCCCCTATTGTTCTTCTTCTGATAGCCGGCATAAGCCTCATAGCTCTTCATCCGTCCGGTCAGTCCCTGACAGATCGCAATCGCGAGCGCATCGGCCGCATCATCCGGCTTCGGGACCGCTTCCAAGTTCAAGAGCACCTTGACCATCATTTGGACCTGCTCCTTCTCCGCGCGCCCCATCCCCGTCACGGCCTTCTTGACCTGTGCGGGCGTATATTCGAAGACCTCAACCGCCTGCCTCGCACCGGCTGTAATAATTGCACCGCGTGCATGAGCAGTCGCCATCGCAGTCGTCTTATTCTGAGCGAAGAACAATTCCTCCACCGCCATCACTTCCGGCTTCCACTTCGCGAGTATCGCCTCGACTTCGTCTGCAATCGTCAGCAAACGATCGGCAAAGGGCTGCGACTTATGCGTCTCTATCACCCCATAATCCAGCACCTTCAGACGCGCACCGTCTGTCTCGATCACGCCATAGCCGCATATGGCATAGCCGGGGTCAATCCCGATAATCCGCATACTCCATCCTCCTATCGGAATAAACATACGTTCTGCTAACGTTCATTGTAACACAGCCGGAGGGCCGGGCTTCCGGCAATTGGCTATAATAGAGGGCAGATTATTTATGGAGGCAGGCTATGAAGAAGAAACTGGCATTTATCGGCGGAGGCAATATGGCCCGAAGCATCATCCGCGGCCTTGTTGCCCAGGAGACGCTCCCGGCATCAGACATCCATGTCAGCGGACCGCATCCCGAGAAGCTCGGCGAACTGGAAGCTCTAGGCATCAGAGTCCATCGCTCGAACCTCGAGGCAGCAGTCGCAGCAGACATCATCGTCCTCGCCGTGAAGCCAAACATCATCCCCACGGTCCTAGTCGAGCTCTACGACGTGATCGGTCCCGAGAAGCTTGTCATCAGTATCGCAGCCGGGATTACGATGCAGAAGCTCGAATCCGCTCTGCCCCCGGCTACGAGAATCGTACGCGCGATGCCGAATACGCCGGCTGAGGTCGGCGAGGGCGTGACAGCCGTAACTCACAATGGTGCCTCCACGATCGAAGATATGGCTGATACCAACGACATCTTCGGTGCCTGCGGCATCGTCGAATGGGTCGACGAGCAACTGATCGATACCGTGATCGGTATCGCAGGCTCCGCGCCCGCCTACTTCTTCCTCATGTTGGAAGCCATGGGCGACGCGGCTGTCAAGGGCGGCATGAAGCGGAATATGGCCTATCGCATTGCAGCCCAGGCCATGCTCGGTTCGGCGAAGCTCGCCCTCACAAGCGAGCGCCACCCCGGCGCCCTGAAGGATGACGTCTGCAGCCCCGGCGGCTCCACGATCGAGGCCGTCCAAGCCCTGGAAGATACCGGGTTTCGCTCGAGTGTCCTCGCGGCGGTCGATGCGGCCATCACGAAGTCTCGGCGCATGAACAACGAATAAGGCCGAATTGAAGAATTGAATTGGATAGATAGGTTCAGCGAAACAACTATGAAATACAGCATTCACAATCCGAAACTCCTTTGCCTGCTCGATCGAGACGGCGAACAGAGCATGGGGACAAACCAGAAGTGGTTCCCGACACTCTGGCAGCGTATGGCTGGCTGCGGACCGACGGTCGCCACCAATTTGCTCTTATATCACGGACGAGCAGGTCGCCTGGTTTTGAAACAGATTATCGAGGATCAATCTTCCGTGGTCGAGCTCATGGAATACAGTTGGCGTCACATCACGCCCGGTATGCGCGGTGTGAACAAGGTCAGCACCTTCTTCTTGGGGCTTGAAGCCATGCTCCAAGAGCACGAGAGCAAGCTCTCGTATCACTCGCTCGAAGTACCAGAATCGATCGACGACCGGCCTAGCCTCGAGACCGTCACGGCCTTCCTTGAGGAGGCGTTCCAAGATGATTCGCCCGTCGCCTTCTTGAATCTGCATAGTGGCGAGGTCAAGGATCTGGACGACTGGCACTGGATGACAAGCTTCGCACTCGAGCATGACGAGACAAACGATAGCTGGCTCCTCTCCCTGACCGATAACGGCGTAGCGCAGACCTTCGATCTTGGTCTCTGGCTCGAAACGAGCAAGCGAGGCGGCGGCTTCGTCTACCTCAACGCAGAAACAGACGAATTGCGCAACTGATGTTTAAAACGGTATCGATTCCATGACAATTTCGCAATTTATGGGAATCGGCCGAAACAAGCCAAAAATCGATTGACAAGACTATTCCTGAGCCGTATAATTACCAATGTTCATCAAGCGAATCGCAGCGATGACAAACGCGTCTTTAGCTCAGTTGGTAGAGCAACTGACTCTTAATCAGTGGGTCCCGGGTTCGAATCCCTGAAGACGCACCACAAGCGGAAACCTCGTAGCCATAGTGCTTACGAGGTTTTTTGATGTCTATATTCGCGAAGATATGTAGAGTCTCATGATTAACCAAGGGCTCCGCCACGAACAGCAGAGCCCCTATCAATCTTCGGCGTTATTGATTGTATCTTCTTAGCGATACTGTTCTTCCACACGCACACAGCTAATCTTCGCCACTTGGCCGTTCTCAAGTTCGGGCCAGGCTTCCAGATACACCTTGGTATCTTCTCTTAGTGGATAGAGCGTCAAGCGAAGCTCCTCCGGGAAGCCTAGGTAGCCGAGGCTGATGAGCGCATCTTGGCCTGTATAGAAGTAATCGTTACGTTTCTGACCATCGATCTCGAGATCCATGCTCTCTGCCGCATAATCCAGATACACGAGCGTATCACGCCCCTCTACTCTACTTCGATGTGCACCCTCGTAGCAGAAGCGAAGGTCGTAGACGACCGCTTCCCCACTTCGCGAGTGCTCCACGAGCTCGTAGCTCGTATTCGAGGCCTCCAGTGCTCTGCGATAGACCGTGAACCTGTCTTCTGTGCCCACGAGGGTGAAGCCGGTCGGCACATCTGTCAGCGCAGGATATGTCTTGATCTCCGTAGCGGCAGGACCCGTAACCACGAGTCGTCCGTCCTCTGTCCAGACATAATCGTTTGCGACGACGAGGTAGTCTTGGTCGAGAGTGACCCTGCTTGCATTTAGGGCATCCTCCCTTGAGATCAAGAGCGTCTTCGCTTCTCGGTCCGCTTCCCATGAGAAGAGAGCATCCTTGGACCCGTAGAAGATGTAGGTCTCCTCACCGTTCGTATCAAGCAGTCTGCAAACAGGTGTAGCAGTCGCGTAGTTCAAGCGCGTACGACCGAGCGGCAAGCGATAGGGATAGAAGCCATAAGCACCGCTGGGGATATCAAACGCGGGGAAGTCTAGAGTCTCGCCCTCTAGCGGCAAGTCGATACGAACGTTTGTCTGTTCACGCATCTCGCGCTGACGCTGGTAGTTGTTGAAGAAGATGTAGCCGTGGTCGTCGTCATGGCGGATGGCATAGCGCAGGCTCTCCGTATCCTCCGGATCGCTGCCGGTCTCGGGAATGAAGCTCTGTAGCGTCGCCAAATCCTCGCCGAAGTCGTGCACGAACTGGGCGATCAGGCGGATCTCCTTGTAGTTATCCGAGATCGTACCATATTGGCGTATCGGAGCATTGAAGTCGTAGTTGATCTCCGGCAAGTCGTTTAGATAACCTGTTGCGATACTCTCTTGAAGCGTCGAGAACTTGCCCTCCGGATTGCTGCCGCCGTGATACATGTAGTAGCCGAGCAGGCCGACGCCGGAGCCAAGCTTCACGAGCGACATCGCGCCGATATCTCGCCCGGTAGCGACCGGTCGACGGTGCTTCGTCACTTGCAGACCACCGCCGAGCTCTGCCGTTAGATAGGGGAACTTCGTAACGTCGTAGGTCAATTCGTCTTGGACCTTGTGATCACTTGCGATCAAGCTGTCGTTACGGATGTCGCTGAAGACGTAGTTCTCGTTGGCCGGTAGCGCATCTGTCGTCTGCGCCCAGGGCGCCTCGCAGTAGCCGCCCATGACCGGCAGCAAGCCGCCCGTCACAGCCCCGCCCCAGCCGGTAGCCGTGTACATCGGGACCACGAAGCCAAGCGACTTCGCAAGCTCCGTTAGGGTTCGCATATGCTGTTCGCCCTCTTCGCCAATAAGCCCGCCGACATGGCCGTACTCGTTCTCGATTTGTACGCCGACGATGGGACCGCCATCGCTGTACATCTTCCCCTCTACTTGTTTATAGATCTCTGTCCAGAAGCGGCGCACAAGTTCGAGGTAGGCAGGATCGTCGCTGCGAAGCTTGATCTCGCCTTCTTGTTTCTGTAGCCAATCCGGGAAGCCGCCGTTACGAACTTCGCCGTGGACCCAGGGACCCAGGCGCAAGAAGACCTCGATACCGACCGTCTCAGCGGCCTCGATGAAGCGCTTGAGGTTTCTCGTGCCGGTGAAGTCGAACACGCCCTCCTCTTCTTCGTGATGGATCCAGATGACATATGTGGATACGATGCTGAGGCCTCCTGCCTTCATTTTGCGAAGAGACTCCTCCCAGAGATCCTCCCTATAACGCGTATAGTGAATCTCGCCCATGACGGGAAACCAGGGCTTGCCGTCCCTCGTCAGATACTGATTGTTGAATGCGAAATCTGCCATGTGTCACACCTCCTACGTGTCTAGTCTAAACGATAGAATGTCGGTTTGCGAAGCATCATATACATGGGCGATGCTTGGATCCGAACGCCAAGTCTGAGCTCGGTATCCGCATCCAAGTCCACTTCGATGCTAAAGGTCTGCCAATCGTGCTCCACGAGATGCACCCGAAGGTCTGCTTGTTCATCTTGCGACTCAGCAAACAAACGCACATCCACACCGGTCGTATCCGTACCGCAGAGTTCGGCCTCGAAGCGATAGCGTCCGGCCACGGGGGCATAGGCTTGTTGCGCCAAGCACAGTTCGAAGCTGCTCTTGGACTCTATGCGCACGGCGTTTAGCGGTGGGGCCGGGAACGGATCGAT
>CAZLEA010000038.1:0-7611 GCA_964558445.1 uncultured Oscillospiraceae bacterium | reverse complement strand
GGGTAGCGCAAGATCTCGCCATCGTAGAACAGGGCAGATATCTCCTTTTGCAGCCTATAGCTCTCGCCCTGGGTTACCGTTATATCGCGAAGCGGATAGAGGAAGGCCAGGCGGTCATAGTGCGCATCTTCCGGCTCGAACAAGAAGGCTTCGATGCCTTCGAGCACCCTCCCCTCTTCGTCTAGCAAGCTCATGTTCTCTGCCCAGCTACCGGCACTCGTATTCGCTGTACAGAGCGGCTCCCAGTAGTAGATGCCTCGGCCCATGCCGCTTGGGAGCGAGGCGTTGATGTGCATGACGAGATCCAGGACTTGCTTCTGGCCCTCGGGCGTCGCCGGTACACCCGCGATACGTTCTTGGGCTTCGTTGATGAAGCCGCCCTCTAGCTTCCGCCATGCATGTGCCGTCTCAACCAAGACGATCGGCTTCTTGTAGCGATCGACAAGCTTCTCCATGCTCTGTTTCAGGTCGTTAAACGTGCCGTGCCAGAAGGGGTAGTAGGACAGGCCGATGAGGTCGAAGTCCTCCAAGCCGTTGCTATATGCCTCGTCGAACCAATCTCTGAGGTATAGGTAGCGACCGCCCTGATCCAGATGGACCATGATCTCGGCCCCTCCCGCCTTCTTCGCGCCTTGTATGCCTGCGTTGAGTAGCAAGACCATATTCTTGACGTTCGGCAATTCGCCGTCGGGGAACAAGAAGCCGCTTCGGATCTCGTTTCCGATCTGGACGATGTCGGGGGCTGCTCCTGCCGCCTGAAGCGTCTTGATCGTCTCATAAGTGTAATCGTGTACAGCTGTGACAAGTTCATCGAAGGGTAGCTTCGCCCACGCCTTCGGCTTATTCTGTTGTGCGGGATCTGCCCACCAATCCGAATAGTGGAAGTTTAGCATGAAGTGGAGGCCTGCCTCCTTGATCTGCTTAGCATGGCGTAGCGTGTGCTCCAAACTGCAGTAGCCAAGCGACTCCGGCACATTGGCCGGCTCGTTCCAGAGGCGCAGGCGAACAGAATTGACACCATAGCGCTTGGCAAGCGTCAGGGCATCTACAATCTTGCCATCCTTGTCTCGGATGACCATACCTTCGTCGGTGCACTGGGGAACAAAGGACAAGTCCATCCCCTTAAGAAATTCGTACATCGTGTTATCCTTCCAGATTCTCTTATGTGATTCATGTTGTCTATCGCGGCTTATAGCCGTTATGTTGCGTAGGGCTTCTCCGTCGATCTGCGAAACAAGATCTCATAATCGATCAAGGTCTTCGCGGAGTAGGGATTGCCAAGGCAGCGATTGATGACCTGCTTGGCCAGTTGATTGCCCACCAGGCGCGCGGATACGCTCACCGCCGTAATCGCCGGTGTGACGAAGTCCAGGATCGAGCTGTTGTAGAGCGACGCGATCGCGATGTCTTGTGGGATACGATAACCCTCGGCCTGTAGTCTCGACAAGAGCTTGACGCAGATCACGTCATCACCGCAGACGATACAGTCCGATTCGCCGAGCTTGACAGCCTCGATGATGTCATCAATCGCGCTGTTGTCGATGAAGTCGACAAATACTTGCTGGCTTGCGACCGACAGGCCCTGGCGGGTCAGCGCACGGGCGAAGCCGTCGTAGCGATCCATGTTGACCTGATAGTTCTTGTTGCCGATGACGAAGGTGAAGCGGCGGAAACCTCGACCGATCAAGATCGAGCTCAGACTCTCCGAAGCTTCATAATTGTTCGTATCCAATTGGATGATCTCGTCATATTCGCAGACGCCGGACAAACCCGTCGGAAAATTCTCGGATACGAGGTAATCGATTGCCTTGTCGTCTTGGACGTTTCTGAGTAGGATCATGGCGTCGACGCGGCGGCGCTCGACCAATTGCTTGACATCCGATATGTCATGAATCGAGCCGGTCGCGATGACTACGTGGAAGTTTTGTGTCGATGCCGCCTCGCTGATCCCCAGGAGCACTTCCTGGAAGAACGGTGTATTGGTCGTGTAGGCATCAGCCGGTATCACGACACCGATGTTGTAGGTCAGCTCCCCTGAAGCTGTCGGATCCTCACTCATGGCTACACCATGTTCTCCTGCGTAGCTGCGAATCTTCTCGCGAGTGCTTGGACTTAGGCGTCCTTTGCCCGATAGAGCCCTAGACACCGTACTCTTGGACACACCGAAGTGACGTGCAATCTCCTCAATCGTCATAGTCCCCTCCTCTAATCAAAAAACCGGGGCAAAGGCATACCCCTCACCCCGGTTCGTACAATCATCTTAGCCCTGCTTCGAGGACCAGAACTCTTGTGTCTGGCGATCGATCTCGGCGAGGATGTCGCGGATGCCCGCTGCTTCCATCGCGCTCTCGAACGCTTCGAGTGTCAAGTCGACGTCATCGACCAGACCGTTTACGAGCGGATTGAAGTAGGTATCGACCGTAGCCTCTACCGCTGCAACCTGCGTCGTCACCGCACTGTTGTCGAAGCTGAAACCGTCATAGATGTGGTCTTCCTTGATGTTCTGATTCCAAGCGGCCTCGATCTCGTCGTGGCGGTCATCGATAGCCGTGCGATTCTCGATGCTCTCGCTTCTGCGAATATCTGTGTTCGTCCAGCCCCAGTTACAGTTGTTGTTCACGCCGTAGCCCGACTGGTCGAGGAGCTTGTACTCCGTATCGCCGACGGCTTCCCAGTGCTTGCCCTCGATGCCGAGCATCGCGAGATCCTGGACGGCAGGGTTTGTGTAGAACTCGTTTAGGGCCATCATGGCGCGTTCCTTGTTCTTACTATTGACGTTGATTGCCACACCGTTGTTCGTGTAGCGATTGACTTGCTTCGGCTGACTCTTGACCGGATCGATCAAGGTGACAGCCCACTCCGGATGCTCTTCGTTAGCCTGGCGACCGTACAACAGGGTCGAGCCGAGGTTCCATGCCATGGTGGCGGTGCGGCCGGTCAGGAGGCCTGTTTGCCTGTCATCGCTCGAGTTCAATACGTCTTGGCTCCATGCGCCGGCGTCGGCTAGGGCCTTGACCTGGTGGGCATAGTCAGCGAATCCGTCCCAATCGAGGATATAGGTGATGCTGCTGTCGGTCGGATCCTGCGTGTTGTAGAGGATCATCTCACCTGCCTTGGGCGTACCGGACAGAAGCGTCATGCCCGCTGCCTGGAAGTACTGGTAGTAGGGGCCGCCCTGTGATGCATAGACACCGTTCTCGGCACAGGCCTCGTAAAACGATACCAATTCGTCCCAGCTGGTGATGTCGTCGAAGCCGTAAGCTTCCATCAAGTCGCCACGTACAGCAAAGGTATCTTGACCAAACTCATTCTGGTAATTCGGTACCATGTAGATCTTACCGTCGATTAGAGCCTGGTCCCAGGCCATCTCGGGAACAACGGACCAGATGTCCGGCGCATAGGTCTGGATGAAGTCCTCGGACAGCGCCTCGAAGCCGCCGAGTGCTGCCGTCTGTTCGTAGTGACCCCAGCCGGACGCGGTGAAGATCAAATCGAAATCTTCTTGCTTCGAGAAGAGCAGCGAGTACTTCGTCTCGTGTTCGCCCCAGGAGAGGAAGTCGACCGATACGGAGGCGTTGATCTTCTCCGTCAAGATCTCGTTGATCTGGCCGTAGACTTCATCGAAGTCCGCACTTCTGTCGCCGAGCAAGTAGAGCTTCAGTTCGACATGCTCGCTCGTGTCTGTATCGCCGCCATCTGCTTGCGATTGATCGGGATTCTTCGAACCCTCGGTCTGCTTACCTGCCTCCTCGCTCGAGCAGGCGGCGAGGAGACCTATTGTCATAACGGAGCTCAAGAGCAGAGCTGCGAGTCTGGTTGTGATTTTGCGCATCATATCCTCCTATGAATATCGAAACGTGTTAACTGTCTGATACGTATGATTTATCTCTAGACAAGACGGCTACAGCTGATTGCCGCCCTGCTTGGGATCGATTTAACCCTTGACCGCACCGATGGTGATACCCTGTACGAAGTACTTCTGCACCAGAGGGAAGGCCAAGATGATGGGACCCGTGACGACGATGGTAAGCGCCATCTTGAGGGTCTGGGAGGGCAGGCTGACGGATGTGACCGCGCCGCTTGCCGCACCGCTGGCGATGAGGCGCTTGTAAGCCTCGATGTTGTTGACTTGCTGATAGAGGAAGTACTGGAGCGGATACTTCGTCTCGTCACCGATGAAGAGCATGGCGTTATACCAATCGTTCCAGTAAGCGAGTGCGATGAAGAGACCGACCGTGGCGAGCGCCGGCTTGATCAGCGGCACCACGACCTGGAAGAGGATGCGAAACTCGCCGCAACCGTCGATCTTCGCCGCTTCGACGAGCGAATCCGGCACACCCATGATGTAGCTCTTCATGATCAATAAGTTGAAGACGCTGAACATGAGGGGCAGTAAGAGCGAGAAGAAGCTGTTATCCAAGTTAAGCGTCCTCGTCATGAGGATGTAGTAGGGCACGAGGCCGCCGTTGAACAGCGTCGTGAAGTAGAAGAAGAACGAGAACTTGTTGCGCCACTCGAAGTCCTTGCGAGACAAGACGTAGGCCGTGAGTGTCTGCAGCAGGAGGCCGAGCGCCGTGCCGACCAGAGTCAAGCTGATCGTATTGACATAAGCACGAAGGACGACGCCCGGCTTGATGAAGACCGTCTTGTAGGCCTCTAGGCTCAGGTCTTGTGGGAAGAGGCTGAAGCCGAAGTTTGTCACCGCCTCCTCGGACGAGAAGGAGCCGGACAAGACCATCAAGAAGGGTAGCAAGCAGAGCAGGGCCATGATCGTCGTTAGGCTATACGCGATGATATTCAGGGCAATCTCGTCGCCGCCTCGTTTGATGTGATTCTTCTGTTGGATCGTTTGTGTATGATTCACAGTTACTCCCTCTCTAGAACAACGAATAGTCTTGGTCGTAGCGACGAACCATCGCGTTGACGGACAATACGGTTACGAAGCAAAGGACAGACTGATACAGCCCGATCGCCGCCGCCATACCGTGGTTGTTGCTGCTGATGAGCGAGCGAAACGTCAGGGTGTCGATGACGTCCGTGTGGCTGAAGAGCAAGCCGTTGCTACCGACAAGGTTATAGAAGAGGTCGAAGTTACCCTTGAAGATACCGCCGACTGCGAGTAGCAACAAGATGATGGTTGTCGGCATGATAGACGGAATCGTGACCTTGAAGATACGCTGGAAGACGTTTGCACCGTCGATTCCGGCTGCCTCGTAGATCGATGTGTCGATGCCCATAATCGCGGCCAGATACATGACGGAACCATAACCGATGTTCTTCCACATGTTGAAGAAGATGATGATATAGGGCCATGCGGCGGGCTTGTTATAAAAGGAGATCTTCTGTCCGCCAAGAGAGACGATAAGCCGGTTCATAAAACCGTAGTCGCTGCTGAAGATGTTGAAGGCCATGACGCCGACGATGACCCAAGAGATGAAGTAAGGCAGGAACATCAACGATTGGCTGGCCTTGACGAAGCGCTTGTTCTTGATCTCGGTTAGCATAACTGCGATCGCGATCTGCATGACCGTGTTGATAATGATGAAGCCGACGTTGTAGAGCACCGTGTTCCTGGTCACAAGCCATGCTTGACCGGAGTTGAAGAAGAACTTGAAGTTCTCCAGTCCGTGCCAAGGGCTCTTCCAGATGCCGTCGACATAGTTATACTTCTTAAACGCCAGTACAATACCGGTCATCGGGTAGTAGCTGAAGACCAGTGTGTAGATGATGGCAGGCAGAAGCATGAAGAGAAATACTCGATACTTAATTATTTTCTTCGCGAAGGATAAACCGCGTTTCGTGTCCATTGTTGACCTCATTCGTTGCCTTGTGTAGCTCAGCGTCTGGCTAATTACACTTATTCGTTCACCTTCCAAATTATAATGATGTGTAGATGACACAGTCAACGGATCTGATCACTAAAGTTCGTTGCGCAATATTAGTTATTTTAGGCAATTAAGCGGGGTTACGAGCGCAACAACGCGCAACACATACAAGAGAATTTCACGGACACAGACAAGTTTCGAAGATGTGCATCAAGTTTGCCTGTAGGAAATGTAGTTAGTCAAGACTCAAGTCGGTCTCTACCACGGGGCGAAGTCTAAGTGTCTCATGCATCATCGATTCGATACCTCACGGAACAGGCAGTTTGGCGAATGCTTCATCTATCATAATGCATAATCAAATCCCGGAGACTATTCATATGAACAATTTCCGGGATCAGGGTTTGATCTAAATTGATAGTGACTCGTTTAGTCTTCCGTAGAAGCTTCCTCGTCAACTGTCGGGACATCGGCCTCATCGGCGTCCTCATCGGTCTCAGGCTCCTCGAAGACCTGCTGTGCCGCAACCGACACAACCGGCTCGTCCTCTTCCACCATCAAGGTGACGTCACTGGGGATTGTGAGATCTGCAACGGTCAGCACATCACCAACCTGCATGCCTGTAACGTCATGCGTAATCTCTGCCGGGATATTGTCTGCCGGTACTTCGACCGCCAGCTCGAGCAGTGTATGGAGCACGTCACCGTCGACGATGCTGTCGCCACCGGTAATCACGATCGGCAGGCTGACACGGACACGGTCACCGGCGCGAATGACGCGGAATTCGATATTCAGAATATTCTGTGTGATCGCGTCGTAGGACACGTACTGCATCATGGCCTTCTGCTTCTTCTGGCCATCGATATCCAGATCCAAGACCGCGTTGCGGCCGAGCTTGCGAAGCGCGCCTCTGGCCTCTACGTCGTCTACGAGAACCGAGATCGGCTCGAAGTCCTTACCATAAATTGTGGCAGGGAGCTTGCCCTTGCGTCTCGCTTGCTTGGAAGACATCGTACCTGTGTCAATTCTTGTACTTACCTTCAAAATCATCCTGTTACCTCACTTTCGTAATCACAGCTTAGCTGAGTATTGTGGGCGAATACCCTATCCGCCTATCTTCCTCCCAGGATGGGGAAGTTTTTTAACGCATCTATTGTAACAAAGATCAAACGATAACACCAATCTTGAGTTACCGCCAAATGTTTACTTTTGGTCTAAACTGTATTTTGTTTGAAGCAGAATCACGCTAAACCGTTTCGTATTTCGTGCATGCCTTCGGGTTATTAACAAATTCGTAACAATCCTAGAGAGAATCGAGTGAGAATTATGAGTATTTATGATTTTATAATCAAAGATGCCAAGGGCAACGACATACAGCTAAGCGACTATCGAGGAGATGTGCTACTCATCGTCAACGTCGCTTCCAAGTGCGGCTTCACGGATCAATATGAGGGGCTCCAGGCACTTCATAGCAGCTACGGCGACAAGGGCCTAACGATACTCGGTTTCCCCTGTAATCAGTTCAAGGGACAAGAGCCCGGGACCAACGAAGAGATACAAGAATTCTGTCGTGTGAACTACGGAGTAGAGTTCCCCGTGATGGCGAAGATCGATGTGAACGGCGAAGAGACAGATCCGCTCTATCGCTATCTGAAGGCGGCAGACTACGACGAGTTCGTCGACGTACCGACTGACCACAGGCTCTATCTGCGAAGCCGCGAATTAGCCGGCCCGGACGGCCGCGGCATCACTTGGAACTTCAACAAGTTCTTAGTCGATCGCCAGGGTA
>CAZLEA010000037.1:11832-15230 GCA_964558445.1 uncultured Oscillospiraceae bacterium | reverse complement strand
AAACGAGTATGTAATTCAAATTGACTTCCGGTTCGAAGAATAGATCAACTGAATATAAGAATAAAGCATACGCCCACGAGCTAAACTACCTCAAAATTCGATGATTGTTTGGCCTGTTCCACATCTTTTGTGCTCATCTATGCCATCTAAGCTTGCAAGTTTACTCATTAATGATTATGATTATGATGTTATAACTATTTGCTCTTAACAAGTTTACGAAGGATGGAGGATGAACAGATGACTTACTCACCGCAATCGGGTAATAAGGGTCCGGGCGATACCGTCGGCACGCCGAATACGCCTCGCAAGGTCTATCGCTCCAAGATGACCGATGCCTATGCCATCGATGAACTTGGCGAAGAGATGAAGCCTGTTGAACCGGAAGAATATTTCGAAGATGCCGCCATCTATCTCCTGGCCGAGATCAACCTGATATTCGAGAAGATCATCCACACCTATTTCACCCCGCATGGTCTAACCCATGTTCAAATCCCCATCTTGATGACCCTCCTGAAGGAGGGATCGATGACTGTTTCGCAGCTCGGACGAAGCCTAGAGATCGGCTCCAGTAATATCACGCCGCTCTGTAAGCGCCTCGAGACGATGAATCTGGTAACGCGCAAGCGAGATCACTACGATCAGCGAGTAGTCTTCGTGACGATCACCGATTATGCCAGAGACCTCTTGATGCAGATCAATCGCGAGATCAAGTCTCAGATCGGCAGCGAATTCGATCCGATGAGTAGCGAAGACGAAGAGACGATCCAGCGTGGCTTGACGCTCTTCCGTGACTACCTGGCCAACATCATGGCATCGGCGGAGAAGAGCAGGCAGGCCGGTCTCGAATCAGATAAGCGCAAGACCCGTCTGGAGCAAGCCCGTCTGGCAACAGAGCTCAGCGAGAGCAAGCGCGAATCCAAGAAGCGCGGCAGACCGCGCCAAGTCCCCGAAGAGGATACGACAAACGAATAAACCGATACTTCTTCGACCGGAGAGGCGAAGCAATCTGTCGGATATGAGGTATGCATATGTCCTATAAGCCTTCGCAGAATATGTTGAGGGTCGCACTCATCGTAGCCATCATGCTGCTTCAGCTGGCTATCCTTATCGTGATTATTTCGCTGTTCAGCAACTGGTCACCGATTGTCTATGCCATCAACTTCACGATCTCGATCCTGGTCGGCGTCTACCTCGTGAATAGCAATACCCAAATCAATTACAAATTCTCCTGGATACTCGCGATATCGATCATGCCGATCTTCGGCGGGATCTTCTTCGTCCTCTATGGCCTCCACCCGCGCTCCCGCGGTACGACCAAGGTGTTTCGGGACATGCATCAGATCTCCGATGAGGTCTTCTTAGAGAACAAGGACATCGATCGAGCCGTCCCCGCGACCGCCGATGCGGCGAAGCAAGCTCATTTCCTGGAACAGACGACCGGCTACCCGGTATACCTGAACACGGCGACCACTTATCTGCCGACCGGCGAAGAGCAGTTCGACGTGATGCTAGAAGCGATCCGCCAGGCGCAGCGCTTCATCTTCCTCGAGTATTTCATCATCTCGGACGGACAGATGTGGCAGTCGCTCTTCGAACTACTGAAGATCAAGGTCCAAGAAGGCGTCGAAGTGAAGCTGCTGTATGATGATGTGGGTTCGTTTCGTCTTTTGCCCGCACAATTCAAGGATAAATTAGAAGAGACAGGCATCGAGGTAATTGCTTACAATCCTCTCAAGGCCGTATTCAGCCTCCGCTATAACAATCGCGACCACAGGAAGATGATGATCGTCGACGGCTACATCGCCATGACCGGCGGTATCAATATCGCAGACGAATATATCAACAAGAAGCTTCGCTTCGGTCACTGGAAGGATACCGGCCTCGTGCTCGCAGGGCCTGCGGTCTGGAACTTCACGGTCATGTTCCTATCTGTTTGGAACACGCTCAGCGAGAATCCGGTCGACCTCTTCTCTTATGCCCCGCATCGCTGGGCAGTCGATACCGATCGCCTCGCCAATAGCCATGGTGGCGATGTGCTCCGAGAGCTGCTGACAGGGCCCAGAACAGGTCACGTCCTCCCATTCGACGACAGCCCCTATGACGGTGAACATCAAGCCGCTGCGGCCTATCGCAATATCATCAACCGAGCTACCCAAACGATCGATATTTGTACGCCCTATCTGGTTCTGGACGACGAATTGCTCAACAGCATCACGGGCGCCGCACAGAGTGGTATTCGCGTGCGCATCATCACGCCGCATATACCGGATAAGCCCTACGTGCATGCCACCACGCGTTCCTACTACAGACATCTACTGGAGAAGGGCGTGCAAATCTTCGAGTATACGCCGGGCTTCATCCACGCCAAGTCGATCGTCTCGGACAACAGCACGGCCATCATCGGCACCGTGAACTTCGACTACCGCAGCCTCTACCTCCATATGGAGAACGCCGTTTGGCTGTACGGCTGCGAATCGATTCATCAGATGACAGAGGATTTCGAAGACACGCTTAAGCTGAGCCACGAGATACACCTGGAAGACGAGCTAAACATCCGCGCGCACACGAAATTGCTTCGCTCGCTGCTCAGAGTATTCGCCCCTCTAATGTGAGGAAGTCGCTTGAGTTCAGACGAATTCAGGTATAGAATTAGAGCTTGTGGGGTTTCGTAGACCCTTGTTTCCGTACGGAACGAATCAGATGAATAGGATACGCTCCCAAGGGAGCATTGGGGAGGGCATCATGGCCGATAAGTATTACGAATTGAAACTGGCAGGACTCACGAGGTATCTACCGATCATGCCGATTAGCGATGACCTGGCGATCGCCGGCTTCGTTATCCTGGGCGATACGGAGCTCGTAACAGCAGTAGCACCCGAGATGGTGAAGATACTGCCGCCATGCGACCTCATCATGACCGCGGAGACCAAGGGCATACCGCTCGTATCCGAGATGGCGCGCCTGATCGGTCACGATCGCTACGTCGTAGCCCGCAAGAGCGTCAAGCTCTATATGGAGGATCCGCTGGTCGTCGATGTGAAGTCGATCACCACGGCCAATCCGCAGAGGCTCTATCTAGACGAGAAGGACGCCGAGCGTATGCGCGGCAAGCGTGTCGCTATCGTCGATGACGTCATCTCCACAGGCGAATCGCTCCATGCACTGGAGAAGCTGGTTTCGCTCGCCGGTGGCGAAGTCGCCGCACGCATGTGCATCCTGGCCGAGGGAGAAGCAGTCGAACGAGACGACATCCTCTACTTGCAGGAATTGCCCCTAATCGATCTCTAAACCGAATCAACTCTATAGCGTATATTGAAGAAGACAGCTCTCCTTGAGCTGTCTTCTTCGTTCTTGATTGATTCAAATCTTGCGTTTCGATGGCATCCGCCTAAGTTTCG
>CAZLEA010000037.1:9175-11732 GCA_964558445.1 uncultured Oscillospiraceae bacterium | reverse complement strand
TTCGGACAGCGGTGGCAGATCACCGATACCGTAGTAGACGAACGCCTCATAGACGCCATCTTCTGCCACAGAGCTTGTCACATGATCCGCAACCGCCTTGACTTGTTCGCTTGCCTGACCCATCGCCACACCGATACCGGCCCACGAGAGCATGGAGATATCGTTCTCCCCGTCACCGATCGCCATGACTTCGCTCGGATCAAGCGAATAGTGCCTGCACATCGCTTGGAGGCCCGCATCCTTCCCGCCGCCGGCAGGAACGATATCGACGAAGTACGGATGCCAACGCGTGCAGCTGAGGTTCCCGAAGCGCGTTAGGATCGCTTCCTCCTCCCCCTCTTCCATGAAGAAGAGCATCTGATACACCTTCCTAGTCCAGGCGTCTCGGTAGTCCTCGCTCACCTCCATACCGAGGTGAATCATCTCGGAGACGGCCAAGAAGCGCTCGCTCACGCGGTTGATGTAGGCGCGATCCTCTTCGAGAAACGCACAGACGAAGGGATCCTCGTCCAGCCACGACACGATCTGCCTGACGTCCTCTGATCTGAAGGCATGCTCGTGAATCACTTCGCCGTCCGTAACACAATACTGACCGTTTAGGCTCACGAAGCCGTCGAACAAGTCGAGCGGCACACCGCTGATGTTTGGCAAGTGGCGTCCGGTTGCGACGAAGAGCCGTATACCCTGGCGCTTCGCCGCCAGCAACGCCTCCACGGTCTTCGGCCTCGCTTCCGTACTGCCGAACGGCAGCATGGTTCCGTCTAAGTCTAAGAATACAGCCTTGACCATCGCTTAAGCTTCCAAGGCCGCCATGACCTCCTCTGCGATCAGGAGGTGGCCGATCGTGTTCGGGTGAACACGGTCAGACGCAATCGTCATGTAATGACGCTTCTGCAGCAATCGATCGAAGGCGGCTTGGGTATCGACCAGGCGCACGCCGTCATACTTCGCAGCCAATTCTCTGCAGACCTCCGCATGGCGGTCACAGGCCTCGCGCATCGGATCATCGGTATGCAGTTCCATGAAGAACGGTGTCAACAAGAGAATCGACTTGACGGTCGGCAGCGTCTCTTCCAAGAGGGCTTCCAGGTTCTTGCGATAGTCGTCCAGCGAGACTTGCTCCCTGCGACCCGGGTTATCGAAGTGGCGCCACACATCGTTGATACCGATCAGGATCGACAGGACATCGGGCTTGATATCCAGCACATCGGTCTGCCATCTGTCGACCAGGTGGCGAGTCGTGTCGCCGGACGTGCCGACGTTCAAGACCTCGAAATCCAGGTCCGGATAGCGAACACCGAGCATCGCGTTGACGAGCAGCGGATAACCGTGACCCAGGCCGTCACCGTAGCCGTAGCCTACGGGTCTTGCGCGGCCGACATCCGTCACCGAGTCTCCGATGAATAAGAGTTTGTCTTGGGGATCTAGTAGCATCTGTTTACCTCAACTTCCATTCCGGTCCGATCCGGTTCGCCATATCCTGAGCGACGACGGCCAATTCCGCAGCCTTGAAGACGTGCTCTTGCGTCATCGCGATGCTTGTCTTGTTTAGTATGTCGAGGATCATCTCACCGAAGAAGGGATAGCCGACCTTCCCCCTCACATCCATGTGGTGCTCGCCCTTGTGATCGACGAAGTAGACCTGATCGCCGATCTGGTCGCGCGCGACATCGACGTACTTACGAAGCTCGATATAGCCCTCGGTACCCGTGATGAACATGCGACCGTCGCCCCATGTGCTCAGTCCTTCGGGCGTGAACCAGTCGACTCGGAAGTAGTTACTGGCACCGTTCTTGTTGACGACGAGCGCTTCGCCGAAGTCCTCTAGTTCCGGGAACTGCGGATGATTGAAGTTACCCACATGAGCTCTCACGACCTCCGCTTCATCGCTGCCCGCATAGTAGAGGAATTGTTCGACCTGGTGGCTACCGATGTCGCAGAGGATGCCGCCGTACTGTTCGCGGCGGAAGAACCAGTCGGGTCTGCTCGGAGCGTTCAGGCGGTGAGGACCGAAGCCGTTGACCGAGACGACGTCACCGATGACACCGTCCTTGATCAGTTGGCCGGCATAGACCGCCGCTTCAACGTGCAAGCGCTCACTGAAGTAGCACCAGTAGCGATGTCCGCTGCGCAAGACCGCTTCCTTGGCGAGAGCCAGTTGCTCCAGCGTAGTGAGCGGGGCCTTGTCCGTGAAGTAGTCCTTACCCGCGTCGAGCACGCGAACACCAAGCGGAGCGCGCAGATTCGTTATAGCCGCGGCGGCGACTAGCAACACCTCGGGATCGTTCAAGATCTCCTCTTCGCTCTTGGCAACCTTCACCTCGGGATACTGAGCGACGAACGCCGCAACGCGCTCCTCTACCGGATCGTAGACCCACTTCAGGGTCGCACCGGCCTCTCTGAGCCCGTTTGTCATGCCATAGATATGACCGTGGTCCAGATACATCGCCGCGAAGACGAATTCACCCGCTGCCACAACGTGCTTGCTGCTGCCGGTCGGTGCATAATTCATGCCATCCTTCTTACTCATGTTTGTTCTCCTTCTTCTAAATTAGAG
>CAZLEA010000037.1:7905-9075 GCA_964558445.1 uncultured Oscillospiraceae bacterium | reverse complement strand
GTCGAAGCGTCTTGTAACGGGCCTTGGCTGCTAGGTGCATACCGATCGTCTTAGCGAAATCGAGTACGAGCAGCATGCCGGCAGTCTTCACGTTGCAGGCCTCCGCCGCGTCACCGAGGACTCGCTGCAGCGCCTCGGCTTCCGCTGTATCGCCGGGAATCAGGTTCACACGAATACTCTGTCTGCCAAGTCGCCGTAAGAGCACGTAGAGGATCGCCTCTAGACCTAAGCCTCCACAGAGATTCGGTAGCAACTCGTCTAGTTGATCTTGGCCCTCCGACAGATTCATCAGGGCGAGGATGCCGCCTTCATCTGTGAGCAGCCATGTGTCGTGGCCGAAACTACTGCCGTATAGGACATAGTCTTGTTTCGGACGCACGTTGAGTGCCGTCTGTGCCAAATAGAGCTCGTAGGCCGCATCCAGGTGCTCTGGTTCATCGGCGAGGCGAACAAGCCTCAGACTCTCAAGAATCTCGAGGTCACGAAGTTCGGGGTAAGTCATCTCGAGGTTTCGCACACTCAGGTCGAAGACCATCATGGTGCCCGCCTGCTCATAGCCATAGTAGCGGTAGCGCTGGCGCTGTCCGCCCAGGAAGCTGTAGGCCACGCCTGCGTCTTGCATCGCCTCGATGCTTCTGGCCATCAGGCGCCTCATCAGGCCCTTCGAGCGGGCGCGGTGATGCACCGCCACGGTGCCGATCCCGTCGCGTCTGAAGCGAAGTCCCGGGTAGACATGACCCATGTCCACGGTCTGCTCCATGCTGAGGACCAGGGCTTCGATCCCCGCCTCCCCGCGGATCAGGTAGTGTTCGTCGCTTCTGTTTACGGCCCGGCCATAGAGCTTCGGGATCAGGGTCTCGAAGTCATGCGGCCGAGACGCCATACTGAAGACGAGGTTTGCGAAATCCACAATCTCGTCCTTCTCTTCCGACTTGCCTACTTGTATCTCGTTTGTCTTGGCATCCATCATTGTGCTCTGTTGCTCCCTTCGCTGCGGTAGATGATAAGTCTAGCCGGTTTCATGCCGGCTGCATACGCCGTCAATACGGCTCTGGATGAGGCGTCTGGGAGACGGATCTGGGCAGAGGCCGCGCCGCGATATAAGTGGACTAGCTGCCCCTGATAGGATTCGTGGCTCATCATGTCGCCGTTATCGACACCGACAAGCTT
>CAZLEA010000037.1:0-7805 GCA_964558445.1 uncultured Oscillospiraceae bacterium | reverse complement strand
AGGTAGCCGCGAATCACGCCGCTTGGCGAGTCCTCGGGCAGCGTCGGGTAGAAGCGCTTGCCGTTTAGCGTCAGGACGACTCGCTCGCAATTGGTGGCGATCATATAGGGGATGACGGTCTTGTGGAATTGATTGAACTGCCAGTGCGGCACGTACATCGGCATATCCCAGTGCTCCTTGACGCCCTCGTCCGGTTGAGAATAGTCCAGAACCGCGAAGTGAACCATCGGCTTCTTCGACCAGTAGCTCTGCAGTATATAGTATGAGGATCTGCGCTCGCCGTTTGTCCGCAGGAGTGCGCCGCCCCAGCCCTTGGCCGGCCAGCCCATCGATTCGCCGAGGTAATCGTAGCCGGTCCAGATCATGCAGCCGATGACGTAGTCGTAGCGCGAGACAATATCTGCCGGGATCTCGTCCGTGAAGTGTTGCATTTGTTCCAAGTGACCTCTGAAATACTGATAGGTCTCCGAACCCAAGATGGGCTTGTCCGGAATCGCCTCGTGAATCAGCTCGTACCACTGCTCCATATAGTTGCAGGAGATGATATCCACCAGATCCGCAATCCCCTTGATGCGCCGCACGCGCTCTGTATTATCGTAGATCTCGAATTCATCAACCTCATCGACAAACTTCTGTATATCATCGATCTGACTGAGGTCGACCTCGTTACGTTCCTTGAAGTGGGGGTTCATCGCATAGCTTACGGGGCGGTCGTCCAGGCTACGAACCTTCTTGACCAGTTGCTCGAGGATCTCCAGCATCGACTTCTGTCCCTGATGCTCGACTTCGTTACCGACGCCCCAGATCAGAATCGACGGACGGTTGCGATCGCGCTTCACCATCACCTCGATGTCCGCCTCCCAATCCGTCTCGAAGTAGCGACCATAGAGACCGCCGGTCCACTTATCGAAACTCTCTTCGTAGACATAGAAGCCAAGTTCATCTGCCAGATCGAGGAAGAAGTCGGCAAAGAGATGGTGCGATAAACGCAGCGCATTGCAACCGAGTTCCTTGAGCTCTTCTAGCCTCGTACGCCAGATCTCGGGCCTGGCGGCAACCCCGCGACAACCGACCTCCTGGTGCAGGCAGACGCCGTTGAGTTTAGTCGGAACCCCGTTCACCCGAAGGCCCTGCAAGGCATCGATCTCGACTTGTCGAAACCCGATCTTCTGCTCGTATGCATCTTGTACTTCGCCCTCGACGAGCAGGCTGAGGCGTAAGCGGTAGAGCTTCGGCGTCTCGGCAGACCACAGACTCGCGTCCTCTACAGTGAGATGCAAGCTGCCCTCGCCCTCGGTCGTGGCCACGAGCAGGTCCTGGTCGAACAAGTCGGCGCGCACGGTGGCGTGGATCGCCGGATCGATATCGATCTGAGCCGTGTGACCACAAACGCGGCTCTTGACCACGACCTCCCAGGGATCCAGATGCAACTTGGGTAAGACGATAAGCTTCACCGGGCGGTAGATACCCGCACCGCTATACCAGCGATCGACCGGCGACTTCGTATTATCGACTCGTACGAGTAAGTCGTTACTGCCGCTACGGACCGTTTCGGTGATATCGCAGCGAAACGGGCTGTAGCCATATTGCCTCCCGCCGACCACAACGCCATTTAGCATCACGGTAGAGTCTTCGTAGATACCGCCGAATTCGAGGAGATAGATGTGGTCTTCTTCGACCTCAGCGATCTCCAGATCGAGGCGATAGTAGCCGATACCCCAGCGGTCGAGGAAGCCCTGGGGCTCGCCCTGATTCATCCGCCGATCGTAAGCGGCTTCGATAGCCCAGTCGTGGGGCATATCGATCGCTTCTAAGGCTTCCGGTACATCCGCTCCTCCAAGGGAGAACATCCAATTTCGTGCAAGTTCACGCTCGAGTCGTATCATATCCCTATCCTTTCGCCAATCGCGGTCTAGTCTTCGCCATTATAACATTGACCAGGTGCGATTCTGCGTGTAGAATAAGCTTCGTGCATGACAGCAAACACGGAGAGATGGCAGAGCTGGCTGAATGCACCGGTCTTGAAAACCGGCAAGGGTTTGCGCCCTTCGAGGGTTCAAATCCCTCTCTCTCCGCCATATCGTAAACACGACGAAGAAACCCCTTGTAACAGCAGCGTTACAAGGGGTTTCTCTATACCTAGTATATTTCGTTTGGTTCGTATCTCTTACTTCACCATCGAGTCGAGGAACCAGATCTGCTTCGTGTACTCTTCGATGTGATCTTCCAAGATATTGACAAGCTTCCAGTTGCCTTCCTCATCGGCTTCGGCACGGATCTCCATGGCGAGGTCATGCATGAGCTTGAGATCGGCGAGGGTCAGCGCAAGTGTCTCCTTGACGCTGTAGCCACGATCACCGGGGACCTCTTCGATCGTTGTGTTCTTCAGATAGTCGCTGATGAGAACCGGGGGACGCTCGTTGTTCATGCGGTAGTACTCTGCCACTTCGTCCATCTTCTCGAACTGACCATCGTAGATCTCTTCGAGGTACTCGTGGACAGCCTTGAACTGCAGGCCTTCTACGTTATAGTGCAGTGTATGCAACTTCGCGTTAAATACAAAGATATTGGATAGATAGACATCAAGTTTGCTCATATAAACTCTCCTTAAGTTCATTTCGGATACCGATTCGGTATCTCAACATGTTTACTACTACGGTCTAACGATAACACAAAATCGACTGTGTGGATGTCAAGTTTTTGTGAATTCAGAGCGAAATCAATATTTATGCTCTATTGATAATTCTTATCGTTAAGTCCTCTATAGTGTAACGCTAAATCCGAGATTTGGCAAGTCCGATTTCTGATTTGTTCATGGTTTGTCGAAACTTAGCTCCATCTCCTGCAGAATAACTCTGTCGACCAGATCCAACTGCTCTTCGCTTCGGGTCATCGCATAGAGACCCAAGAAGAGGTCTCGTTCCTCGATATAAGTGAAGTAGTAGCGACCATACATCGTCCGCAAAGGATACTGCTCGCTCCCACTCGGCGGCTTGCCAAACTGCAGGTAAGACATCAAGAATTTGTCGGCCTTGTGTTCGCCGCCGTTTGTCTCGAGCCTGGCGGTATAGAGAGACCAGTTGTAGCCTGCGATGTCTAGAGGCTCCTCTTCTTCAATCTGAAGGATATTGAAGCTTGTCTCCGAAGCATCCATGCCGAGTGCCGGGAGAGCTAGTCGGGTCTGATCGAAATTCGCGATGGCAGCGGCCAGCGCCAAGCCGGTCTCCTCGTCTGCCGCATCGGTACCGTAGCCATGCAGATAGTAGGCCCCTATATATGAATTATATAGAGAGTGTGCCGAATCGTAGAAATCGCTTCGTGCGGCAAACAGGGGGAAGTCCGCGATGGCGTAATCTACCGTAAACGAGGCCGGTCGATCCAGATAGTAGGACATCCCGTAGTGGTCGTTGAAGCTGATCTGTACCGGCAGGTAGCCCGCCTCACGGAGCGGCAAGTCCAGTGTCAGTCCTGTTGCCGCTTGGACGCTGTCTCGTTCGCAGTACTTGTCATAGGCGTGCATCACGAGGAGGGCACGGTAGCGTGCCAAGGCCGGGACAAACAAAATAGCAAGTAAGATCGTTAGCAGGCAGGAGAAGAAGATTAAGACCGTTCTGCCAAGTTTCCTTCTAGATTGCATCTGCTGCCTCCTCTCTTCATGCGCCTAAGCACGCCTAAGTTTGGCGAGCTGTCATCTTGTAATTTCGCCATTCTCAGGTACGATGATAGTTCAGCACTTTTCTTCTAACAGTTTAACTGATTCTAGGTAATTTGAGGTTTGTATGACAAAAAAATCACTCTTCGGCGGACCCGCCTTCGTTCGTTCCCTGCTTGCGATAGCGGTACCGATGATGCTCCAGCAGCTCATCACCAGCTTCGTCAATCTGCTGGATAACTTGATGGTCGGTCAGCTCGGTACGTATGCGATCAGCGGCGTGGCGACGGTGAACCGGTTCTTCTTGATCGGGTCCTTTGCCATCATTGGCGTCTCGACCGCATCTTCGATCTTCATCGCGCAATTCTACGGGTCTCGGAATCAAGAAGCGATGCAGCAGTCCTATCGCTATGCCATCATAGCCTCGCTGCTCTCCTTCCTGCCCTTCCTCGTGGCGGCGTTCGCAATACCTAGGACGATTATCCGCTTCTTCAACAACGATCCTGAGCTAGTCGATGCGGCGATGGATTACATCTATGTGGCCGCTCTGACGTTTATCCCGCAAGCGATCAGTATGGCGACGACATCGGCAATGCGAGCGGTCGGTGAGACGAAGCTGCCGCTCAAGGTGAGTGTGATCGCCGTCATCACCAACGGTGTGGCGAACTACATCTTGATCTTCGGTCACTTCGGTGTGCCCGCGCTCGGTATACTCGGTGCCGCCCTCGGTACCCTGATTGCCCGCCTAGTCGAGCTTACGCTCCTGCTCATCGCGCTCTACCGCACACACTTCCCGTTCAATACGAAGGTGCGTGAGATCTTCTCGATCCCGAAGCGCCTCGTCTCATCGATTACGAAGAAGAGCCTGCCGCTGATGCTAAACGAGATCGGCTATGCCGCAGGCCTCGCTCTGCTCTACAAGTTCTACGGCACGCGCGGTGCCGAGGTGCAGACGGCGATCTCTATCTCGGGTACTACGGCCGACTTGTTCTTCGTCTTGTTCGGCGGTATGGCGGCGGCCACGGCAGTGTTCGTCTCACAACCGCTGGGTCGTAACGAGATCGAGGAAGCGGAGACCAACGCGTTTCGCATCCTGCGCTTCAGTGTGTTCATGGCTATACTGTTCGGCGTGATTATGTTCATACTCTCCTGGGTTACGCCAAACTTCTATGTGGTCGACGAATCGATCAAGAATATGGCAGCCTTCTTCATCCGTGTGCAGGCGTCCTTCCTCTGGGTCTATATGATCAATACCGAATCCTACTTTATCTTACGGGCAGGAGGCGATATGAAGCGCACGCTGATCCTCGATTCCGGCTTCATGATGCTGATTAATATACCGACGGTCGCCCTGATCGCGTACCTCACGTCTTGGCCTGCCATCTGGATCTATCTCGCGGGGCAATTCACGGATATACTGAAGATCTTCTTCTCCACGTCGCTTGTCAGGAGACGCTCATGGCTTAAGAACCTGGCAGGCGAATATGAGAACGATGCGGAATTAGTCGAAGTCTAGCCTACGAAGAGCACTTGCTTCTGCATCGCATGTACGTGATACAATCTATACGCTAATTGAAGTGAATAAGCTGGCCTCCCCACACATCTTGTGCGAGGGAGGCCAGCTTCATTTCATTGTTATTTGAACGTGTTGTTTGTCTCTTAGAGCTCTACGAAGCTACCGTTCGCAACCGACTCATATGCTGCGACAACGATGCGAGTCAAGTCGGTAGCGGCATCGAGGCCATAGGCTCCGGGCACCTCGCTATCGCCGGCTACGGCGTCGAGGAAGTGATGTATAGGCATCGTCGCCGGTACGGGCAGATCAAGCTCCTTGTATTCGCTTCGGTCGTCTGACTTCAGATTCACCGTAACCTTGTCGTTTAGGGAGACAAAAGCACCCTCGGTGCCGTAGAGTTCAAGCAATCTCGGCGAGTTCCAGGAGATTAAGCTGGTCTCTAGTACCGCGGCCTTCCCACCTTCATACTCCACCAAGACGGTGGCGACTTCGTCCGTCTGGCTACCCAGGGGCTTACCCATGACGGCAGAGACGCGAACGGGCTTACCGAGCAGGCTGTTGGCGAGGTAGACGGGGTGCGCACCCAGATCCATCAGGGCACCGCCGCCGGCTTCGTCCTCGTTCATCCAATAGTCCGGGAGCCAGCCCTGGACGAGACCCGCGTGTGCGTTTCTCATGCGAAGCGAGGCGACAGAGCCGAGGTTACCGCTTGCGACGAGCTCGTGTGCGGCCTGTACATCGGGGAAGCTAAGCTGCGGGAAGGAGATGCAGAACGTGACGTTGTTCTCGCGAATCGCTGAAGCGATGGTCTCACAGCCTTCGACGGTAGTCGCGAGCACCTTCTCGGTAAAGATATGTTTACCAGCCTTAGCCGCCTTCACCAGTACTTCTTCGTGTATGGTGGTCATGGTGTCGCAGATGACAGCATCGATGTCTTCGCGAGCCAAGAAGCGATCCAAGTCCGCCTCAAACGCTACACCGAGCTCATCTGCCCACGCCTGTCCGCGTGCCTCCGCATCGTCCCATACGGCTGTGATCACGGCCTTACCGCTCTCTTCTACCTGTTTCTGATAATCGGTTGCATGGACGTGCCACTTGCCGAGCATACCTATACGGATCATGGATTGCTCCTCCTCATGTATATAAGAATTAAATAAGCCGGAGCAATTCGCTTGCTCCGGCTATTAGTATAACGGATTTCAGGGTTTATATACGCTCATCTTGAAGCTTGTGTATCAGGAGTCCGTACTTGCTCTCGGCAAGCTTCGCCAGATGATCGTGGCAAGTCATGAAGAAGACTTGGCGCCCTTGATCTCTGCTATGCGAGACGAGGAAGTCCAGCGTCTGTTGACAGCGCAAACTGTCGTACTGTACCAGCACATCATCGTAGAAGAAGGGCAGATTCAGATCCCGATCGTAGATGGTCTCACCGACGGCGAGGCGAAGCGCGAGATAGATCTGATCGATCTTGCCACCGCTGTAGAAACCGTCTTCGTAGAGCATGCTGCCATCGCCTGCGAGATTCACATCGAAGCTGCTCGTGACCTTGAGCTGGTGACTTGCTTCACCGGTAAGGCGCTCCAGATACATGCCGGTCTTCTGATCGATCTTCGGACCAAACGACGAGCGCATCTCCTCGTCGGCGAAATTCAACATGCTGATAGCCTTCTCCAAGCTCTCTACTTCCAAGAGTAATTCACTATACTCCGCCTCCTTGGCCTGAATCTCTCGCTCCAGATCGGGTGGCATCAAGATATCTTGTTCCAGCAGACGAAGGTTGTTCTCAGCGGCAGCCTGCTCTCTGCCGAGCTGTAGCTCGAGGCGTCGAAGCGTCTCCTCTCTTGTTCTGAGCGCGTCCGCACCGAGCGATTCGTAGAGTCTGTAGGCCGCATCCTGCTCGCGGAGGATAGCCTCGATCGCCTCGATTCGTGCCGGCACCGCATCCTCCGCTAGCTCACCTCGAATCTCTGCCTCACGCGAGAGAAGCGCTCGGATCTGCCGCTCTTCGTCTCGGAAGCTTCGCAATTGCTCTTGCAGAGCCGAGGTCGCCTCGGCGGCTTCTAGCTGCGTTCCTCGCGGGACATACTCGCCCAGTAATTCGTAGAACGCTTCTACGATCTTCTCGGTTTGCGCTTCTTGTCTCCCAAGCTCCAAACGATTCTCATCAGCCTGCCGCTCTTGTGCCTGCCGATCGGCAAGCGCCCTTGCTATGCGATCTTCTTCTGCCTTCAAGCGATCTCGATCCTCGATGCCTAGCTGCCTCAGGGCCAAGAGCGTTGCACTCTCCATGTCCGTCAGTGTCTGTCCCAGGGTCTGTAAGTCTTCGGGCAAACGATAGTTCAGGGCTTGGATCCGCTTAGCTTGGTTCTTCGCTTCTTCGAGCTGCTCTTGTATCAACTCGTCTCGCTTACGGTCTGCTTCGTTATACGCTGTGACACTCGCCTCGAGCGCAAGTACTGCTTGATCGATGTCCGCTTGAAGCGGTGATTCTGTCTGCGCCTCACGGGCTGCCAGGACTTCATCCAGCCTGAGTTTGAGCTCTGCTTGCTCAGTCGTTAAGTGTCGAACGCGCTCATCTAGATCACGGATACGCTTGCGACTCTCTTCTTCTGATCCGGGTTCCTGCTTCGTTTCTGC
>CAZLEA010000036.1:0-15326 GCA_964558445.1 uncultured Oscillospiraceae bacterium | reverse complement strand
AGCCAAAACGCTCGCAGTCGCAACAAGATTAAACAGATGGTAGTTTTTGGTCAGATAGGAAGCGTCTCGTCACATACACAGGTTGCAAGGACGATTGCTACTGTTTATGGGCGGTCAACACGGTTGCGAATCAATTGAGTGATGTCTGGGCGGGGTTCGTAAGATAAGAACTGCCTCGGCGGTAGCGGTCGCCGGTATGAAGTAGCAGACGGATTTGCGATCACGGACGATGTCTTCATCGATGAGGATGGAAACTTCATCTTCGTACTGTAGGATGGAAGCCAAATACCGCTTGGTATACCGCCCCCGGACGCAAGGCCTTGACCGGACTTCGTCCGGGGGGACGTCTCTTCTGCCAAGTCCTTCGTTGGCATCGTAGTATAGAAACGGTACAATAAGCAAGAGCGAATTGTCAGATCGAAGGAGTCAAATATATGTATAACGAGCGCGAAGCCATAGCCCTATTCGAAGCCTATAATGAGGCTATAGCCCAGACCTTTGACCGTATTGTCGAAGGAATCGATCCCGACCGGGCCGATTCACAAGATTTCTATACTCAGATACGAAATGAGACCATGAATGCGATGCAGAGCTGGCACGATCAGCCGCTCGAAGTGCTGGGTGGGAAGACCGCAGACCGCTTCTATGCAGATTTGGACGGCCCGGAGGAGCTCTTGGCAACCCTGAGGATCGCAGCCGTAGCCTGTGACGAGGAGCTGCCGGACTTGCTCAAGATCCGTCTGGGGAGAGAGGCCGAAGAACTAGTGCCGGAATTGCGGCGGCTCGCGACGACGGTCTCTTATGAACAAGTCGATACAAGCGATTCGATCTTGATCGCAGCCGCGGCGATCCGCTTGCTCGGTGAGTGGCAGGATTCAGACTTCATCCCTGTATTTATCGAGCGTTTTACGGCCGTAAACGAGCCACAGGGCGTCATCACGGATGCCGGGCAGTACTTCTTCATGCAGTTCGGCTCGAGCGGTATTGACGCGATTGTGAGCCGCTTGGAGTCCTACCATGAGGGTGGAGGCAAGTATAATTCGGCATACGAATATCTCCTGGTATTCTTGACACAACAGGCGATGGACGAGCGTGACGCAGATATCTATCCGCTGCTTCGCCAGGCCTTTCGTAAGGCGGAGCGCAAGGTGATTGCCGCGATTTGTATCGGTGACTACGGTGATCCTCGCGGTATTGTACTGCTACGTAATTACATCATCGAATATGAGAAGGAAGTCGATCGTCAACTCTACTATGAAGCGATCTCGTCGATCAAGCGCCTCGGCGGATCCACCAAGGACTTGCCGGATCCGTTCCAAGATTTCGCAAGCGGGGAGACGGGCGGACCGCTGTATTAACGGCGGGCTCGAAGTGACTTCGGCGACGGTTGACAAGTTTGGGTTTAGGGCATAGAATAGTCTTCGTGCCTGAGACCTGCGGAATTAACTCAGTGGTAGAGTGTCACCTTGCCAAGGTGAAAGTCGCGAGTTCGAATCTCGTATTCCGCTCCAAGCAGATAGAAGAAGCCGGTTCTTGTAATCGGCTTTTTTGATGCATAAATTACGAATGATGACCCCACATTGTAGAGAACGAATGCGTTGATCTTGTGGTAAACTGATAGTGATCGACAAGCTATGGGAGGAAGAACGGTGGCAGTTAATCTGAAGTCCATTATTGATGAGTTTAAGCTAGAGGAGATCACATCATTCGGGAATACCGAGGATATCCTCATTACTGTTGCCGACGTCACGAGGCCCGGTTTGCAATTGACCGGCTACTTCGAGCACTTCGGTCCGGATCGAATCCAATTGTTTGGGAATATGGAGATGGCTTATCTGGCCAGTTTGGATGCCGAGGCGCGTTATGCAAGCCTCGAGCATCTATTTAGTATGCGGATTCCCTGCCTCATCCTCTCGCGTCATCACGAGGTCTACCCCGAGATGCGTGAGTGCTCCGAGCGCTATTCGATTCCTCTGCTTCGCACGGACGAAGCAACATCCAATATCATGAGCTCACTGATTAAGTTCCTGAACGTGGAACTTGCGCCGACGACCACACTGCATGGTGTTCTGGTCGAAATCTACGGCGAGGGTATCTTGATTCTGGGAGAGAGCGGAGTCGGTAAGTCCGAGACCGCCATGGAGATTGTCAATCGCGGCCACCGCCTCATCGCGGACGACCTGGTCGAAGTCCGACGTGTTTCGGAGACGACGCTGCTCGGGCAAGCGCCCGAGATTATCCGCCACCTAATCGAGTTGCGCGGACTTGGCATCATGGACGTCAAGGAGCTGTTTGGTGTCTCCTCGGTCAAGATGCAAGAGAACATCAATTTTGTTATCAATCTAGAGATTTGGGATGAGAAGAAGGTCTACGAGCGTCTTGGTATCAACCAAGAGTATACGGAGATTCTGGGCATCCAAGTCCCGTCGGCCACGATTCCGGTCCGACCGGGGCGAAACCTTGCGATCATCGTTGAGGTGGCCGCTATCAACTTCCGTCAGAAGACGATGGGCTACAATGCGGCGCAAGCGTTGACCGACCGTCTCTTTGGCAAGAATAAAGCGAATAAGGAATAAGGTGTGGCGATGCTGCACCGTAGTTAAATAATGGAAAAGAAAATCACAAGAAGCGCGTACAGCACCCTCGTTTCGTTGTTGCCGGATCTGGCTGACCAGATTGTACGAGACGAGCCCTTGGCCCCGCATACGACCTTCCGTGTCGGCGGCCCCGCAGAGCTCTATTACAAGCCCTCTTCGGCACAAGATCTGATTCGTATGCTTGGTACCTGCCGTGCCATCGACTTGCCCGTTACGGTGCTTGGATGCGGATCGAATGTCGTCATTGCAGACGAGGGGATCCGTCATATGGTCATACAGTTTTGTGGTGCGATGAAGCAGATTCGCCTCATCAGCCGCGAAGAGGTCATGGCTTCGCTTGCCGGCACGAACATCGATGATGCGATGGCGGCACGCCTGGAAGAAGATGCGATCTATGTCCTCGCCGAGAGCGGCGCCTTGTTGGCCGATTTGTCGGCGTTTGCCGCGGACGAATCGCTGTGCGGACTCGAGTTCGCCTGCGGTATCCCGGGTAGTGTCGGCGGTGCGGTCTTCATGAACGCAGGCGCTTACGGCTATTCGATGGAAGACGTGATTATCGCGACAAACTACATCGATCAGGACAACAAGATTCGTATGGCCGTGGGAAGAGAGCACGATTATGCCTATCGCCACAGCTTGTTTAGCGATAGCGGCAGCCTCGTATTGTCGTCTATCTTCCAATTGAAGCGCGGTGACGAAGTATTGATTCGCTCACTGATCGAGGACTTCACGAAGCGACGCCAGTCGACACAGCCGCTTGAGTATCCGAGCGGGGGATCCGTGTTCAAGCGACCGACCGGCTACTATGCGGGTAAGCTGATTTCCGATGCAGGCCTGCGCGGCTGTAGAATCGGCGGTGCCGAGGTATCGGAGAAGCATGCGGGCTTCATCATCAATCGCGGTAATGCGACGGCAGAAGATATACGTGCACTCGTCAAGCATATTCAGACGGTCGTGAAGGACACCTTCTCGGTCGATTTGGAGACAGAAATTCGCATGATCGATTAACGGTGTCGAAGGGTTAAACCTCTGGGAGTAAGCTATGGAGATTATCATCTTAACCGGTATGTCCGGTGCGGGGAAGAGCGTCGCTGTCGACTATTTGGAAGACATGGGCTACTTTTGTGTGGATAATTTGCCGCCACAGCTGCTCTCCAGTATGGTCAAGACCTTCCTCGAAGGCAGAAACGGCGAAGGCTACGGTATCCATCGCCTCGCCTTCGTTGTGGATGTGCGCAGCGCCGAGTTCTTCAACGGTACGATGCAGGCACTAGACGAGCTCTCGGAGAGCGGTTACAAGTATCGCGTTATCTATCTGGACTGCTCGGATGAGGTTCTCATTAGTCGCTACAAGCAGTCGAGGCGCAATCATCCGATGGCAGAGCAGATGTCGATTGTACAAGCCATCAAGAAGGAGCGTACCCGTCTCGAGCCGCTTCGCAATATCGCAGACCAGGTGCTCGATACCAGTAAGCTTGATGTGCGAAGCCTAAGAGACTTCCTCTATGATCTCCTCAGCGAGAACAAGGTGTATGAGCAGAGGTTATCGATACTGGTCGAATCCTTCGGCTTCAAGTACGGTATACCCGCCGATTCCGATGAAGTGATGGATGTTCGCTTCATCCCAAACCCCTATTACGATGAGCGCCTGAGGCCGTTATGTGGCCTGGACGAGGATATCTATAATCTGGTACTTGGCTATCCGGAGACCGAGCGCTGGCTTGAGCTTCGTATGGCAGCCATCCTCCACATCCTTCCGTATTATGTTAGAGAGGGGAAGGTACGTCTGAACCTGGCCGTCGGTTGTACGGGCGGTCGTCATCGCTCCGTCGCACTTGCCGAAGAGATTGCACGGCGCCTGAAGGAGAGCGGTTATCGGGTTCTCGTGAAGCATCGCGATATCGACAAGGATAGCTATGTGAAGCGACAATCTGCAGCAGTTGCAGAAGAGAGGACAGACGAATGAACCGGCACAGACAGATCGCCCGCTACTTGAGGGCACCCGCCAAGGGCCCCAGAGTCGTCGTCATCGGCGGCGGTACGGGTCTGTCTACCATGCTGCGCGGTTTGAAACGCTATACCGAGAATCTGACCGCCATCGTGACGGTCGCGGATAACGGCGGCTCGTCCGGCATGCTGCGCAAGGATCTGGGTATGCTTCCGCCGGGCGACATACGCAACTGCATCATGGCGCTGGCCGATACGGAGACGATTATGGATCCGCTGATGAACCATCGTTTCGCAGAAGGGAGCCTCGCCGGACATAACTTCGGCAATCTCTTCATCGCCGCGATGACGGAGATCACGGGGAGCTTCTACGATGGAATCCGTAACTTCTCCAACGCACTGGCGGTTATCGGTAAGGTCTTGCCTGTTTCGTTAAACGATGTCAATATCGTCGCGGAATTAAGCGATGGCCGTACGATAGAGGGGGAGTCGGCGATCGGCGAGCACGACTTACCGGATGGTGTAAGGATAGAGCGGATTCGTATGGTGCCGGAAGAGGCCGTCGCTCTGCCCGAAGCGATAACAGAGATACGGGAGGCAGATCTCGTCGTCTTGGGACCGGGTAGCCTCTACACGAGTATTATTCCAAACCTATTATTCCCTGAGATCGTTGATGCGATCGAAGAGACGGATGCGACGGTCACTTATGTCTGTAATATCATGACGCAACCGGCCGAGACAAGAGGCTACATGTGCTCCGATCATGTGACGGCGCTGCTCGATGCCTGTAACAAGGGGCCAAGCTTCCTCGATTATGTGGTCGCTAATCAAGCCGTTATCGACCCGCGCATCTTGGAGCGCTACGAGGAACAGAATGCTGAAGCCGTCTATTGTAACGGCGAAGCGCCTGAGGGCGGTTTCGAATTGATCCGTGAGAATATGATGCTGATTCAAGATAACAGGGTACGCCATGACAGCGAGGCCTTGGCCAAGATCCTGATGAGCCTGGCCGCGGAAGCGGTCGATCGCAAGATTGCAGAGGCCGATACGAAGGTGTTCGGCAGAGACAACGATGCGAGTATGTAGGGGAGTAATGAGCGGATGTCCTTTTCGCAAGCTATAAAAGACGATCTCTGCCGCAGCGAGGCAGACCTAAGAGAGCAGGAGCTGGAACTGGCGACTGCCCTCTTGTTAAATGCGCGCTTCTATTCGACCTATCTGACACTGGCCAGCAGTCATGAGCGCTTCACGGAGCGCTTGCTCCAAGACTTCGATCGTGTGCTCGGTTTGGAAGGCAGCATCACGAAGGGCCGAGAATTGTTTACGATTCGCGTGGAAGGGCGTGAGGCTCTGGATGAAGTCGCGGACTTCCTGGCCGACGTGCTCTCGTTTGATACCCTGCACGGTCGCTTCACATCCCCGGCCGCAGAGCTTAGCGCCGAAGATGAGCGACATATTCTGAAATATATGTATCTGGCCGGTGGTTCCGTATCGGAGCCGAGTAGGGCCTATCACATGGAACTCGCTTGCAGGCGTCTGCAAGTCGCCCGCTTCTGCCTGGGACTACTCGAGCGTCATGAGATCAACGGCAGTCTCCTTAAGCGATACGGTTATAACGTCGTCTATCTGAAGGACGGCCAGCAGATCGCAGATTTCCTGGGCCTCGTTGGCGCGCATGTCTCGCTCCTGCAATTCGAATCGCTTCGAGTCGAGAAGGAGATGCGCAATACGGTGAATCGCATGGTCAACTGCGATACGGCAAACGCGAGGCGCATCGCGAATACAGCGGCCAGACAGCTCGAAGCGCTCAGCTGGTACGACGAGATCTTCGGCCTTGATAAGTTGCCGGAGGATCTGGAGGAAGCCGCACGCGTCCGCTTGGACAATCCGGCGCACTCGCTCGTCGAACTTGGCGAACTACTCGATCCGCCACTTGGCAAGTCCGGCATGAATCATCGTTTGCAGAAGCTCGAACGTATCATCGCCAAGGAGCGAGAAGCGTACGAAGCTGGCGAGACAGACCAGACAAATTAGACGACCGGCGACCATAATCCAATTTGAGAGGACCTGAACATGGCTCTGCATATAGCCCTAATCGAACCGGAGATCCCTGCGAATACCGGAAATATATCGCGCACCTGTGTCGCAACCGATACGCACCTGCACCTCGTCGGCAAGCTTGGTTTCAGTCTGGATGACAAGCAGCTGAAGCGAGCGGGCCTCGATTACTGGTATCGTTTGAAGATCGACCTCTGGGATAGCTTCGATGAGCTCATCTCGGCGCGCCACTTCGACGGCATCTACTATGCGTCTACGAAGACGAAGCAAGTCTATAGCGATATCGATTATCCGGACAATAGCTTGATCGTGTTTGGTAAGGAGACCGCAGGCCTCCCCGAATCCATGCTCATCGCACACCCCGAGCGGGGCATCCGCATCCCGATGCATGCGGAGAACAGAAGTCTCAATCTCTCGAACTCAGTTGCGATCTGTGTCTACGAGTATTACAGACAACAAGGCTTCCCGGGTATGTTATTGGGTAACGATGTACTGATTGATCGCTAGGAGAGAGTGTTATGCGTAGGGGGCACAAGAAGAATCGCTTGGAAGGCTCGTCGTTGAAGCGACGTATGATTCTGATTGTGCTCCTGGGTTCTCTGCTCAGCCTAGCACTCGCTGCGTGGATCTCGTATCGTGCACTCCTCAATCTTCGCAATAACAAGGTCAGTTCCACCATCCAGAACTATCTGAGTCTCGTGACGAGTAGTATTGAACAAGATTACATGTACTTGCTGCAACTCTCTCAACAGATGATTCCTCAGGGTATCACGGGACAATTGGCAGAGGACTACTGGGCGACAAACGATGTTTACGACCGCATGTCGCTGGCGAAGATGGTGCCGGAGAGCATCAACTTGATCACCTTCTCGAATCTGCGCTGCGAACTGGTCATGTACTACAATACCGGTACTGCCGTGTATGAATTCCAGAATCAACCGCTCAAGGACAGCTGCGATCTCAATAGCTTGCCGACCTTGATCGAGACTTCGATGGCCACCTTCCAAGCCCTACACACGTCCGTTTCTCGCGTCTCCAATAACCCTGTCTTATCGATCACCCGCGAAGCAAGTTTCCCCGACCGAGACATGTTGATCTACGCGGAGATTCGTGTCGACAGTGTCCAAGACTCCATTCGGCTCGAGCCCGGTGAGTCTCTCCCGTACTATTTCGTACAATTGAATGCGGATGGCGACCCGATGTATGTCGATCCGGCCATAGAGGCGGACTTCAACGGCGTGACGCTTGACTTGAATGCGAAGTCGGACCATGGAGCACTGCCCGACTATCTCTGGTTTGCGAAGCGCTCGCAGATGGGGTTTGTGAACCTGATCTTGATTCCCAAGCCCTTCATGGACCTGGAGATCAATTTATGGATCGGTCAGATTCTGCTCTTATCCCTCATCAGTATCGGTATTCTGGTCGCCTTGATCTTGATCTTCTATCGCTCGATCTATCGACCTTTGCTCTATTTGGGATCGGAGATGAGCCTGGTTGGCAGCGGCTCGCTTCAGGCGAGTCGATACAAGTCTAGGATCGAAGAGTTCAATAATCTGTTTAGTGAATTCAATTTGATGAAACAGCAATTGGCAGCGCTCTACGAGGCGAATCGGGAGAAGGATCTGCAGCGCCACAAGCTGCAAGTCGACATGCTCTATTACCAGATTAATCCCCACTTCCTTATGAATTCCCTGAATTCGGCTCGTTGGATGGCAGTCTTACATCACGAGGATCAAATTGATGAGTATTTGTCGAAGCTGATTTATATTCTGGGCTATAGTCTTGGCAAAGTCGATTACCAAACCAACCTTGCGACCGAGATCAAGATGCTGGATACTTATGTCAAATTGATGCAGATGCGCTACGATTTCAGCTATGAGCTGATCGTCGATGAAACGGTACCCAAGGATCTGCCGATCGCGCGCTTGCTTCTGCAACCGATCGCGGAGAACGCGATTCAACATGGCCTGAGAGAAGACGGCCAGCTTCGAATCACGATTCGGATGGTGGATAAGCATGTGATTCGGATCGAGTGCTACAACGAGGGGGTTGTCTTGGATACGGAGACGATTGGGGTTATCCTCGGAGCAACCGAGGTACCGGATCATGCAGAGATGAGGGGCATCGGCCTCGCATATGTCAAGTTGCTGCTAGAAGAATTCTATGGGGAGGCGGCCCGCCTCGATATCCGCAGTATTGAAACCAAGGGGACGGTCGTTACGCTCCATATACCGTATGAAGGGGATATCTAGTCTTGTTTAACGTATTGATTGTAGATGACGATAAATTGGCCAGGAAGGGCTTGATGACGATCATACCGTGGGAGCAGCACGAGATGCAAGTCGTCGGCGATGTGGCAAACGGCATGGCTGCCCTCGAATTATTGGAAGAGACCGTGGTCGATCTAATGATCGTCGACTTGCAAATGCCGGTTATGGATGGCTTCGACCTGATCAAGGCCTGCAAGCTTCGCTATCCGCGTATGCAATACATCGTGCTCACCTTCCATGAGGATTTCGAATACGTACAGCAGGCGATGCGGCTCGGTGCCATCGATTACTTGTCCAAGGTGCGTTTAGAAGAGGAGAATCTAAACGATGTCCTCACGCGTGCCGCAAGGACCCTCCGCAGACTACGCTTCGATTCACCTGGCGAAGAAGAGTTGAGACCTGCGATGCCCGATGCCCTGTTCGATAGCTTGGAGGAGGAGTGGGCTGCTTGTCAGTGGATCTACGATGAGGATCAACATGATGTACTGGATCGGAAGATGCAGCATATGCATATCCCGTTTCGCGATCTGAATCGGATCGGGATCGGTGTCGAGCACTATCTCAAATCAGCTTACGGCTATGTTGCGGATGACTCGCTAGATCGCGTCTCGACGACAGATGAATTGATTCGTTACTTCCGTAGCTTGAAGCGAAGTTTGTTGGAATATGCTTGCAGCAGTATGGATTTGAATAATTCGCAGCGCTGCATCCTGATGGCGAGTGCACGGACCCTGAAGCGCTTGGGCTCGAATCTCAGGACAGTCGAAGTCGCGTCCGAGGTAGGGATGAGCAGGAGTTACTTCAGTACCAGCTTCAAGCGCATCACGGGCATCAATTACATCGAGTTCTTGCAACAACACAGGGTTCGTCTCGCCGAACGCCTCTTGCAAGAGACTGATTTAACTATCTCTGAGATCACGAGACAAGCCGGTTATGAAGACGAGAAGTATTTTGGCAGCTTGTTCTCGCGTTACTACGATGTAGACATCGAGAAGTATCGCGAATCGATTCTGGACTAAGGGGCGATTTGGCGCTATGGCGCAGATCTGCATACAAATACGGAAATGTCTATGGCCATAATAGACAAATTGATAGGCTTCAAAGATGAATGTTCTCTGAATACAGGACATTCGTCTTCTTCTTGTAGACGCTAAGAAGTCGATCTATAGCTTGTTTGTTCCCGTTAGGCATTTGATTGTTCGTCGATATGAGGACAATTAACCATACATTTGTGTGTCTGGATTGTCTAGAATGAAGTAAATTCACTAAGGAGGGTATCAAAATGCTCAAAAGAATTCTGTCAATGGTACTAGTTTCTGGCTTGTTTGTGGGCTTGGTTGCCTGCGGCGCTAAGACGCCCGACGAAACGAAGCAATCCTCGCAGGGGAGCAGCGGATCCGTCGAATCGGGGGACACAGAAGAATACGACGCCTTCATGAAGTTCCCTGAAGTCGTCGAAGTTCATATCGGTATGAGTGTGTCGCCGACCGACAAGACGCTTCCTGATGGAGATTCGGCGGGGGATAACCAGTATACGCGTTATCTTCTCGAGAATTTCAACATCAAGGTCGTAGTCGATTGGACGGCTGCAGAAGGTAACGACTACAATCAGAAGGTTTCGCTTGCAATCGGCGGTAACAATTTGCCCGATGCCTTGATCGCAAACGATCGTACCTATATGACGAAGGCAGCCGAATCCGGCTTGCTCTATGATCTGACCGATCTCTTCCCCAAGATGGCCTCCCCGCAAGTTGCCGAGATCGTTGAGATGACGGACGGTATGGCGGTCGCCAACGCCAGCTATGACGGCAAGATGGTCTCGCTGCCGAACATCACAACCGATGCCGACGGCGTACACAACCTCTTGATTCGTAAGGATTGGCTTGATGAGGTCGGCCTAGACGTTCCCAAGACCGTTGCCGATATCGAGAATGCAGCCCGTGTCTTCGTCGAGAAGAAGATGGGTGGAGACAATACGATCGGTATCATGGGCCCGAGCAAGAACACCAAGCCTTACGCCACGTTCCTCGCCTCGTCGAATAACTCCTACGGCTTCGATCCCATCTTCAGTGCGATGGACGTCTACCCGGGCTACTGGCTCGAGCAAGATGACGGCAGCGTCATCTATGGTACGACCGAAGCCGGTATGAAGGAGGCCCTGGCTCTCTTGGCCGGCTGGTATGCAGAAGGTCTATTGGATCCGGAAGTCGGAACCAGAGATGATTCGGGTGAGCCGCTGTTTGCCGGTCAGTCCGGTATCTACTTCGGTCCCTGGTGGGCACTTGGTTATGGTAACGCAGATGCGTTTAAGAACAATCCGGAAGCTAACTGGCAATCCTATCCCGTCTACACAGATGACGGTGACTGGAACGTCCACATGAAGACCGTCGGTACGACCTATACTCTGATCAATAAGAACGTATCGGAAGATGTCGCCAAGGCCATCCTCGTGATGAATAACGCGCTAGTCAGAGACGAAGCAACATTCGACACCTCAGTTGCTATCGGTTGGTATCCGCTGCGCAACGTCATGGCAGCCCCCAACGAATCCGAGTATGAACATGCCGAGTTGATGAAGATCCTGCGCGGCGAAGCCGATCCCGAAGATTACGCCGGTGCTTCGCTCTACAAGTTGATGTACAGCGACGCCAAGATCGTCAAGGATGTCGTCCTCACAGACGGCACAGAAGATCTGAACGTCAGTGATTTCTCGCAAGAGAGTTTCGGTGATTTCCAGAGGATGTACTCGCTATTGATCGGCGACAGACCCTTTGCCACCGAGACGATCGACAAGAAGGTTTACAGTGCAACCTACAACCAGACCGAGACTATGAGTCAGAAGTGGTCGAACCTGCAGAAGCTGGAAGAAGAGACAGTCCTCAAGATCATTGTCGGACAATCCCCGGTGGATGAATTCGATAACTTCGTTAGCCAGTGGAAGGCGCAAGGTGGTGACGAGATCACGGCAGAAGTAGCCGATACGCTGAAGAACTAGACAGCACATCGGTGAGCAAAAGCATCTATATGATAGGGGCTGCTCCGCTACAGAGTAGCCCCGTTTGCTCAGTATGGGTAGGTGGATTGCATGAAACGATTTAAGAAACTGCAAATGCATTATTTCATAATGACTTTGCCCGCGCTGATCTGGCTTATCCTCTTCAGTGTTGTTCCTATGGTAGGCATCATTATGGCCTTCCAACGCTTCAATCCGGGTAAGGGAATCTTCGGATCGCCCTTTGCCGGCCTAGAGAATTTCCGCTATCTGTTTCAACTAAACGATTCGCGTCAGGTGATCATCAACACGTTTGTGATCGCGATGGGTAAGATTATCCTCCACTTGGTCTTCCCGCTGCTGTTCGCCTTGATGCTAAACGAAGTGAAGAATATGGCGTACAAGAAATTTGTTCAAACGGTTGCTTATCTGCCGCACTTCTTGTCTTGGGTTATCATGTCCGGCATCGTTCTCGGGATGTTCGGCTACGTTGGCGTCATCAATACGGTCGCCTCGTGGTTCGGCGCGGAGCCCAAATTGTGGATGAACGATCCCGGGTTCTTCCGCAAACTCATCGTCGGCACGGACGTCTGGAAGGAGTTTGGTTATAACGCGGTCATCTACCTGGCTGCGCTGACAGGCATCGACATGGCGCTGTATGAGGCCGCCGCCGTTGACGGTGCGACGAGGATCAAACAGATTCGACATATTACACTTCCCGGCATCACCCCGACGATTGTCCTGCTTGGTGTCCTGAGTCTCGGCAGTGTCCTAAATGCCGGTTTCGATCAAGTGTTCAATCTCTACAATCCGCTTGTCTACTCGACAGGCGACATTATCGACACATGGGTCTATCGTATCGGATTATTGGATCTGCAATATTCGCTTGCCACCGCTGCCGGCTTGTTCAAGTCTGTTGTCAGCTTCTTCATGATCGTGGCATCGTATATTCTGGCCTACAAGTTTGCGGACTATAAGGTTTTCTAGAGGGGGTTCAAATGGTACAATCAAAAACACTATCCAGTCGCATTTTCTACGGCGTACTACTCTTCATTCTTGCCGTGCTTGCGTTCATCTGTATCTACCCGCTGTGGTACACCTTCTCGCTGTCCGTCTCGAATAAGTCGGCTGCGAACTCCGGTCTCGTGACCTTCTATCCGATCGGATTCACCTTGACATCTTATCGCGAGATCATGGGTGATTGGAAGTTCTTCAACTCGTTTTGGATCTCTATTCAACGAACCTTCCTCGGTACTTCGATCTCGCTTCTGTTTATGATCATGATGGCTTACCCCTTGTCGAAGAAGGCGAGCGTATTTCGCCTTAGGGATATCATCATGTGGATCTTGATCTTCTGCATGATCTTCAACGGCGGCTTGATCCCTTGGTATCTGACGGTTCAGAATTATGGTCTGCTCGATACGATGTGGGCACTGGTGTTCGCGGGCTCTCTACCTGTGTTCAATGTGATCTTATTGATGAATTTCTTCCGCGGACTGCCCGAAGATATCGAGGAGGCAGCCGTTGTGGACGGTGCCGGGCCCTGGCGAATCTTGTTTGGTATCGTTGTGCCCTGCTCCATCCCTGTTATCGCGACGATTATCTTGTTCATGGGCGTCTATCACTGGAACGAGTTCTTCAACGGTTTGGTCTTGATGAGCAGAGATACTCGCTACCCGCTGCAGACATATATCCAGCAATTGGTCGTTCAGATACCGGCCGGTACGAGCCTGACACCCGAGCAGTATCAGCGCTTGTCCGAACTCTCTAACAAATCGCTCAATGCCGCCAAGGTATTCATATCGGTCATCCCGATGCTACTGGTCTACCCCTTCGTACAGAAGTATTTTGTGACGGGCATCATGCTCGGCGCGGTCAAGGGTTAAATGAATGAATATTGATTCTAGAAATAGGAGGTTTACACGTGAAATTTAATGATGGTCAATGGATGAGCCGCCCCGGTTACACGATTCACCGAGCCAACTCGATTCGCAGCTACGAACTTACAGAAGATGAGATCGTGCTCTACGTCCCCTGCCTGCACTTCATGGGGCGCGGTAGCACGCTTCGCGGTCCCCTACTTAGCATCCGTTTCTATTCGCCGAGAGAAGATATCATCGGTGTCAAGACGGAGCACTTCGTCGGAGAAGATGAGGCGATGCCTCGTTTCGGTCTCAATGTGGCTAAGCCAAGCGTCAAGGTCGAGGATTTGGAAGATGAACTTCGATTGACGAGCGGCAGAAGCTCGCTACGAGTGAAGAAGAGTGGTCCGTTTGGCTTCGCCTTCTACTTCGACGACTTGCTTCGCTCATCCGTACATGGGATGGGTGCCGTCGCGTATATCAGTGAGGGTGAGTTTATGAGTCACCAGCAGAATCTGATCAACGATCTGGGACTGCAGCCGTACCCGGAGTTCTCCTACCTCAGACACAACTTGTCCCTTGGCGTGAACGAGTATATCTACGGTCTTGGCGAGCGCTTCACACCGTTTGTCAAGAATGGCCAGACGGTCGATATCTGGCAGGCTGACGGCGGTACGAGCTCCGAACAGGCATACAAGAATGTGCCGTTCTACCTGTCGAACAAGAACTACGGTATCTTCGTCGATCAGTGTGAGAAGGTCTCGTTTGAAATCGGTTCGTCAACCACAACCAAGGTCGAAGTGTCGATTCCGGGTGAGCGTCTGAACTACTACTTCATCGGTGGCGAGAGTCTCAAGGATGTGCTGAGTAACTACACGGATTTGACGGGCAAAGCCAGTCGTCTTCCCGCCTGGAGCTACGGCTTATGGCTGTCGACTTCATTTACGACAGACTATGACGAGGATACGGTCAACCATTTCGTAGACGGTATGATCGAGCGTAACATCCCGCTTAGTGTCCTGCACTACGACTGCTTCTGGATGAAGGAGTATCAGTGGTGCGACTTCGAATGGGACAAGGACTACTTCCCGGATCCCGAGGGCATGTTGGGCCGGATGAAGGCCAAGGATCTGCACATCAGTGTCTGGATCAATCCGTATATCGGTCAGAAATCCCCGCTCTTCCGAGAGGCCAAGGAACAAGGCTACTTGATCAAGAATCTGCGCGGCGGTGTCTGGCAGTGGGATAACTGGCAGCCCGGCATGGCGGTCGTGGACTTCACGAATCCGGATGCTTGTACATGGTATGCCTCGAAACTCGAAGCATTGGTCGATATGGGCGTCGACGCGTTCAAGACCGACTTCGGTGAGCGTATCCCGGTCGACGTCGTCTACCATGACGGCTCCGATCCCTATAAGATGCATAACTATTACACCTATCTCTATAACAAGACAGTGTACGACGCTCTGACCAGGAAGAAGGGGGACGGGCAAGCCTGCTTGTTTGCCCGATCGGCAACGGTTGGCTCTCAGTCCTTCCCGCTACACTGGGGCGGCGACTGCGATGCGACCTATGAGTCCATGGCAGAGAGTCTGCGCGG
>CAZLEA010000035.1:0-15765 GCA_964558445.1 uncultured Oscillospiraceae bacterium | reverse complement strand
ATCTACGGTGTCGGGCACGCAGTCTATACACTGTCCGATCCCCGTACGAAGCTGCTACGCGATTATGCGCGTCAACTGGCGTATGAGAGCGGTAACGAGAAGGAGTATCTGCTCTATCTCACGACTGAGAAGCTGGCCCTCGAGGTCTTCCGAGAAGTCAAGCAGACGGATCGCGCAATCTGTGCGAACGTCGACTTCTACTCGGGCTTCGTGTACCACATGCTCGGTATACCGGAGGAGCTCTACACACCGATCTTCGCCGTTGCCAGAATCGCCGGTTGGAGTGCACATCGATTGGAAGAGCTGATTTCGGGTGGCAAAATCATGCGTCCCGCCTACAAGTCGGTAGCGAAGCGTCGCGGCTACACACCGATCGGCGAGCGTGGTCCGGGTCTGGGTGACGAAGAAGTTGTGGTCGACGCAGACGAGTAGATCGACTGAATAGATACGATATATGAAGGAGAGGAGGCTGTGGTGGCCTCCTTTGCTTGTATAAATAATAAGATGGGTAAAAGAAAAAGCAGTATTCTCAGAATACTGCTTCTATGGTGACCCATACGAGAATCGAACTCGTGATTCCGCCTTGAGAGGGCGGCGTCTTGACCGCTTGACCAATGGGCCGTTGCAACTCTGACATGATACCACCGATCATGGTATAGCGTCAAGGGCTTATTTGCGTGTTATTGAGTAAATCTTCGGATGATACGGACGATATGGTTTGTTTGACATAAAATTAGTATTTGTACTGTTATAGACTTGATGATTGAATCAGATACGATATAATAATCCAAAGTGAACAAATGTTCAAGAAGGATGGTATAGAAGGCGGATGGAAGTAAGATCGATAGACAGGGCGATGACGGATCAAGAGCGTGCAGAACTTGCGAAACGCTCGATTGTGATTCGCGGTGCCCGTGAACATAATTTGAAGAATATAGATTTGGATATACCGCGCGATCAACTGGTCGTCTTGACCGGACTGTCCGGTTCGGGCAAGAGCTCGCTTGCGTTCGACACGATCTATGCGGAGGGGCAGAGACGCTATGTCGAGTCCCTGTCTTCTTATGCCCGTATGTTTCTCGGGCAGATGGAGAAGCCGGACGTCGATTCGATCGACGGCTTGTCGCCCGCTATCGCAATTGACCAGAAGACCACCTCGAAGAATCCCCGCTCTACTGTCGGTACGGTGACGGAGATCTACGACTATCTACGCTTGCTCTATGCTCGTATCGGTACACCGCACTGCCCGGTTTGCGATCGCGTCATCAAGCGTCAGAGCGTGGACCAGATTCTGGATTCGATCCTCTCGTATCCGGAGGGAAGCCGTATCATCTTGATGGCGCCCGTCGTCCGCGACAAGAAGGGGGAGTTCTCGAAACTCATCAGTGATCTGCGCAGCCAGGGCTATATGCGTGTACGTATCGATGGTGAGCAACATGACCTAGACGAAGAGATCAGTTTGAAGAAGAACTTCAAGCATACAATCGATGTAATTCTGGACCGCTTGGTGATCCGTGAGGGGATTCGCAGCCGCTTGACCGACTCGGTCGAGGGTGCGCTGCATCTGGCACACGGCCTAATACAAGTAGAGTTTCAGATCCCTAACGAGCACTGGAATCCGGATGTTGATGCCGAAGAAGAGCGCTTCCTCGTCAAGCACGAGCTCTATAGTGAGAACTTCGCCTGTCCCGAGGGGCACGTGAGCCTCGGCGAGATTGAGCCTCGTATGTTCTCATTTAACAATCCGACAGGGGCTTGTCCCGAGTGTCTGGGCATCGGTGAGAACCGTCACATCGATGTGGATCTCTTGATCAACGGCGAAGATTTGTCGCTAAACGAAGGCGTTATCACCGGCGGAGGTTGGAACTTCAACGACCCGAAGAGCTGGGGCCGCTCATTTATCGAAGCCCTGTCCGAACGCTATAAGTTCAGTTTGGATACCCCCTGGAAGAAGCTGACGAAGAAGGTGCGAGATATCATCCTCTATGGTAACGACGGGGAGAAGATCCCGGTCGATACAAGTAACTCGAAGTACTCCCACGGTAAGGATTACAAGTCTGCCTGGCAGGGCGTCATCCCATCCATCGAGCGCCGTTACAACGAGAGTGGCAGTGAAGAGGCGAAGGCGAGCTATGAGCAGTTCATGACCTTCACCCCTTGTTCCACATGTAAGGGTGCGCGCTTGAGGCCGGAAGCACTCGCCGTACGCTTCGGCGAGCTCAATATCTACGAATTGACGAGGCTTCCGATCAGCCACACGAAGGACTATCTGGAATCCGTAGAATTAAGCGAGTCACAGCGCCAAGTTGCCGATCAGATCGATCGTGAGCTGAAGTCTCGGCTACAGTTCTTGCTCGATGTCGGCTTGGACTATCTGACTCTGGAACGCTCGGCCGGTACGCTTAGCGGCGGTGAGGCACAGCGAATCCGACTTGCTACACAGATAGGCTCGGGACTGACTGGCGTACTCTATATCTTGGATGAGCCGAGTATCGGCTTGCATCAGCGAGATAACGCGAGATTGCTCGATACCCTGAAGCATCTGAGAGACCTCGGCAATACCGTAATCGTCGTCGAACATGACGAGGAGACGATGTTCGAGGCGGACGAGATCATAGATATCGGACCCGGCGCAGGCGCGTTTGGAGGAGAAGTCGTGGTCCAGGGCACACCGGCCGAGATCATCGCCTGCGATGCATCCATGACCGGTCAGTATTTGGGACATAAGAAGTTTATTCCCGTTCCGACCGAACGCCGCAAGGGTAACGGCTACTATTTGACCGTTAGGGGTGCAGAAGAGAATAATCTGAAGAAGATCAACGTCAAGATCCCGCTGGGTGCCTACACCTGCGTGACGGGCGTCTCGGGTTCGGGTAAGTCGAGTCTGGTCAACGGGATTATCTTGAAGCGACTCGAAGTACTGCTCAACCGTGCGAAGCGCAAGGCAGGTAAGCATAAGAGCATCGCAGGTTACGAGCACCTGGACAAGGTTATCGCGATCGACCAATCGCCGATCGGTCGTACGCCCAGATCGAATCCAGCGACCTACACCGGCGTGTTCGATCTCATCCGCAGACTCTACGCGGCGACGCCGGATGCGAAGGCCAGAGGCTATCAGGCCGGGCGCTTCAGCTTCAACGTCAAGGGCGGGCGCTGCGAGGCTTGTAACGGCGATGGCGTGAACAAGATCGAGATGCACTTCCTGCCGGATGTCTACGTACCGTGCGAAGTCTGCCGAGGTCAGCGTTATAACCGCGAGACTCTGGAAGTGAAGTATAAGGAGAAGTCGATCGCGGACGTGCTCGATATGACTGTCGATGAAGCCGTCGTCTTCTTCAAGAATCAAACGAGCATCTATCGCAAGATCATCACGCTGCAAGAAGTCGGCCTGGGCTACACCAAGCTCGGTCAGCCGTCCACACAGCTTAGCGGCGGTGAGGCTCAGCGCGTGAAGCTTGCTACCGAGCTATCCAGACGAAGTACTGGCCAGACCTTCTACATACTCGATGAGCCGACGACGGGACTCCATGTGGCAGACGTCCATAAGCTGGTCGATATCCTGCAGAAACTGACGGATGGCGGGAACACGGTCTTGGTGATCGAGCATAATCTCGATGTGATCAAGACGGCAGATTATATCATCGACCTCGGCCCCGAGGGCGGTGAGCGTGGAGGTACACTCGTAGCAGAGGGCACACCCGAAGAGGTCATGAACGAAGAAGCATCCTATACGGGACAATACCTGAAGTTGATGCACGAACGGGATATGCAGCTTCAGGGTAACCTCTAGGCGCGGGTTCATGGTTTGTTTACCGAATGTATTTTGTAAGTTCGGTGTTTTGTGAGATTATAGGGATAGAAGGGTCAAGCTTCGCCCCGTTGGGGTGAGAGGCCCGTATATCAGCGATATAAAGGAATTATTAAATGGCTAAATGCGTAAACTGTCACGAGAACACGGCAGTGGTCTATACCAGTCGCTTCGTAGGAAACGAGCGCAAGGATGAAGGCTACTGTCTATCGTGCGCTTATAAACTGAAGTTACCCGGCCTCGGCGGCATGTTCGAGCAGACCGGTGTTACCGCTGAGAATATCGACCAGATCTCTGAGCGCATCAACGAGATGATGGCTCCGATGGAAGATGCGGACCCCCAAGAGATTGTCGACATGATGATGAACGGCATGGGCGGCGATATGTCCGGCTGGCAAGACTACTACGAGCAGATGATGGAGCAGGGCTTCCCCGGTATGGAGGGCCTCCAATTCATGAGCCCGCCCGAAGAGGATTCGGACGATGATGAAGACTATTATGACGACGATGATTTGGACGATGCTGAAGTTAAGGATATAGATGAGTTACTAGAAGAGGGCGAGTCGGATGAAGTGGAAGAGGCACCGACCAAGGATGAGCCAACTTCAGTCAAGAATCCGGGCGACCAGACAATCGGTAACGCCTTGCAGATGATGTTCGGTGGCCTCCTGAACCCGGATCAAGCTCAGGGCTTCGTCGGTGCCGGCAGAGGTAGCGGCGAGGACTCGGATAAGAACGAAGAGACCGAGGAGCGTTCGCGTAAGGGCGAGAGCACGCGCGATAGCCGCGAGCGTCGCCGTCGTCGCAAGCATCTGGAGACCTATGGTCAGAACCTAAACGACTTGGCGGCAGAGGGTCAGATCGATCCCCTGATCGGCAGGGAGAAGGAGCTGGCTCGCGTGATTCAGATTCTGAATCGCCGTCAGAAGAATAACCCTGTCCTCCTGGGCGAGCCGGGTGTCGGTAAGACTGCCATCGCCATGGGCCTCGCCGCGAAGATCGAAGCGGGTGAGGTGCCCGTGAAGCTTCGCGATTTCAAGGTCTACTTGGTCGATATGACCGCTATGGTCGCGGGCACACAATTCCGCGGGCAGTTCGAGACGAGGATGAAGGGCTTGGTCGATGAGTGTGCTGAGCTCGGTAACATCATCTTGGTTATCGATGAGCTGCACAATATCATGGGTGCGGGCGATGCAGAAGGCGCGATGAATGCCGCGAATATCCTGAAGCCGGCACTGGCCAGGGGTCAGATCCGTGTACTCGGATCGACGACGCTGGATGAATACAGACGCTTCATAGAGAAGGACTCGGCACTTGAGCGCCGCTTCCAGAAGGTCGTGGTCGACGAGCCGGATCTCGAATCTACGCTTCTCATCTTGAAGGGCCTGGCCGATACTTATGAACAACATCACCACGTGCACTATCCGGAGGAGATCCTGAAGTACGTGGTCCAACTGTCGGATCGCTACGTACAGGACCGCTTCTTCCCGGACAAGGCCATCGATGTCATCGATGAGGCCGGCTCGAGAGTGAACCTGGCCGATTCGTATTTCGTCCACAAGAATTTGTTGGAGCAGGAGCTCGAAGACTACGAGCACCAGCAAGCCAGAATTACGAAGGAGCTCGAACATCGACCGGATGATATCAAGCTCTTCGAGCGTCAGGCGAATGTCCGCACGATGCTCCTTCGCACGCAACAGCAATTAGACGAGATGGAGCAGAATCAGCAACCTACGGATGTGACACGCGAAGACGTGGCATCGGTCGTGGAACTCTGGACCGGCATCCCGGTTCAGCGTATCACGGAGACGGAATCCGAACAGCTTCTAAACCTTGAAGAGCGCCTGCATCACCGCGTGATCGGTCAAGACCGTGCGGTAAATGCCTTGGCTCGTGCCATCCGCAGACAGCGGGCGGGACTCGGTAAGCGTCGTAAACCTGCATCCTTCATCTTCGTCGGTCCGACAGGCGTCGGTAAGACGGAGTTGGTGAAGGCGGTGGCTGAAGCGCTCTTTGCCGATGAGAATGCACTGATTCGTCTCGATATGTCCGAATATATGGAAGCGCATACCGTGTCGAAATTGATCGGTTCGCCGCCGGGCTACGTCGGTTATGACGATGGCGGGCAGCTAACGGAGAAGGTGCGTCGCAAGCCCTACAGTGTTCTACTTCTCGATGAGATCGAGAAGGCGCACGCGGATGTGTTCAACATCTTGTTGCAGATCCTGGACGACGGTCGCTTGACGGATGCGCACGGACGTACGGTCAGCTTCGAGAATACGATTATTGTCATGACAAGCAATGCCGGATCGCAGCTTCGCTCGCGTGGCCTGGGCTTCGGTTCAGATGACTTCATCTCGATGGAGTCGCGCGTCAACGATGTACTGCGAGACACCTTCCGTCCCGAGTTCTTGAACCGTGTGGATGACACCATCGTCTTCAGCGAACTCTCCAAGGAGGAGATCCGTCAGATCGTGAATTTGATGTTGAAGGAAGTGGAAGAGACGCTCGGCGACCGTGGTGTGAAGATTGTTGTCTCCGAAGCAGCGAAGGACTTGCTTGCCGATCGTGGCTACGATCGCGAGTACGGCGCCAGGCCGCTTCGCAAGACGATTCAGCGCCTCCTGGAGGACCCGATCGCGGATATGATTCTGCGCGGTGAATTGGAGGGTAAGAGCGGTCTTGCCGTCAGAACCTTGGATGAAGCGGGGCAGGCAGCCGTGAGAGAAGAGGACTTGCCGGCCGGTGTACGGGTAGAGGATACTGTTTTCTGCTTTGACTTAATCTGATAGAATGGAACGAAACACGGAGGTGTTGAACAAGTCTGGCAAGCGAGCTGGCGCCGGTTTCTTGGCAACATCTCCGTTTTTGTCGAATCGATGACAATTGAGGCATAAACGTATGAAACGTAGATTTTCTTATCGCGAATTAATTATCCTAGCCTACAGGGCGATGGCACAAGTCAGTTTGTTCGTGATCTTGATTCTGATTATGAGTATTCAGAATCAGCCACTCCTACGCCCCTCGCGTACCGCCGCGATCACCTATTTGAGTTATGCGCTGACCAGCAGCATGATGCGCGTGATCTATGGCGGTTTCGAGATCGGTGTGAAGAAGAGCAAGCCGATCTTCTATGCCGTGGTGACGGCGACCGTCATCAGTGACCTGGTCGCTTATGTCACGCTGATGATCATGAACACGAATCCGTCGAACAATCCCCACTTCCGCCTCGACGGCTTGGACTATCTGCTTCTCGCGATCGTCTTACAGGCGATTGCCAGCAGAATTATGGCGCATGCGGGTAACTCGCTCTATTTCAAGCTCTATAAGCCTAAGCGTACGCTGATCGTATCCGGCAGCGGATCGAAGGACAGCAGTCGCGTGCGCGCATATCTGTCTACTTATAAGAAGCAATACAAGATTGTCATGGAGATAGAAGATGAGAATCCGAATCTACTGAAGATGATTCCGGATTATGACCTGGTTGTCTTGGTCGATGTCTTCGGCGATCGTAGGACCGCGCTGACGGCGCACTGCTATCGAAGCGGTATTGCCTTTGCCTTCGCACCCTCTGTCGTCGATACAATCGAGATGAGCGGCACATACGTCGTCTATGACGACAAGCCGATGCTCGAAGTCGGTGCCAGGCCGATGACGCTCTCGCAGCAGTTTATCAAGCGGGCGATGGATATTGCGTTCGCTCTCGTGAGCTCGGTGCTGATCAGTCCCATCGTCTTGATTGTCGGTATCGCGATTAAGCTAGATGACGGCGGCTCCGTCTTCTACCGGCAGGAGCGATTGACGATTGATGGCAAGAAGTTTCGCATTATCAAGTTTCGCACGATGAAGCCCAACGACAACAAGACGCTGGCGACAATCAACGATGACCGAATTACGCGTGTCGGCCACGTGCTTCGCCGCTTGCGACTAGACGAGTTACCGCAGATCTACAATATACTGGGCGGTTCGATGAGCATCGTCGGCCCCCGTCCGGAGCAAGAGCACTTATTCAAGGAATATGAGAAGGAGCTGCCGGCGTTCGCTTATCGTCTTCGCGTCAAGGCAGGTCTGACCGGTGAGGCGCAGATCGCGGGTAAGTACAATACGGAGCCCAGAGACAAGCTGATCTTGGACCTGAATTATATCCAGAACTATACGGTCTGGCGTGACGTGAAGTTGATCTTCCAGACAGTCACGGTCTTCTTCAAGAAGGACAGTACGGAGGGGATCGAAGAGGGTCAGATGAGCGCGAGTCGAAGCGAGGAGCATCTCCCCGGCGATGAAGCGAAATAGAGAAATGTTTGAGGAGCAGCTGCGATTGTGGCTGCTTCTTGTTGTATAGAACAGATTTGTGTTCGCTCATGGACGAATCGGTTATAATGGGTGAAGATTATTCGATATTAAAAGAGAGAAGGATTGAAGCGTGCGTAAGAATAAGAAATATGTGCGACAGAGACGTACACTCAAGGCCGTCAAGATTACGTTGATTACACTGCTGGTACTCGTCGTGAGTGTGGTGGGTATCGCGGCGCTCTACGTGAATCATTTATTGGACAAGGTAGACTATGATGAGCCGGACGAGACCTATGAGCAGCAGTCCTACGAGACCGATGAATTCGGTAATATCATCTTGGGTGAGATCGACATCAGCAAGGATACAGATGAAGACGATGAACCAGGCGAAACGCTGGATGACGAAGAAGCGGCGAGGCTGGCAGAGGAAGCGGCGAAGCTTGCGGGAGACGACGGTCCGCTCATGGAGTCCAAGGACGTGATAAACATCTTGCTGATCGGTGTCGATGCCAGAGTTGCGGGTCAAGTCACCAACTCGGACGTGATGATGCTGATCTCTGTCAACAAGGCCAAGAAGACGATCACGCTCTCGTCTCTTATGCGCGATATGTATGTTGCGATTCCGGGCGTAGGTAACACGAAGCTGAATCATGCGAACAGCATCGGCGGCCCAACGCTCTTGCTGGAGACCGTGCGAAACAACTTCAGAGTCAACGTCACCGACTACATGATGGTTGACTTCTACTCGATGGCGAACATCGTGGACATACTCGGCGGTGTCACGGTCAACGTGACGGATGCGGAGCTCCCGCTGATCAACGGCTCGGTAAGCGAGATGAACCGTCAACAGGGCAAGCCTGCGAGCCAGGGTCATCTGGCATCGGCCGGTACCGTGAACCTGACAGGACCGCAGGCGGTTGGCTACGCGCGCATCCGTAAGGTGGGTAACGCGGACTTCGGCCGTACGGAACGTCAGAGGACCATCATGACCGCGATCATCAACAAGACGAAGGGCTCTTCGCTGACTACGCTCAACAGCCTCGCCAACGTGATCCTGCCGCAAGTGCGCACAAACCTCTCTAAGAACGACATCTTGACGCTGATGACGCTCGTCCCGCAGGCGGTATCCTACCCGATGACGCAGCTGCAGATCCCGGCACAGGGGCACTTCAGCTTCGCCACGATCGGCGGCCTGTCCTACCTCGTTCCGGATATCCAAGCGAATCGTGACCTCTTGGCGTCGACGATTTATTGATTCATTATTGATTGAGTGGTTCAAATAAGGGACGAAGTAATAACCGTAGCCCGGAAGCCCCAGGAGGCAAGCTTATATGTCTGACTTATTCGGGCGAGATCCAGAGGCCTATCTGATCGAAGCCTTCCGACAATTCCATATGCATCCGGAACTCTCCGGTGAAGAAGTGGAGACGACTAGACGTATCCGTGAGATCTTGGAGCAAGCGGGCATCGAGATCCTCGACTTGCCGCTTCGAACCGGCTTGGTCGCAGTCTTGGGGCATAGGGGAGGGAAGGTCTTGGCGCTGCGTGCCGATATCGATGCGCTGCCGATCGAAGAAGAGACGGAGCTTGTCTATCGATCCGTCTCGCCGCTTCGTATGCATGCTTGCGGTCATGACTTCCACCTGACCTCGCTGCTTGGTGCCGCACTCTTCTTGAAGGCGAATGAAGCGAAGCTTCGTGGCCTCGTGAAGTTCATCTTCCAACCGGCTGAGGAGATCAACCGAGGGGCGAAGGAAGTGCTCGAGACCAAGGTGCTAGATGATGTCGATCGTATCTACGGGATACACGCTGCGCCTGATATGGCGACGAATCAATTGGGCATCAAGACGGGGGCCGTCACGGCGGCGGTCGATCGATTCGCAGTGCTCTTGAACGGCAGAGGCTCGCATGCCGCGATGCCGCACGAAGGCCTGGACCCCGTGCTCGCAGCATCCGGCTTGGTGATGAATGCGCAGAGTCTCGTGAGCAGAAGAAGCAATCCCTTCCATGCCGTTGTGCTCAGCTTCACGCATCTGGCAGCAGGTAACGTCTGGAACGTCATACCCGACACTGCCTTCTTGGAGGGTACGGTACGCACACTGAACCCCCGGGATCGAGAGGAGATCCTGGAGAACCTCGGCGAGATGGTCCACTTGACGGCGAGGGCGCATGGCTTGACCGCGGACTTCACGTGGGAGGAGGGGCCGCCGGCGGTGATCAATGCCGAGGCACCGACTCGTATGGCCGTCGATGTGGCAAGCGAGATGGGCTTCGAGCTGGTCGTGCCGCCCGATTCGATGATCGGAGAGGATTTCGCCTTCTATCTCGAGCGAATCGAAGGCTGCTTCATCCTCGTGGGTACGGGCCACTCCTATGCGCTTCATAATCCGAAGATGGAAGTGGACCCGGCGGCCATATGGCCGACTTCGAAGCTGCTGGCCAAACTCGCCATGAGCTACTTAACGTAAGATAATCAGAGTCGGAAGATGCCTCGCCTCCCAAGTAGGAGACGAGGCATTGTTTAGCTAACGACGTTCTGCGGCTTGCCGGCGAGGAAGGCTTCGACATTCTTCGCGGTAATATCAAGTAATCTGCCTCTCGCTGCTTGGGGTGCCCAAGCGATATGCGGTGTGAGGATGGCGTTGTCGCAGTCCAGCAGGGGGTTGTCGGCCGGGATCGGCTCGATCTCGGTGACGTCTAGTCCTGCCGCATAGACCTTCTTCGTTTGCAGTGCTTCGGCCAGATCATCTTCGTTGATCAGGGGGCCGCGCGAGGTATTGATGAGGATGACGCCATCCCTCATCTGTTTGAGGCTCTCGCGATTGACGAGGTGACGGCTCTCATCGGTCAGCGGTACGTGCAGTGAGATTACATCGGATTCGGCATAGAGGCGATCCAAATCGACCATGGTGACCGTATCCGTATTGTCTTCTGGCCTCGGGTTGCGGCGATTCGCCAGCACCTTCATCCCGAGAGCAGATGCGATCTTCGCAACTTGGCGGCCGATGGCGCCGTAGCCGACGATGCCGAGCGTCTTGCCATCTAGTTCGATCAGCGGATGATTCCAGAAGGTGAAGTATTCGCTCTTGGACCAGTCTCCGGCCTTGACCGCACGGTTGTGATCGCCGACCTGTACACAGATCTCGAGTAAGAGGGCCAAGACATGCTGCGCCACCGACATCGTGGAATAGGCCGGAACATTGGACACTGTCACGTTATGGGCTCTGGCGGCCTTGACATCGACGACGTTATACCCTGTGGCCAGCACGCCGATGTACTTGAGGGACGGACAGGCCTTGATAATCTCCTCTGTGATAACGGTCTTGTTCAAGATGATAATCTCGGCGTCACCTATTCTGGCGACGGTGTCTTCGTGTTCGGTCTTGTTATATATCGTGACTTCGCCCAGTGCTTCCAAGGCGGACCAACTGAGGTCTCCGGGGTTTGTGGCATAGGCATCTAGAATAACGATTCGGGTCATATCTGTCTCCTTTCGGACGACGAAATGTCGTTTACTGTTTGGTATTATCATCATTATACATGATCTCATAAGCTGACAGTGCCGAGGGGAAGTGGTAAAATACTAGCAGTTGTCACGGCTTCGTTGTTTGGCGCGGCTATTTTTGTTTGATTGAGTTATGTAGGTAGGATATGGATAAGTTGCGTGAGAAGTTGTTTTTTAGACAGCTCTCCTTGATGTTGGTGGATGCACTCGGCATCGTTTTTACCTTTTGGTTCATCGGAGATGTCTTGGAATTAGTTCCTCAAGGTTACGGGAACATGGATTTGGCGAGCAGATCTCTGCTCGTAGCCGTCAATTTGATTGTATATATTATCTGCGGCATGTATACCAGCCTCTGGGAGTACGGCGGTGAGCGCGAGGTCATACAGATTGTCGCGGCGACCCTGCTGGCTACCGGTATCGACTTGATGGTGGGCGAGGTCATGAACCTTCGCTTCCGTTTCCACTCTTATGTATTCGTTTGGTTGATGCTCTTGTTCTTTGCCGGTGCGATTCGCATGGGCTATCGGATTCTGCGTAATCTCAAGCATCTCTCGAGTGTCCTCACGGGGGATACGAGGGAGCGTGTCCTCCTGATCGGGGCTGGCTATATGGGCTCGCTTGTCATCCGTCGTATCCAAGACGGCATCCTGAATATCGGTAAGGTTGTAGCCGTAATCGATGACGATGAGGCGAAGATCAATCAGTCGATTCACGGCGTGAGGATTGTCGGTAATCGAGATACGATTCAGAAGGTGGTCGACAAGTACAAGATTGATACGATCGTGTTTGCTATCACGAACATCAATCGCACAGACCGCAAGGAACTGTATACGCGCTGCGTCGAATCCGGACGAAACCTCTTAACGATCCAAGACTTCGCATCCTTGATTCACGATGCGAACCACCAGCTGATGCTGCGGCCGGTCGAGGTACAAGATCTCTTGAACCGCAAGGAAGTCAGCCTGGATATGAAGGCGATTTCTGCCTATATCAGCCACAAGGTTATTCTGGTTAGTGGCGGTGGCGGCTCCATCGGTTCAGAGATCTGCCGTCAGTTGGCCTTCTTCAGTCCGCGTCAGATTATTATCTTCGATATCTATGAGAACAATGCGTTTGAGCTCAGAAACGAGCTGCGCAGCCAGTTGCCGGCCGAGATCGAGATCATCGTACAGATCGGCTCCGTTCGCGATAAGAAGCGCCTGACTCAGGTCTTCGACGAGTACAGGCCGGATGTGGTCTACCACGCAGCGGCGCACAAGCATGTGCCCCTGATGGAAGCCAGCCCCAGCGAGGCGATCAAGAACAACGTGTTCGGTACCCTGAACATGATTCGCATCGCAGACGAGTATAAGGTCAAGAGCTTCGTCATGATCTCCACCGACAAGGCGGTCAATCCGACGAACGTGATGGGCGCAACCAAGCGCTTGGCTGAGATGGTCGTCCAGACCTTCTCGCAGAATGCGACGACGAAGTTTGCCGTTGTGCGTTTCGGTAACGTGCTCGGTTCGAACGGTTCGGTCATACCGATCTTCAAGCGCCAGATCGAGCAGGGTGGACCGGTCACGGTTACACACAAGGACATCATCCGCTACTTCATGACGATACCCGAGGCGGCTCGCTTGGTTATCCAGGCAGGCTCCATGGCCAAGGGTGGCGAGATCTACATCCTCGAGATGGGCGAGCCGGTCAAGATCCTGACCCTGGCCGAGAACCTGATTCGTCTATCCGGTTACGAACCGTACAAGGATATCGATATCGAGTTCAGCGGGCTCAGACCGGGTGAGAAGATGTACGAAGAGCTGCAGATGAGCGACGAGGAGATGTTGAAGACAGACAATCCGAACATCTTGGTGTCGGAGTCTGTCATCACGCCGCGAGATGAGTTGGTCTTGAAGCTGAAGAAACTAGAAGACTGTCTCGATTGCGAGCCCGAAGAGGTCAAGCAGTGTCTGGCCGATGTCCTGCCCACATATAACGTGGACCGCATACATACAGAATAAATCAGTACAGTCGCTATCACTTCAGACGGCGACTGTTTCTATTTGGCGAACAATAGATGAAGGGGATGCATATGATTTATCGTGAATTGGAACTGAACTTGGATTATGTAGCCATGGGCTTGGAAGAACCGCCCGAGACCGCGCGTTTGGTGGTCTATGCCGCCTCGCCCTCGGTCGAATACTGCAGCATGGCCCGTCCGGCTATCGTCTTGTGTCCCGGTGGCGGGTATGCGATGACGTCGGATAGGGAGGCGGAGCCGATCGCGCTGGCGCTGGTCGCTCGCGGGATCCAAGTCTTCTTATTGCGTTATGCGGTGAACCCTGCCCGATATCCTGTAGCCTTGATCCAAGTTGCGGCGACACTGGCACTCGCGCGTGAGCGTGCCGAGGAATTCAACGTAGACCCGGATCGTATCGGTGTCGCCGGCTTCTCGGCAGGCGGCCATCTAGCCGGTTCACTCGGTGTCTTCTGGAACAAGCCGTTCTTGGCGGAGGCGCTCGGACGCCCGAATACGGATTTCATGCCAAACTTCATGCTGCTCTGCTACCCCGTTATCTCAAGCGGCGAACATCGCCACGACGGCTCGTTTCGCTTGCTCCTCGGTAAGCGACACGATGAACTACATGAGGAGATGTCACTTGAGAAGTACGTACACGCGGGTGTGCCTCAGACCTTCCTCTGGCATACAGCAGCCGATCCTGCGGTACCTGTCGAGAACAGCCTATACTTCGCAAGCGCGCTCAGTCGCGAGCATATCCCGTTCGATCTGCATATCTACGACCGGGGCGGGCACGGCTTGTCGCTCGGTAATGAATTGACGATGACACCGGACGGCTACTCCTACGAAGAGGCCGTGCACGGTTGGCTCGACCTATTCCTCGCATGGGAGAAGCGCGGTCGTAAGTAGCCGCAAGATTGGGCGTGACCCGGATCAGAAGAGTTCGGGGTCACCGAAGTTCGGCAGTGAGGGCCTCGAAACACCGGATAGCAAGCGAAGCGCAATCCACAAGATGAAGGTGATGAGTGTAAGCCAGATCACGAGGCGAAGAATTATTAGCTGTCTTCCGCTTCGCTCCGGCTGTAGAGCTTCTGGCTCTGCATGGTTTGGCGAGCCGCAGTAGGGGCAGAATGCGGCCAAGTCATCTAGTTCTTCATGACAATACTCGCAATAGGACATGCTCGGCTCCCCCAAGTGATCGTTCGCCTTGCGTTCTGCAGGGCTTGTTTGTACGCGATTTAATACCACTTTAACATTCTTCATGGTCGTCGTATAATTCATTGTACTGATTTTGGGTGAAGGATAATTCGGAGAGAATATGAGTATATACCAATTAATTAAGAACAAAATTACATCGATTGCCATCGTCGGCATGGGCTACGTAGGACTTCCTCTCGCTGCTGCATTCGCGAAGCACTGCTCTGTTATCGGCTTCGATATTGATGAAGCGAGAATCGAGCTCTATCGAAGAGGAGTAGATCCGACCAAGGAGATCGGTGACGAGGCGGTACGTAGCAGCAGCATCCGCTACACGGCAGACGCGGGAGACCTCGCCTCGGCAAGCTTCATCGTGGTCGCCGTACCGACACCGGTCGATCGGCATAACGTGCCGGACTTGTCTCCGCTGCGATCCGCCTCCGAGCTTGTTGGCCAAACACTGAGGCAAGGTGACATCGTCGTCTATGAGTCGACCGTCTACCCTGGTGCGACGGAAGAAGTCTGCATCCCGATCTTGGAAGAGGTGTCGGGCCTGACCTATGGCATTGACTTCAAGGTCGGTTACTCGCCGGAGCGTATCAATCCGGGCGACAAGGTGCATCGCCTGGAGAACACGGTGAAGATCGTATCGGCCACGGATGCCGAGTCTCTGGATGAAGTGGCAGCCGTCTATGAACTGATCATCGAAGCCGGTGTCCACCGGGCCGAATCGATTCAAGTCGCGGAGGCGGCCAAGATCGTCGAGAATTGCCAGCGAGATGTCAACATCGCCTTCATGAACGAGATTGCGATGATGTTCGATCGCTTGGCTATCGATACGAAGCATGTGCTGAAGGCGGCCGGAACGAAGTGGAACTTCCTTGACTTCACGCCGGGTCTGGTCGGCGGTCACTGTATCGGTGTGGATCCCTACTACTTGATTCAACGCGCATCCGACTACGA
>CAZLEA010000034.1:0-16919 GCA_964558445.1 uncultured Oscillospiraceae bacterium | reverse complement strand
TATGGAGCGGAATACGAGATTCGAACTCGCGACTTTCACCTTGGCAAGGTGACACTCTACCACTGAGTTAATTCCGCAATTGGTGGGTACTACTGGGCTCGAACCAGCGACCTCATGCGTGTGAAGCATGCGCTCTGACCAGCTGAGCTAAGCACCCGAATTGGTGACCCATAGGAGAATCGAACTCCTGTCTTCGCCGTGAAAGGGCGATGTCTTGACCGCTTGACCAATGGGCCTTGTATGGTAGCGGCAGTGGGATTCGAACCTACGACTCTTCGGGTATGAACCGAATGCTCTGGCCAACTGAGCTATACCGCCATATCTTGATCGTGGTGTGATCCACTGTGGTGCTACGCGCTCTCACAAGCGCTTGCCTATAATAGCAAGTAAGGCGTATCTTGTCAACGTCTCAATCGGGCTATTTGTGAAGTTTTGAGATTTTGACGCCAAATGTTGACCTTTGGCATATTTATACGCCGAAATAGACAAATCTCTATCCAATGTAAAAAAGAAGGCCGTCCGAAGACGACCCCCTCGATTCACAAATGAAGCTGCAATTACTTGAGCTCGACTTCCGCACCGGCTTCCTTGAGCTTGTCGGCAGCGGCTTCGGCGTCTTCCTTGCTGATGTTCTCCTTGATGTTGCTGGGTGCTTCATCAACCATAGCCTTGGCTTCCTTGAGGCCCAGACCGGTCAACTCGCGAACGGCCTTGATGACGGCGATCTTCTGAGCACCGGCAGCCTTAAGCACAACGGTGAACTCGCTCTGCTCTTCGACAGCGGCTTCGGCAGCACCTGCACCGGGAGCGGCGACGGCAACGGCGGAAGCGGAAACACCGAACTCTTCCTCAAGAGCCTTGACGAGCTCAGAGAGTTCGAGGACGCTGAGGGACTTAACCTCTTCAATGAAATTAGTGATCTTCTCACTTGGCATGATAATATCCTCCATGATTTAAATTAATACTTAAGCTCGGCTTATGCTTCGCTTCCGGCTTCGCTGACAGTCTCTTCTGCAGCTGCCTCTTCAACCGGTGCAACTACAGCAGCTGCTGTCTCGGCACCTTCTTCTTCCACCTTCTGGCGGATGGCATCGATGATCATCGCAAGCCCGCTAATGGGCGAGACCAGTCCACCGACAACCTGAGCGTAAAGAACTTCCACGGGCGGAATGCTCGCCAGAGCCTTCAAGGCGGCCAGATCGGTAACCTTGCCTTCCATGGCACCACCCTTGATCTCAAGCTTATCAAACTTCTTCTGGAAGTCATGCATAACCTTGGCGGCTGCAATGGGATCTTCACTAAAAGCGATAGCGGACGGGCCCTTGAAGAGCTCATCCATGTTCTCGAGACCGGCGTCTGCAGTGGCACGTGTCAAGATGGTGTTCTTGACGACCTTGTAGGTAATGCCTTCCTTACGCAGAGCGGTACGCAGCTCGGTATCCTGAGCGACGGTCAGACCACGATGGTCAGCAACAACGATCGTGGTTGCGCCCTTGAGCTCTTCGGCCAACTCGGCTACCTGATTCTGCTTGCTTAAGAGTATCTTCTCACTTGGCATCTCGTATCCTCCTTCTTCAAAAAAATAACCTTCGCGCCTAGACACGAAGGGAATAAGTTAAATGCTTGAAATCGGCAGGAAACAGCCTTGTTCATATTTAAATCATTCCTCGGTAGGAAACCTTATGTGATCACTGCTGGGCAGGCCACTCCTACTGTCTTAGGCAACAGCAGAATGATAACACGCCTGAAGGCATCATGTCAAGCAACCGGAAGCTATCAGATGCAAAAAGAGCACCAACCGAAATCGATGCCCTCTTCACATATTATGCAAATGTTGGTAAACAAAGGGAAGCTTAGAGCAGCTTCTGATTGTTTAAGCGAACGGCAGGACCCATGGTCGATGCAAGCGTTGCGCTACGGACGTACTGTCCCTTCGCTGCTGCAGGCTTGGCCTTGATGACAGCATCGACGAGCGTCTTGTAGTTGTCGTAGAGCTTCTCGGCACCAAACGAAACCTTACCGATCGGGCAGTGGATGATGTTGCTCTTGTCGAGACGATACTCGATCTTACCGGCCTTCACATCTTCGATTGCCTTGGCGACATCCATCGTGACCGTACCGGACTTCGGGTTTGGCATCAAGCCCTTCGGACCGAGGACACGACCGAGACGGCCAACGGTACCCATCATATCCGGGGTAGCGATGATGACGTCGAAGTCAAACCAGTTCTCCGATGTGATCTTCTGTACGAGATCATCGGCACCGACGTAATCCGCACCGGCAGCCGTGGCTTCATCAGCCTTCGGGCCCTTGGCGAATACGAGGACGCGAACGGTCTTACCCGTACCGTGAGGAAGGACGACCGCGCCGCGAACCTGCTGGTCTGCATGACGGGAGTCAACACCTAGACGAAGATGAATCTCAACGGTCTCGTCGAACTTAGCCGGCGCAGACTTCACGACGAGATCCAGGGCTTCCTGGGCGTCATACTGCGTATCGCGGTCAATCAACTTGGCCGCTTCGAGATACTTTTTACCTCTTTTCATTTCTACACTCTCCTTCCGTAATTAGTCTTCTTCAACGACGATGCCCATGCTGCGAGCCGTACCGGCTACCATGCGTGCGCAAGAGTCGAGGTCAGATGCGTTGGTGTCGACGAGCTTGATCTCAGCAATGCGACGAACTTCCGACATCTTGATTGTTCCGACCTTATCACGGTTCGGACGTCCGGAGCCCTTATCGAGCTTCATTGCATTCTTCAGCAAAACCGGAACCGGAGGAGTCTTCGTAATGAAAGTGTATGAGCGGTCTGCAAACACTGTAATAACTACAGGAATGATGAGGCCCGCGTCCTTAGCTGTTCTCTCATTGAATTCCTTGACAAACTGCGGAATCGAAATACCGTGTTGTCCAAGGGCTGGTCCTACCGGTGGTGCTGGTGTGGCCTTACCTGCGGGTATTTGTAGTTTAACGTACCCGGTAATCTTCTTTGCCATGTGTATCCACCTCCCAATATATTTACGCACTTCGCCTGTGGATGTGGTAAGCGCGTCTTATCTCTAAGCCATTACGGCCGATAAGCAAATTCATGTGCCGACTGGCGGCTAGTTAGACGTTCTGAAGGCTGATCACTTGCGTGAACTCGAGTTCGACCGGTGTCTCGCGACCGAACATGGAGACCATGACCTTGACCTTCTTCTTCTCTGTATTGATGTGCTCGACGGTTCCGATGAAGCCGTCCAGGGGGCCGCTGATGACCTTGACGGAATCGCCCACGCCGTAATCGACGATCGGATCCCACTCGGTTGTCATGCCCATGATCGCAAGCTCTTCTTCTGTCAACGGAACAGGGCGCGAGTTCGGGCCAACGAAGCCTGTCACACCACGCGTATTGCGTACGATGTACCAGATCTCATCCGTCAGAACCATCTTCACCAGCACGTAGCCGGGGTAGAGCTTCTTCATGGATGTCTTCTTCTTACCGTCCTTGATCTCCACGACTTCTTCCATCGGGACAGAGATCTCTTGGATCATGTCGTGGATGTCGCGGTTCTCAACGATCTGTTCGAGCGTCATCTTGACCTTGTTCTCGTAACCGGAATACGTATGAATGACATACCAGAGCGCGTCATCGTCAGATTCCTCGGCGGCTTCGCGAGCCTCCGACTCCTCTTCGGACAATACTACATCCGGATCGAAATCTTCGGGGCCGGCGATCTGCTCGTAAGCACTGCCACCCTCGCTTGACAAGCGCGCGGCATCATCTGTCGACGCAGACGAAACATCGGCTTGTGTGCCGTCTGCTTCATCCTTATCAAATTCTAAATTCTGATCCAAATCGTTCGTCATTCACTCTTGCTCTCTTCCTCAGTCGGATCGCTAACACTGACCGATCCTTCCGTTGTCGATTCTTCGACCTCGCCGGCAGAAGTTGCAGGCGTGGTTGTCGCCTGTGTCTCGACATTCATCGGCTTGTAGAATCCCGTGGCGGTCAGAACACCGTTGACGAGTGAGTCAACAGCCCAGATTACCAGAACCGCAGCGATAATCACGGAAAGGACAACGGCAGTCGAATGAATCATCTTCTCCTTGTTCGGCCAGATGATACGCTTCAACTCCGACTTCAAATCACGGACAAACTTCTTAAACTTCGTGAAGAAACCGACCTTAGCCTTCTTCTTCGTGTTCTTCGCCTGCTTCTGATTGTTCTTAGCCATTCTTACACCTTACTTCGTTTCACGATGAACAGTATGCTTCTTGCAGAAGCGGCAATACTTCTTCATTTCCAAACGGTCGGGGGTATTCCTCTTGTTCTTCTTGGTGATATAGTTCCTCTGCTTACACTCGTCGCAAGCAAGAGTGATCTTGTCTCTGACACCGGCTTTAGCTGCCATAATTGTATTCCTCCACGTGAATCATTTGCACAAAAAATAATGCCCTGAGGGCACAGCTACGAAATTATAGCACCCCTGCTACAAATTTGTCAAGTAAATGTATCCTTGTCAGCCTCTGCGATTCTTCAGTTCCAGGTAGATTTCTTCCGGCGTTACGCCCATCTCACCCATCATAACCACTAAGTGATAAATCAGATCCGACGTCTCGTAGACAATCTCTTCTCTTGACTTATTCTTGACGGCAATCACGACTTCCGTGCTCTCCTCACCGATCTTCTTGCAGATCTTGTCGATTCCCTTATCCAAGAGATAGTTGGTATAAGAACCGTCCTTGGGTGTGGCCTTGCGCTCCTTAACTACTTCATATAATTCATCAATGATATGGCCCAGATTACTCATATTCGTTCCTCCGCCGGACATCCATGTCCGTCTTCTTATAATTCATCCAATGTACGGTAGAAGCAAGTTCTTCGACCCGTGTGACAGGCAGGACCCGCTTCGTCTATGCGAAACAAAAGTGTGTCTGCATCGCAGTCGATTCGTGCGCTTACGACTCTCTGTACGTTTCCCGAGGTCTCGCCCTTCAGCCATAATTGATTTCTGCTACGACTGTGGTAGTGCATCAGGCCCGTCTCCATCGTCTTCCCGAACGCTTCCTCGTCCATATAAGCCAGCATCAAGACCTCACCGTCACGGTCGGATACCGTAATCACGGGCACGAGGCCTGTCTGTGCTACCTTAAGCTTAGACCACAAATCGGGTCGATCTCTCACGCTGTGTGTCATACGCCAAACTCCAAGACTGCTTGGGCAAGATCGATATGCCCTTCATAGATCGCCTTGCCAACAATAGCGCCCGAGAGCCCATAGGCCTTGGCCATGCGCAGATCCTCCATGCGACTGACACCACCGGAGAGTATGACCTCAATCCCGAGTCGATCCTGCAACGTTCTGCACATCTCCAGGTTCGGGCCGCCAAGCTCACCGTCACGGCTGATATCCGTGTAGATAATCCGTTTCACACCAAGCTCTGCCATTTGGGTGCCAAACGCCATGAGCTCTAAACCCGAATCCTGCGTCCATCCTTGAACACGCACCGAGCCATGCAGCGCATCGATGCCGACGGCGATCTCATCTGCTCCTCTCAGCAGCGCTTCTCGCAGGAAGTCCGGATCGGTCACGGCAGCGGTACCGAGAATCAGGCGGCTTGCGCCAAGCTCCAATAAGCGTTCGATATCCGCCATACTTCTGATGCCTCCGCCGATTTGGACTCGCAGGCTTGTTGCTTCACATATCGTCTCGATTAACTTGCGATTGCTCTGTCCCTCCCCCTTCGCCGCATCCAGATCGACCAGATGCAGCCAGGTGGCCCCCGCCTCTTCGAACGCTCGGACTTGCGCCAGGGGATCGTGATGGAAGCGTGTCACTTCATCATAATTGCCTTGGCGGAGTCGGACGGCATAGCCATCTAGCAAATCGATTGCGGGGTAGATGATCATGAGGAACCTGCTTTCTTCTCCTTAGGAGTTCAGTGCTTCACCCGTTAGACGCAAATACGCATCCAGATAACGGGCGGCGCTGGCAGTGATGACCGATTCGGGGATGGGCGGTGCGGGATACGTCTTGTCCCAATCCAAGGTCTCGAGGTAATCACGAAGATACTGCTTATCCAGACTCTTCTGCGGTCCGCCTGGTGCATACTCGGCGATCTCCCAGAATCTGGAAGAATCCGGTGTGAACAGCTCGTCTGCGATCGTCAGTACACCGTCGACGTAGCCGAATTCGAACTTGCTATCCGCGATGATGATGCCGCGCTCACGGGCGTAGCTGCTTGCCGCCTTGTAGAGGGCGAGGCTCGCTTCTTCGAGTGCACGGGCCGTCTCGGTACCGAGCAGTTCTTCGAGCTCGGCAACCGTGATGTTTACGTCGTGACCGTCGTCCACCTTCGTCGAGGGCGTGAAGATCGGTTCGGGCAACGGATCGCCTTGGCGTAGGCCCTCCGGAAGCTTGTGGCCGCCGACCTCACCTGAAGCCTTGTACTCCTTGAGAGCCGAGCCGTCCAGATAACCGCGGACGATACACTCGGCCGGCAGCATCTTCGCCTTCTTGACGAGCATCGAGCGGCCCCGAAGCTCCTCTTCGTACTTGTTCAGTCCCATCGGGTACTCGCTTGGATCCACGGAGATCATGTGATGCGGTACGATGTCTGCCAGCTTCTCGAACCAGAAGCGGGAGATGCCGTTTAGCACCGCGCCCTTGTCGGGGATCAGTTCGTTGAAGACGACGTCGAAGGCCGAAACGCGGTCGGTGACCACCATCAGGATACTGTCGCCAAGGTCATACATCTCGCGCACCTTACCCTTCGATAGGAGGGGTAGATCAATAAAGGAAGTGTCTGCCAATAATTTCGTCATTTGAGTAACTCGCTCTCTTATAGATTCATCTGCCTACTATTATACAGAATCGATGAGCTTACAAGAGCCCTTTTGACGAGGGGATATCATCGATATCCGGGTCCTTGGCAACTGCCATGCGCAAGCTTCTGGCAAACGCCTTGAACAGCGATTCGATCATATGATGCGAATTGCGACCGCGCACGACTTCGGCATGCAGCGTCATATTCGCATTCATCGCCACGGCACGGAAGAACTCCTCGACCAATTCCGTATCGAAGGTGCCTACTTGTGCACTCGGGAAATCGGCTGAGAAATAGAGATAAGATCGACCCGCCAAGTCGATGACCACATCGGCCAAGGCTTCATCCAGCGGTATACGGGCGTGTGCATATCGCCTTATGCCCGCCTTCGTGCCGAGCGCTTCGGCAAGCGCCAGACCCAACACGATACCGACATCCTCGACCGTGTGATGCGCATCGATCCAGAGGTCACCCTCCGCCTTGACGCGAAGCAAGATGTTACCGTGGCGCCCGATCTGATCAAGCATGTGATCGAGGAAGGGTACGCCCGTATTCAGCTCATTGTCTGCATTGTACGGCAAATCCAAATCTAAACTAAGCTCTATCGATGTCTCCTTGCTGCTGCGACGTACGGTCGCCTCTCTACTCATCATCTAGGGTACCCTCTCTCATCATAATCTCTTGGAGTGCGGCCAAAACCGCATCCATCTCCTGCTCTTGGCCGATCGTCACCCGCACATAGGGCTCGAGGCGAGGATTCGCCAGGTAGCGAACCAGTATGCCCCTCTTGCGAAGCAAACCATAGACCGCTTCACCGGTCAGCCCCGGTACTTCCATAAGAACGAAGTTTGTATCCGACGGTAAGACCCGTACACCCAAGGCGGTAGCTGCCTTCCGGAAACGCTTGCGACCGGCCACGATACGCTCTACGCCTGCTTGGAAGTACGCCCAATCATCCATAGCCGCTTGGCCTAGCACCTGTGTCAGACGGTCGACCGTATAGGAGTTCACCATATCACGCATGGTTTCCAGCGCCAAGATCAGGGATGGACGGCCGATCGCAAACCCAAGCCGAAGTCCGGCCAGGGCCCTGGACTTAGAGAAGGTTTGAATTACGACGAAGTTCGAGAATTCATCGAGTAGCAGCGCACCCGTCTCTCCTCCGAAATCGATATACGCTTCATCCAGAATCAAGAACTGACCTCGTAGTTCAAGCTCACGAAGGAGCAAGCGAAGCTCATCTAAGCCAAGCGCCAGACCCGTCGGTGCATTGGGGTTGGCGAGGATCACACCTTGGGCATCGTCTCGCACCAGAGATCGCCAATCGATTCGGAAGTCCTCTTGCAGGGCTACCGTCTCGTAGTTCATACGATTCCCCTCTGCAAAAACAGGATAGAACGAATACGTCAGCTCCGGAGCCAGGATCGGCCTTGAGTCGGTCACAGCCGTATCGAAGAAGGCGCGATAGGCGAAATCCAATACTTCATCCGAACCGTTACCCACAAACACATAATCAGGTGTCAAGCCGAAATATGCACCGATGCTCTCGCGAAGTTCTTGCGAGTTCGGATCCGGGTATAGCCTCAAGCGATCGAGATCTACCGTCTGCAGGACCTCCCGAAGCTTCGGTGACGGCCCGTAGGGATTCTCGTTCGTATTGAGTTTGATATAGTTCCTATCGTTTAGCTGCTCGCCCGGTACATACGGCTTCACCGCCTGTGCGTGCCGGCTCCAATAGCGTTTGTCCTCAGCCATCTATCTTCTCCTCCAAGCGTACCTGTATCGCCGCTGCGTGGCAGTCTAGTCCCTCCGACTCTGCAAGCCTCAGAATATGCTCGGCATCCATCTCAAGCGCTTCTCGGCTATACCGGATTACACTGATCTTCTTACGGAAGTCCGCACAATTCAGCGGCGAGAAGAAACGGGCGGTACCGCTGGTCGGCAGCACGTGATTCGTCCCTGCCCAGTAATCGCCGAGCGGTTCCGGGCTGTGGTAGCCGATAAACACAGCACCGGCACTCTCTATTTGCGGCAGCAAGCGAAGGGCCGATTCATCAGCCATGCAGAGTTCCAAGTGCTCGGGGGCCAGTTCGTTTGCAAGCTCGATCTGCTCCTCGACCGTATCCACGACCAGAATCGCCGCATAGTCTCGCAGCGATGCCGCTAGTATCTCGGCGCGCGAGCTTCTCGCCGCTCGTTTGAGAGCAGCCGTACGAATCGCCTCCGCTTGTTCCCTGCTCCGCACGATGGCGATCGCCGATGCCAAGCGATCGTGTTCCGCTTGCGAGAGCAGATCTGCAGCCACATAGTCTGCGGGCGCCTCAAGATCGGCCAGAATCAGGATCTCGGACGGTCCTGCGAACATATCGATATCGACCGTGCCGAAGACTTGGCGCTTCGCGGCGTTCACATAGATATTTCCCGGTCCGACGATCTTGTCGACGCCGGGAATCGTCTTCGTCCCGTAAGCCATCGCACCGATCGCCTGCGCACCGCCGACCCGATAGACCTCGTCCACACCGGCAATCGCTGCGGCAGCCAAGATCACATCGGCGATCGTCCCATCTGCCTGGGGCGGCGTACACAGAATCAAGCGCTCTACACCCGCGACCTTGGCGGGAATTGCGTTCATCAATACGGACGACGGCAGCGGTGCCGTGCCACCGGGCACGTACAAGCCCACAGCAGCCAGCGGACGGCCGATCAGCGCCGTGCGCCGCCCCGCCCCATCGTCTAGCTCGACATCCGTAAGTCCTGCCATCTGTGCCTCGTGGAAGCCGCGTATGTTCTCTGCCGCTGCCTCCAAACTGGAACGCAGCGCCGGATCGATTGTGGCGAGCGCCGCCTCGATTCGATACGGCTCAACTTGCAGCTCCTCAGGCACTAAGCTTGCCCGGTCGAAACATTCGGTGTAGCGGAGCACGGCTTCATCGCCGGTCTTCGCTACCGAGTCCAGAATCTCTCGGACGGTTTGGTTGACTTCTGTCAGGTCCATTTTGCCCCTCGTGGCGAGACGCTCCAGTCCACCGCGACGTACAGCCTCTATCGTCAGTATCTCTAATTCAAATCCCAAGTCACTCATCGTCTCATCCCTACCTCGCCTGCCCGGCCAAATCCTGTCTTACAAGCTCGATTAGTTCACCGATCGGCTTCGCCTTCATCTTCATACTGACGCGATTCACAATCAGCCTGGCACTGATATCCGCAATCGTCTCGAGGACAACCAGGTCGTTCTCCGCAAGCGTCCGCCCGCTCTCCACGATATCCACGATCACATCCGCCAGACCGACGAGAGGAGCAAGCTCTACAGAGCCGTTTAGTTTGATGATATCCACCGATTCACGTTTCACATCCGCAAAGTACCTGGCCGCAATCCCCGGATACTTCGTCCCGATCCGCTTGTTCGGCAGGCGATCAAGCTTACCCTCCAGCTCCTTGGGGCCGCAGACACAGATTCTACAACCACCGAAGCCCAGATCCGCCACTTCGTAGAGACGGCGATTCTCCTCCATCAGTGTATCCTTACCGACGAAGCCGATATCGGCCGCCCCGTATTCCACGTAAGTCGGTACATCGCCCGGTTTGGCGAGGAAGAAGCGCAGCGTACCGCTTCGGTTCTCCAGAATCAAACGCCTACTGTTTCGCTCGGCGAAATCCAGTTCATAGCCACAGCGCTCCAGGAGCGCCAGAGCTTCATCACCCAATCGCCCCTTGGCAAGTGCAATCGTCAATTGTTGTTCGGCCATAGCCTGTCCCATCCTTCCTATCTTCTCCTCACGGTACCGGTGGCTCGTCGCCGTTTTCTAGCCAAACAAGTTCCACCTTCGCGCCTGCCCGTCTCAGTTCCTTCGCCCGCGTCAGTGCTTCTGCCCGATCCTCCGGCTTGATATAGAGGCGCTCGATTACGGGTTCGTCCAATAGCAGGCGATCTTGCCTCATGAGCGCTTGCATCGAGAGATCCACACCCAGCGAGAAGCCCGTCGCGGCCGTCGGCAAGCCGAAGCTCGAGACCACCTCGTCGTAGCGACCTCCGCTGCATACGGGGAAGCCGATGCCGTAGGTATAAGCTCTGAAGATCATGCCGCTGTAGTAGTTCATCCCGCTCAATTCCGCAAGATCTAGGCTGCAATACGTAAGCAGCCCCCAAGCATCAAGCAGCAAACGCAAGGCCTCAAGCTCTAGGAGCACGGCTCTTGTCTCCTCTGTTTCGCACAAATCCGTAAGTTGCTCCAGCAGCCCCCACGAGCCGTCCGCGGTCAGTAGCAAGTCGATTACGCGTTTGGCCTTCGAATCCAAGTCGATACGGTCGAGTAGCGCCCATACGGCGACCTCGTTTCGCTCATCGAGGAGCAGCGAGAGCTTGTCCATCGTCTCGTCTTCCAACCCCCAGTCCTTCGCAAGACTGCGGAAGAAGGCGGTCTGCCCGACTGCGATCTGAATCTGGTCCAGACCGATAGCCTGCAGCGATTCGATCGCAAGCGCAATCACTTCCGCATCCGCCGCAACCGATGGGCTGCCAAGCAGTTCCACGCCCGCCTGCGTGAACTCCTTCATACGACCGCCGCCATGTTCGCCGAAGCGATACATGCGCCCTATATAGGCGAAGCGTAGCGGCCTTGGCTCATGTTTGAGCACGGTTGCCGCAAGCCTCGCCACCGGTATCGTCCCGTCATAGCGCAGGACCAATAGACGACCGCGCTCATCTTGAACCTTGAAGAGCTCCTCTTGCTTCGCGAAGCTTCTGTTCTTCGTATATGCATCGTAGAATTCGAGACCGCTGCTCTCAAGCTCGAGGAAACCGGAGCAGGAGAACACATCACGCAAACGCTGCTCGATCTCTCGCTTCTTACCGCAGAGTTCCGGCAGATAATCGCTGACGCCATCCGGTGTGTAATAAGCCCAATTGTCCATCGCTAGCTCCTCCTTGTCGCTTCACTGCACTAGAGTGATGATGCAATGAAGTATATCATGCCAAAGCCAAGCGCTCCTGTCAAGCAGCACTACTTCAGATTGAAACACAAAAACGCCCGATCCCGGCCTCAGCCAAGTCGAACGTCAGAAATGAAGCAGATATTCACTTATTTGTGGTAGGTTTCGCCCGCGTTGATCTTGTAAGCACGGTAGAGCTGCTCCGCCAGGATCAGCCGAACCATCTGATGCGGGAAGGTCAGTTTGGATAGACACACCCGCGCCTCGGCACGCTGTACCACGCTCGGATCGAAGCCATGTGAGCCGGCGATAACAAACACCAAGCGTCCGCCCGATCGCTCCTGCCACAAGTCCACTTGTTTGGCAAACAAGATCGAATCCGGTTCCTCGCCATGCAAATCGACAAGCACGACATAATCCGTCGGGCTAAGCTTCGCCAGCAAGCGCTCCGCTTCTTGCTTCATAGCGATCGTCTCTGATTGATGATCCGGGCTATCGGCCACTTCGGTAATAATAAGATCGGCAAAACGGGACAAGCGTTTACTATACTCTGCTATGCCCGCTTGAAGCCACTTCTCCCTAACCTTACCGACCGCCAGTATCCGTAGCCTCATAAGCCGATCAAGTCTCCGGCGGCGAAACGCGGAGCGACAGTCATCTGATAGTCAAGACCGACCTTCGCACCGGCGGCGTCCAGTATGCGACTGATCGTCAGTTCCGCAAGCTCGGGGTAGTTGTTCTGCTCACTGAGGTGAGACAAGATAAACTGCGTCGTTCCGGACTCCAGCAGCTTCAGCATCGCCTCGGCACAGTCGGGATTGGCCAGATGTCCGTAATCCCCGCTGATTCGCTCCTTGAGCGGCCAGGGGTAGGGGCCGCTGTGCAGCATCTGGGGGTCGTAATTCGCTTCGATATAGACCAAGTCGCTGCCACTGATCTCTGCGATCAAACGATCGCTAGCATGGCCGAGGTCCGTGAACACGGAGACTGTGCCCTCGCCCGTATCCAAGCGGTAGCCAAGCGATTCGACCGCATCGTGAGGTGTTCGGAAGCTCTTGACTGCGATATCGCCGACCTGGAAGCGACTCTCGCTCTCGATGATACGAACATCCATTTGATCCGCATACTTCAGGCGAAGACGAACGCGTTGCCAAGTCGCCTCATTGATATAGATCGGCGTCTTGTAGCGCCTCGCAAACACATCCAAGCCCGACACATGGTCGCTGTGCTCATGTGTGATCAAGATGCCGTCAAGCTCTGCCGGGTCGACGCCGTGGGTGTTGAGGGATCTGCAGATGCCTTTGCAATTAATACCGATATCGACAAGCAGAGCGGTCTGCTTGTTTGCTATATAGGTCGAGTTCCCGCTACTGCCACTGGCAAGCGAAAAACTGCCGGTGGGTCGTCGAAGTGCTCTACGTTGTTCCAAGTTGTTTGTCCCTTATCTAGACCGGATCGCTTCGATCAGTCCTCGTCTTCGTCATCTGCCGGGCGAATGTCGCCACCGAGGCTACGAATCTTCTCGATGAAGTTCTCATAACCGCGCTCAATCGCGTGCGCGTTGTAGACTTCACTCTCGCCTGTCGCCATCAAGGCCGCGATGACCATCGCTGCACCGGCGCGTAAATCTCTGGCCTTCACTCTTGCTCCCGTGAGCTGAGTAGGTCCTGCAATCAAAGCGATATGCTCCGTTACCGTGATATCCGCACCCATCAACTTCAGGTCATCGACGAACTGGAAGCGACTCTCAAATACGTTCTCGTGCACACGGCTGAGGCCATCTGCCATCGTCAGGAACGCCGTGACCTGCGGCTGCAGATCCGTCGGGAAACCGGGATATGGCATGGTCTGGAAGCTCGCCTTGGTCAAGACCTGATCTGCATCGACCCAGACGCGAACCCAGTCACCGCCGGACTCCGTGTTCACACCCATCTCTTCTAGTTTGACCGAGAGGGGCTCCATATGCTTCGGAATGATGTTCTTGACCACGACATCGCCGCGCGTCGCAGCTGCCGCGAGCATATAGGTACCCGCTTCGATCTGATCCGGGATAACGGCATAGGATGCACCGCCGTCCAAGCGCTCGACGCCCGTGATACGAATTACGTCCGTACCCGCACCGCGAATCGAGGCGCCCATCGTGTTGAGGAAGTTGGCCACGTCAACGATGTGAGGCTCACGCGCCGCGTTCTCGATCGTGGTGACACCCTCGGCCTTGACGGCAGCGATCATGAGGTTGATCGTCGCGCCGACACTCGCCATATCCAAGTAGATATGCGTACCGACCAGGGACTGCGCATGCAACTCGATATTACCGTAGGCGATCGTCGCCTTCGCGCCGAGTGCCTCGAAGCCCTTGACGTGTTGATCAATCGGCCTTGTGCCGAAGTTGCATCCGCCGGGTAGCGAGAGAACCGCATGATTCGCCCGACCCAGGAGAGCACCGAGGATATAATAAGACGCACGGATATCGCGCGGCTTCTGCCCTGTATTCTGATACGTGTTGATCGTCGTCGGGTCGATGCGCACGACACCGTGGTCGATCTTCTCGACCTTGGCACCGAGCTCCTCACAGATTTCGAGCAAGACCCGAATATCCGAGATCTCGGGCAGATTCTCGATGGTACAAGGACCGTCCAGCACCATGGCGGCCGCAACGACCGGGAGCGAGGCATTCTTCGATCCGCTGATATTCACTTCACCGTGGAGGCGGTTACCGCCCTTGATAAAAAAACTTGACAAGTTATATTTCCCCTTTCAGTTCTTCGACGTCAACGAAGGAAGCGGCATCTGCTGCCTCTTCTTCCATCAAGCCGAAGCTATCCGAATCATCGATTCGCTCAGGGCCGGCAGTTTCGCCGGCTTGATAATGCGCCAAGAGATGCTCATACTCGGCATCACTCAAGTCTTCCAGGCGTGAGGCATTGATTCCCTCGGCCTGCGCCTGCACGAGAATCTCTCTTGCGGCCGCTCGACTCAGCACATCATCGTGTAGCGTTCCTGATTTCACATCTATTAACAATTCACTAAACGTCTTATTCGCAAAGGGTATGATCACCGTAAAGCTACTCCCCTGTCCGAGGGTACTCTGTACATCGATCTGCCCGTGGTGGAGGTCGACCAGTTCCTTAACAATAGCCAGACCCAAACCTGTACCACCATACAACCGAGAGCCCGTTCCGTCAACCCTGTAGAAGCGGTTGAAGATACGGCTGAGATACTGCTCTTCGATACCTTGTCCGCTATCGGTTACCTTGATATAAGCAAGGTCATTGACCTTACCGATGTAGACCTTGACCGTCCCATTGTGCTCTGTATATTTTATAGCATTTGAGAGTAAATTAGAAACGATGCGCTCGATAGACTGACGGTCTGCGAAGATCGGTGCGCCGATTGCCAAACTGATGCAGTCGAGCTCAATCTCCTTCTCCTGGGCGTGAATCTGCACACGCTCCACGGTCTGTCGCACGCACTGTTCGAGATTCATAAGTTCCATACGGTTATGCATCTTCTGACTATCGATGGACGATAGGAGAAGTAGGTCCGTGACCAGGTTCTGCATACGGATCGCGTCGTCATGGATCCTATGAACATCCTTGCGGACACCCTCCTTCTGCTTCTCCATGAGGCCCCAATCCAAGAGCGATTCGGAGTAGGTGGCGATCGTCGTCAGCGGCGTCTTGAGCTCATGCGAGACATTGGCCACAAATTCCTTGCGCTGCTTCTCTTGTAGTTCTTGTTCCGTAATATCTTGGAGAATCACGATGTTCGCAATGCGGCGCTTGTCCTCGGATCGGCTGACGCGAACAGACATGCGTAGTACACGCTTGCCGCGGTAGATGAGGCCTTCAGCCTCTCCCTTACCGAGCAGAACACGGGCCTTGACACCGTTCTCCTCACCATAACTTGTTAACAAATCGTCAAACGAAGCAACCGGTTCGGCCAGCCCCAAGAGGCTTAGCGCCGCCTCGTTCGAGAGGTGGAGGCTGCCATCCGGGCCATAAGCCAGCAAGCCAATTTCGAGCTCACGGAAGATTGCCTCGGACTTCATCCGCTCCTTGATCAGCTTATCCGATAAGCTACTAAGCTCTCGCAAATTATTCTCTTGTCGTCTTCGGAAATAAATCAACAAGCCAAACGTCAACAGAAATAAACCGCATACGATTCCGGCGATAAACAGGCTAAGGGGATGCAAGCTATGCACCCATTCGTTAAAGCGCTCCAAGTTTCGGCCCTCTTATCGTTGATTGCGGTCAAAATAGTAACCGACGCCACGCTTCGTCAAGATATAACGATATTCCTTCTGATCCGGTTCGAGCTTCTCGCGCGTCCGCCTGATCGTGACATCGACCGTGCGTACATCACCGAAATAGAAATATCCCCATACATGTTCCAATAATTGCTCGCGAGAGAAGACCTGACCGGAATGCTGTGCCAAGAATCGTACCAATTCGAATTCTCTGAGAGTGAGATTGATGTTCTCGCCATCTCGTCTCACTTCATAGGCCGCAAGGTCTATCACCAGGTCGCCGATCACAATACGCTTGTCATCGGTCTGCTCCGTAACTTCACGCTCGTGGCTGCTGCGACGCAGGTGAGCCTTGACACGTGCGAGTACTTCTCTTACGCTAAACGGCTTAGTGATATAGTCATCGGCTCCGAGCTCGAGGCCCAGTACCTTGTCTATCTCCTCGCTCTTGGCGGTGAGCATCAGAATTGGTGTCTGCATGGTCTGACGGATTCGCTTACATACATCGAAACCATCCATGCGAGGCAGCATGCAATCCAACAGAATCAGATCGGGCTTCTCGCTCTCTGCCATCTCGACGGCTTGGACGCCATCATAAGCGGCCAGGGTGGTATAGCCTTCTCGTTCCAAGTTATCCTTCAAGATGTCGACAATATTCTGTTCGTCATCTACGATCAATATCTTCGTATTCACGTACACCCTCCCACTTGAATTATCAGAGCAACCCACGGATCAAACTTATTTAAATCCACTCCGACAATTATAGCAAACTTCGCCCCCTTAGGGATAATTCACCTCTATTCTTAATCAACTTGTCATTTGTCTGTTCTTGGCAAAATAAAAAAGAGTCGATAGCTCATGCACTATCGACTCTTATAAAAATTCCGGCGGAGACTTATCTTCCCGGGCCGTCGCCAGCCAAGTATTGTCAG
>CAZLEA010000033.1:12549-18029 GCA_964558445.1 uncultured Oscillospiraceae bacterium | reverse complement strand
GCATATGCCGCACGCGTATCATGATCCGACGGGTAACCCACACTCCCGGGATTCAAATAAATCGTATCATCCATCTCTAAGCTAAACTGTATATGATTATGACCAAACAGCTGAATGCCAACTCGAGGTTTCGGATACAATGCGATCTCATCAATCGCATACGCTCTTAAGAGTTCAGTCATCTCTATATCATCGAGTCCGTCTTCTAAACGCTTTCGCGCATATACACTCGAACGAAACGGGTTCATATCTCGCTTCCCATCGATTAACGGGTGGCTGTGAGTCAAGTAAACATGCATGCCATCATCCGTACCATTGTCAACCAGAAGCTCAGCCGTCTCTGCCAAGGATTCCAGATAGGACACATTGTCAGACGATAAATTAGTCCCCGCCCAGCGATTCAAACGTACCTGCTCTCGGTGATTGAGCTCCAAGTCACTTCGCCGAGCCCGAAGAATTCCGAGATCTCCGTTTCCGAGGATAGCTGTTACATTCTCAAGATTGCGGAGACGGTCAAGAACATCGTTTTGTCTCGCTGTATCACGAGCATAATCACCAAGCAGCAAGTAACCGTCCACGCTTCGCTCGCGGGCATCCGTAAGCACAGCCTCGAAGGCCGGATAATTCCCATGTATGTCTGATAGAACGGCGTATCGCATCGAAGCACCCTCACCTACCCGTTAGGGCGGTTCTGTTATAGAGTAATGCCCTTCACTGATTAGGAAGGGCACAGCAGTTTATACAATATCGGCAACGGCTACACGTACAACCGTGTTCACGCCATAGGGATAACCCGTTGCATAGATCGAGAACATACCGTTATTCGTATCACTCAAGAAATCGAGCGATTCATCGTTATCCATCCATTTCAGGTTCACCAGTTCATCCTTGATACCCGTAAACGCGCGGGCTCCGAGGCTTCCGCCACTAGCTGTCACATTCTCGTTACCTCTTGTGGATAGATTGCTCATGAAGAAGTAATACTTCTTGTCTGTCTTCAAGACGAAATCATCTTGGGCGCCGCTACCATCGAAGGGCTTGGGTCTATAGATTGCATCCCCGAAGATCTTGACCCACTCTCCGATCTCCAGCAGTGTCGCACGTTGGATATCTGTGATCGCGCCGTCTCCCGTCGGCCCGATGTTTAGGAGTAGATTGGCGCCCACCTTGCGGCATTTGGTTAGAGTCTCGATCAGATCTGCTGTCGACTTGTTATTGAAGTCCAGACGACCGATTCCCCAATGCGCGTTGATCGTGTAACACATCTCGGCCGCCAGATATTTCTCACTTCCACGCTGATCTAGGCGATGCGGGTGGCCCTGTTCGAAGGTCACCGAATCAATCTCCGGATGTCCCGCTGCACCGCGATGCGAGAGACCCGTATTGTTCACGATAATAGCATCCGGCTGGTGCTTGCGAATCGTTTCGTAGAGCCTAGTCTCCTGCCAATCTGCATCCGGCTTGCTCCAGTTCCCGTCGAACCACAGTCCACCGATCTTCCCATACCGTGAACAGAGAATCTCAACCGAATCATTTAGATAATCCAAATACTTCGCGAAGTCGTTCTCGAAATTCGGATTATGCCAGTCTAGCGTCGTGTGATAGAAGAACGGTACGACCTCATACTTGTTACACGCATCCACGAATTCACGGACGAGGTCACGCCCCGCTGCTGAGTGAGGCGCATCGTACTCATTTAGACCGCAAGCATCGTAGAGCGAGAAGCCATCGTGGTGGCGCGTCGTCAAGACGATGTAGTTCATCCCGCAATCCTTGGCTAATTTGGCGATCGCCTCCGCATCGAACTCCTTCGCGGTGAAGCTATGCATCAGCGGCTCGTACTCTGCCATCGGAATCTGGCCGATATGCTGTATCCACTCACCCATGCCTAATTGCGAATAGATACCCCAGTGTATAAACATGCCGAAACCGAGCTCTTCGAATGCACGAATACGCGGCAGTGCCTCCGGCACTCTGTTCGCTTCAGTATTAACCATCACATGATCCTCCTCGTTATATAACACTTATTGTTATACATCTATATTATTGAACCTTGACACAAAAAGATACCACCCCAACATATTGAGGTGATATCCAATACGATATTCATAATTCAGCTATCCAGATCATCAATCTTGAAGTACGCATATTTCGCCGCCGCCTTATGCGCATATACGCCAAGCCATGTTCCGGTGAAGGTCATGGTATGCGTCCCCTCGGTACAGAGGCCTGCTGTTGATCCCTGGCCCGCCAACACCCAATCTCTTCCTGCTAAGCGATAGTAGAAGCTATACTTCTCTTGTCCCGTGTCCACCGCGAAATCAATCTGTTTGTCCGCATCTGTCAGATCAAAGATGGATGCGACCGAGCAGACATCATGCACCTTCTTCGTCAGGACCAGTTTGCGGGACCCAGCTTCGATTACGATGCCAAGCGAGTAGAAATAGTCATGGTTGTAGTAGGCTACGATACCTGCCTCGCCTTCGCCGTCCACACTTAACAGACGCGTTTGGGCTCGCTGTTCAAACTCCTTCTGACGAATTATCATGAGCGTCGGATTCAATTCGTGCAAGCTATCGCTCACACCTTGTAGCTCACAACTTCCATCAATCAAGCGATAGTTCTCCCTAATCGGATTGCGCACGTAGCCCCACTCAAGATCCAAGGCCTCGCCATCGAAGCGATCATCAAACGTACTACTGAGATGTTTGGTCGCGAAGTTCGTATCCTCAGGTGGTAGTTTTGCTTCCATCTCGAGCCCGATATGACCGTTATCGCCCACGATGGGCCAGCCGTCCTCATCCCAGATCATAGGTGCCAAGAAGGTCTCCCTGCCGAGATTATGCAGGTGCATGAAACCTAGCGGCCGAATCGCCAAGCAGACCATCCACCACTGTCCGGCAGTATCTTGGACGATGTCCGCGTGACCGGTCGCCTGAATCGGCGATATGTAATCCTTGTGTGACAAGATCGGATTCTTCGGATCCGGTTCATAGGGACCCATGGGCGAATCAGAGCGAAACATCGTGACCATGTGGCCGTATTCGGTTCCGCCTTCTGCAAGCATCAAATAGTACGTACCATTGATCTTGTAGATGTGTGGGGCTTCCGGATGTTTACCACCCGCACCGCGCGAAATCACCTGTTTCTCGCTGAGTCGCTCACCCGTGTCCGGATCGATTTCGAAACCGACAATCGCGAACCCGTTCTTATCACTGCCGGTTCCGCAGTAGTAGACACGCCCATCGTCATCGAAGAACAGCGACGGATCGATACCCTGTTGATCAATCCACTTCGGCTCGGACCACTCACTATAGATATCATCAGTGTAAACCAGGAAGTTTCCTCCGCCGGAAACGTTCGTTGTGATCATGTAGAATCGTCCATTGTGATGGCGGATCGTTGGCGCGAAGATACCCTTAGAAGAACCACATCCTTCTAGAGGTAGTTGTGAATCTCTTGTCAGGCAATAATTGATCAGCTTCCAATTCACCAGATCACGGCTGTGATAGATCGGTACGCCCGGGAAGAATTCGAAGGTTGATGTAACGAGGTAGTAATCATCACCGACACGGCAGATGCTCGGATCGGGGTTGTAGCCTCTGATAATCGGGTTCTTGTATTGTTTCATATTGTTCCTCTCTCTACATTATCTAAGCAGGATCTTCTTCCAAGACAAGCTTCCTATACTCCAGCGGACTAATCCCCTCTTCTTGCACGAACTTCACGATGAAGTACTTACTAGACGAGAAGCCGACTTGCTCCGCAATCTCATATATCTTATTATCCGTACTCCGAAGCAGTCGACGTGCCTCAGTCAATCGCAGACTGTTCACATAGTGATTGAAGCTAACGCCTGTGCTCTTCTGGAACATGCGACCCAGGTACGCTGCATTCATATGGAAGTGTTCCGCCACCTCCTTGATCGCCACCGGCGTCCGATAGTGCTTGCGAAGATACTCCAGAATCTCGCCGATCACACCCAGTGAATCTTGTTTCTGATCCTTACTGACCAGCATACAGACCTCCAGTATCATCTCACTATATAGCTCCTGCCATTTGCGGAAATGAGAGAAGTAGGGACTGCTAAGCCATTTACTTGGATGATGTACCGGATTCTCGTCGCCGGAGTTCTTCGTCCCCTGGAGGATATCCGACAACATATAATAGAGCAGATAATTCAGGTCGTTTACGAGTCGCCAACAGAGCTTCCTCTGACGTAACACCATGCTCATAGTGTCAAAGGTCACGAGTGCTGCCTTACTCTCACCGTTTTGGATCTGTTGACGCAGGCTCTCGATATAGATCTCTTGACCTTCGAACGCGGAAGCCTCCGTATAAGACGGTATATACCGATAAGCCAGCCCCCGACTATGCGTATAGAACAGGTGTGTCAGGACACGCTCCTTGTGTCGAATCAATTGGTCTGCAACCCGTGTTCCCTCCGCCAAGATCGCCCGATCCAAGACAAATACACAAGATAGCCCTCGATCCATCGCCTCTGCTTCCGCCTGACGCAAGAAGGGGTCGCCATGCTCGAAGCGGTCTCCAAGCAGCGACTCCGGCAGATAGTACGTGTAGAAGAAGCCGTCCACCGAATAGAGTAAGTCGTAGCCCGGCACCAGTGCGCGCATACCGTCTTGGAGCACCTGATAAGCCGAAACCTCCTCCGCATCACTATAGAGCGATTGGAGCACACAATACATGAGCGCATCACCTGACATCCCCCGTAGAGGAAGGCCGGATGCTTCGGCTTCTTCGAGTTGCTGTTTACGGCGATCGATCTCTCGTTGCTTCTCTGCACGTTTCTGTATATCCAGTTCGATTCTGATCTCATCGAGCATCGCTTCGGCCTCGTGCTCGTCCACGGGCTTCGTCAAGAACGCCTTGACACCGAACTTCATCGCCTGCTTGGCATAGGAGAAATCGCTATAGCCTGACAACAAGATCACGGGCAGATCCTCGTAGCCGGCCTCATGTAATTGCTTGATCAAGCCTAGACCGTCCAGTATCGGCATACGAATATCGGTTAGCAAGAGATCCGGCCTACGAGCCTGAATCTGCTCCCAGGCATCCGCTCCGTTTCTAGCCGTCGCAATGACACGGAAACCGGAGCCTGCGAAGTCTATTACTTGCGGTAAGTTCTCCCGTATCGATTTCTCATCGTCGACGATCATGACGGTGTACATGTGCTATCTCCTCCCCCCCTTATTGGTGAGCGGTATTCGAACGGAACATGTCGTCCCCTGACCCTTATCACTCTGAATCACGAAGTCGAATTGATCGCCATAGTACAGGCGTAAGCGCTGATAGACATTGTTCAGACCCAAGTGACGACTCTGATACGTGTTCTCGCTAATTCGCCTGCGAATCTCATCGAGTCGAGACTCGTCGATTCCCTGGCCGTTATCCCACACGCGGATAACTAAATCCTGATCTTCTACATGGACGTCGATCTCAACACGGCGCAGGCCACTTGC
>CAZLEA010000033.1:1231-12449 GCA_964558445.1 uncultured Oscillospiraceae bacterium | reverse complement strand
TTGATCATGGTTGCGGTCTCGGTCTCATTCTTCGCTTGAGCTTGTAGTCGTACGCTCTCCAAGGCGTTGAAGAGGAAGTGCGGATTGACCTGACTCTGTAGAGCGTGCAATCTTGCGCTGACCGTCTCACTCTCAAGCTGTGCCCGATAGATCTCGGACTTATACTCTCGCTCGATCAGATCCTGCAATTCCAAGCTCAATTGGTTCATGCTCTGCTCGACGAGACCGATCTCATCTCGTGAGCGATCGACATCCTTGGCAAGCACGAAGCGTCCCTCAGCGATCTCACCCGTTTGTGTGATAATACGACGCGTACGCCTCGTGATATTCTGCCCGACGAGGAAGATAAACACGAGCGCCACGGCGAGGCCGATCAAGAAGATAGCAATTGAATTCAGTCTACTCTGGCGGAATTGCTCGGCAAGTATATTTGAGTCATATACGCCGTAGATCGTGAGCGGGAAATCGCTCACGCGTTTCGAGAGCAAGATGCTATCCGGGCCATGCAATATCGAATAGAAATCCACGAACTGCCCACTGTCAAAAACAGTCTGTGTCGAGAACAACACGCGGTTCGTATCATCCACCACATAGAAATAATCGAACAAATCCGTCTGAGCCAGCAATCGATTCATATACGGGATATTAAGCGTGATCATAAGCTTCTTGTAGTGCTTGGCATACTGCGGATAGAAACGAAGCTCGCGCGTGATAACAATATCCTTACGAATTTCTGCATTGGATCGAACCTGGCGACGATCGAGCCCCAAACTGATGTTATCGCTTACTCGCCCGAGTGGGATACGATCACTCTCCAAGATCTGTTCCCCGTAATTCGGGACATTCAAACGGTCCACAGTCTGCACGACCGCACCATTGAACACGGTCTCGTTATCTGTATAGAACACGATGCTCTGAATCTGCGGGTGGTAGAGTAGCTCCGTGTTGATCTTCCCGCTCCCCGCTTGATAACTGATGAAGTAATCGAATTCGGTCGCATACTCCGTCTCTAGCCAATCGTAAATCTGCTCATCGTTGTTGTACTTGAGTGTAAGGCTGGAGACATCATTGAGCTGTGCGTTGATCTGCTGCATGCGATCCTGGAGACTGTTCTCGAGCCTGCCCGCCAGCTCTGCTTGGATGTTCTCTTCTGTTACGGTCAGATTATAGAAGGTCTGGAAGAAGAGTGGGACGAGAGAGCAGCCCAAGAAGAGGATCACCATCTTCTTGGTAAACGAGATCTTATTTAGAATCTGATCAATTCTGTCCAGCATATGTCCCCATCCATTTGCCTATTCTAATCCACCTCATGGTTCCAAGATGAGTCTAACATAAGCTCAAGGCGTGAAACCCACAAGCACCCATGGCCATACTAGCCCTTCACGGCACCAAGTGTCACACCCTTGATGAAGTACTTCTGCAGAAACGGATACACAACCAAGATCGGCACCGAAGCGATTACAGTAACAGCCGCACGCATCGAGGTCGGTGTGACCGTATTCGCCATGATATTACCGGTGTTCCCCTGGCTCGTGATATCACGGCCTTGATTCATCGCCGACGAGAGCAGTTTCATCATCTCGTACTGCAAGGTCGTCAGGCTCTCGTTACTTGAATTGTAGAGGAAGGTATCAAACCAAGAGTTCCACGCACCAACCGCACACCAGAGCGCAACGGTCGCGAGCACCGGCTTGCTAAGCGGCATGACAATCTGCGCATAGGTTCGGAAGTAACCCGCACCGTCCACGATTGCGGCCTCTGTCAGGCTCTCGGGCAGCCCCTGCATAAACGACTTGATGACGATCACGTTGAACACGTTGACAAGTGTTGGGAAGATATAGACCCAGAAACTATTCAAGAGATGGAGCTGCTTCATCAGGAAGTAAGTCGGAATTAATCCTGCCGATATATACATCGTGATCAGGAAGTAGATCGTGATAAATTTGCGTCCGACAAGCTCTTGACGGGACAAGACAAACGCGATGATAGAGTTAATAAACACGCCGAGTACTGTTGCGATCAGAGTGCGTAGCACCGAGTTCACGGCTGCCGTAAGCATCAGTTTGTTGCGGAAGATCGAGACATAACTGTAAGTAGAATACACGCGTGGCCAGAACGTTATGCCACCGCGCAGCGAATCTTGTGCATCGTTTAGCGAAACCGCGACCGTATTCCAGAACGGATAGATCATGACGATACCGATCAGGATCATAATCAGGGTATTGACGACATCGAAGGTCGTAAGCTCAATATGCTTCTTCTTCATTCTCATACCCTCCTAGAGTAAGGTGTTCTCACCGAATTTATTGGCAATCGTGTTGGCACCGAAGACCAAGACGATAGAGATGACCGATTTGAAGATGCCGGCGGCCGTCGCCAGCGAATAATTACGGATGTTCATACCGTATTTCAAGACGAATATATCGATGGTCTGCGAGACATCGACCAAGAGGCCGCTGCTGCCAAGCAGGTATTGGACTTCGAATCCGGCATTGAGAATCCAACCGAGGTTCATAATCAAGAGCACGACGATCGTCGGACGAATCCCCGCGAGCGTCACGTGCCACATCTTCTGATAGCGATTGGCACCGTCCAGCGAAGCCACTTCGTATAGGGATTGATCGATACCGGCCATCGCCGCAATATAGATAATTGAGTTCCAGCCCATCTCCTTCCACACGTTGGAGAAGGCGACGACCCACCAGAAATACTTGGGTTCACCCAAGAAGAGAGTCGATTTCTGAATCAGACCGAACTTCAGCAACAAACTATTGAGCGGTCCGTCACTCGAGAGCATATTGGAGATCAAGGAGGCTACGATGACCCAGCTGAGGAAGTGCGGCAGATAGGAGACGGTCTGCGTAATCTTCTTCATGTTTGTGCTGCGAATTTCGTTTAGTAATAGAGCAAAGACGATCGAGAACAAAAATCCAAACACAAGATTCATCGTCGACATCACAAGCGTATTGCGAAGCGAACGCCAGAAATCTGCTTCCTTGAAGAGGAAACGGAATTGATCGAGGCCGACGAAGGTCTGATCGAGGTAGCCGACCCCCGGCTTGGGCTTGTAATTCTGGAAGGCCATGATCCAACCGGTCAGCGGGTAATAGCTGAACAAGAAGGTCAGTATGATACACGGCGCGATCATGATATAGAGCGCACGCTGGGCGTACATTTTGCGAGCCAATTTGATTCGATTCATAACTGTTTACTCCTCCGAAGCGATCCATCATGATGTCACCAAAGGGCAGCTGTCTACGTTATAGAACGCTTCAGACTGCCCTTTGCTTCACTTATCTCGTGATACCGACATCAAGGGATTCTCTGCTAGTTGCCGCTCTCAGCCTTGATTGCCGCGTCGTTGGCCATCTTCTCTTCGATTTGGCGGTCGATCTCGCTCTTGTAAGCGTCTAGATCGATACTGTTGAATTCATCGGAGAACTGTGTCCAAATCTCTTCGTATTTAGCATCGTCTTCGGCCAGAATCAGTTGAGGATAATACTTGACCATCACATCCGTGATCTTGGTGTTGCTGACCGCGGCTGCGCTACCGTCTTCGAGCGTCATAGCCCAGATCGGGTAGTAGGCAGGTCTCAAAACCGGCTCGCTTAGCATCTCCGCGGGATACTGGTAGCCATAGGCTTCGAGGAAGTTCTGGTCGTATTCCGACAAGGAAGCGAGATACTCATCCGGGGACTCCTCGGGACCGCAAGGCATATTGTCGACTTCGTAGATACCCTGCCACTTGGGTGCATAGTTCCACAGAGTCTTGCCGGTGAGGTCACGTGTTTGTGCGACATCGTTCATGATCGCGCGGCGACTCTCTGTGAGAAGCTTGCCTGTCTGATCTGCATTGTAGACCCAGTCAGTTCCCTCTTCGCCCCACTGCAAGTAGTCTTGAACTTCGCGCTGCAAGAGCCAATCGTAGAATGCCAGCAGACGGTCCGGATTCTCACAGTTGACCGTGATACCGATACCGTTGACGGTACCCGGCAGGCCAGACGGTGCATCGATGTAGGCATCCTTGGCATCGGGGCCGGCAATCGGCACGGCGATGTAGGTGCGGTCGTACTTGCCATCGTTCTTCAAGAGATTGGTTCCCGCATCCGAGTTCCATGTTTGGTCATAGAAACCGAGGACGGCACCGGTCGACAGCTTCGCCAGATACTGGTCATAGTTCTGGGTAAATGTCTCGGCTTCAATCAAACCCTTGTGATAGGCATTGTTGAGCTCTTTGTAATAAGACTTCGCCAGATCAGATGCCTGATAGAATGAGGTCTCGAGCGTGTCCGGATCGACAAACAACGCGCCGTCGTTACTTGCACCCAAGAGGTTCTGCGTCGGGTTCACAAGAGCCCAGTTGCGCCAACCGTCTGCGAGGATCTCAAAACCGACCGTCTTCACGCCATCGATCTCGGGATACTTCGCCTTGTAGTCTTCGATCAGCTTGAAGTACTCTTCAACGCTTCTCGGAACAGGGTAACCTGCATCCTCCAGCACAGCCTTCTGGATGAAGAAGCCGATACCGGATTGGAATCTGGGCGCTGCCTTCGTCGTACCGGGGCTGATCGATCCCGCATACATGTCCATCGTATAGATGTGGCCGTCCGCCGCTCGCATATAGCCCATGACCGAGCCATAGAGCTTATTCAGATTCTCATACTTCGGTAGCTCATCCTCCAGCGGGATGAAGGCGCCGGCTTCTATCAAACTAGACGATTGATCACCGGCGAAGATCGCATCGGGATACTCGCCGCCTGCGATCATGACACCAAGCTTCTGGTTTAGGTCGCCGACCAAGAACTCATACTTCAGCTTCACACCGGTCATCTCTTCGATCGTCTTGATCACCGGGTTGTTGTCTGCCGGGGCCATATTCGGGTCACGGATGAAGACGCTGAATTCGATCGGATCGTCGTATCCGGCAAGCTTCTGTACACCCGCCAGCGGTCCGTCATCCTTCGTGTCATCTTCCGTCTGATCCGGCGCATCGGTCGGATCGTCCGTATCCGGTTTCTCTGTACCGGCAGGTTTGCTACTGTCGCCCGTTTGGCCACCGCCCGAGTTACCGCAAGCCGCAGCACCGAGCAGCAGTCCTGTCGCCAGCAATAGGGCCAGCAATCTCTTGTGTTTCATCACTCTACCTCCTAATCAAGTTCGATCCCGTTCATTGAATCTAACCATAGCTTCGCCGATACTGAGGCATTTGTCATTCCAAGAACTATACCGATAGTTCTGTTTATTATACTTCATCGGGATAGTTATAGGCACAGTGCACAATGTTTGGAAATGACAGTATACAAATCAACCAATTATGATGAGCATCAACGTGAAATAAACAAAAAGGCCGCCAACATCGCAGCAACCCATGAAACGGGTATGAACTGCAGCGCAAGCGGCTTCGTGATTACAAGTTATGTCTACGGAATTATCTTGTCTTGAATCCGTCTTCGTAAATCAAGTACCTTCTCTTCTATTATGCGAATCGTTTCGATGAACACAGAATCCGGTTCTCCACTGGGATCATCCAAGCCCCAATCCTCGCGATGCTTGCAGGGCAGATGCGGGCAATCCACATTGCAGCCCATTGTGATCAAGACATCGATCTGTGGAATCTTATCTAACAGCTTACTGTGCTGCGTAGCCTCCATATCGATCCCATAGAGATTTCGCATCAGACGCACAGCATCCGAGTTAATCGCAGGTTTCACCTCGGTCCCTGCCGAATAACTCTCGAAGGTATCCGCGGCAAGTCGCCTGCCAAACGCTTCGGCAATCTGACTGCGACACGAGTTATGAACACAAACAAACGCAACACGTAACTTACTCATAAATAAACCATCCTTGTGTACGATTCGCCAAGCGTACGAGCATCAGCATAACAGGTACCTCAACCAGCACACCGACAATGGTCGCAAGAGCGACCGGACTATCGGCACCGAACAGAGCGATCGCTACCGCTACCGCCAATTCGAAGAAATTCGAAGCACCGATCATACCTGCCGGAGCCGCAATATCGAAGGGCAGTCTTAGCACCCTGCATGCTGCATACGTAATACCAAAAATCAAGAAGGTCTGCAGTATCAGCGGCACGGCGATTAAACCGATATGCAGAGGATTCGACAAGATTACATCACCCTGGAAGGAGAAGATCATCACAAGTGTCAATAGTAATCCGACGATGGTTATATGCTTGAACTTGGGGATAAACTGCTCTTCCAAATAATCAGCACCCTTACGTTTCGTGATCAAGTGCCTCGTAATTATGCCGCCCAGTAATGGAATAACAACGAATAACAAGACTGACAGGAGTAGGGTATCCCAGGGGATCTCGACACCACCCACACCGAGCAAAAAAGCTACAAGCGGTGTGAAGGCCAAGAGAATCAACAGATCGTTCGTCGCCACTTGGACAACCGTATACGCCGCATCTCCCTTCGTAAGATAGCTCCATACGAAGACCATCGCCGTACAGGGAGCCGCACCAAGGAGAATTGCCCCAGCCAGATAATCTCTGGCGAGCTCTGTGGGGATGAAGGATCTGAAGATAACAAAGAAGAATAGCCAAGCAATCCCGAACATCGTAAACGGCTTGATGAGCCAATTGCTAATCCATGTAACAAACAAACCCTTCGGGTTCTTCCCCACATTCTTGATGCTCTTGAAATCAACCTTCAGCATCATCGGATAGATCATCAGCCATATCAGGACCGCAATCGGAATCGACACGTTTGCATATTCGAATTGGCTCAAGAAGGCCGGTATGCCGGGTAGCGCGTGTCCGATCCAAACGCCTGCTACCATGCACATAGCTACCCAGAGGGTCAGATAGCGCTCAAAGAATCCCATATTCATAAACCTCATCCACCGGTGCCATCAACGCTTGTAACTGCTGTATTGCATCATCGCAGCCGGACAGGCTAATACGATAATAAGTCCATTTACCTTCTTGGCGACTCTCTACCACCCCGGACTCCACTAATATCTTCATGTGATAAGATAAGCCGGATTGCTTGAGTTCCAATTGTTCTTGAAGTACACAGGCACACTCTTCGCCAGATCGAAGCAGATCCAGGATCTGCAGCCGATTCTCATCACAAAAGGCCTTGAACAGCTTCGCTCGTTCCTTATACATTTCTCTTCACCCTCCAAAACAAATTTCTCATATCGAAATATTTTGATATGATCAGTATATAGTCTCCGGCACGGCTGTCAAGACCTAGAAGAAGCCACTTCGGACTAACTCCAAAGTGGCTTCGATCAATACGATTACTATCAGTTCGACTCAAGGCCGTGTACAGACAATTATTTGACGTACTCGTTTAGCGGTCGAACCGGAAATACGTTATTCGGCATCTTGTCGGTCGTCACGTAACCGGGTTCTGCGGCAATCAAGGCCGGTATACGATTCACCAGATTGGCACAGGTGAGCTCTACCGTCGCCGGTCGATTCACATTGATCGTAGTCTCCGGCTCACCGTGGAAGGTCCAGTCGTTGGTGTCGAACTCGTCCGGTGCGTAGACCTTACCGATACACTCGGTAACCAACGTGATGCCCTCGGCCGTCTCGGTCGTGACGATCGCAGACATACCGGTCGGCTCTCCTGCAGGGATCGTCATGTTCAGCGTCGTTGAGTGCAAGTCCTCGGTATGCGTCGTCGGGACACACTGTTGAATCTGCGATGTGACGGTGAGGCCCATCTTGCTGCAGAGCCAACCGTTTTGATTCCACATGTAGCTCGGCACGTACTCTCCGCTCTCAACCAGCTCCTTCTGCTCATCCGATGTCATGCTATTGTACTTGCCGATCTCTTGTTCGAAGGCTTCGGTTGTGAGACCTGCACCATGCCCCTTCGCAAGCGCGATGCCATAATCCTCTACGTTATAACTGCTGCTACCCGAAATCTGCTTGATGCTCTGCATCGATCCGGCAAGCGTATCGATCAGAACGCCCCAGTACATATCGGGATAACCGCTACCTGACAGAGTCACACCGTTCGCCTTCGCAAGCTCATCTAATTCCTTCGTGATGGCAGGCGAGGAATTCCATGGATAGATGGCCTCCTCACAAGTCGAGATCGCGTTGACACCGCTACGGGCACAAGTGGCCATCGCCTCCTTGATGTCTGCCATCGTGCTGAGAGTGGCAACAACACAAACATCAGGCTTCAAGTCCTTCAGAATACGCTCTGCATCCTTGGCATCCGAGACGACGACCCCAGTCTTGTCACAGCCCATGATCTCACCGATATCCTTACCGATCACGTCGGGATTCACATCGAAGGCGGCGACCACATCCACGCCCTTCTCCATCAGATATCGCATCAGATACACACTCATCTTACCGCAGCCATATTGGGCTGCCTTCAGCTTACGATCCATGTTGAACCTCCTAATCTGTTTCGATCAACGGCTTAGTTGTACTATTTATATCTTATACATGTTTGCACATTTACACAAGGCAACTCCGGAACAGAGCACATACTAGCCGCGACATACCAACAGATTTAGGACAAGAGGCCAATCTCTCGTAGGTAGGATTCGGCAACCGCCTCGGCTGTTTCGCCCTCTACATCCACCGCATAAGTCAGGTCAACCATGACCTCATTGGTGAAGACATCGTCTAGCTCCGCAAGGACGCTCTCGAGTTCGGGAGCTGTATCGGCCATACGTTCGAACAAATCGTTTCGCACGAGAATTCCGCCATTATACTCCGGGAAAAACTGGAGATCGTCTTCGAGAATCTTCAGACCTGCCTTGCGATTCAAACCATCTGTCGCATAGACTACGGTCACATCCAGGTTACCACTCTCGACCGCCGAGTATTTGAGCGCTATGTCGATCTGTCTTGCTTCCTTGAAATCCAAGTCATAGTGTTCGATGAAGGGATTGTACTTGGCACTACCCTCTTCGGTGAAGAAGTCGTGCTCTGCGCCGAACACCAACTGGTCTGCAATCGGTACCAGGTCTTGAATCGTTTCGAGCTCATATTCGTCAGCCAGAGCTTGTGGTACACCGATCGTATAGGTGTTATTGATCCCGAGCTTGCCGAGCATATGGACATCCAACTCGTCACTGGCCCGTTCGTTTGCAAACGAATAGAGGGACTGCCCCTCCGGTACATCCTCCGGATCGAGGTGGAGGAACGTCGTCAAGAGCGATCCGTCATAACAGTTCATGAGATCCGCGTTGCCCTTCACAACTTCGTTAAATGCATTGATCGGGCTCATCTCATCCTTGATATCGACAGTCAAATCGGTGCGATCTTCAACCAATAATTTGACCATGCGATGCACGATATGCATCTCCGAATACTGCCAGTCGTAGACAGTGATCGTCTTATCCTTGGCCTCACCCTTGCAAGCGATCAAGCCGACAAGGAGTGCCAGAGTCAGTGCCAGGGCACCGACGGTTCTTCTATGTTTTTTAATTATGTGTTTCACAATTGTCCTTTCAAGTTCTATGTTACTGTTGTTTCGTTTGAGTTCTATTGTTATGAAACGGTGGCAGGCAGGAAGCGTCTATATAAGCGCTTCTCGATGACCGCCATGATGAAGTCTAGGCTAACAGCCATCACGACCAAGCTTAGCGTGCTGCTTAGAATCAAGCCTGCGTTTGAGACGCGAATCCCCTGATAGATCGGCCTGCCAAGTCCGCCGCCACCGACGAAGGTGCCGAATACGGCGACCCCTACGGCGGTCACTGTAGCGAGGCGAATACCGCTAAATATATAAGGCGATGCAAGCGGCAATTCTACACGAAGCAAACGGTAGCGCTTCGTCATCCCCATGCCCCGAGCCACTTCCCGGATACCGGGATCGACTTCCTCCAAACCCAGGTACGTGTTCTGTACAACAGGAAGCAGCGAGTACAAGATGAGGCCTGTGATAACCGTCGGTTTGCCCGCACCAAGCACGATCATGATGAGTCCCAAGAGAGCCAAGGCAGGTACGGTCTGAAGCAGTTCGACAACGCGTAGAATTACGCGCCGAAATCGCTTAGAGAGATATGCCCAAATACCGATTGGTACACCAAGTCCGATTGTAATCAGGACCGACACCAATACGATGAATAGATGATCCAAGACCATATTTATATTCATGAGTCTGCCTCCTCTCCGATCTGGGGCACAAGCGTTCTGCGGAGGAGATCAACCCCTGCACTAAGCAAATAAGCCATCAAGGCAGCCGGTAGCGCACCGCCCAGGATCAAGGTATTGTTGTTACTGCTGACACCGGCATAGATCAATTCGCCAAGGCCGCCGAGGCCGATCATGGCAGCAAGTACAGCCCAGCTAACCGTGTAGACGGTCGACATCCGAAGTCCTGTCAGTATGGCGGGCAGCGCAAGCGGCAACTCGACACGTAGCAGAGTCTGCAGTGGCGTCATCCCGCAAGCCTTGGCCGCTTCTACGTAGAACGGGTCGACTTCCAAGATACCCACATAGGTGTTCTTGAGGATGGGGAAGATTGCATAGATACTAAGCGCAACGATGACCGTAGCCGGCACCATACCGATCAAGAGGAAGAGCAGACCGACAAACACGATGCCAGGTATAGTCTGCATAACAGATATCACGGGCAGAATAACACGAGCCAGTCTTGGCACACGAGAGAGTAAGATGCCGATGGTTAACGCAATAACAAACGCAATCAAAACCGATACCAGTACATACATCAGGTGTGTACCGAAGGCAGACAGCAGACGCTGTCCGTATAGGTCCAGGAAACGTCTCAATTAGATCTCCCCCCAAACCGCATCGGCCAGGGCCTTGGCCACCGTCGTCTTGGTGATGATTCCCGCTACAGTCTCATCTCGATTCAACACAATCAAGAAATTATCATCGCTGTCGAGCAATCGATCGAAGCCCAATTGCGCCTCATCGTCGACATAACAGAAGCTGTTACCCAAATAGAGCAAGTCTTCTACCGTGCGAGCACCTGAATCTTGTCTGAGTGCCTGCTTGATCGCTCGGATACTGACTGTCCCTACGAAACGCTCGTCGCCTCTGCTCTTGATAATCAAGCTATCGATATCCCGCCTTGCCATGAGGTCGACGGCAGAGCGCAGGCCTCGATCCGGGTAGACTGACGTCACATGGCTTCGCATCACTTCGGCTGCCGTCTCCGGTGCCGAATTGATTTCGCCGAGCTGCTGACTCATGAACTCGCGAATCAAGTCGCTCGCCGGGTTCTGTAGCATCTCATCCGGGCTTGCC
>CAZLEA010000033.1:0-1131 GCA_964558445.1 uncultured Oscillospiraceae bacterium | reverse complement strand
TGATCGTACTTCAGTAATTTGGGTACTACATTGATATTCTCTTCTACCGTCATGTTGGGGAAGAGCCCGATTTGTTGAATTACGTAGCCGATACTACGTCGTAGCTTAACCTTGTCCATACGATCGATACGCTCCCCATCGATCGAGATGATACCATCATCGGGCTCGATGAGTCGGTTGATCATCTTGAGCGTCGTGGTCTTCCCACAACCACTCGGTCCGATCAGTACCGTGAATTCATTCGATGCAATCTCGAAGTTGAGATTGTTCAAGATTTTTTGGGCACCGTAACTCTTGTTTACGTGCTCGAATCTGATCATGTTTGCTAAATGCCTCCAATAAAAAATATCGGTTGAAGCCAAACTTCAATCCGACAACTTGCAACCCGTATTCAGGTTGTCACTTAAGAGAGCATATACCAATGACTTGTACCTGTCAAATTCGGCACAAGTCCTCCCTTGGATTCTCATTCATATTTTCGATTTATGCCGTTGGCATCTACTTCGTGAAGCTTACGGCTTACACTTCGTGGATATAACGTTCAGATGCCGCCAGCGCGTTTAGCTCACCCACGACGACCAGTACGTCGCCGCCCTGCAACTGAGCATAGGGACCCGGCGAAACGGTTGTATGGCTACCGCGTTGGATAGCGATGATCGTCGCGCCGGTACGCTGCCAGAATTGCAGATCTTCGAGTGATTCGCCGATCAGGCTAGATGTCTCCGGTACCGTTATCTTGTGACTCTGCACGGTCTCGGTATCATATGCTCGCTGACCCAGCCAGGCAATCGATGCGACAAGTTCTGTGATCTCGCGGCCCAGCTGCTCGTGTTGTTGCAACAAGCCCTGCAACTTGCGGCGCATCAAACGGATGTCAAGATCTTGTTCATCATGTTGCAAGAACAAGCGTGCTTGCTCCTCCGAGATCACGACCACGCCGCTGCCCTGCTGCACACGGACAACTTGCATATCTGCAAGAAGTTTCATCGCGCGACGAATCGTCTCCGGCGAAACACGGTACTCGGATGCCATTACGCTTCGACCATAGAGTCTGGTCCCCTCGGGGAACTCACCCTCTGCGATCCGTTTCGCGATTGCTGCCGCGATCAGGCGATATTGTGGCGACGATAC
>CAZLEA010000032.1:0-18377 GCA_964558445.1 uncultured Oscillospiraceae bacterium | reverse complement strand
TCGTCTGACGCTCGGTCGTGGTCTGGCGCTCGGTCGTAGTCGTACGTCCTGTAGTTGTCGTACCCCTACTCGTATCGCTTGTGTTCGTACCTTGTGGCGGTGTATTCGCGCCGGGCGTAGGCTCGGCAGGTGTACGGCTTACTTCCGTCTCATCTTCTTGTTCCGATGAATCGCTTCCCGGTTCTGGTGTCGGCGCGGCAATAGACGAATTCTCCTCGCTGTCCTCTACCCTATCCGCCGGTTCCGGTTCACGCTCCGCTTCCGTACGCTCTGCTTCGGCGAGGCGCTGTGCCTCTTCCTCTTGCAACCTTGCCATCTCGGCATAGTACGCCATCAATTCTTCGTTGAGATGCGCGCCCTCAAGTTCCAGAGCATTCAACCCCGCAGAGCGATTCAATATCTGTTGTTCGATGCTGTCGAGATCTGTCTCGATGAGGTCGATATCCTCCTTCAAACGGAAGAGCTGCTCATCGACATATTCGAAATAAACTTCAGCTTGTTCCGCAATCACGCTTGCTCTGGCCCTAGCAATCGCCGCATCGTCTTGGGCGATCTTGAGATCCTGCAGCATCCGCTGGTCCGCAGAAGCGATATAAGACATCAAGCGCATATTCGAGAAGAAACCGTTGATATCCTCGGAAGCAAAGAAAATCTCCAGAAGCGAACGATTCCGATATTTAAACAAGGTAGTAATCCTGGACTCATAGAGTAGCTGCATCTCATCTGCAGCCGCTTGCGCCTCTTCGTAGCGCCGAACACTCTGTTCGACTTGCTCCATGGCGATATCGAGTTCAGCCGTTAATCGCTCGTATTCTTCGAGGCTTGCGGCGTTCTCCGCCAGCAATAAGTCAAGCTGTGCCCGCACACTGTTACTCTGCGAAACATAAGCTGCCAAATCGGCCTTAGCGTCCTCTACGGCTTGTTCGTGCTCTGCTTGCTTGGCGTTCAGAACATCCAATGCAGAAGCCGGCTCTGCGCTTGCGGCCAAGGCAGTAGCCGGACTCAGTAAACCGAGAACCAGTGACAGTGTCAGTAAAACAGACAGAATTCTTCGTTGTCGCAAGGTATAGCTACCTCCCTGCAGCGTCAGCATGAAGTCAAGGTATCAAACATCTGCTTGATAAATGTATGCTTACCTTGTAATCTACTACAAATAGGCAAAAAAGGGAAGTCCTTTTCCGCATATCGTAAATCGAATTGACCCTCTCTAACTTACCGCAAGCTTACTGTTTCCTTACAAGTACGCGAAGCGAGTTCAATACAGCAATCAAGGTGACACCTACATCGGCGAAGACTGCGGCCCACATACCGGCCAGTCCCAGTGCGGATAAGAGGAGCACGAGGAACTTGACGGACAAGGCAAGCACAATGTTTTGTGCAACAACACGCTTGGTGAAACGGGCGATACGATGTATCTCTGCGAGCTTATTGAGATTGTCATCGAGCAAGACGACATCGGCTGCCTCGATCGCGGCAGCTTGGCCGAGGGCACCCATCGCCACACCGACATCGGCTCTGGCTAGTGCCGGCGCATCGTTGATACCGTCACCGACGAAGATCAGAGGGTGCTCCCCTTCTGTAGACTTCAACTGCTCTTGGTAACGAACAACCGCATCGATCTTGTCCTGTGGTAGGCAGTTCGCCTCATAACCGTCTAGTTTAAGCTCCGTGCTAACCTTCTTCGCCGTAGCTTCTGCGTCTCCCGTCACCATAATCGCGCGCTTGAGACCTTGTCTACGCATCTCGGAGAGCGCCTCAGGCACACTGTTCTTGATCTTGTCTTCCAGACGAACGAAGCCCAAGAAGTGTCTGTCATAAGCCACATAGATCGCGGTGCCGGCCAACTTGTCGTTTAGATCGGATGGTAACGTAATCTCATTCTCTTGTAGCCAGGCTACATTACCGGCCAGCAACTGCTTGTCGTCCAAGTAGAGCTCCGTTCCGCGTCCGGCAACCTCTTGATACCCGCGGATTCGATTCGGATCAACCTCTAAGGCATCAACCACAGCGAGAATCGAAGCTGCCAGCGGATGATTGGATTTCTGCTCCGCGATAGCGGTCAAGTGCATGAACTCTGTCTCACTCATACCCTTGGCATAGACCCTCGTCTCGCTGATCGCAAACTCACCCTCGGTCAGGGTACCGGTCTTATCGAAGATTATGGTGTCCATCTTGGCCATCGCTTCCAGATGCTCCGCACCCTTGACCAAGATGCCTTGCTTACTGGCTCTGCCGATCCCACCGAAGAATCCGAGCGGAACCGATACAACGAGCGCACAAGGACAAGACACTACGAGGAAGATCAGTGCACGATAGATCCAATCCGTCCATACGCCCCCGCCGATAATAAGCGGCGGTATGGTCGCGATCAGGAGCGCGAGCAGCATCACGATCGGGGTATAGACCTTCGCGAAGCGCGTGATATAACGCTCTGTCGGCGCCTTATGTGCCGCCGCTTCCTTAACCATCCGAAGGATTCGTTCAACGGTCGAATCCTCGTAGCTCCCGACCGTCTCGATCGTGAGTAAGCCAGAGGTATTGATGAATCCGGACGAGATCGTATCACCCGGTGCTACGGCTCTTGGCACAGACTCCCCGGTCAGTGCTGCCGTATCCATATATGACGAACCCTCGATCACGACACCATCCAGCGGCACCTTCTCACCTGCACGCACCTGAATCAGGGAGGCAGGCAGGACGGCGGCCGGTGCAACCTTAGTCACTTGGCCGGTGGCAGGATCCAGCAGGTTGGCATAATCGGATTTCAGTGACTTAATTAGTTCGGTGATCGAATCGCGCGAGTGATCGACCGCGAGATCTTGGATCATCTCACCGATCTGGTAGAAGAGCATAACGGCGACAGCCTCGCTATACTCACCTAGGATGAACGCACCGACGGTCGCTACCGTCATCAACACCTTCTCATTGGAGATGTTGAACTTACTAAGCGATTTCAAGCCGTCGAAGAAGACATCGTAACCGATCATGAAGTAAGCGATTACGGCAGGTAACATCGCCCAGCGATCGGGTAGTGGCAAGATGATGGCGAGGAGCAAGAACAAGATGCCGCTTCCCATACGAAACAAGAAGGTCTTCTCCTCCAAGAGCGCATGATACCAGCGACGCTTCATCAACACGCTCGTGCCCTCGCCCTCCATAGGCTGCTGTACCAGGCTCATGGCCGAATCCTCTTGATACAAGGTCACCTGCACGCCAGGCTCTATGCGATCGACGATCGCCTGAATCTCTTGTTCCCAGTCGGCGGGCCCCAGATCCCCCTCGACATGGATCGTAAGCTGCTCCATCGGTAAGGTGATATAGGCCTTATCGACAGCCGTAAGCTTAGCCACCTCATCCTCGATCAAGGCCGCGCAATTCGCACAGCTCAGGCCATCTAAGCGGTAGTCCAGCGCAGTCGGCCGGGTCTTCAACTCAACATATTTCAATTCACTCATCTGTGTATAACCCACCTTTCGGTCTCCGTTGTATTTATGTGAATGATTCTCGCACGTGTTCCATACCTGCCGCATAGAGTTGGCTGACATGCTCGTCATGCAAGGTGTAATAGATTTGTTTCCCGTCTCTTCTGGCACGCAGCAGACGGTTTCGCTTCAAGAGCCTCAGTTGATGCGAGATAGCCGATTGATTCATATCCATCAGCACGGCAATATCGCCCACACAGAGTTCATCTTCTTCTAATGCAAAGAGTATCTTCGCCCTCGTCGGATCCCCTAGCACCTTAAATAGTTCCGAGAGATCGCCGATGATCTCGTCATCCGGCATCTCGCGACTGATCCGCTCTACAGCCTGCGGATCGACCACTGTTGTATGATCCTTCTTGTCCATCGACTTATCCTCTCGCTTCCATTCATCAAGAACATATGAACATCTATTCATATGTTCTGGTAATATTATCTCACATCCAATTTGTTTTGCAAGCGTGAAGTGCAACAAAAAAGCTCCTCAAAATGAGAAGCCTCTTGTCATACCACTATAGAAATCAAACTTGTATCAGCTAAGCGAATCAGTCAGCGCCTCAGCCTCCGCCCTGAAGCGCTCGGCAGCCTCTTGGAAGTGCCTGTTCGACGCCGTCGTATCTGCAGGCTTCCTCGTCACTTGACGCAGATGGCGCTGCATGACTTGCCGAAGCTCTTGAATCTCCGAGACCGACTGCTTAACCGAACTTGCCGCACTGCTGACATCTGCTACCACCGTCTTCGTATTCGCTAGCAAGTTGCTTACGGTCCGGCGACCCCGATGCACGGCTCGGATACTGCCGACTTGAACGGCTAAGCTGCCATCGATCACAGCCTCCGTGATCTGTTCCCTGGTCTCGCGGCCGGACTTGGGTGCCAAGAGCAGCGCCCCGCCGAAGCCGCCGAGGCCTGCCAGAAGGAAGCTTGTGGCTGTACGTCGCCACTTGGCCGCTGCCTGTTGCCGTTTACACGCCTTAGCCTTCTGCATCAAATACTTGCTTGGTCTCATACCTGCCATCACTAAGCCCTCCTAAATGTTCTGTCCTAATTTTATCATGCCTGTCGTAAGCTGTCGCAGATTCTCTTGTGTAGCATGCAATACTTCACAAAAAAGAACAAATATGCAACAATAGCTGATAGGATCTATTACCGCTATAACATACAGAACAGGAATGAACCATGGTTTTGCAAGAATCTGCTCAAATGTACTTGGAGACTGTTCTCATTCTTGAGAACCGCTTGGGTGAAGTCCGCTCCATCGATCTGGCCGAAGAGATGGGTTTCTCGAAGCCCTCCGTCAGTCGTGCTGTCCACCTGTTGGAAGATAACGGTTTCCTCATCATGGAAGCCGATGGCAGACTGGTCTTAACCGAATCCGGTCGATCGGAAGCAATCAAGGTCTATCAGCGTCATATCGTACTCTCGCGCTTCCTCATCTCGCTCGGTGTCGAACCGATCGTCGCTGACGATGATGCATGTCGTATCGAGCATATCATCTCGTCCGAGACCTTCGAACGAGTCAAGGATCACTTGAACCAACAGAATATCGATTATCCTGAGGCGAATGAGGAGGAACTGTTCTTCTTTGCCGAGAAGGGTTTCAAGCCCAGAGACTAAGCGCTTCTACCAGCGCTACGTACTTCTGATATACAGATGAATGCTCCTCGATTTGTTTATGAATCGAGGAGCATTTGTTCTATGCTAATTTATTTCGTTACTTGCTCTTCAGCTCTTCTTCTGCCGCGGCTTCCCGTGCCAGATAATGGTCTAGCTGCTCTTGTAGTTCTTGTGTTGGTGTCTCGAACATGTTTCTGATGAAGTCGCTAACCTTCTGCTTCGGTGCCTCGTTGACTTCCGAAACAGCCTGGCGTACATCTGCTCTCGCTTGTTCTTGGGCTTCCGTCTCGTCGGCCTCGGTCCACAGACCTTGGGATTCAAGGAAGCTTCGCATTCTCGCCAGAGGATCCCGTTGGTGCCAATATTCGTAGCTCTCTTGTTCGCGGTAGATGCTCGGATCGTCACCCGAGAGCGAGTGCGGCTCGAAGCGCGAACACAGGGTCTCGATCAAGACCGGTCCGTTTCCCGCAACCGACCAAGCGCGTGCCGCACGTGCAGCGCTGAGCACAGCGAACACATCCATACCGTCAACTTGGATCCCGGGGATGCCTGCCGCGACCGCCTTCTGTGCGATTGTCCCGGCTGCCGTCTGCTGGGTCCAGTGTGTCGAGATCGCATACTCGTTATTCTCCACGATATAAACGATCTGAGACTTGTAGACTCCGGAGAAGTTCAAGCCTTCGTAGAAATCGCCCTGAGAACTACCGCCATCACCGGTATAGGTCAGCGCGACTTGCTTCGATCCGCGCTTACGCAGCCCCAAGCCTACACCTGCTCCCTGGACCATCTGTGCCCCGATGATAACCTGCGGTGGTACCGCGTTCTGATCGGTATAGTCATTTCCCTTCACATGGCCGTTGTTCCAGTGGAAGCACTGCGAGAGCGGTACGCCATGCAGCACCAGCGGGCCGAATACGCGATAGCCGGCGAGCATGAAGTCGCCCTTATCGAACGCGTGATACGAACCGATCTGACTGGCTTCCTGACCGAGATAGGGCGCATGGAAGCTCATCCAACCCTGTTTGGCCAGCATCGTGCTGCGATTGTTCAGCTCGCGAACCCAAACCATACGGTTCATCAGATAGCGAAGCTCGTCAGACGTCAAGCCAAGCTTAGCGAAGGCCGCCTGATCGACGATTTCGCCTGCTTCGTTTAGGATGCGGTGTGTGGGGAATATATTGGCAACCCCGTCCAACTGTTGTCGGAAATCCAGGGGATCGATTCTAGATGTATTCATTTGACGTACAGCCTTTCATCAGCTTACTGTACTTCCAAACTAACAGGAATTGCTTTGATTTGCAAGTTATTTTGACACTCAAACTATCGTAGACTATGCACCATATTGCAAACCAAACCAGCGATTCACATCCAGCGTCCAAGCGAATCACGCATGAAACCCTGTACATCCATACCGAATACGGCTTCTAGTCGCTCGGGCGTACAGACCTCGTCCCAGGTCCCCTCAGCCACCGTATAGCCCTGATCGAGCAGCAACACACGGCCGGCAAGTTCGGAAGCCAGATTCAGATCGTGAAGCACACCGCATACGGCATGACCCGGCTCCTGTGACCACTGTTTCAGATAAGCGATCAGCTCGGTTTGATGCAAGAGATCGAGGTGGTTGGTCGGCTCATCCAAGAAGATGATGCTCGGCTCTTGGGCAAACGTCCTGGCGAGAAACACCCTCTGCAATTGACCGCCGGACAAATCGGTTATCAAGCGATCGCGATGTTCCCAGAGACCCACCTGTCGCAGCGAAGCCTCGACCGCCGCGTGATCCTCCTCGCCCGGACGACTGAGCCAGCCGCGACGAAGAAGATGATAGCGCCCCATCATGACGGTATCGTAGACGGAGTAGGCGAAATAAGCGGTCTCAAGTTGTGCCAAGACAGCCATCCTCGCAGCCCGCTGCTCGGGCTTCATATGCCTGATATCCTGCCCCTGTGACAAGAGGATACCCTCGGATTCGAGCGTGCCCGTCACGGCACGAATCAGAGTCGTCTTCCCACAGCCGTTCGGACCCAAGATGACCAAGCGATCACCCGAGCGAAGGCGAAACGATATATCGCGTATCACATCGCTGCCGTCGTAACCGGCGCGAAGGCCCTCAACATAGAGGAGATCTCGTGTCATACCGCGCCACCCCTCCTACGTCTGAAATAAACATAAGCAAAAAACGGTGCCCCGATAATCGCCGTAATCGCGCCCACGGGCAACTCTCTGGGCGCCAAGATGCTTCTGGCGACGAGGTCTGCCAGAACCATCAGCGTACCCCCGAGCAGCATAGACATCGGCAAGACGACTCGATGCGAGGTGCCGAAGAGGCGCCTTGTCAGATGCGGTGCAATCAAATCGACGAAACCGATCACGCCGCTAAGCGAGATGCTGGCACCGGTCAAGAGCGCCGTAACGATCAGTACAAGCGGCTTCACAACCGTGAGACGAATCCCGAGTGTCTGTGCCTGTGTCTCACCGAAGGTCATGATATCGAGCTCTCGATGATAGCGAATCAAGATGAGGATACCAAACAAGAGGACAACAGAGACAATTGCGACTGCGGACCAACCAAGGCCGGAGAAGCTGCCCATCTGCCAGAGCACCAAGCGCTCCATCGTCTCTCTGGCAAGAGACATAATCAGAGTCAAGATGCCGCCGAAGAACTGCGAGATCACAAGACCGATCAGAATAATCGTTGTGTTACTCATCCCCCGATCCAATCGCTTGGCAATCCAGAGGACTAAGAATACGGTCCCCGTGCCGAAGAGGAAGCCTGCCAGCGGGAAACTAAGCGAGCTGCGCAGTCCGCCGCCGAGGCCCAGCAAGAGCACAAATGCAGCCCCCAAGGAAGAACCGGACGAGACACCGAGCGTATAAGACGATGCCAGCGGATTCTTCAGCACGGACTGCATGACCACGCCCGATGCCGAGAGAGCGGCTCCGACCACGAAGGCCATGAGGACTCTCGGCAAGCGAACGGACCAGAGTATGCCCACGAGATTGGCGGGGATGTCGGCCGGCAGAGATCTGCCGAGCAACTTGTGTGCCAGAATCCGCAGAATCTGACCCGGTAGAATCGTCACACTGCCGATACCGATCCCCAGCAGGAGAATCAACACAGCAAGCATGAAGGTCAGCAGGCATAGAGAACCAAGCCGACCACGACGCAAGGCTAAATGTGAATCTCCGCTTGTCATTTGGCCCTCGCTTACTTGAAGTAGTCCGGATAAACAGCAGCTGCAATCTCACGGGCTGCCTCCAAGACGTTGTGATTCGGTAGAGACGAGTGATTGTTATCGATAGCATAGACCGCTTCGTCAACTACAGCCGTGACCGCCTCCCAGCCCTCGCGACCGAGAATCTCACCGACCGGGTCGTCGATATAGTTGACGTTGGTCAGGATCACATCGGGGTTTAACGCGATTGCAGCCTCTTCGGTGACCGGCACCCAAGCTGTCTCATCTGTCAGAACGTTCTTCGCGCCTACAAGCTCGATGATCTCGTTCAAGAAGGTACCGCTGCCTGTGCTATAGAGATAGGGAACTGCCGAGATCTCGACGAAGACAGAACGCTGCTCCTCTTCGGGGATCGTCTCCGCAACTTCCGCAAGCTCAGCCAGGCCGCTCTCCATGGTCTGGACCAAGGCTTCTGCTTCTACAGTACGACCGGTGGCCTCACCGACGAAGCGAATATCCAATGCTATATCCTTCAGGCTCTCTGCTGTTGGGATATAAGCGACCGCGATACCCGCGTCGATGATCTGCGAGAAGGCAGATGTCTCACCGCCTGCATCACTGATATTGGATACCAAGAACAGATCCGCATCGACAGCGAGCAAGGTCTCGATATCCGGGCTCATCAGATCGATAGCAGGTATATCTGTAGGCACACCGTCGAATCCAACTGTGTTCGTATCGATCGCCACCAGCTTGTCGCCCAAGCCGAGGTCAACCAAGATCTCGGTGATCGAACCAACCAGCGAGACAATCCGATTCACTTCAGCGGGGATCTCGACGGTATTACCCGCACGATCCTCATTTGGCACACTAACGTTTGGTCCTGTTGGGCCAAGTGAGGTCTCGCTTGTCGTCTCCTCTTCGGTCACAGCGGGTGTAGTGCTACCCTCTGTCGTGGTTTCGCGGCTATCGCTAACAGATGTGCTCGGTGTCTGCGACGAGGTACCCATCGTACCCGTACCGCAAGCGGCAGCCGTCAAGCCCAGCGTCAAGCTAAGCATCAAGGCAATTAGTCTACGTTTCATTCTCTTCCCTCCACGAAAGATTGATCTGACCTCAACAAAAAAGCGGCATCTCGCCGCTTCCAAGGATACAGATATCGCTCTTGTGAATCGAAGTCGATTCTCATAGTCGCTACTGCCATCCTCTTCCCGCCGAAAAGTCAGAACGAAACTCCTCCGGGCAGGTCTCCTGGCTTACATGACCGATATATATAGTCGGACATGCTTACAGTAGCGGGGGCTGCTGCGGCTTCGAACCGCATTCCCTATTCTATCGCTCGCCTAGAAGAAGCGGGCAATCACCCAGAGCAGTATTAAACAAATAAATCTACTGCCAAGCCGAAGCTTGGACCTCTTCAACATAGCTGAGATCGATCCCCTTTGTCAATCGAAACAAGCCGATTTCGCCATATTGGAGATTGGGACGAACTATGCCGCAAGCCCGTCCCAAGTCCTATACCACAGGTATCTAGCTACGAATCACACCCCTAATTCGCACGTCGACCTCTGACAATCAGTAGCAAGGCAGCCCCGCCAAGCAACAGCGGCCATATGACAAACGGATAAGAGTTATTGTAACCCGTAGTCGGCAGATCGATTGGCGGTCCATCGATCGTAGTCACGTCAGTGTCTGTTATGTTCACGGATGTCGATTCTGCTTCGTTCGAACTAGCCGAAGGCTCCGTCTCACTCTCACCTATCGTCGGAAGACTTGTTTCTTTCGTCTCCTCTGTTTCGCCAGTCTCCTCTGTTTCGCCAGTCTCCCCTGTTTCACTCGTTTCCTCTGCTTCGCTCGATGTCGATTCTGTTTCACTCGTGCTCACTTCGGCCTCATCGATCCATACCTCGAACGCGCAGCTGAATTCGTCATAACGAATCCAAACCGTACAGGATCCGGGCCTACTGGAATCGAAGCCGTCGACCATCTCTTCATCCACGTCGATCGACAGGTCGTTGCCGCTTGCCATCTCGAGCAAGACCTCTATCCCGCTAAGATCAAGTGCCTCACCGATTGCATAACGAAGCTTCGTTGGCGCCTCGATCAGTCGCAGGCCAAGCGCATAATCTTCGACGATGACGGGGAAGCTATCTTGAATATAGGGAGCTTCCACTTCAATCATTTGTGTTCCAAGATAGTATGGATCGAATGTCGAGAGATGTTCGGACAAGAGAGCCTGCGTTTCTTCTTCCAAATCCCCTAGTCGATACACCAAGCTTGCACCACGAAGATCAAGCGCTTCGCCATAACGGTAGACCAGACGATTCGGCAGGCTTGCCAATTGCCCGTGAAGTAACCATTGGAAGGTTGGATAAGCTCGATTCAAACCGTACGGCGCGAGTGCCCAATCCCAAGTGAAGCTAAACAGGTCCATCCCCTCACCTGCCCGGAGTTCACTACTCGTTAATTCTCTAGCATCTATACTTAAGCTGCCAAAGGACATATCCTCCGCAACAACCACCCCCGTCGATTGAAGCCAAAATGATTCCTTGATCGTCAATGGACCGAAGTAAGCGGCGGCGACAAGAGACGCTGTAGCCCTCGTCCCCCGGATCGAACCCGCATTGTAAGCACGCGAAATCGTAGTATCCATCCCGCAAGCCAGTATCCCACCTGCGTAATAGCCGCTTATCTCACCAATGTTGTAGATATCTCTATACTGCCCACCGAAATCGAAGCCCGTAATTCCACCTGCCGTGCCGTGACTGCCGGCCGTCTCTATCTGGCCTAGATTGGCCGCATAGTCCAACTTACCGCTATTTTGACCACAGATGCCGCCGGCAGATGAGCTCATGGAGGAGGCGTTGCGATTGCTAATCTTGCCACGATTCGCGCTATAGTCAATTCTCGCGCCGATATCGTTCACCCCCGCTATGCCACCGGCATAACCGATGCCCTGTCCTTCTTCGGTGACCGTCGTCTCGTAGTTGACACTCGCCAGATTCTGTACGCGGACCACATCACCCAGATTATGTCCGACGATACCGCCGATCATGCTGGCGTTCGGTATTGCCTTCTCGTGTGTGAGTCTCAGGCTACCGTCTACCGTGATATCCGAGATGCGACCGGTGTTCCAGCCAACCACGGCCCCGATGTTCACGATACCCTCATCTTGGCCTCGAGCCGGATCGGGCGGTACCCGCACAGCCACTTGAACTTCATCTAGTCGAAGCTGCTTGATCGTACCGTTATTGACCCCGAAGAGGCCATAGCTCTCGCTTCGGGCAGATTCCAGGATGCATCGGAGGCCAATGATCCGATGTCCTCCACCATCATAGTTGCCATGAAACGGATAGATCTGTGAGCCGATACCGGGCCAAGCCTCGATCGAGCTCAGGTCAATATCCTTGGTTTGGAGGTAGCTCGCCCTGGCGAACGCAAGATCTCCGCTATTTACCAAGGACGCAAGTTCTTGGAGCGCCTCCAGGGATTCGATGCGATACGGATCGGCTTCTGTACCCGTTCCGACGGGGCTTGTTGGCGTATCTGCCAACAGTCTCTTCTCCGGATTCGATTGACCGATCATCCACGAGACGAGCGGTGTCAGTAGCAGTATTACCGTACATAGACAGGCCAAAACAGACGAACAACGATAGTTTGTTTTGCTCATAATAGTTCCCCTATAGAAGAGCTTGCAAGCGGACGTGATCATACTCCGTGGTTAACCTAATTATCAGTAATATACATCATATATTTATGCTATACAAGCATATTTCAAACTATTTCTTAACAATGTAAATATTAATTATTCCCAACAAGAATAAAACCGTTGAATCGTAACATTCAACGGCTCTATATCACTAGAAACGATCCGGGGTTTATTCGCTATAGGATCGCACCAGCGACTTGAATTCGTCGCCTCGCTCCTCGAAGCTCTTCCAGCGATGATAGCTGGATGCGGCAGGCGATAAGAGGCAAGAGCGTCCCGGTCTCGTCAGGCGATAGCCAAGCAGGACAGCCTCCGTCAGACGATCGACTTGAATCGCAAGTCCGGGGGCCTCCTGATTCAGCGCCTCATAGATCGCAGTTCCCGTCTCGGGCAAGCAGACCACATGGAGCAGATCCAAGTCTGTAAGCCGCATAACGAAATCCGTATAATCCAGACCGCGATCCATCCCCCCGACGATGAGTACATCGACGTCCTTCAACGTATCGATGGCAAACAACGTGGCCTGCGGTATCGTCGCTATCGAATCATTGTAGAAGCGGATGCCGCTGTAGGTTCCCACATACTCGCAGCGATGGGGTATACCGGGAAACGCTTCGATTCCTGCTCGGATCGCGGGCTCATCCAGGCCCAGCTCGCGACAAATCGATACTGCAAGCGCTACATCCAGCGCATGATGGTCGCCCATCAGATGCGGATTCAAGCCTCGATAGGGCAGGCCGTCGACCATACCGACTCGCACGGTGCGACCTCGGATCAGTCCTTCTGCTCGATGACACAAATCCTGATCGTCCGTGTTCAAGACGAAGCAATCCGTCGATGTCTGATGACGCAAGATGTTTAGCTTCGACGCCAGATACTCATCGTACGAATTGTAGTGATCCAGGTGTTCGGGATAGAAATTCGTGATCGCGGCATAGTGCGGCGAAGCCTGGACAAACTGCAATTGATGCGACGAGAGCTCCACAACCACATGATCGTCCTCCCTGTAGCGATCCCAATTGTCCAAGATCGGTACACCGATGTTACCCGCCAGATAAGTGCTTCGACCGCTGTGTTCCAAGATGCAAGCCAGCAGACTCGAAGTCGTAGACTTCCCCTTCGTCCCCGTGATACCGATTGTCGCCGGCATCGGGGCGAACCGCAAGAACAAGTCGATTTGTCCGCTGATCTCCGTGTTCGGCCAGCATGCCAGGTAGCCCGGACGAAGCCACTTGTCCGTATAGGCCTTCAAGCTGATACCGGGACTCTTCAAGACCAAGTCATAGTCGCCGATCGCGTCCAGGTATGAATCCCTGCTATGAATCACCGGTTTGATGCCGGACGCCAAGAACTCCGCCTCATAAGCGATCAGATCCACGTCCGATCGGTCGGCGATACCTAGCCTCGTTAAGCCAAGCTCTGCCCAATACTTCATGAGGAAGCGAAGCGAGGATTTACCCTCTCGTCCGAAACCGAGGATCAACAGCGATTTCGAGCGCAAGTAAGCAAGCAAAGGATCTGTTCCCATCATCATCACTCCTCGATCATCCCCTGGATTAGGGGTAGAAACACATCCGGTACACGGTGTTCCGTATTGAATTGCTGAAGCGGACCTGCCGTATCCAAGATCACAGCGATCGGTCGACCGCTTGCCGTCAGATGTACAGAGGGCACCTCGCCCGCTTCGACCCAAGCTAGGTAAGCGCGCAGCAGTAGCGGTAGCTCAGACACCTTGGTACCTCGATCCAGATAAGACGCGATAGTTAGACAGAGCGCGACGTTTACCTCGGAGACCGTGCCGACACACTCCCAGGGCTTGAGCGACACGCGACCACATAAGCCTGCCAGATCGCGCTCCAGATTCGGATCCTTGAACAGATCGCTGCCCAGAATCGACACCATCGTTTCCAATTCGATAAACGGACTCAAGACAATATAAATGAAGAGGCACTTGGCACAAGTCCCACACCAACGATTCTCCTTGGAGCCCACGTTACAGGAGCGGAAGACCGGGAAATAGACGGGATGCTTGGCGAACTCCCGCGCGATCGCAAGCTCTGTAAACGGACGCATCAAACTGAAGTAGTACGCACCGGAGCCGATATACTGCTCTGTATATGCTTGGAAGGCACGCTCGAAATCACTGGACTTCGAGAATTGATGATTCACATCCGTACCGAGGACCGTCGCCTCGTCTGCCGAAGATTCGTTGGACAATACGATGTAGTTCAAATCATGCAGATACGCCACATAGAGAGCGGTGAAGGCGACGATCGCAGAGAAGGGCGTGTGGCCGTTCCAATAACCCAAGCGATTCATCAAGAGCATATTTCGATCCAGCGTGCGTGAGACGAGCAAGCGTCGTTCTGCCTTGATACCCGCTACCTCCATCGTGTCGATAGCGGCACCTGTCGCATTGATGCCAAAGGTATAAACCTCATCTCTTACACCCGCAAGTCTAGCGAGTGTGACAGCCGAGTCCTTCCCTCCACCGACGGGGACCAGCATCTTCTCCGGACGTGTTGCCGTCTTGGTGACCGGCGAACGAAGCGTCAGAGCAGCTCCTGTGCTGTCCGTGTTCTTCTGTTCCTCTGCATGCAGGGTCATGAAGCTGTCCCAAGTCGTTTGGATGCCGTTACGATAGAAGAACTCGCCGAGACCGCCGAAGTACAAATTCTTCCAGAAACGACGTTGTCTCTGATCCAGGCTTCTGCCGACAATATGTACGTTCGGGGCACAAGTCGTCTTCCAATAGCTTATTAATTCGACAAGACCGAGATTAAATAGAATTGTCTGAGCCTGCTTATCTGTCGCTCGAAGCGTCATGCCCTTCGAAACGGGGAAGCGAAGACTGGGATTGAAGGTCGTCAAACCGGGGATAGAGAAGCGATAGGTGACTGTCAAGAAGCCGTCCCCAAACTCTGTATCGAATCCTTCATAATAGAAGTCGGGCCATGTAGAACGCAATGCTGCGAAATCCTTGGGCTCGGCCGGTGGGGGTATAACTTGAGTTCCCATATTTCCTCCGAAGCATAGTATAATAAAAAAAGTGTATGATTTATTATAACACCATTAGGAGAGGCAGGTTTGAGTAGCGTATGGATTTTCAGCAAGTGTGTGAATTGAGCGGTTTGCCCGCCAAGACAGTCGAATACTATGTTGAAGAGAAGATCGTGGTCCCGTTCTATGCGGACCGAGAGCTTGTCGATCAAGCCGAATACGCTCAAGAGGATGTCATCCGTCTCCAAGCCACTGCGAATCTGCGCCGTCTGAACGTACCGATCCAAGAGATTCGGGCGATGCTCATCAATCCGCAGAAGGCCGCTTCGTTCTCTATCTCTCATATTGCGCGCCTGACCGAAGAGCAGAAGGTCAGCGATGAACGTATCAAGGCAATCGGTCAATTAGAGCTCGGAAGCTTCCAGAGTCTAGACGACATGCTGGATACGCTAGCCAGTCTGAAGATCGACTTACCGCTGCCTGATCGGGATATCGATCACGATATCGATCGGGACAGACGCCACGCAACCGAGAGCCTAAGCTTGCAAGTTCGCGATTTTTCCGATTTGCTGGATGCGTCCGAATTAAGTCGCAAGCGCTACTACCGCATTATTTTGATTCTGCTATTTCTACTACTGATTGCAGCCGGTTGGATCCTAGGTCCGATGATTCTGGCTGCGCTACTATGATCCGAGGTTATCACATGAAACGTTTCCGTACGCTTACGCTCCTACTTACTGTCTCCATGCTCTTAAGTCTTGTCGCCTGTGACGAGTGGACAGGCGATCAGCCCTCTGCCCCATCGTCGCCCTCCGTATCCGATACGTCTACCTCGGGTGCTCCTCTACCATCCGATCTGCCGGGCACGAACGATTTGGACCCTGACGAGACTGAATTACCACCAAGCGACGAAACAACAGAGACGATCGATACAACTCCGCTTCCCGGAACCAAGTGGACCGCAAGCTTCGAAGCAAACAGCATACTTGCCGGTGCCAATCAAGCTACAGTCGATGCAAGCGGTGCCTGGACTCGCTGGCCCGCAGATCTCATCACACCGGCTAAGCTGAATCTGGATCTGTCCGCTTATGTAGGTGCACCGAAGAGCGAGCGGCCCATGCAAGATCTAACGGTAATCTTGGACCCCGGTCACGGCGGTAAGGACCCGGGAGCTCTGGGCGTCTCCGGCGATCAAACCATCTATGAGAAGGATGTCAACCTGGCCATCGCTATGAAGACCAGAAGCGAACTCGAAGCACTCGGCGCAAATGTCATAATGACGCGCGAAGACGATAGCTGGGTATCGCTCTATACCCGTGTTGCGATCGCGGGCTTCGCAACCACGGCCTTCTGGGAGGAGGGCCTCACGGCAGCCGGACTCGATACCGCTTGGCTCGAACCGATCAATGCAGAATTACAGAAACTACAAGATATCAACGAAGACACCGTCGAGAGCGGCGGGCGCGGCTTCGCACAGGGACTTGGTGTTCGTGAGACGCTTCGCCAACTCTTCGATGCACAGGTCCAGACGAAGCAGATCATCTACTTATCCATCCATGCGAACAGCACGGATGTAAGCCTGGGTGACAAGCGCGGCCTGCAGATGTATATCTCAACAAACCAGCATATCTACGAGAGCGAACTCTCCATGCTGCAGCAAGACAGCAGCGATCCCGAGATCCTGCCGATCAATCCGAATTATCAAGCATACGACGACGCGGCTCGCCTGCGTCTGGCAGGCTCGCTCTTCGGTTCGATTACGGGACTTATTCCGGAATTGAAGCAGAGCGAAGTGACGGCGTATGCCGGGAACTTTGCCTTCTTAAGAGAGCTAAACCTGACCAGTGTTCTGATCGAGACCGCCTTCATGTCCAATAGTGAAGACCTCGCTATCCTCTTGGATCCGGACAAGCAAGCGGCCTTCGCATCGGGTATTGCCGACGGTGTATGGCGCTACTTCACGAGTGCATCGTAATGGACTACCTGACTCTAGCAAGCGACACATAATAATTGAGGTACCAAGATGGAACTAAACAAGCAGACCGTTCGCCAAATCTATAAGATTATCGCGTTTAGCGTATTCTTGTTCGTCGCGGTACAAAACTTCGATGTACTGTATAACGGCCTGCGCTGGCTCCTCGGTATCTTCTCACCGGTTATCTTCGGACTTGCCATGGCCTTCGTCATGAATGTGCCGATGTCGGCTATCGAACGTACACTGTTTAGCAAGCCGTGGCGTATCCTGGATGGCGTGAGGCGTAAGGGTAAGCGCGGTATCTCCATACTCCTGACGATACTCCTGTTCTTCGGCGTGATCGTCTCTATCTTCTTCACGGTTATACCGGAGATTGCCCGATCCTTCAGCAGCCTCGCTACACAAGTTCCGGTCTTCCTCGATAGCTTAGACGTCTTGATCAAGGATCTGACGATACAGTATCCGCAGATCGAGCCGCTGATCTCGGGGGTGAGCTTCGACATCGATACGATCACCAAGAACATCACCGGTTGGCTGAGTACGGTCTCCGGCGACCTGTTCGCTACCGGTCTGGACTTCGTCCAAGGCATCTTCTCGAAGGTCTCAACCTTCTTCATCGCCTTCTTCTTGCACATCTATGTGCTTGCTACGAAGGAGACGCTCGGGCGCCAATCACGTGCCGCGCTCTACGCGATCCTGCCTGAGAACCGTGCGGATTCCATCATCAATCTGGCCAGTATCTCCAACAAGACTTACAGCCGCTTCATCAGCGGACAGGTGCTGGAAGCCCTCCTGCTTGCGCTCTTGACCTTGATTACCAATTTGATCTTCAACTTCCCGTACGCCTTCTTGATCGCGGTAATCATGGGCGTGATGGCGCTCGTCCCGATCTTCGGTGCGATCATCGCAGCGGCGGTCGGTATGCTACTTATCGCGATCGTCAATCCATACCAGGCAATCCTCTTCTTAATCGTGAACATCGTGGTGCAGCAGATCGATAACAACCTAATCTATCCTCGCACAGTGGGCGGTTCGATCGGACTTCCCGGTATGTGGGTACTGATCGCATCGGCCGTCGGAGGCAACTATGGCGGTGTCCTCGGTATCTTGATCACCATCCCGCTTGTATCTGTTGTCTATGTATTGGTACGAACATATATCTACGATCGGATCAAAGTTCTGAAAATTCCGCATTATAAGATAAAGCACTGATTTCATGATTGACGGAAGCAGTGAAGGATGGTATCATTCTGACTGTCGCTTGTTTCGGCGACACATATATGACGTCCTGGAGAAGTCGCCTAGTCTGGCCGAGGGCGCGTGATTGGAAATCACGTAAACGTCACAAGCGTTTCGAGGGTTCGAATCCCTCCTTCTCCGCCACCCAAATGTCAAGTCCGAGACAAAAAATCTCGGACTTGACGTTT
>CAZLEA010000031.1:16873-19232 GCA_964558445.1 uncultured Oscillospiraceae bacterium | reverse complement strand
GTCGTTTGGGCTCGGCCCGCACGCAACCTATAATCAAACCGAATCCTATCATCTACATAATATTCCGAGAAGTGATTGTTCACAGCTCTAATCTCGGGATCGTATTCGAGCGCGCACAGTTCCCTATCGTGCGTACTGACCATCAGATAGACCTCCGGCGCATGAAGCCTGCGGATCGCCTCCTTGGCGCCCGTGATGCGGTCCTCTGAGTTCGTCCCACGGAAGATCTCGTCGATCAGGAGTAGGAGCGGGCGTCCCTGATCGACCGCCTCGACCATAGCCCGGATGCGTAGGATCTCTGCATAGAAGCTTGAGATGCCGGCCGATACGTTATCGTCTACGCGCACCGAGCTATGCAGAATCAGTAGCGGGATCTCGGCGTCCGTAGCGGGGATTCGGCAGCCTGCTTGTGCGAGCAGTAGGGCGAGGCCGATGGAGCGGAGGTAGGTTGTTTTGCCCGACATGTTCGAACCGGTGAGTATCGTTGCGCCCGGCTTCATCTGTACCGGATTGGCCACAGAGCGCGCCGAATCGATCAGCGGATGATGCAACTCCTCGATCCGTAGCACGCTCTTATCTGTTCCGAGTTTCGGCAAACAAGACTGTTCGTAAGCGTGATTCGCCGTCGCGAGGCTCAGGAGCGCCTCGAAGCTTGCGATCGCATCCAGCCAGCTTCGAATCCTGGCACCGCCCGTACGCTGCCAGGTCCGATAACGAAGCAGTAGCTGCAAATCCATGAGGAACAGGGCGTTGCCGAGGAGCCAGGCCATGCTGTTCTTGCGCGCGGCTACTTGGCTGCTCAGACGGCCAAGTTCCGTAAGAGATAAGGCGGCAGAGCGATTCGCCTCATCGACCAGGCTCGCTTGCTGCCTGCGTAGCAGATCGGAGCGGAAGTCCTCCGCCTGAATCTTGTCGATCATGCTGCGATAGAGGTCTAGATGACGGCTGAAGGCATCGAGGCCGTCCAGCTCGGAGCTGATCTTGCGGAGACCGAAGAAGGCGATCAGGAGCTGTGCGCCCATCAAGATGAGGGCTATATCAAGCAGCGTCTTGATTGCGGGGAAGAGTAGCATCGAGAGAATCGAGAGCAGGGTCATGAGCGGCAGTATGATGAGCGTCAGGCGATAGGGTAGGCTTGGCACGGTAGTACGAGGGCCGGATTTGGCAAGACGGATGAAGCGATCGGCTGTCTGCTGCAGCTTCGGCGAGGCCTTCTGCTTGGCAAGCAAGATGAGGCTTGCCATCTCGAGGCTGAAGCTGTCTTTGTCCGAGAGTTCTTGTACCGCAGCCTGGCGCTCTCGAAGTTCGGACTCTACCGGGTCTATGGTCAGGAGCATATCGGCTAATTCCTGCTTGGCTTCAGCTGAGAAGCATAGCGACAGGCGCTGATAGAGTGAGTCGGGGCCGAGTACGTCGAGGTCTCGGGCCAGATGGTAGCGATGCAGGGCCACAGGGTCACGGGTCGCAGCAGTTTCCAGGCGGTCGAGGAGTGCTTGACCGTTGTCCGGGAAGCGGGTCCAAGCCGTGCCGCGCCGATCGCTTCTGGCCTGATAGACCAGTCGGAGCGCCTGTTTATATGCCCTGGTATCTCTCGTTTGGCGAAACTTGTGCAAGAAGATCATGAAGATAAGAAACGGGAGCAAGGCCAGGTAGTAGAGCGGTCGCAACGGGATTAGCGCCGCCGCGAAGACGAGGGCGATTGCGCTGAGCGCGGAGACTAGGCGCAAGGTGGCCAGGCGATTGAGGCGATGGTCGAGTGATTGGATCTCGAGGTCTAGTTCTTGGCATTCTCTATGGTACAAGGTTTACCTCCCAGGGCCGCAAGGCGACCGGACAAGATTGCGGTATAATTGCATAGACTTATTATAACGGTTTTGAGCCAATAGACTAAGGAGTTTAGGATGCAGGGAGCACAGCAGGGAGCAGAAACGACCGGCACGACGGATCTCGTACAATTCACCGCCGTCTTGATCTATCCTATTTACGAGAAGGGCGACTTCTCCATTTGGAGCGTCGATGTTGTGGGTGACGCACTCGTGCAGCCGGATGGTCGCAAGGTTCGACGTCTGGTGATCAAGGGCGAGGGTATACGCTCGGAGATTCGCGGCGGCCATCTGAACATCTCGGGCAAATGGGCGACGAGAAGCTTCAACGGCAGTCTGGAGTATCAGATCGAGACGTACAGCGCGATGCCGAAGCTGCCGCAATCGCAAGAGGGCATGATCGCCTTCTTGGAGTCTCCTTATATCAAGGGCTGCGGCCCCGTTACCGCCCGCAAGATCGTCGATTTGTTCGGCGAGGATACCTGGGACGTGCTCGATCGCGAACCGGGTCGACTCTCTGAGATCAAGGGCCTCGG
>CAZLEA010000031.1:0-16773 GCA_964558445.1 uncultured Oscillospiraceae bacterium | reverse complement strand
GCCAACCCGTCCAGAGTCGCCGCCGCTCTGAACTTCGAACTCGAGCAGACAGAAGGGTCCGGGCACTGCCATGCGCTTCGCGAGCAATTGATCGCCAAGGCCTGGTCGCTTCTGCGCCATGAGACACTAAACGACGACAATCAGGGAATCGTGGGCGAGGTGCTCGATCAGATGCTGCGCTCTGGCCTCCTGATCGCAGACGGCGAACAGGCGATCTACCGCCGAGTAACCTACTATCTGGAGAAGGATGTCGCAAGACTCTTGATCCATCTCCTCCATGCTGCAGATGAGGCGCATAAGCGCCCGGAGCAGAGCGGTGCGGCAGACGCCGTCTCTCGCCAAGAACAGATGGCGGGCATCATCGATCGTGCGGATGCGATCTCGCTGCAAGTGGATGAAGCAGCCACGCGTCTTGGCTTCGTGCCTGCGCCGGCACAGCGCGAGGCTGCGATTCGCTTCTTCACGGAGCCTCTGATGGTGCTTACGGGTATCCCGGGTTCCGGTAAGACGAGCACGCTGAAGTTGATTCTGGAATCCCTTGGCCAAGAAGACGATGAGGTATTGCTCTGCGCACCGACGGGACGCGCCGCCAGACGGATGAGCGAGCAGACAGGGAGACCAGCTAAGACGATTCACAGCGCGCTGCAACTGGACCCCGAGTCCGAGGATATGCCGGACGACTATCTGGATTATAAAACGATTATTATCGATGAGGCCTCGATGATCGACCTCAATTTGATGCACAAGCTACTCTCACGGATCGCGCCGGGCAGTCGGCTCTTGATCACGGGCGACCCCTATCAGTTACCGTCGGTCGGTGCCGGAAACGTGCTAAACGACTTGATTCAGTCCGGTCACGTGCCGGTTGTGCGCCTGACGGTGCTGTTTCGCCAACAAGAGGGAAGTGAGATCGCGACGAACGCCAAGGCGATCAGAGAGGGACGAACAGACCTCATCTATAACAAGACGTCCGCGTTCCAAACTGCAACCAGCACCGATGATGCAGCGGATCTGATCCACAAGCTCTACTTGAAGGCGATCGAGTTCACGGGATCCGATGAGGAGGTGGTCTGTCTGACGCCGCTTCGCCAGCGCACGGCGACCGGTTCGAACGCGCTGAATCGTATGCTCAAGGAGAGCCTCAATCCCGTAGCAGAAGGGGCGAAGTCGATATCCTACGGTGACAAGGTCTTCCATACAGGCGACCGCGTCATGATGATGCGCAACACGAAGCTTACGAAGCTAGATGACGAAGAGGAGATGGTGCAGGTATCAAACGGAGATACGGGACGCATCCTCTCGATCTATGACGATGGTGAAGACGATACGCTCGCGGTCGTCGAATTCAACGGCGAATCCTATGTCCTCGATGCCTCGCAGTTCCAATTCATGGACTGGGCCTACGCCTGTACAGTGCACAAGAGCCAGGGGTCGGAGTATCGCTTCGTGATCCTCTGCTTGATGAACGCGCACTATGTGATGCTCAAACGCAATCTGATCTATACGGCCTTCACGAGGGCCAAGGAGAACATCATCATCGTAGGCGAGAAATCCGCTGTCAATCGAGCGATCGAGACGGAGGATTCGAACAAGCGCCTGACGGGACTTGTGGATCGTTTGGCGGAGGCCGAAGAGGCATACAAGTCGGGCACAGATGAGGGTGAGCAGCCGTCCGGCCTTGATGCGCTCGATCAAGAGGAGCTGAACCTCGGCGAATTCATCACGGGCTTGGAGTTATAGAATCGGCCTTGTCCAAGTCGAGATATCTGCCCCATTCGACCCGGCCGAAACACACCTCGCTTATGTTAAACTAAGCTCAAGAATAGCCGCTAGCGCTATGGTAAGAAAGTTTGAGGTAAGCCATGATTCGCGTAACAGTTTGGAACGAACACACAAGGATTACAGAGGAAGTACTGGCCGTCTATCCGGGCGGTATACATGCCTATTTGGCGACAGTCCTGGGCGAAGAAGAGGACTTCAGCGTCCGCACGGCCATCTTGGCCGACGAAGAGCACGGCTTGTCCGAAGCCGTCTTGAACGACACGGATGTGCTCCTCTGGTGGGGACACAATGCGCATCACCTGGTTGAAGAAGAGATCGCCAAGCGTGTGGTCGATCATGTACAGCGCGGCATGGGCTTCATCGCTCTGCACTCCGCTCATCTAGCCAAACCGTTTCGTTATCTGATGGGCACCAGTTGCAACCTTCGCTGGCGCGACGGTGATCACGAGCGCATCTGGACCGTCGATCCGACGCATCCGATTGCTGCCGGTATTCCGGATTACTTCGAGCTCGAAGAAGAAGAGATGTACGGAGAGCAATTCGACATCCCCACACCGGAGGCACTCGTGTTCCTCGGTTGGTTCTCGGGCGGCGAGGTCTTCCGCTCCGGTTGCACCTGGACGCGCGGCCTTGGTAAGGTCTTCTACTTCCAGCCCGGCCACGAGACGAATCCGTCTTACAAGCATCCGATGGTCCAACAGATCATCAAGAACGCCGTGCGTTGGGCGAAGCCCGTCGTGCGCAAGGAGGCACTCGTGAGCCCACATGCACCCGTCTCGCCGGAGGCGAAGCGCATCGCCGAAGCGTAACTCCAAGCGAGCTTGTGACGCGCTATCAATCAGGGCTTGACGCCGTGCTCATCGAGGACGAATTCGTCCGGATAGAGCGTCCAGTTCTCCGTCTCCCTGATATCATCCCTGACGCTCGCCCAGTAAGAGGGTAAGAAACTTGTTCCATTATTCTCGGAGGTCGAATAGATCTCCGAGAGGATCACGTACTGCTCGTGTGCGAACTTCTCTTGATCGTCGATCGGCTTGCCCGTAAACGGGTTCACCGGATTATCGATGAGCCCGTCGAAGGCGAGGATTGGCACGTCGGCATTGGTCATAAAGGTGTCTGAGGTGTGGAAGCCTTCTTGGTCGAAGTCTTTGACAAGGAGAAGAGGATAGTAAGCGGTGAAATCGACTGCTTCGCCATCCGGTCCGTTCTTAATCATATTCTCAACTTGGCCGAGATCTCGGCCGTGATCCGACGCGATGATGATTCTTGTGTTGTCATAGACCCCAAGCGCTCGAAGCTCGTCTAGCCAATCGGCCAGCTGCAGCATCATCGCCACGTTCGTGTGGTAGTGGGTCATCTGATTGATCTTCTCTGTTACGAGTTTCTCTCCGGTCACCGGGTCTGTGAAGCGGTCGCGGTGTGCCTGGTCATATCTACTGTTGTCGACGTTTGCGCTAGGTATATAATCCGGTGTCTGCAGCAGCATCGGCTCATGTGTGATGTCGTTTAGGAAGAAGAGGAAGCTGTTCTTCTCACCCGGATCGATTCTCGTCATCGTCTTGAGATTTCGTACCGCGTCGTAGGCCTGCATGAAGGCTCCTCTGTAGCCCGAGGCCGCGGACATCGAATAGACCGTCTGTTTCTCGTAATCGACGTGGTCGCCGTAGCCCGAGATCCGGCGATAATCACCCTCGTCGTAGAGTGCCGGTTGCACGGCGAGCGGCAGCGTCTTCATGAGTCCGAAGAGGAAGAAGTTTCTGTGATTCTTGCTGATATCCTCTGTGAACAGGTCTTGATCGGTGAAGCGCCCCTTGGTGATATAAGCCTCAACGTTTGGGTAATCGTCGTAGATCGACAGATCCGGAATCCAGCGATAGTTCGCATAGGGCGGATCGCAGATCGTGATCTGGTAATCGTTCTCGGAGAAGATCGCCGGCATCAGCTTCAGCGCTTCGTTATGCTTGTCGACAAGCTTCTCGCTGCTTCGCTTGTTCAGCTCCACCGGTGTGTATTCGTAGCCGCCGAGCAGTGCCGGCACCGCGAAGTTCGTCGAGTTGCCGTAAGACAATGTGTTCTCATAGTAGGTGAAGCCCGAGAACTTCTCTCTTAGCTCCGGTTTCTCGTTTAGGATATACGGCAGCATCGAACCGGCTGCACGGTCGAACATCATGACGACGACGTTCTTCCCCTCTTGGCTGAGGCTGAAGTGAGGCATGTCCTTATTGTCATCGCCCGGTTTCTTCGAAGGCTTGATCTCGAGCAGTTGCACCGAGCGATGAATCTGTGTTAGATGCCAAGCCGACATCGCTCCCGTACTGATGCTCACCAATAGAAGGAGGGCTATCACGCGTCTTGATTGGAACTTCGTGAGGAAGTAGAAGAGTATGGCGACAAGCAGCAGCACCGCCCCATTGATGAGCAGATCTTGCACCTCGAATTGCAGAGGGCGCTCGTACTGGAGGCTTGCGCTGATGACGCCGAGCCCCTGGCCGAAGAACATGTAATTGACGATGGATAGAGCCGCCACGATTGCGAGGAGCCTCGCCAATACCTGCTTGAGCGAGCTCGGTGTCAACCTATAGAACAGCGGCAGCCAGACGAGAAACACGCCGACGGCAAGACTTGCAGATGAGAGGACAAACAGCGACGGGTGCTCGTAGCGGTAGATGTTGATGTATTCCTGAGGGGATGCGGCGATGAAGGTTGCCGGGATCAAGACACCGATTAATATCGTGAGGAAGACGGCGGATGAGAAGAAGAGGCGGCGAGATGAGCTAGCGACGTCCTTAGCTCTATCTGTATCTGCTGTGTCATCGTCCCTGTTACCGCTAACTTGCTTCGCCTCTAGTCGCCTCTTGGCGTAATACGTCACGACGTTCTTCAGCAGCGAGATTAAGTTGTTCATGCTCCAGTAGATCAGCAGCGCAGACGGCGAATTGTAGAGGAAGATGAGGAAGAAGGCGGCCATACCGTAGAGCTGAATCTTCATCTTCTTGCCCGCACCCTTAGTGAAGAGCACGGTGGACAAGACGTTTAGCAGCGTCATCAAGAGAGGCAGCAGATTGATCTCGAGGGAGCCGATCGCGAGCAGCCTGTCCGGCAGCGCGAGGTCTCTGATGATGCCAAACGACACGCCGTGCAGCAGCTGCAGGCCGGAGATGAATTGATAGGCCGTGATGAAGAACGGAATCTCGAGTAGCAGGGCGATCGAGCCGCGCAGGGCATCGGTTTGTTTGTAGTGATTCTGGCGGTAGTAAGTCTGGAGCATCATCATGCGCTCCTCGCCCGAGAAGCTCTTCTTGATGTGGCGCACGCCATCGGCAAGCTGTCGCTCCTTGGCCTCTAACTCTGCTTGGATCCGATCCGCTTGTTTGTAGAAGGGATGCAAAAGCAGATTCATCACCAGACTAAGTAGTAGTATGGCCCAGCCGGCCTGGCCGAATAGCTCGATTGCAGAGCCGAAGACGAGCTCGAAGAGGAGGCGCAGCGGCTCCAAGAGTATGGTGTCCAGAATTCTTGTCAGTGTCATAGATCTATCGTTCCTCGCTCAAGTCGCTTGTCAGCAACCGTACCTTCTCTTGCAGGAAGTCCGCACAAGATGCGGCTGCGCTGCCCGGATTCACCCAGCATTCTTGTCTGACTTCGTCACGGCCGCTAGCATAACGAGGATCCGATATCAGCTTGTCGATCAAGCGGTCCAAGTCCGATAGATCCTCCTCCCGAAGCGACTTGCCCAGGCGCGGCAGAGCGCCGGTCGTCCATAGCGGCGTATCCAGCCACCAGGCGTCGTAAACGGCCAGGTCGAAATCGGGTTCGGTATAGAGGACTGGCTTATCGTAGACGAGGGCGAATTCGAAGATCACACCCGAGAAGTCCGAGATCAGTAGATCGGCTCGGCAGAGGACATCGAAGTTATCGGTATCGCGGTTCCAGCTGAGGCGATCGGATGCGGGATAGCGACTGAGTAAGTCGTCCATGCGCTCTCGCTCCGATACGAAGGATTGCGGGTGCGGCCTTACAATGATCTGCCAATCGGTCTCCAGCAAGCGATCGATTATCCTACCCCCATAGACGGCAAAGATAGCGTTCTCGCCCCAAGACGGTGCGAGTAGTATGGTGCGCCTGGTTTCGGTCAGCGGCTTCGCCTCCGTTAAGCGACGTCGCATGACATCCATGTAGGGGATGCCGACCAGTCTGAGTTCCTTGGGCGGTAGAGCGCGACGTGCCTCCAGGGCGCGTATATCGTCTGCCTGGAAGCTACCCGAGAGCAAGACGGCATCGTAGTAGTCGAGCCCAAACATGCGATAGAGCGTCACTTCGCTGGCCGCATGCGGTATATGCACGTAGTAGCGAATCCCCTTGGAGCGCTTCCACTGATAGACGTCGAGTCCGGGTGTAGTCGCAAGCAGCACCTTGGCTTCCAGCGTGTTCAGTTTGGCGAACCCCCTGCTGCCTTCCCCAATAAATTCTACCGATAGGTGCACAAGGCCGCTATGGAAGGCCGGATCGTCTTCGGACGCGGTCAGATAGCTGACTCGCTCACCGCGCTGATCGAGCTCCCTGCAGATCGGTTCGAAGACCGTCCAGTAGCGCTTGTCGTCGGAGAAGATGACGAGGTCCGGGATGCTCTCTTGTACGCCTTGTTTGCCGCCACGGAAGCGAAACCGTAGCTTGATCAAGAAGAGGCGCAGCGAGTAGAAACTCGTGCTGACTACCGCCAGCAAGACGGCAAACAACATGCTGCCCGTCGCCGGATCGATGTAGAGTGCCTGCGGGAGGAAGCTTAGCGACTCGCCAAACAGGCTGTGGAGGATAGGTGTCATAACTCGATACCGTAGCTTGGTGCCTCGACTCGGAAGGTCCGGAGGAAGGAGCACAGCCTTGTGTAGCGCTCGACCGCCCAATCTTCCATCGCTTGGCCGCTGTAGGGCACTCTGGCCTTGGCCCAGAGCGTCCATAGATAGTCCACGAAGATCTTGGACGCGAGCAAGTGCATGATCTCAAGCGGCTTATCTTCACCGAAGTAGGCGTCGAGGAGCAAGTGGTCACAGGCGGCATCGTAGCCGGCCTCAATCGAGACGGCGGCCAGGTCCCACATGCCATCGTTCATACCTGCATACTCCCAGTCGACGAGGTAGAGCCTATCTTGGCCCATCACCCAATTCTCGCAGAGTGGGTCGTTGTGACAGGGCTGTAACTCGGGTGCTATGGACCGATCGAGCCAGGCCTTGATAGCCGATACCGCTTGCTTGGTCTCCTCGTAATCCGAGAAGAGCGGCACCTGATGCGAGTCGATGATCGCCTCATACTGGGCAGCCATACGAAACACGTCAAACGGGACTTCGGTATCGACACCGCTATGGTGAATCGTGCGCAAGATCTCCGCGACCTTCCGTATCGAATCCGCTTCTTGCATACGCCCTGCCGTCATTGTTTCGGCGTTCGGTATATAGCGACTGACCTTGGCACCGTCTTCGCCGAAATAGAGCAGGTCCGTATCCACACCCAGACGACAGGCAAGCTCGGTACTGATACGCTCGTGCTCGCGATTGATCATGGACTCGGTGCCCTCGCCGGGTATGCGAACGACATACTGACTGCCATCAGCTGTAAGTACGCTGTAGGAGCGATTCGTGAGCCCTCCAAGACGCGAGATGCTTGCATCCTTCGTCTCTGGCGAAACGCCAATGGCGTCCTTCAGGATCTGCTGTATCTGAGGTAAATCCTCGGGTATGATATGGGTCATCGTAATCTCATTTCTATCTATTCAACGTAGAATAGCTACTGTGTAGCTTGTCATCTTGATTTATCTGCATTCTAGAACATGGCCTCAGGGTCGAACAAGAGCAGCTCCTCCACGGTATCGAACTCGAAGACCTCGCCCTCCGTATACTTGCGTGCGACCATGTGCAGGGTATCCAGGTTCCGGATGTAGAGATCCTCCCAATAGAGGTCATGGCTTGACGGGTCGGGGTAGACCTCGTCCAGAATCTCCTTGAAGCGCATGCTATAGGCTTGATCCCAGTAGGCGTGGCCCATCATGTACCAGCTGTCGCGGCCGCCTACGGTAACCCCTCGGATCACATCGTGTTCGTCCAGGTCTAGGCACCATTCCTTCGTCTCGCCCTCTGCATAGACGGCAGCATAGTAGCTGCCTGATACGGATCGTTCGAAGGGATTCCCGGAGAAATAATTATCTGCAGAGCAAATATAGCTGTTGCGAAGCACATTTCTGGCTGCGTAGATGCTGCTGTTATTGTTTCGTTCTCGATAATCGGGGTTATAGATGAATTGTACAGGGAAGCGTTCGGCCAGGTAGTGATAGCGTTTGGCATCGTGGCCGAGCACCATGTAGATCTCTTGTATGCCCGCTTCCATGAGTTGGCACAGCTGCCGCTCGATCAACACCTCGCCTCTGACTGTTGCCAGTGCCTTCGGTGTGCCGCCCGACATAGCCGTGAAACGGCTGGAGAAGCCGGCTGCCATGATGATCGCATTATCTACAAGTTGTTGCACCTGGTTCCCTCAACTTACAATTATATTTGTAAGAATTATAGACCTAAGATCTTATGCGGTCAAAGGAAATCTAACAAAAACACGTCCCCCAAGATTTCTCCGGAGGAACGTGTCCTGATAACTAGATGGCTTGTTAGAAGAGCTTAGAGAGCGGCGAAGGCTGCTGCTACAGTATCCCAGTTCACGACATTGAAGAAGGCCTGTATGTAGTCGGGGCGACGGTTCTGATAGTTCAGATAGTAAGCATGCTCCCAGACGTCGAGTCCGAGGAGAGGCGTGCCGTCTGCCAGCGGTGTATCTTGGTTCGCCGTGGATACGACCTTGAGGTTCTTGTCCTTGTCGGCGATGAGCCATGCCCAGCCGCTACCGAAACGTGTGGCTGCCGCTGCTGCGAATTCCTTCTTGAAATCGTCGAAGCTACCGAAGGCCTTGTCGATGGCTGCCGCGAGGTCGCCCTCGGGTCCCTGGCTGCCTGCCTTCAGGTAGGTCCAGAAGAGACTGTGGTTGAAGTGACCGCCACCGTTGTTGCGGACGGCTGCGCGGATATCCTCCGGTACGCTGTCCAAGTCGGCGAGCAGATCTTCTAGCTTGGCATCGGCCAATTCCGGATGCTTCTCCAGAGCTGCGTTCAAGTTATTGATATAAGCCTGATGGTGCTTCGTGTGATGGATCTCCATCGTACGGGCATCGATATGGGGTTCTAGAGCATCATAAGCGTAACCTAATTCGGGTAGAGTGTGTTTCACGTGTAACCTCCTCGTGTACTTGTCATAGATCTCGTTTGTTGAGATTGTCTCGATATACTTAGTCTAAATCAAGACGCATCACCGTGCTGTGTCCAAAGTTACGTTTCGTTAGCAACTTACGGATGAATGTTCATAACTGTTTTTCATCACTGACACAAGTCCATGCTAGAATATTAAGGATTGACTGAACAGTTATTACGTTACAGATCGGAGGTCTATTATGTTCTTTCCGCTTTTTTGGGATGCCACGTATATCTTTGTGATCATCGGTGCCGCACTGAGTTTACTTGCCCAGGCCAGAGTCACAAGTACGTTCAATAAGTATAGCCGCATCGGGACGAAGTCCGGCATGACCGGTGCCGATGCCGCTCGCCTGATCTTGAATCGAAACGGGATTCACTCGGTTCGCATCGAACCCGTCCGCGGCCAATTGACGGACCACTATAATCCGCAGAAGATGAGCCTCGCGCTCTCCGAACCCGTCTATGGATCGAATTCCATCGCGGCCGTCGGCGTCGCCGCTCATGAATGCGGACACGCAGTCCAACACGATCAGCAATATGGTCCGCTGATGCTGCGCTCTGCGCTGGTGCCGATCACGAACATCGGCTCTACCTTGTCGATTCCGATCCTGCTTGTCGGCATGCTGCTTAATTCGTCGACCGGTGATCTGCTGGTCCAAATCGGCATCATAGCCTTCTCGCTCACCACCTTGTTCACGCTTATTACGCTGCCGGTCGAATTCAACGCATCGCGCCGTGCACTCGCGATCCTAAACGAGAATCATGTATTGACCGAAGAAGAGCTTAAGGGGACCAGGGAAGTGCTGAATGCCGCCGCGATGACTTATGTCGCTGCCGCCGCCACGTCAATTCTCCAGCTCCTGAGGCTCCTCCTCATCTCGGGCAATCGACGCCGCGACTAGCTCTTGCTTACGGTAGAATAAGGAACGTATCTTAACGTATCATATAGACAGCATAGAGAAGTATGGGGATATAACGATGGATGACTATAGAGAAGAGATGGACCGATTCTTGGCGCTTATGCGAGAGGAACTCCTAGCAGAGGGGCTAGAGACACTGCGCCTTCCGGACTTGGAAGATGCACTCGGCAGACTACTGCCTCAGATCGATTCGGCAGCGCTCGATGAAGTTTGGAAGATGAACGCGGAGGATCGGCTACTCCTAGCCGCCTTCTGGATTAACTACATTAACCATTGGTCGATGGAGGATGAGACCTTCGATATTAGCCTCGCTATTGCGCCCCTATTTGACAGCTTGCTCGACCGCCTTGAAGATAAGAATCCTGACTTATCCGAGAATCGTGCAGAGATGTTCCACCTCATGTTGAATACAATGCTGGGCGATCTAGAAGTTTATCCCTGGTCCAGAGAGTGGCTCTACAAGTCGAGCATAGATGCGATTCGTTGGTTGCCAAACGAGGATGACTGGCTCAGCTTCGCGCTGTTCGAACAAGAGCGAATTGCTCAAGAAGACGAGACGGTTGCTCGTTTCGCAAGTCTATTACAGAACGTGAAGTACGAGGGAACCGCTGAACAGCAGCTTAGCTTCTATCGAGAAACTTGGTTGTTGAGGCACGGTTTCGGCGATCGTGTACGAGCGTTCATCGCTAGTGAGGACGAAGCGGAGGCGGATCTGCGACTTGTCAACGAGGTGCGAAGTCTCGATGCAATGGAGGAGACAGAACCGGACGAGGCTGCACTGGCCGCGATCGAGGCTGCTTCGCTGGACGGCGACCCCTCATTTGATTCGGATGCCCTACACGCTGAGACAGACGGTGTGACGGAGGCCGAACTCGATCGTTTCTATAGAGACGAAGAGGAAGATCTGCACGCGCTTACGGACCAAGTCTATACGAATCCCTATCTGCTTCGAGGCCGCTTCCCGAGCAGCTTGCGTGAGGGTCTCGCTGCATATTCGCTTCCACATCTCCAATACATCGCCGAGAACATCGGAGAAGATGAGGAGATGATTCGAGATGCGGATCAAGAGATGCTGGTCGATCTACTGACCGACCGGATCCCCGCAAGACTTCGAGTCGATCTGCAACTGGGTGACGGTGCGCTGGTTCGCTTGCTGGAACACTTGAGTGAGCCAAACGGTAGCCTAGCCAGTTACGATCGCGCCCTGATGATCAATGAGCTGGTTGAGAAGGGCTATATCTTCTTGATCCTTAGGCCGTCCGGTTACCGTATCTATGTACCGACCGAGCTGCTTGACGTGATCGCAGAACGTGGTGCCAAGACTTGGGAAGCAGATGCCAAGTTCTTCACGCTCATAAGAGAAGTTGCGACCGGTCTCGTGAATTGGCGAGGTGCCGTCCAGCTCGATGCACTGATTGATGTGCTTAGCGAATCCTTCCACGAAGAGATCAAGGGCCAATCGCTAGGTGAGCTAAGACGCATGGTCCGTACGAATCTGGAACTATACGAGACGTATGTAGGCGCGAACTTCCGCTATGAGCGTCCCTATATCTATCACGCCGTCATCGATCGTGAGACTGCTGTCGTGGTGTACGATATTGCCGAAACCGGTCAAACGAAGATGAAACCGCTCGGTCTTGAGGATTTGAGAGCATCGCAGATCGTGCCCTTTACGCGCGATACGGCTGCTTGGCTCGCCTTCTTGAATCAATTGGGCGATACGCTAGAGGGCTACAGCTGGGAGGAGCACCAAGATATCTTGGCTTATCTTGCGATCGTTAGTGCTCAGGATATGCCTCTGGACTACATGCTGGAACTGTTCGCCGAATTCGGCTTGGATCTGGAAGACAGCCACTATATGGAGGCCGTACTGAGAGCCTATAGTGAGTTTGCAAACAGCTGCCCGCTCTGGCATATGGGTGGTTACTCTAGGAAGGAGCTTGGTGTGGAACAGAGCTACGAAGATCGCATGGCAAGCGCGATGCAGCAACTGGAGGAGCATGCGGGCCACGACCATCATCATCACCACGACCATCACCACCACGACCATCACCACCACGATCACGAACACTGCGATCACGATCACCATCATCATCACTAGACAAGAATCCCCTATACTTCCGAGAAGTATAGGGGATTTACTATATGATCTAGTTCACTTGTCAGTTTAGAAGTCGAAGTACTCCTTGGCGTTGCGATACGAGACACCGGCTACGATACGCTCGAGCAGAGCGGGGTCGTTCGGATATTCACCGTCTTCTACCCAGTCACCGACGAGGTTGCAGAGGATTCTGCGGAAGTAATCGTGGCGGGGATAGGACAGGAAACTTCTGGAGTCGGTCAACATGCCGACGAAGCGACCCAGGTTTGATCCTGCGGCAAAGGAGCGCATCTGTGCCTCCATACCATCCTTCGTGTCATTGAACCACCAGGCGGAACCAAGTTGCAGCTTACCGGGCACACCACCTTGGAAGCTTGACATCAGCGCGACGAGCATGTCGTTATCGCGACCGTTTAGCGAGTACAAGATGGTCTTGGGCAGGCAATCCTCTGCTTCCATCTTGTCTAGGAGGACGGCGAGCGCAGCCGAGTTGTTGCTGTCTCTCATGGTGTCGAAACCGGTATCCGGTCCAAGGTTTCGAAGCCCGCGCGTGTTCACGCCGCGAAGCGCGTTAAAGTGATACTGCATGACCCAGCCGCGCTTGCTGTACTCTCTACCGAGCAGGACCAAGAGGTCGAAGCTGAAGCGGTCGGCTTCCTGTACGCTGATCGCGTCACCGGCCAGGCGCTTGGCGAAGATATCCGCACTATTCAGTCCGTCGTCTTCCGTCACGACCGGAATCCAGTTCAGGCCATGGTCTGAGATCGTGCAGCCGTTCTCGGCGAAGTAGTCCAGTCTGCCGAGCATCGCAGAGACGAGCTCATCGTAGCTCGTGATCGAATCCACGCCGGATGCTGCGGCCAGATCAGCCAGATAGTCTGTATAACCGGGGTTGTTCACTTGCAGGATCTTGTCGGGGCGCCAGCCGGGCAGCACCTTGGCAGGACAGGTAGGATCCTCGGCCAGACGCTTGTGCCAGACGAGGTCATCGATCGGATCATCCGTCGTGACGATCGTCTCCACGTTCGACATGCGAATCATCTCGCGGGGCGTCATTGTCTTGAGCTTCTCTGCTGCCAGGTCATAGATACGGTCCGCGTTCTCGGGGCTAAGCGGCTCGTCGATATCGAAGAAGATCTTGAGCTCCATGTTGCTCCAGTGGTGGAGCGGATTGCCGATGGCGAGGCTCACGGCCTCGGCATAAGCGCAAAACTTCTCGCGCGGATCACCGTCACCGGTGATGAGCTGTTCGGGCACACCGTTGGTTCGCATGAGGCGCCACTTGTAGTGATCGCCACCAAGCCAAGCTTCTGTGATGGATTCGAACGGCTTGTCCTCATAGATTTCCTGGGGGACGATGTGGCAGTGGTAGTCGATGATCGGCAGATCCCGCGCGACCTCATGGTATAGGCGCTTGGCCGTCTCGGTCTTCAGCAGGAAATCTTGATCCAAAAAACGTTTCATCTAAATAAACCCTCCTTAAGGTTTCTGAGCATCTTGGTGTGCAAGTAGGAAATGGCAAGCGTTCTTCAGTAAGATCTTGAAATTGGGATTCGCGCAAGCCTGCTTATCGTGGCCGGGCATCAAATAGAGCATGCGCCCCTCGCCATAGTCGCGATACCAGGCGGCAGGATGCAGCTTATCTTGGTAGCGGTAGCGAAGCCAGACGGTGAATGCCTCGTCGAAAAAGGCGCTAAACGTGTATTCGTAGGGCTCGTCCATCTCCTCGTAATCGGAGAAGCCTTGAGCGAGGAGGGGGTCCGCCTGCGCATCTATCTCGAAGCGCAGCGTAGTTCTGGGGTCGTGACGCGTGAAGTCGCCGCCATGCATCTGCAGCAGCTCGGCACTCTCGTGCGTGATGATGCCGTTGTGCACGGTCAAGAGGGCGCCGCCACCGGCCAGCCAGATCAAGAGACGGGCCGATATACGGCTCTGTTCCCAGGCGTCGAGGGCGGTCCAATTGTCGAGATAATTGATGATTAGATCAATATTCGCAAAGGGCACGTCCCGATTCGCATACTGTTTATAATCGGTACTGATAATAAGCTCGGCTTCGTCTTCCAGGATACCAAGCGCTTCTTCTAACGCGTCAAGGGGATGATACCTGGCATTCTCGCCGGTATCGCCAATGACGAGAATACGGGGTCGTCTGGCTGATTGGCCATGTTGATTCGCTGATACTGCTACCATCTGCTTCCTCCTTAGGTGAGAATAAACTTATTCTCATTGTATCAGAGATATGCGGCCGATTTGACCTTGGATGTAGAATAAATAGACAAAATTCTATAAAATAACAGACAGTAACGAATCAACGCTCCGCCACGCGGAGTCTAAACGGAATTTCGATCCAATGGAGGTAGCTATGCCCGTATTCAAAGGTAATTTTCGATCCCAAACCCTACAGATGATGACCAGTGTATCCGTTGTCCTCCCCGAGAGAGGGGATGCATCCGAGATGCAGGTGATCTACTTGCTACACGGCCTGTCCGACAACGCGGATGCCTGGGCGGACAATACGATGCTCAGTATCTATGCCAGCGAGTATAACGTCATGTTTGTTTGTCCCGAGGTACAGCGAAGCTTCTATGCCGATATGGATTTCGGCTTGAACTACTTCACGTATGTCGCAGACGAACTGCCGGAGCTTGTCGCCCGCTACTTCAACGTCTCGAGAAGGCGAGAGGACACGGCCGTTATGGGCCTGTCCATGGGTGGCTTCGGCGCACTGAAGCTTGCGCTCATGAGACCGGAGCGCTTCCATCTCTGCGGCGCCTTCTCGTCGGCCATCTCGCCGCTTCATCGCATGATCGGCGAATTTAGCCAGGCAGAGGAGATCCCGGCAGAGCACAAGGAGTGGGTCGGTGTATTCGGCCATAGAAGCGAACCCGTGCGTGGTGAAGACCTGGAGGCGCTCGTGCGCTCGTATCGCGACGCAGACGGCCCGAAGGTGAAGCCGATCATCCACATGACTTGCGGCAAACAAGACTTCCTCTACGAGGACAACATCAACTTCAAGACCTTCATGGAAGGTGAGGATTTCGACTTCTCGTATTTCGAGAAGGATGGTGTACACGACTGGTACTTCTGGAATGATTCTCTGAAGTTGATGCTGGATACCTACTACAAGCCCGAGGAGCCGGCAGCGAACTGACACCGGCATGAGGCCTCCCTTGTATCATGATTCTTGTTTCGACCCGATACACCACTTGTCCGACCAAGCTTGAATCATATCGAGGGATGCCTCGAGGTCTCGCCCCTTGGCGGTCAGCTCGTACTCGATGCGTACCGGCTTCTCCGGATAGACGTGGCGGCTGATGATGCCCTCATCTTCTAGCTCCCTACATCGTTCGGAGAGCATGCGCGCCGAGAGGGCAGGAATCGCTTCTTCGATCGCGCCGAAGCGAAGCGGTCCGCCCAGCAGCGTACGGATGATCAAGCCGTTCCAGCGCTTGCCAAGTATGGCAAACGCGCGCTCGAACTTCGGACAGATCCCCGCATGATCGTGTGACCTATCCGTAACCGAATCTTGTTGCTCTTGTATATAGATCTCGTCTTTTCCTTTCATCTAGAATACCTCGTTTATCTATGGATTACCCCGCTGGAGTGGGTCTTGGCTGACACCTTAGTATCGGTTAAGTTTATATGCTAACTAAAAGTAAGTCAATGTTGCATGTTACAGATACAGCTACAGTGACTTAGGCGCCGATAGATCCACAAGATAAATAGGAAGCGCAGGACAAGAAGAACGCTGCAATCCCTTATCTGTTGGGTGTTGCAGCGCTCTGATGGTTTGCTTGATGGATTGTACAGGCGGATTCGTTTAGCTAGGGTCTCTTAAGTCGTATAACTCTCCCGTGTATGGCTCTAGGCTCCTGAGCTGATTGTCGGTCACAAGATAGATGGTCTGATCGTCTTCGTCCAGATAGATCTTCGTCCCCACCAAAAGGCGCGCGGCCTCGAAGTTCTTGTTCGGCCATCTGAAATTCGTCTCTTCACGGATGCTACCAAGCTCTGACAAGCCTCTCGATTCTATCTGCTCGGATACATCCAGGACACCGTCTTCGCTTACAATGTCGCCAAGCATCAAGAGTTGATCTTGATAGTAGATCATGGGGATTTGTATACCGCCGTCTGTGTAACCGGTCGGCTCGGCCTCGATAGCAACACTCTCGATAGGCGTCGCTTCATCGCTTGTAAGCGTAGTCTGCTTGTCCGGTGATTCGCTATCGGCTATCGGATCAGTGCTCACCGATCTGCCTGCATCGCAAGCCGCTAAGCCCAGAACTAGGCTCATAATGAGAACAAAATAGCCGATTCTGACGAGCAGTCGATTGCTGTTCGTGTAACAAGGTCTCTTCATATCAAACAATCTCCTTCCGATAATTATTATTGGGCATCTTCTAACCTTGAAATCTCTCCACCACCTGTATACAGATAAGGTTTTATAGATATCACACAGTCATTATATGTGGTCCATAAACGAACGACTTGGGTGCTTTTCCAACCATCTGCTATTGGGTATTGAGCACATCATTAATACGGATGCTAGTGCGATGATTAATGTGATACATTTCTTCATTACAAATCTCCTTATATGATGTTATGGATTGTCATTCGTGTAAAGCAATATAATCCACTGTGATAAATAATTATCACGACATGTGAATACGCATACATAATAGCAC
>CAZLEA010000030.1:16565-19929 GCA_964558445.1 uncultured Oscillospiraceae bacterium | reverse complement strand
CGAGAGATGCGATCTACGGCCGCTACTACGGGCGTAATCGCTGGCTGGGTGCGCTGATACACTTCGCCAACACGATTGTCGGCCGCATCCTCTTCCTCTTGGTGCCTGCGATCCTACTCTTCTATCATGACAAGATTCTGAAGTTGCTCGAACGCTTCTACAATCCGGAGATCGATGAGGAGCTGATCTTGAGCCAGCGAGCACTCCACGAGAAGCGGCAGATGGATCGCTTGACCGAACTCGAGCCCTCCGAGGGCTATGCGGACGACCGTGACTGACCCATCGATCAAACTAGACCGAATCAACAATAATGCCAAACAAACTTACGGCTTGTTAGGCATTATTTTGTTTGTTAGAATTCTATTATATAATTCACAAAAGAAAAAGAGAAAGGAACTTCAGAATTTGAATATATTTACAGCCAAATTCCGAGAAGTGATTCCTTCCATTCTACCAATCACCTTGATTGGCGTGATCTTGCACTTCACCTTAACGCCAATGGAGACACCGGTGATCTTACGGTTCTTGTTTGGTGCATTGCTAGTCATGATTGGTCTCATCATCTTCTTGGCGGGAGTCGACCTCGCCGTCTCCGAGATCGGAGACAAACTGGGCAGCCTCATCGCGAGGACGGGCAAGCTTACGATCATACTGGTCGTCGGCTTCGTACTCGGCTTCATCATCTCGATTGCCGAACCGGACCTGCACATACTCGCCCAGCAAGTAGAACGGGCGACCGCGGGCGCTCTGTCCCGTGTGATGTTGGTCGTTGCCGTATCGCTTGGTATCGGCGTCATCATGTCGCTTGGTATCGTTCGCAGTATCAAGGCCTTCCCGCTCTACAAGTTCTTCACGATTACCTATATCATTATCTTGGCAGCCGCGATCTTCAGTGAAGCGGACTTCCTCGCCATCTCGTTCGACTCGTCCGGCGCTACGACAGGCGCCATGACAGTCCCGTTTATGATCGCGCTCGCCATGGGTGCCACGCGCGGCAGACTGGATTCGAAGGGCGGAGAGAAGGACAGCTTCGGTCTCGTCGGCATCTCCTCGGCAGGTGCCATCATCGCCGTCTTGATCCTCGGCCTCTTCCGCAGCTCACAGGAGAGCGGATCAGGCTCTAGCGTCGAATCACTAAGCGATCCGCGCATCTTCGGTCCCTTCCGTGATTTACTCGGCCATACGACAGGCGAGATCCTCTTGTCGCTGGCGCCGATCGCCCTTATCTTCATCATCGCGAACATCCTCTCGTTTCGCCTGCCCGCGAAGCAGGTGCGCCGGATCTCATCCGGTCTCGTTCTCACCTTCGTAGGTCTGATCATCTTCATGGTTGGCGTCAACGGCGGTTTCTCGGACCTGGGCCGCGAGGTCGGCTCGCAGCTCGCTTCGATGGACAATAAGCTACCGCTCATCTTGGTTGCCTTCGTCCTCGGTGTGGTGACGATCCTGGCCGAGCCTGCCGTCCACGTTCTGACGCATCAGATCGAAGACGTCACGGGCGGTTATGTGAATCGTCGCTCGGTCTTCGCCTCACTGACCGTCGGGGTGGGCGCAGCGGTCGCCATGTCCATGATCCGTATCCTTGTACCGGGACTCGCCCTCTGGCACTTCCTGCTCCCGGGCTACATCATCGCCATCGGACTCATGTATATCGTTCCTAAGATCTTCATCGGCATGGCCTTCGACTCCGGCGGCGTCGCCTCCGGACCGATGAGTGCCACGTTTATCCTCGCGTTCGCCCAGGGAGCGGCGAACCAGGTTCCGCACGCAGACGTATTGATCGACGGCTTCGGCATCATCGCCATGATCGCCATGACGCCGGTCATCGCCCTACAGCTGATGGGTCTGGTTTATAAGTTACGCGCCGACAGAAACGGCAAGAAGGAGACTGCATAGACATGAATGATACAATGCAAGAAACGGCTGTCCCTCGCCTCATCACGGTGATACTGAACTACGGTCAGGGCAGCAAGGCTCTGAGGACGGCACGGCAATCGGGCGCCACGGGCGGCACGGTCTACTACGGCCGAGGCACAATCCCGAACAAGATCCTGCAATTCTTAGGTTGGGATCAATCCGAGAAGGAGATCTTGATCGTTGCGGCCGACGACAAGACCAGCCAAGACGTGATCAGCGCCCTGGACAAGCAATTCCATTTCGATCAGCCGAACCACGGCATCCTCTTCTTGAAGGATATCAACGTGGTCCATAGTCTAATTCTAAACCGCGACAAGACAGTAGACAGCGAGACCCTCGAGAGGAGTGAGCCCAGTATGTATCAAGAGATTACCGTCGTCGTACCCAGGGGTATGGCAGAGGAAGCAGTAGAAGCCGCTCGCAGCGCAGGCGCACACGGCGCGACGATTATGCATGGCAGAGGTGCGGGCACCAAGGAGACAAGCCGCATACTCGGCACGGACATCGAGCCCGAGAAGGAGATTGCGATGATTCTCGTCAAGCACAACATCGTCGACCGCATCGTAGAGGCCATCCAAACCAAACTCAATCTCACCGAGAGCGGTCACGGCATCATCTACACACAGGACGTGTCGGCGGTCTACGGTCTGCCGAAGCAAGACTGAGGACGTGGTAACTTGCTTCGGTAAGATAAGATAATGATTTAGTTAGAAATAGAGGACGACAGGGGGGGAATCCCAAGTCGTCCTCTTCTCATTTGTGTAAACGTTTGATGCTTATGGTGATCCGCTTAGCTAATCGGCTTACTTCACCATCTTCTCCGCGATATTACCGGCAAACGGTAACTTGAAGTGCTTACCGTTATATGCGTTGACCATCGAGTAGATGATCACACCAAGAGTAGCCAGCCAGATGACGGTGTTCGTCAGCGACAAGAGCCACCAGAGTCTCCAGCTAAGCGACAGAATAGCGTTCAGGAGCAGCGACAGGATCGACAAGGATCCGACTGCAACAATCGACTGCGCGGCATGGAAGCGTACGGCCGGGCGCTTGTCTCCGAAGTAGAAGATCAAACCCGTAATCCAACCGAAGAGGTAGGCGAGCATGCTTGCCATATTCGCTTGCAGACCACCGAGAGCGCCGGGCTCCGGCGGGGCCTGCTGCTGTTGATAAGGCGGTTGCTGATACTGACCGGGCTGCTGCTGATAGGGTTGCTGCTGATAAGGCGGCTGTTGGTATTGCTGCGGCTGTTGCTGGTAGGGCGGTTGTCCCTGCGGCGGCGCTTGCTGATACTGACCAGGCTGCTGTTGATACGGCGGTTGTCCCTGCGGCGGTGCTTGTTGCTGTGCCTGCTCTGCGTGCCACTGTGCCTGCTGCTGAGCCTGCTGTGCCTGTTGCTGGGCTTGCTGTGCATGCCACTGTGCCTGCTGCTGGGCCTGCCACTGTG
>CAZLEA010000030.1:0-16465 GCA_964558445.1 uncultured Oscillospiraceae bacterium | reverse complement strand
TGTTGCTGGGCTTGCTGTGCATGCCACTGTGCCTGCTGCTGGGCCTGCCACTGTGCTTGCTGGTCGGCGTGCTGCTGGGCCTGGTGATCGGCCTGCTGCGGTGCCGGTGTCTCCTGTTCCCCGTTGTTTGGCGTCCAATTATTATCCTGCATACGTTCCCTCCTTCGTTCGTCACCCTCACGGATGAAGCAATTCACCGTCGACATAGACGTGTCGGTAAGTACGAACCTCATACTCTATATAATTAAGTGTATGACATCTATGCATTATTATAAGCAATGAATGTGACGCTTAACAGACCTTTTGGCCCAAAAAGGCCGTTCTCGTCAAGTTTCCAACTAGTTTTCTGCGAAACACTGTGCTAAATTCTTCAAAAGCTTCGAAAGGCACAACTAAGAAATGAGAGAGAAATCAACGCTTCGCCACGCCTTTGCCCACACATGGCCGGTTATGTTCGCCTATTTGTTTATGAGCATGGCCTTCGGTTTGTCGCTGAATCAAGCCGGTTTCGGTGTATCCTGGGCCCTCGGGATGTCGGTCATCGTCTATGCCGGATCCCTGCAGTTTGCGATGGTCGGCTTCCTCGCTGCCGGAACTGCGATCACAACTACGGCGATCTTGTCGCTGCTCCTAAACGCCAGGCATATGTTCTACGGCATCTCCTTCATCTCGCGGTTTCGGAGATCGGAGAAGCTCTATCCCTACATGGTCTTCAGCCTGACGGACGAGACCTATTCGGTCTTGACGTCGGTCACTTGGCCACCTGAGGTCAATAGCGTCCGTGCGGACTTCTACGTCTCGGTGATGAATCATCTCTCGTGGATCCTAGGCTCCGTGATCGGCTCGCTTGCGGGGCGCTTCATCCCCTTGGACTTCGTGGGTGTGGAATTCTCCATGACCGCCTTGTTTCTCATCATCTTCCTCGATCAGTGGAAGGCAAGCAGTGACCGCTTCCCCGCTATCGCAGGTCTGGTCGGCTCCGCCGTCTTCCTCCTGATCTTGGGGCCGGATCAATTCATCTTACCTGCCCTCATCGTAACCGTCCTCATCGTGCTAAGTTTCCGCGCCATCCCGCTAAGTGTGAAGGCCGCCCGTGAGAAGGAGGCCTCCGATGCCAATCGATAACAAACAAGCAGCCTTGATGGTTTTGGTCGCGGCCCTCGCCACGATCCTCACACGCGCACTCCCCTTCCTCCTCTTCGGTCAGAAGCGGGAGATGCCCGAGGCCTTCAACATATTAGGTCGCATTCTGCCCCCCGCCATGATCGCAAGCCTCGTCGTCTACTGCGTACGAAACGTGGATATACAAGAGCCAAGCAGTATCCTCACGGAGGTACTCGGCTTGGCTCTGGTTACAGTCTTGCATAAGTGGAAGGGGAACGCAGTCATCAGCATCGTCGGCGGTACAGTCTTCTACATGGTCTTGAAGGCCGTGCTCTAGTACACCTCGTCTCCAGCTTAATAGCCTTCCAGTTTACGCATCTTGCGAAGTTCATAGCGCTTGCGACCCATCTCGAACTCGTCTTCTTGCTGCTTGTTCTCGAGGATCAGCTCCGGTACGGGAATCGCCTTACCCTCCTCGTTGATCGCAACCATAACGAAGTAACCACGGGTGATCGGGCGTCTGTGACCGTCCAATCCCTCAGCAAAGTTATCTACGCGCACCTCCATCGACGTGCGCCCCACATAGGTGACCCGGGCCTCCAAGACGACCATGTCGTTTAGCACGGCGGGTCCTACGAACTCGGCCTGGTCGATGCAAGCCGTCGTGATCTCCGCAGATGCATGGCGCCTCGCGACTACACCGGCTAGCTCATCCATCCACTCGAGCAGCTGGCCGCCAAACAGGCGACCGTAGGCGTTGATATGCTGCGGCCGAATGAAATAGGACTGTTCGGCTCTGGAATAGGCGATCGGTCGCCTCTCTCTCTTCTCATCTCCTGACATAGGCAATCCTCACTTCTCTAAGCCGGTCTCATCGTCGGCACTTGTCTCTTGTTCTTCTCCTGCCATCTTGGCTTGCTCCCTACGCAGCTTCTCTTGATAAGCCGCCCGCTGTTGCTGCAAGCGCCAATAGTTCAGGCGGGTAGAGACCAAGACGATGACGAGGAGGGCCAGTACGAAGTAGGGTACACCCAGGATTCGCTCCGGCACATAGAAGCCCAGGATCAGGGCGCCGCCCCACAGGGCAATCTGGACGATCTCCGGCATCGTCGATTGGCCGTCTCTGGCAACTTGACGTGACTTCACGTATAGATATAGCAGAGCCAGAGCCGTGACGATCAATTGGAACATCTTGTAGTCGGGCATACTTGAACCTCATCTCACTCATAGTTTCAATCTATTGTAAAAGAAAATCGGACCCGATGCGAATCTGAATTCACACTAGAGTCCGATTTAGTCTCGAATCGCGTGTTATCGAAATCCATTATCTCGCTAACTAGTATGGTAGGAGATAGCCGGAGATCAATAAACGGCTCGAATCTTAAACGATTTCGATTGCTTCGGTGGGGCAAGCTTCCTTCGCCTCGTTGGCGCTGTCTGCAAGCTCATCTGTCACTTCGGCGATAACTTCGGCGACGCCTTCGTCATTCATCTGGAACACTTCGGGGCAAATGGATTCGCACATGCCGCAACCGATGCACAGATCTTCGTGTACAATAGCCTTCATACTTAGATTCCTCCTGACTTCGATATTTATTCTTCTGCGACTCGCGTCTTGCGAATCGAGCGGAATCACGGTCAAATCGACTAGCGATTATGTGAATCCTACCCCATTATAACGCAAGAACGCAAATCGTAAAAAAGATTTCCAATAAACGGTCGAATCCGCTTAGTGGTCGTGTCCGCAGGGGCCGCCGACCTTGAACTCGATCTCGTCTGCCATGAAGGCTCTGAGCTGCGAGTCGACTTCGCCCTCTGCACCGCCAAATGCGCGAACGCCCATCTGACCGAGCAGGCTGACCGCCGTGCTGCACAGACCGCCGCCAAGCAGGATGTCGATCTTCTCATCGGCCAAGAAGGCGAACAGGGCATCGCGACCGCCGGCCGGTGCTTCGACTACGGCAGCGCTCTTGACTTCGTTGCCGTCAATTTCGTAGAACTTGAACGCTTCCGTCGAACCCAAGTGGTCATGTACCTGACCGTTATCGTAAGGGATTGCTAATCTCATCCTCTATACCTCCGTAATTGTGTATTACATAATGAATCGACCTGTAGGATGATCTACCCAAGCGGTCGATGTAAGAAGCATTCTAACAAGAATTAACGAAGAAGTAAGTAGCCGTAGCAACCCGACTAAGGCTATAATAAATGAGGATAACGATCCATGTACCAACTAGATGAGGAGAATTGCCTTGAATCGTATCTTAGAACGCAGTTTGGACTGGATAGAGCCCAATCTCATCCCCTTGTTGATCTGTCTTCTGCTGCTCGCAGTAGGCATCTTCCTGCGCAAGCCGCTCGCCAGAATTCCGCTTCGCCTGGTGAAGCGTTTCAGGCGAGAGAACAGCGACCTTCGCAGCACCTGGGCAGACGAGCTTGTGAAGCCGCTTGCCGAACTGATTCTGGCTACCGTCTTGCTGCTCATCTCGGCCATCTTGCTGCGTCCTGCAACAAGCTATGTCATCTTAAACAATCTACTGCTTAATTACTTCACCTATCGCTTCTACCGCTTGGCCTATGCCGCGGTCGACCCCATATTCGCCGATGCAAGCTTCATCGCGAAGAAGCGGGGTGTCTCGCTGGACGCCACCGCCATGAACTACCTGGGCACGGCGGCCAAGGTCTCGCTTGTCGTACTCGGTATCCTCACGATACTCGCACGCTGGGTCCGGAATCTCTCGGCCATCGTGGCCGGCATCGGTGTCGGCGGGGTGGTGCTAGCGTTGGCGGCGCAGGATACGGCGGCGAATCTCTTCGCCAGTCTCGCAATCTTGCTCGATAAACCCTTCTCGATCGGTGATTGGATCACGGCAGAGGAGGTCAGCGGTTCGGTGGAGAAGATCGGTCTAAGGAGTACACATATTCGCATGGCGGATCGCAGCCTCGTCATCGTCCCGAACGCCAAGCTCGGCAACGCGATCGTGACCAACATGAGTGTTCGGAACACGAGGCCCGTCTCCTTCTCGATTGCGGTAGATCCGCTAACCGATGGGCAGAAGCTGCCTCTCCTGGTCCTGCGGATTCGACGCTTGCTCGATTCGACAGAGGGGATTGAGGATGTGGGTAAGGCCGTCTACTTCGAACTACTGGATACTAAACAACCGGGCATCACGCTGCGGTTCTTCACATCAAACGACTATGGAGCAATGCTCGTGATCAAGGAGGCGGTAAGCCTTGGCATCATCGCTATCCTTGAAGAGGAGCAAGTTCGCCTGGCCACGACCGTGGTCACCGTAACAACAGGAGGTATGGAGCATGAAACAACGGATTTGGGCACATCGAGGCTCAAGTAAGGAAGCGCCGGAGAACACGATGGCGGCCTTCCGCCTGGCGGTCGCAGACGGCGCCGACGGTATCGAAATCGACGTGCAGTTCACGAAGGATCTGGAGATCGTTGTCATACACGACGAATTCCTCGACCGCCTGACCGGTGTCAGCGGGATCGTGCCGCAGATGACGTATGAGGAGCTCATGGGTCTAAACGTGGCGTATCACCGCCAAGACCTCGGCGAAGTGCATCAGATCCCGCGCCTTGCAGAAGTTCTGGAGCTGCTTCGCGGCACGGACGTCGTCCTCAACATCGAGCTCAAGAATTCGACCTTCCTCATGCCCGGCCTGGAAGAGGCTGTGGTCTCGCTCGTTTCCGAATATGAGATGACGGAGCAAGTCATCTACTCGAGCTTCAATCACTACAGCATCAAGACTCTGGTCGACATGGGCTACGGACAAGTCTCCGGCCTGCTGTTCGGCGCGATGTGGATCGAACCCTGGACTTATGCCAAGGAGCTTGGCGTGGCGGCGATCCATCCGCTCCTGACCAACTTGCAGCTGCCGGATTATGTCCAGGGCGCACACGAGGCAGGCATCAAGATCCATGCCTGGACCATCGATGAGCCGGAGCATATCGCGCTCGCCCTCGCGCTCAACATCGATGCGATTATCACAAACGTACCCAAGACCGCGCTCATGCTGCGCGACAAGCAGAAGTAGGAGGCTGTATGAACGAACAAGAGACGAAGACCAAGAGCGGTTCAGGCCGCACACTCAAACTAGACTACCGCCGCACCTTCCTGATCGGTTTCGGCTTCCTGGCCTCGAGCTTGGCCTGGTCCCTGTACAACTCCTTTGTACCACTGATGCTGCGAGACCGCTTCGGTCTGGCCTCCGCGACGGTGGGCTTCATCATGACGATCGATAACTTCTTCGGTATCATCTTCCAGCCCGCGGTCGGTGTCCTCAGCGACAAGACGAACACCAGGATTGGCAGACGCATGCCCTGGATCGTGATTGGACTGCCGCTGTGTGCCCTCTTCTTCGCCCTCATACCGCAGATGAGTACTCTCTTATCCATGATGGCGATTATCATCATCTTCAACCTCATCATGTCCCTGTGGCGCTCTCCCGTCATCGCCTTGATGCCGGACGTGACGCCCAAGCCGCTTCGCAGCAAGGCCAACGGCATCATCAACTTGATGGGCGGTATCGGCTCCATCGTCGCCTTCCTCGTTGGCGGTCGCCTCGCGGATATGAACGAGCGGACGACGCTCCCGTTCTTGATGGGATCGATCGTGATGCTAGTCTCCCTCGTCGCCTTGATTCTGTTCGTGCGCGAACCTGCGGGACTGCGCTTCCGACGCGAGAAGAATCTGAAGATGAATCGCCACGAAACAGAGACGCTAAGCTACTACGACAATCTGGACGCCCAGGTGCTGGCGCTCGAGACCGAAGAGGAGCAGAAGGCCGACAAGAAACAGGTCAAGAGCTTCCTCTCCCTCTCGCGTGGTGAGAAGGTCAGTTTGGTTGCTCTCTTGATCGCCATCTTCTTCTGGTTCGCGGGTTTCAACGCAGTCGAGACCTTCTTCACATCTTATGCGACAGCCGAGCTCGGCTTGACGGACGGCCGGGCGACGCAGATGCTCACGGCCTTCTCTCTGGCCTTCCTCGTCTTCGCACTGCCGTCCGGGATACTTGCCGAGAAGTTCGGGCGCAAGCGCATGATCGTCATCGGCCTCATCGGCATCATCGTGATGTTCCTGCCCATGCTCTTCGTCCAAGACGTCACGATCCTGCTCATCTTATTGATCGGCGGTGGTCTCTTCTGGGCTTGCATCAACATCAACTCGCTGCCGATGGTCGTCGAACTGGCATCGAAGGAATCGGTTGGCAGCTTCACGGGCTACTACTACTTCTTCTCCTTCTCCGCTGCCATCGCAAGCCCCATCCTCTTCGGTTGGGTCCGTGACCTCACGAACGACTATAGCGTCCTATTCGTTTATAGCGTCATTGCGTTTGCTATCTCACTTACCAGCATGTTCTTCGTCCGTCACGGCGATAACCTCGTGCTCGCCAAGCACCACGACGACGTGGCTTAGAGGGAGACTTCGCTCAAATTGGCGAAATCACATTAGCCCAAACAACTAAATCAAGCGCCGGGAACCGGGTCATGCAATGTGTTGCATAGCCCGGTTTCTTCTTATGCATGTTAGGGTCTTGCTACGCAGCTCTATGCTAAACTATAGCTATTGTCCGCAGGTCGCAAAGGGCGATCTCGGAATGGAGGAAGCTATGAATATCTCGACAGAATTGACTTATTTGAGCGACGTACGTTCGCTCATCGAAACACGTATACAAGTACTTGGCGAGCGCATGGAGACAAGGCGGCATGCCGATCGGGAGATGGCGCAGCAAATCTTCGACGAGGGCCTGATCGAGCGCGACGACGCACAGGCAGAGCTTGCGAACATCAACGAAGAGATGACGCAGAATCAGCAGCTCTACGCGGCAGAGTACCGCGAGCATACGGCGCTCGAGAAGCTGCTGGATTCGCCCTATTTCGCCGGCATCGGTTTCAGTTTCGATGATAATCCGGGCGAGACGGAGCGTTATCGCATCGGCCTCATGGGCCTGTCCGATCCGGACGACTTCACACCCTACATCATCGACTGGCGCTCGCCGCTTGCCAGCGTCTACTACGAATACAATCGCGGTCCGGCCTCCTACATGAGCCCTGTCGGTAAGCAGACGGGAACGCTTCAGGAGAAGAAGCAGATCGTGATTCGCGACGGTAAGCTGCTTCGACTCTTCGATACCGACGAGGAGGTTCAAGACGAGATCCTCCAGGAGATCCTGAGCGCTTCCGCGTCGACCCACATGCAGAACATCGTGGCGAGCCTCCAGCGCGATCAGAACAGGCTCGTGCGCATCAATCCCAAGCACAACCTGTTGATTCAGGGTGCCGCCGGTTCGGGCAAAACCAGCATAGCCATGCACCGCGCCGCCTACATGCTCTTCCGTGATCCCACGCTCGAGGCGAGGCAGATCCTCTTGCTCACACCAAACGAGCAGCTTGCGGCGTATGTCTCCGAGGTCTTACCGGATCTGGGTGAGGAGAACGCGAGGCAGCAGCAGTGGATCGATCCCCTGATCGAGGAGCTCTCACATCGTGAGGGGCGGATGAATCAGCTACGGGTGAGCCGTGCTCTGCCCGCCAAGCTTGCGGCGGCATCGAGTTTCGAGCTGATCTCGGCCCTCCTGGCCTTCGAGGCAGAGGACAGTGCCGTGATCTTCCGGGCGACCGATATCGAGGTCGGTGACTATGTCATCCCGGCCGATTACATCCGTACGCTCTACGACGACAACTATCGAAACACACCACCGCTGCTTCGTGCCGGTCAGATGATCGATAACATCCGAGATTATGTAGGCAAATATGCAAGCGACCGAGGGCGAAACTTCGGAGCGGCCAGAGGCGAGATCGAATCGGAGCTAGCCGGTATGTACGATGACGCGGGGCTAAGCGACTTGGTCCGACGCTTCACCGCTTGGCTGGTGGGGAAGCCGAAGTGGCGGGGTCTCTACCCAGGTCTCTCTACTACACGTGACGGTCAGCAGCAAATCGACGAGGTCGATATCAGTGTCATGGCGCATCTGAAGCTCCACTACTGGGGTATGCAGCTGGACTGGCCGGTTCGCCACCTCATCTTGGACGAGATGCAAGACGTCTTGCCGCTTGCCCATCAGGTGCTTCGCCTCCTCTTCCCCTGCCCCAAGACGGTACTCGGAGACATCAATCAGGCGATCCACTTCCCGCTGGAAGATGACTATCTGGAGAAACTGGCCGAGCTCTATCGCGGCGCTGCGATGAAGCTAGAGCTTGCAACGCTCTACCAAGCGTATCGCTCAAGCTACGAGATCAACGAGTTTGCCAAGTCGATTCTAGGCCTGGATGATGTCATCTCCTTCGAGCGTCATGGGGAGCCGGTTCGCTGGCATCGCCTGGCGGACAGCCGTGCGGCAGATCGAGACGAAGCATGTTTGACACGTCTGGGTACTGTCATACAGGCACTCGGGACCAGCGGGCACAAGAGCTGTGCGCTGATCTGCGAGGATGAGCTAGATAGGCTGCAGCTCGAGCCTCTGCTACCGGAAGCCACCGAGGATGGGCCAAGCTGGCAACTACTCACGCTTAGCGAAGCCAAGGGCCTGGAGTTCGATGCCGTGGTCATCGCACGCCTCGGCGATGAGGCGAGATCCGCGATGCAAGCGGTCCACTGGTATGTGGCGGCAACACGCGCGCTGCATCGCTTGGATATCGTGGGCGGCGCCGAGGGGCCGGACTTCCTCTTGGATGCAGCTTCTGAGGGTCGAATCGATATCGACTTGATCGAAGTCGGTGACAACAGATGACCAAGGTTTCCGGGGACCCGAGACAGACGAAGCGCTTCGTCGTTAGAGGATACAAGGCAGCACCGGACCAGCATGCAGCGAGCATCGCAGCGAAGATCGCCGAGACGCTTCGGCTCCTGCCGGGCTATCGCTGGCAGATCCATCGACGCTCACTGGACGCCAGAGACAAGGGCCGGATCATGTATGCCTGGCAATTCCTCTACGAACTCAAGGTAGCAGTCGACTATGCCCTATTGCAGAAGTTTGCCAAGCGGGCACATCTGACGCTCGACGAGGTAGAGGACCTGCTGCCGAGGGTGAGTCCGGGGACTACGGGCGAGACATATCGGGGGCGACCCGTCGTTGTGGGTAGCGGACCGGCTGGGCTCTTCGCCGCCTATACGCTGGCTGAAGCGGGCTTCAAGCCGATCCTCCTTGAACGCGGTGCCGATGTCGATCGCAGAGCAGATAGGGTCTCGGCTTACTGGGCCGGCGGGCCAATCGATCCCGAGACCAACGTGCAGTTCGGTGAGGGCGGGGCCGGCACCTTCTCGGATGGGAAGCTGACCAGTCGCTCCAAGAGCCCGCATGCGGCCAGAGTTATCGAACTCTTCTCGCGCTACGGCGCAAACGAAGATATCTTATGGATGCAAAAACCCCACATCGGCACCGACGTCCTCCGCGATGTCGTCAAGGCCATGCGCGAGGCGATCCGCTCTTATGGCGGCGAGGTCTACTTCTCGGCGAAGATGGTCGGCCTTGTAGACGATAGGGGCGAGGCGCTGGATCTTGAGCGCCCCGGTACGAGGCTTGGCGGGATACGAGTTCAGGCCCGGTCTTCGGACTTCCCCTACGGGGATACGATCCAAACAGATCTGCTCGTCTTGGCAATCGGACACAGCGCGAGAGACAGCTACCGGATGCTGCGAGACGCAGGTTTGGAGATGCAGTGCAAGCCGTTTGCCATCGGGCTGCGGATCGAACACAAGCAACACGATATCAATCTCGCTCAATATGGCGAAGAGGCAATCTCATGCTACGGCGAGCCTGCGGTGGGCGAGGCACTCTCGCCGGCCGAGTATCAGCTGTCCCATCAGGTAGCCGAGACCGGTCGCGGCATCTACACCTTCTGTATGTGTCCCGGCGGGCAAGTCGTCGCTTCCGCATCCGATGTCGGACAAGTGGTGACCAACGGCATGAGTGAGCGCAGCCGCTCGCTGGAGAACGCGAACAGCGCGGTCTTGTGTACGGTCACGCCAGCCGATTTCGGGGAGACGATCGAGGAGGCTCTGGGCTTCCAAGAATCGCTCGAACGACGGGCCTGGCTGCTCGGTCAGGGCCTCGATCCGAATACCGACATACTGCCGGATGATGCCGCCGTGAGGCCTGCGATCGCACCAGTGCAGCTTGTCTCGGACTTCCTACAGGGGGCGCCATCTACGGATTACGGCGAGATTCGGCCGTCCTATACCCCTGCCACGAGGCTAACGGATCTCGGCACTCTCTTCTCAGAGGAGGTTTCGGCAAGCTTGCGTTTGGGCCTGATTGGGCTCGGGCAGAAGCTCCCCGCCTTCCGTATGGAGGATGCGATCTTGACCGGTGTGGAGTCTCGCAGTTCGGCCGCGATCCGTATCCTCAGAGACCGCGATACTCTGACGGCAACGAGGCTGGATACCCTCTACCCAATCGGCGAGGGCGCGGGCTACGCCGGTGGCATCGTGAGTTCGGCGATCGACGGCATACGAGCGGCAGAGGCGATTATCGCTCGCTATACGCCGAAGTCCTGATCCTCTGTTGATCTGATACATGCCAGCAAGCCCCTGCATCCTGGTTTGGATGTGGGGGCTTATGCGTTTGGCTTTTGCTTAAGTAAATATAGCGAATATCTCTAGTTGAGATGGATGGCTAATCGAGTGCCGCGGCAGAGAAGATCTCATCCACACGATTCTTGACGTCGATCAGATGGTTGTACTGCAAGACCTCGTATTGGTTGAAGAGATCATCGATCACAGGATCCTCCAAGGCATTTCGCTCGTCGAAGAAAACGGTCGTGCCATCCTTCAGGATGTAGTAGTCGCCCGTGATAACCGGGATCTCCTCTTGGAGGTCGTCCAGGAACTTCATGTAGGGCGAGGTCTCGATACCCGCGGCATTGAGCAGATCGCCTGCCAGGTAGTTGAGGCTAGTCGTTCGACCCTCGTGGGCACCGATGTCGAAATTCGCCCACATCAGATACGGCACGATATGGCGTGCGGTCGGATCCGTCGTATAGCTCGGCAGTTGCTCGAGGGCAGAGACGGCGCTGTTGTTCGGCTGATGGTCTCCGAAGAAGAGGACAATCGTATCCTCGTCATAGTTCTCCAGAGCGGTGAAGAATTCTTCCATCGCGCGGTCCGTCTCCTGTAACAAGGAGAGGTAGTGTTCGACCCAGGGGTAGTTGCCGTCCTCTAGGATCTCGATGTTAACCGGGAAGTCCTCGTAGCGCTTGGAGTAACCGCCGTGGTTCTGCATGCTGACGGTAAACAAGAAGGCCGGCCGGTCGTCCGGGACGCGATCGAGCTCGAGCAGAATCTCATTGAACAGAGAGCGGTCGCTGATGTAGTCTCTGACGCGCTCGCGGTTCTCGAATTGCGGTGCGAACTTCATCTTGTCGAAGCCAAAATTCGGATAGACCACGTCTCGATCCCAGCCGCCCGCGTTGTACGGGTGCATGGCGACGCTGTAGTAGCCTTGATCCGCGAGGACGCTCGTGAGTGTCGGCATCTCCCCGACCACGAATTGCTGGTATGCTACCGATCCGGCAGGTAGAAACGCCATGGAATCACTCGTCAGGAGCTCGAACTCCGATGTAGCGGTATTGCCGCCGATGATGGAGGTGTGGAGGTAGCCGCGGATCACGTTCTCGTTTAGGCTGTTGAAATAGGGCAGGTAGTCCGTGTTGGTCCGATACTCGGCCAGGACAGACAGTTCGCTGAAGCCTTCGCTCATCATGATAATGACGTTTGGCGTCCCCTTCTTCTCTCGTACATAGTCCGTCTGTGTATAGTTGTCGGTACTCGGCTGCAGGTTCACAAGACCGTTACCCAGTTCGTTTCCCTGTATCGGCAGCTGCAGATTCACAAGATCCGGGCGAAGCGCAAGCCAGACACCGTTCTCGTGGCGCTGTATCACGCCCTCCGACACGAGCTGCGAATCAGCGTCCTCCATATACTCGTCCATGATCGAACTGATCCGATCGATCGAGTAACCCTCTGGCTTCTGCACTTGCAGATAGGTGAAGTTACGGATGAAGGCCACGCCGAAACCGTTGTGACGGTACATATAGGCGGGGGTAAACAAGGTATTGTCGAGCTTGATCATATCGGCATAGACCGGGTAATTGATCAGGCTGATGACGCCGACAAACACGGCTGCCATCGATGCCACGCTCAGCACGCGAAGTACGGGGAAGCGAATCGATCCGCTCATACGCCGGGCTATCCAGATTAAGAAGAGGAACAGAGCCGTCGATCCGAAGAAGTTCATGGTCCAGGGGAAGCTATAGTTATCCACGACGCTAACCGCCGTGCCGATCGACTTATAGTCCCAGGGCATAATCGGCGTGCCGCGGAAGTTCACGACCAGGTAATTGATCAGTCCGACCACGTAAGAGACGATGCTCATACCGGTCACTGCTCGGCGCATGGTGCCGAATAGGGCCAAGAACAAACTCTGCAATGCCAGCAACACGACATAATTCGTCAGCTGAATCATCGGCTTCATCTCGATCGCCCGATGCGTGAAGTTCTCGATACAGATGAACGCCAAATATGGCAAGACGAAGTACAATACCACGCTCAGCCAGAGGGGCAGTTCGTCAACGAATAGCGCTTGGATGCGCTTCTTATTCTCTTCTTCTCTGGTAATTACTTGATTCATGGCTCCCTACCGTTAATAATCGATCGGGTCTAGAAGGACCCGCTAATATGATCTTAGTGCATCCATATTATAATAGAGCCACTCTAGCAGATCCTTAACAAATTATTAAACCAAGGTTTACAAATCATTCATTCCTCAGCATAGCGATCGAGCGCTTCTCGTAGTAAGCGGCTGTATCCTCGGCCCTCATCCATCGCTTGGTACGAGAAGCCGACACCGGCCAGTCTCTGCTGGACGAAGCCTGCGATCGCCTGATCGCTCCTGTATGCCTCGAGCGTATCCTCCTCCGGCATGTCGCTTGGCATCCCGGCAATCAACTTATTGGCCGAGATGGCGGCAGCTTGCAGCGCCTCCGTATCCTCTGCTCGTACTACGAGGTAGTCGAGCTCTCGTGAGAGTCGCTCCAGTTCGCTGTGACTGACATAATCGCCCTTGTCGCCGACTGTTAGGCTAAGCAAGGGGCTGCTGTCACCCGTCGCCGTCATCTTGCTGCGCAGCTCACGGAGCATCGCCAAGTACGGGTCGTTCTCACCCGCGAGTATGGCCGCAGACCCCTCGCCCTCGAGTCCGTCCGACAAGACGAGATTCAGTCCGTCCAAGTCGTAGTCTAGCAGCAGCTTCTTGGCGCTATCCGCGATGCCTTCGCGATAGGCCGCGCTTGCGAGACGATCCGGCAAGCCCATCAGAGCTTCGATACGGACCGAGAGGACCAAGCGAACGCTCGGGTGAATCGCCCGCAGTCGCTGCATCCCCTCAATTGAGGCGGCGGTCGCTTGCCAGCTGATCCGGCCCTCCACAACGCTTGCTGATCCGATCTGCACGATGTCCAGGGCAAGCGCTTCTGCGATCGATAGACGGACGAGGTCCGTATCCGGTACATCGGCGACCAGATAGGGACGGGCGGGCGCGGCAAGACCCGAGGTCTTCTCTCCCCTCGTTTGAACCTTACCGTATTTGCGCTTGACCTGTTCGGCAGCCGCCATGATATAGGCGTTGCCCCGAAGCACCTCACCAACGGTGAAGAGGCGGCCGTGCCCCGCATAGACCGGCGTCTCCTCGGGCCAGATCATGAGCAGACGGGCCAGGCGCTCTAGGCTATGTACTTGTTTCTTCGGGTCCGATCCGGGGAAGTCCGAGCGACCGATGGAGTCGGCAAAGAAGATATCGCCCGCAAATATCGCAAGCGGCTCCTCGCCGTCATCATGGCGCAGCGTGAGCAAGATGTCGGCCTCCGTATGCCCCGGCAGATAGACAGCGGTGAGGTAGTAGCCCCCGGCGAGCCGGATCTTCGCGCTCTCGCGCAGCAGATGTGCCGTCTTGTCGTAGCGCACCTCACGTCCGAAGACCACGGATGCGTTACGCTCCGGATCCTCCAGGATATCTTGGGCCTGTTCATGGATATAGAGAGGCAGAGCGAATTCGTCTCGCCAGTGATCGAGATAGACGATGTGATCGTAGTGCGGATGTGTCGCGACGAGGCGACGCACCGACAGATGCGCACCCTCCCCGGCTACTTGGTCCAGAGCGGCGGGGGCGAGGCTCGGGTCGATTAGTGTATAGTCATCGCCGATGCGAATCAAATAAGCGTTAGCACGCATGAAGCGCTCGGGGAAATGCAGTATATCCATAGTTGTGCTCCTGTTCTTGTCTAGCTATGCTTAGTTTACGCTCAGGATCGTATTTCGGCCGTCTCATACGTCAAATCTGTTTCTCCCTCTTCTCATGGTCAACCATTTCTAGTAGAATACGAATGATTTCAGTTGACGAAAGGACGAACGAATCATGTCTAAACGCCAAGGCCTCGCCTTCGAACTCAGTCTCATGTCCTTCTTCTTATCCCTACTCATCTTGGGTGCTTACCTGCGTATACCGCTCGGTTTCATGACGATAACGCTGCAGCTTGTTCTGGCCAACCTATGTGGGCTCTTGATGGGCGCCAAACGCTCGTTTCTGATCTGTCTCGTCTATATGTTGATGGGGCTCATCGGCCTACCGGTCTTCGCGAGCGGAGCGGGTCCGTCCTATGTCCTCCAACCGACCTTCGGTTATATCGTAGGCTTCACACTCGCGGTCGGTCTCGGTGGTCTCCTCTTCCGAGATAAGCAGGCGGATGCGACCTGTACTGCCCTGCTCTACACGCTGTTCACGACCGTCTTCACCTATTTGATCGGTGCCACTCACTTCTACTTGATTCTGAACTTCTATCTGGGGAAGCAGACCTCGCTTGGCCAGACGCTGGCTTGGGCTGTTTTTGCCACCATACCGAAGGACTTGATCCTCGGAGCAGCAGCTGCGATTACGGCGGTTCGGGTGAAGCGAATCCACCTTATAGGCAGGAACTAGAGCTTCACGGATGTGCTGCTATGCTACAATTCTTCTATTAGAGAAATAGAATTGAGGTATAGTCCATGACCCATGAAATGTTAGCCAAATACGCGAATCTGTTGGTGCAGACCGGTATTCGTCCGGAGAGCGGACAGAAGGTAGTGATTACCGCATCTGTCGGCCAATCCGAGCTCGTGCGCCTCCTCATCGAAGCGTGTTACGAAGCCGGAGCCATAGACGTTCGCGTCGAGTGGAGCGATCCTGAGATCACGAAGCTGCACTACCGCTACAAGACAGAAGATCAGCTAGCCGAGCTCGAGCCCTGGCGCGTGGCCAAGCTGAAGCAAGATGCCGACGACCTCGTCTGCCGTCTCTTCATCGACGATGAGGACCCGGATGCTCTGGCCGGCATCGACAGCAAGAAGATGATGGCCGTCCGCCAGCGTCAGTACCCGATCGTCAAGCCGTTTCGCGACCAGATCGAGAACCGCGACCAGTGGCTGATCGCCGGAGCCGCCTCGCCCCAGTGGGCCGCCAAGGTCTTCCCGAATCTCTCCGAAGAGGAGGGCGTGGAAGCCTTGTGGCAAGCGATCTTCTCCGCCTGTCACATGGACGAGACGAACGATGCCAATGCCGCATGGGATCTGCATAACAAGACGCTAGGCGAGAAGTACAAGATGCTAAACGACCTGGAACTCACAGAGCTTCACTACCGGAGCAAGAACGGGACGGACTTCACCTGCGGGCTCATCCCCGGTGCGCGCTGGCTTGGTGGCGGTGAGGAGAGCGACGAGGGTCGTTTCTTCAACCCGAACATGCCAAGCGAAGAGGTCTTCACCACGCCGATGCGCGGCAAGGCTGAGGGCCGTGTCGTTGCAACCATGCCGCTCTCCTATCAGGGACAGTTGGTCGATGAATTCTGGATGGAATTCGAAGACGGTAAGGCCGTGCGCTGGGATGCCAAGGTGGGCCGCGAACTGCTAGACAGCATGCTGACCGCAGACGAGGGCGCTCCCTACATCGGCGAGCTCGCACTCGTACCGGTGGATTCGCCGATCAACAAGACGGGCATACTCTTCTACAACACGCTCTTCGATGAGAACGCGTCCTGCCATATCGCGGTCGGCCGCGGCTTCTCGAACTTGCTGCCCGATTATCAGGGACGAAGCGAAGAGGAGCTGCTCGAGATGGGTTGCAATCACTCGATGATCCACACCGACTTCATGATCGGTGCCGACGATATGTCAATCACGGGCAGGACGGCGGACGGCCGAACAGTCTTGATCTTCGAAGACGGAAACTGGGCGATCTAAGTCTATGCGCTCGAGCCCTATGTGAAACAAACGAGGTGATCTGTATGTTAGAGAGAATTCATCCGCCAAACACAAGTCGC
>CAZLEA010000029.1:0-23297 GCA_964558445.1 uncultured Oscillospiraceae bacterium | reverse complement strand
ACTAGATCCTCCACAAAACTGCCTTAATCATAATCGAGAAGAAATCCTCTCTACGTCATCCCATGCAGCTGCTCATACAGATCCTTCGCATATGAATCTGTCATCCCACAGATATAATCCGTAATCAGTAGCAGGCGCAGATAGAGCTTCGTTGATTCATCCGCATCCTTGCTGTAATTGAAATAGGCTTGCTTATAGTTGTCCGAGACCAGCGCCATCAAGCGCGGCTCCAGTGAGGTCTGCTCCACACCCGTATCCCAGTAGATACAGGCCGGCACAAACTTGTCGAGCAGCGATGCGATAATTGTATGTGCCGAGACTTCCATCTGTATGATGGTCCTCGATCGGAACACCATCTCGGTCGCGATATCGCCGAGGGTATCGATCATGAGACCGCCATCCGGTTCGTGGAGTATATCCCCCTCATACAAGCCATCCATAATCGCATCATAGTGATCGCAGAAGGTCGCAGCGGCAGCTGTCATCAACTGACTCTGCACACGTATCACCCAATTCTGGATCGCATAGAGCTCCGGCTTGTCGAGTTTACGGGCACGACCTTCTTCACGGAGATCACTTAGGATTTTCACCTGCGCCAGGTAGATCGAACGCTCACTTGGCGTAGCCGCTTCCAATCGTTTACTGTTCTCTAGCGCCATCTCCAATTGCCCGAAGGTGAAGTGATGCTTCTTGTACGCATCCTCGATGTCCGCCGTACGATAAGAGATATCGTCCGCTGCTTCCAGCACATAGGTCAGGGGATGGCGACTCGCCCCGGTCCCCGTCACCTCGCTGATCCGGCGAAACAGATCCTCTTCGGCATAGAAGTAACCCATCTTCTGCTTGCTGATATCAGGGCTATTGGCTTCGATCTCTGTCGAGCGTCTCGGGTATTTGATCAGAGTAGATAGGACTGGCAGACTCAGATTCATCCCGTGTTCATCGACTAGGAAGTGCAGCTTACTGAGCAGGCGAAGCGCCTGCGCGTTCCCCTCGAAATGCAGGAAATCCGCCTGCATCTGATCCGATAGCATGCGATCGAGCGCCACGCCCTTGTATGTGAGGAGCGGCAAATTGGTTCCGAACCAATCTCGAATCGTTGTTTCGCCATAGTGACCGAAGGGCGGATTACCGATATCGTGGAGTAAACCTGCTGCCAAGAGCAGATCGCAGATCTCCGTCACGACGGTCGGCGTCATCGACGCATCCATACTGCGGAAATAGACTTCGTGTGCGATCAACTGCCCGAGCGACCTCGCGAGCGAACTGACCTCCAGCGAATGCGTCAGGCGCGTTCGTATGAAGTCCGATTGATCGAGCGGAAACACCTGCGTCTTATCCTGCAAGCGCCGAAACGACGCACTCATGATAATTCTATGGTAGTCCTGCTCAAATACGTTCCTTGTATCCAAGTCCTGCGGGTGATGAGAGGGACGGCTGCGCGCATGCGAGAGCAGATTCGTCCAGTTGAACCGGCGTTCCGCCAGGTTCTTATTAGGCCCAAGCGCTTCATCTCTATGCATCACAAGCTCCTCTCACCTTAGCTCCGGGTATACTTAACCGGACCTGAGCCTGCTCAGATTATGCTGAGCAAGGCAGCTAATTCCCGTAGAGATTGGATGGTGTAATCGGGCTGTGCCGACCCTTCCCCCTCCGGATGATGCTGATTATAAGGGTTGAACCAGCAGCTGCGGATCCCCGCGTTGTTGGCTCCCTTGATATCCGCCGTGAGCGAATCGCCGATCACGAGTATCTCCTGACGATCCTCGATCTCGAGCGCCTCACATGCCAGGTCGAAGAAGCGCGCATCCGGTTTCTCTATCCCAAGCTCCTCGGAGATGAACAGGGCCTCGAAGCAATCACCGATCGGTGATGCAGCAAGACGACTCTTCTGCACATGGCCGACACCGTTGGTCACCAAGGCGAGTTTGTAATCTCCGGCCAAGTCTTGAATCACCGCTTCTGCATCGGGAAGCAAGAAGTGTTGCTGGCCGAGCGCGTTCAGGAACTGCTCGTTGAAGTGCATGCCATCGACCGCATCCCAATCGAAGTCATCCAGTCCCCACTCGCTGTGCCAGACGTGCTCCTTGTGTATATAATCGATCAAACGCGTGAAGCGAAGGGAGAAGAGCTCCTCCCTCGTCACTTCGTTACGCTCAAGCGCCTTCCACAGTTGGAGATTGATCGTCGAATACTTGTCGAGCACCTCCGGCGTCAGGGGTAGGCCGTGTTCGCGGAGCACCACGTTGATCGCCTCGCGCTCACTGCGCTTGAAATCAAACAAGGTGTCATCCGCATCAAAAAACAGATAGTTCGGTCTCACTTACAATACATCCTCAAGTTCATTTAGATAACGCTCGAAGACCTGCATCGCGGAGCGGACAGGCTCGGGCGTACTCATGTCGAGTCCGGCCGTACGCAGTACATCCAGCGGATACGCACTGCTACCCGACTTCAAGAAACCGAGATAACGGTCGACTGCCGGCTGGCCCTCGCTCATAATCGCCTGGAAGAAGGCTGTAGCAGCACTGAAGCCGGTGGAATACTGATAGACATAGTAGTTGTAGTAGAAGTGTGGAATCCTGGACCACTCGAGCGCGATCTCGCTATCCGCCGTTAAGCCGGCACCATAGTAGCGCTGATTCATCTCACCGTAGTACTTGCTCATATAGTCGGCCGTCAGCGCCACACCGTTCTGATCGTCCAGATGAATCTGATGCTCGAACTCGGCGAACTGAGTCTGACGGAAGACGGTTCCCTTGAAGCCGTCGAGGTAGTGATTCATCACGAATGCGCGCAGCTTCGGATCGGTCTTCGTTCTCAGGAGATACTCGGTCAATAGATTCTCGTTTAGAGTCGACGCGATCTCGGCCAAGAAGATGGAATAACCCGAGTAGATGTAGGGTTGCATCGATCTGGAATAGTAGGAGTGCACGCTGTGACCTAGCTCATGGACCAAGGTGAAGAGGTTATCGAGCGTACCCTGCCAGTTCATCAGAATATAGGGCAGTGTTCCGTAGGTACCGCTCGAGTAGGCACCGGAGCGCTTGCCCCTATTCTCGGCGAAGTCAATCCAGCGATCATCAAACGCCTTCTGCACAATAGAAACATATTCCTCACCAAGCGGCGCTAGGGCAGCGAGCGCAATCTCTTCTGCCTCTTCGATGCTGACGTTCATATCCACATCCGGCAGAAGCGAGACATAGAGGTCATAGGAGTGAAGCTCATCTACGCCCAGGATGCGCTTGCGCAGATCGACATAGCGATGCAGAAGCGACAGGTTCTCGTTGACGACCTGGATCAGGTTCTCGTGTACGGCCTCCGGAATCGCGTTCGAGAAGAGCGCTTGCTCACGGGCAGAGCCGAAGCCGCGAATTGCAGCAGTGATATTATGACCCTTCGTGCTACCGCTGAGCGTGGTTGCCAGCGTGTTCTTGTATTGATCATAAACGCTATAGAGCTTCTGGAAGGCTTCGCGACGGACACGACGGTCCTTGGACTCCATCATCTTGCCATAGCGAGAATGCGTGATCTCAACTGTATTTCCGTCTTCGTCCTCGATCTCAGGGAAGCTAAGGTCTGCGTTGTTCAAGATGCCAAAGGTATCGGACGATGCCCCAATCACCGGACTTAATTGAGCGAGGAGCTTCTCCTCCTTGTCGGACAAGATATGTGCGCGATTTCGTCTGAGGTCATCGATCATGTGAGCGTAGACCCCAAGCTCCTCGCCGCTAGCCAGGTAAGCGTCCAGCGTCTCATCGGACAATTCGGCCATCTCAGGCTCCATCCAGGAGACGGTCGCACCGAACTTCGCACCGAGCGCCATCGCACGCGATTGCAGTGCCATGTAGGTCGGATTCGCCGTGTTCTCGTCATGCTTCAGGTGGGCATAGACATAGAGCTTACCGAATTCGATCGACACACGCTCTACCGCCTTCTGTGCTTCGAGGAAGACGGCAGCGGACTCGCCCAAGCGACCTTGGTAATCAGCGAGACCGGGAATCTGCTCATCAATCATGCGAAACGCGTCTTCCCACGCCTCATCCGTCGAGAAGATCGCCTCAACATCCCATGTCTGCTTGGGATCCACCTCGGATCGATCCAGGACCGCCGATGCGGCCGAACCTTGTTTATCTTCGAATATCATGTAGAACCTCCAATTGATTGCTCATCTATTCTAGTACAATTGATCTTCAAGAATTCTATCACTATACACCCTAATCTGCCGAAACATTACCCCAACATACAGCCACTAAACAACTCCTCCGCCCAAACGTGCATAGTAGTAATCGGTCAGCGCCTGCTCTTGCTTCGTTCCATACCGCTCTTGCATCCCACAGGTATCCCCGAAGAACATGCGTCCAGGCACATCGGCACGCTCCGGTGTCCAAGTCGGCATCGGCGTCCCATCCGCATCAACACCGTTCGGATCGCTATACTTGGCGAAATTCGTCCAGTAGTTACACATCCATCTGGCGAGATCGTAATGCTTACCCACAAACGGACGCCAGCACTTGGCAAGCGTCTCAAACATGAACCAGAGCTCGGATGAGTGGAAGGAACCGTGATCGTCCCCCGGAATCTCGGGATCGAAGTAATAGTTATAGAGCGGCGGCCCGGATCGCTCGGCATTTAATCTAGCCATCAAGTTATTCCCAAGCTCGAAGTTGTTATACGAGAACGGCTCCATACCCTCAATGTCACAGGTCTCGATAAACTCGTTTCTCGTACAACCGATCATGAGTGGAATCTGCTTGTGCTCGTTTCGGATGAAGGTCGTGGCGGCCGCATGCGGGAGATACGTGCCGTCAATCACCAGACTAAACGGCAAATAGGCCTGTGCCAGGCGGAAGAGTGCGGGTCCATCAATACTTCTGGCCTCGTCAATCGATTCCACACCGATATGTCGCATGAGCGCTTGACCGTGTGACTCGGCATCTTCCATGCTCTGACCGAACAGTTCGTGTGTCAGAATTCCACCCGCGCTCTGCACGATAGCCTTGTGGAACAGACCCTCTGCTTCAGGCGATGCCAGATGTGCCATCACGCTACCGCCACCGGCCGATTGACCGAATAGCGTTACGTTATTCGGATCACCGCCGAATGCCGCTATATTTCGCTGTACCCATGCCAAACCCGCCTTCTGGTCTTGCAAGCCGAAGTTCGTCGCTACACCATGCGGATTCTCCTTCGTGAGGTCGGGGTGGGCTAGGAAGCCGAACACGTTCAAACGATAACTGACGCTAACGACGATGACGCCGCGACGCGCCATACGCTCTCCATCGAATTCCATCTCCGATGTGTATCCGTGTTGGAAGGCACCCCCGTAGATCCAGACCATGACAGGCAGCAACTCATCGCCGGTTCTCGCAGGTGTCCACACGTTCAGATACAGGCAATCTTCACTCATCGGCAAGTTCTTATCCACATGGAATTCCTTGTTATAGAGGGATTCGGGATCACCATCCCCGGGATTGGATTGCATCGGAATCGCGGCAAATTCAAAGGCCTCACGAACACCTCTCCAATCGTCTGCCGGTTCCGGAGCTCGCCAGCGAAGCTCACCTACAGGCGGTTTCGCAAACGGGATACCCTTATAAGCCGTAATCCTGGGATCTGCTGCCGGAAGGCCGCGAAGCCAGCCGTTCTCGGTTTGAACTTCTCTTAACATTGGCGTCTCTCCTCCACTTCTTATAGAGCACATATCAGCATCGATTGTGCAAACTCACTTGTATAAGTAAGTATACAATAAGCGAATTCCATAAGTCACAGATGCCCGGAAGTCATAGCCGTATTTCTGCAAACATTATTCCTGTTATATAATTGAGTCGTGACAACAAGGAGATATATGATGTCGGTGAAATTCTATAAGATTATGCTCGCTACAATAGGAGCTTGGCTACCTACTTCTTACTATCCGCTCGGCGGTATCGGTAAGAGCGTTCGTTTGTGGTTGGTCAAGCACATTGCAGAAGTAGAAGATGTTGCGAACATCGAGAATGGCGCAATCGTACACGAGGGCGTGGTACTAAGAAGCCATGCCAGTGTTGGCGTCAACTCCCTGGTATCCAAAGGCACGATTATCAACCAACACGTCATGATGGGACCGGACTGCCTGATATACACAACGAATCACAAATTTGACCAAGAGACGAAGCAATTCTCCGGCTACACGGACATCAAGCCGGTGGTAATCGGAGAGCATGCGTGGATTGGCGCTAGAGTGATTATTCTACCCGGTGTTACGATTGGCAGAGGGGCGATCATCGGAGCCGGTTCTGTCGTCACCAAGGATGTACCGGATTATCATCTTGCAGCAGGGAATCCGGCTAGAATCGTTAAGAGTTTATTGGACTAATGCATCATGCATTGCAGTAATCGGTTGCCTGCAGATAATGGGCTTAACCGTAATATTTCATATGTTTTGTTAAGGATGAGAATATGATTGAGATTGTTTATGCAGAATATGACGCGACACATCGTGGTGACTTTCGATTTGATATCCCAGAGGGGCTGGATTATTGGCTTTTACTCATGACCCAAACACCAACTATTTTTTATGTGCACGATCAAGCGATTCCTTGTCCGCCGAACACTGTTATTCTTTATGAGCCACATCAAACAATTCTCTATGAATCCAACGATCAGCGCTTCACCAATGACTGGATCATGTTTCAAACAGATGAACGTTTTATTAGCGATTCCGACTTACCTTTTGGTAAGCCGCTCAAAATCGATAATCCGCCATACTTACACAGTTTATTTCGTCTGGTTGTCATGGAACATCAAGTGAATAGCCGAAACAAAGAGCCGATTGTGCGAAATCTGCTTCAACTGATGCTATATAAATTGATAGACAGCAACGAATCCGTTCGTACATCCCCGATAATTCGTGATATTCATGATCTGCGTAAACAAATTCACATTAACCCGGAAGCAGATTGGTCCTTATCAGCTATGGCGGATATGCTCAATATCAGCCCGGGTTACTTGGGCGCCTCATACAAGGATGCGTTCGGCGTGAGCTGCATAGAAGATGTTATTCTCAGCCGAATAGATCTAGCCAAAACACTGCTTCGTACCGGTACTCTATCCGTAACCGAGATTTACACACGATGTGGTTATAAGAGCACCGAACATTTTTACAGACAATTTAAGCGAATCTGCGGATATACACCTCGCCAATATCAATTGCAGCAGAATATTGAGCAGACCAACAAAGATGTGTGACATCAGCCGGCATCATCGATTGTCACATTGCTCTTTTTTATACTAACTTTGTATATGCGATTCACTTTTTTCATTTTAATATATTGTTTTTAATCAATATTCAATTCAATTGCATCAATTATATTTGAGAATACTTCATTGTGCGCCTCGGCTCTGCTAGCTATGATTTATATATAAAATCAAAGGCGGTTTGAGATAGATTATGGCAAATTCAACAAATCAAACGAATATGAGAAAGAAACAGGGATATAAAGAATTTTTACTCATCCTGCCCTTTTTAGTTATGGTCGCCATTTTTTCTTATTACCCGCTGTATGGTTGGATTTATGCTTTTTTTGATTATCAACCACCGTTACCTTTCTCCCGAGATTCGTTCGTTGGTCTAAAATGGTTTAAGCTGCTTTTCCAAAACAGATCTTACCTGCGCCAAACGCTTCAAGTATTGAGAAACACGTTTGCCATGAGCGGCATATCGCTTGCCTTCTCATGGTTACCGATGATTTTCGCCATAATGTTAAATGAAATCCGTTTTTTGCGCTACAAAAAATTCGTTCAAACCGTAACGACTATTCCGAATTTCATCAGTTGGATTCTCGTCTATTCGGTGGCTTTCCTATTAATGAGCAACAACGGCATGATAAACAGCGTCGCTATGAATTGGGGTATCATCTCTCAACCGATCGATTTCATGAAGTCGAGCGAACACATTTGGCTGAAGATGTGGCTATGGCTTACATGGAAGAATTTGGGCTGGGCTGCGATTATGTATATCGCTGCAATCAGTAGCATCGACGAAATGCTCTATGAAGCCGCCCGCATCGATGGTGCAACTAGAATACAGTGTATCCGACACATTACGATTCCCGGATTACTACCTACCTTCTTCGTGCTCTTGCTACTTAACATTTCAAACTTCTTGAACAATGGAATGGAGCAATATTTCGTTTTCCAGAACGCTTGGAATCGCGAAACAATACAAGTACTAGATCTCTATGTATATAACCTGGCAACAAGTAAACCGCCTGTTTATTCCGTATCAACGGCAATTAGTATGCTGAAAAGCGTGGTCAGCCTGGCGCTCCTCTTTGCAAGTAACAGCTTCTCTAAGTTAGTACGAAAGGAAGGAATCATCTGAGTTATGAAACATAGAAAAAAAGACAACGAGGAAAGCCGACAACTGAATCATCGCATACGCTATACCTCGGTCACAGACATGATTCTTGACGGTTTTATCTACCTTATAACAACTGCCTTTTCTTTTATTTGTCTATACCCTTTTTACTATATTTTTATTAATACGCTTAGTAATAACAAATTGAGTGAGAGCGGTAGGATAATCTGGTTTCCCCAAGGCTTTCATTTGCAAAATTATATCGATGCTTTCAAAATTCCCGGCCTAGCCCAAGCAACATATATCTCGATTTCCAGAACAGTTATCGGTACGATCTTGACTGTATTTACAGCTGCTTATTTAGGTTACATGTTCGCAAGAAACACCATGTGGAAACGCAGACTTTGGTATCGATTTGTAGTTGTCACCATGTATTTCAATGCAGGAATAATTCCCTGGTATTTAACGATGATGAATTTGAGGCTGACCAATAATTTCTGGGGCTATATTTTCCCTCTCGTTGTTTCTCCCTTCTATATCATTTTGACCAAAACATACGTTGAATCTATTCCGGGTGAATTGCAGGAAGCGGCAGAGGTGGACGGAGCCGGTGTTCTGACGATATTCTTTCGAATTATTCTGCCTACTGCGAAGCCGATCCTCGCTACGATCGCTATTTTCTCAGCTGTTAACCAATGGAATGCATTCCAAGACACATTGTTACTCATGACACAAGAAAAATTCTATACTTTGCAATTCGTTCTCTACCGTTACCTACAATCATCACAATCTCTTTCGGCAATCATAAACGCAACCGCAGGAAGTGGAACTGCCTTGCTCGGCAATGTTCAAACACAGACTTCTATTCGAATGACAGTCACTATTATTGTTGCATTACCAATCTTGATGGTCTATCCGATTTTTCAACGTTTTTTCATTAAAGGCATGATGATAGGAGCCGTCAAAGGTTAACAAGTAGCAGCCAAATTGGGTTTCATGCCTCGGAATCAAACATAAACTATATGTCGAGGCATTAATTAGAAAACAGGAGGAAATCATGATGAGAAGAAGCGCAAAGCAAGCAATCATAGCTTTTATGCTATCCGGCTCAATGCTGTTGGCAGCCTGTACAGCAGGTAATCAATCGGCAACGACGAATAACAGTAGTGAGGAGACCAACAAGCAAACTCAAAAATCGTCCGATACGACCGACACAACAGATACCGATGATGTTGATCTTGAGGAATTGATGCTCGAAGTCTATTCGCAACCGGCCAACTTTCAAGGTGAACAAATCGGTTGGACCGCGAAAATCCTTAAAGACAAATTTAATCTCAAACTAAGTATTATTGCGCCACAGGTTGCAGGCGGAGACATCTTTGCCGCCCGTTCGGCATCCGGATTTCTCGGTGATTTAGTCGTCCTGGATAATGCGGATATCCAATCGTCCATCAAATCTAATCTAATCTTCGATATAACCGAGGGCATGAAATCTCTCACTTCTTTTAACGACTACAAACAACAGATAGATATTTACAATCAAACGCTTGACGGTGTGGAAGAGGGAGTGTATTACGCATGGCCTTGCGAACTGGCTAACAGTAGTCCTACGACCTTCACACCGACAATCCCCGGGGTCGCGCCGACACTTCCATGGGATTATTACGCTGAAGTCGGAGCACCCGATATGGCTGATCTATCTGACTTGGTTTCGGTATTGCGTCAGATTCAAGATAATCACCCGACAAATGAATCCGGCGACCCAAGCTACGGAATTACTTTATGGCCGGACTGGGACGGAACATCTATGGAGAACGTAAATCAGTTAACCAAATGGTACGGCCAAGAGGTAAATGGTTCGATTCTCCTTGGCGCAGATGGAAGCATGATAGAGCTAACCGATGATAGCGGAGCTTATAAGAGAATTCTTCAGTTCTATTTCGATGCAAATCAAGCAGGCGTAGTGGATCCTGATTCGGGAACGCAAAACTGGGACTCTGTCAACAGCAAATTTAATTCCAAGCGCGCATTCTTAATCTGGAATGACTGGCAACAAGGTTTCTGGAATACAACAGAGCGGGGCAACAATCGAGAAAATTATATTATGGCACCTGTTCAGGATATGTCGATATATCAGCCCTCCGATTCCTTCTTTGGCAGTGGCCGCGCCTTTGCCGTTGGTACAGACGATCCAATTCGCCAAGAGCGGGCTCTCATGTTGATGGATTGGATGTCCAGCCCAGACGGATTGGAAATCATTCATGGCGGAATTGAAGGTTTCACTTATGAAGACGCCGAAGATGGAAATGGATTTGTCCGCACCGCAGCCGGTGAATATGCACTGATGGACAATTCTCCGGTACCGGAGGAATTCGGTGGTGGCCTCTATGCCGACGGCATACTCCAAATTAATCAGTGGATGGTAGCAGGAATTGCAACAAATCCCAACAACAATACGAGCTACTCAACTACTTATTGGCCTGCCGAAGTCGAGAAGGCCAAAACAGCAACAACAAATGAATGGAGTGAACGCTTTAAGGCCGAAAACCCCGTTGACTTCCTACTCCAATCCGACACAATCAGCGTGGTTCCGTTCGTGAACGTCAACTTAGTTCCGGATAGCACCGACATTGCGTTGATCCGAAGTAACGCCGGGCCGCTGGTTTGCGATGCATCTTGGAAAATGATTTTTGCCAAAGACCAAGATGAATTCGATCGTATCTGGTCAGAACTTAAGGAAGATTTGGATGGCTTCGATTGGGATACTTTGGTCGAGTTTGATCAGAATAAATACCAAGTACTAGTCGATGAAAGAGCGGCTGCGTTAGAGAACTAATTAGCACCAAAGAAATTTATTAATATAAGAGAGGGTGCAAATCTCGCACCCTCTCTTCATGTAAGTAACATAGAAGGTTGGATAGTAATTATGCGTAATCTTGGTTTGAATCCATATCTACCATCATGGGAATACATTCCCGATGGAGAACCCTATGTCTTCGATGGGCGTGTATATGTATATGGCTCCCACGACCGTTTCAACGGTCATATGTACTGCCTAAATGATTATGTATGCTGGTCTGCTCCTCTGAGCGATCTCGGGAACTGGCGTTACGAAGGTGTCATTTACAGAAAAACCGACGATCCCGCAAATCGTGATGGCAGTGCATGTCTATTTGCTCCCGATGTAACGGTAGGACCCGACAAAAGATACTATCTCTATTATTCTCTGAACTCATTACCTGTCGTCTCCGTTGCAGTCTCGGATCATCCGACCGGTCCATATGATTTCTATGGTTATGTCAGTTATCCGGACGGAACCCGCCTTGGCGAAGGAATCGGAGACGAACCACAATTCGATCCCTCTGTTCTGACAGAAGGAAACACGGTCTATTTATATACCGGTTTCTGCTTGCCTGATGATAAGGATCGAAGCGGTGCCATGGTCACTGTATTGGAACCGGATATGCTAACAGTCAGAACCAAACCTTCATTCGTCCTGCCTAACAAACCTTATAGTGCCGGTAGTGGATTTGAAGGATTCGAATTCTTCGAAGCACCTTCAATTCGAAAGCGAGGCGATTTATACTATTTGATCTATTCGTCCGTCCAGATGTATGAATTATGCTATGCAACAAGTAAAGAACCTACCGCAGGATTCACATATGGCGGCGTTATTATAAGTAACAACGATCTAGGCATTCAAACATATAAACCCGCTGACATGCCCACTTATTACGGTGGTAATAATCACGGTAGCATTATTGAACTGAACGGAGATTGGTTTATTTTTTATCACAGGCACACGAACGGCACAAACTATAGTCGTCAAGTCTGCGCAGAAAGAATTACGATTAATGCCGATAACAGCATTTCTCAAGTTTCTATGAGTTCATGTGGCCTCAATGGCGGACCGCTTCCCGGTGAGGGAACTTACCAAACATACATTGCATGCAATCTGTTTTGTAGTAAACCTAACCCGTATACAGGAGGTATGGGTGGGAACGGCCTGTGGATGGATGCTTTTTATCCCAAAATAACACAAGATGGTGGAGATGGGGATCGTGAAGATGCTTACATCCTTAATATGACAGATTCGGCAACCGCCGGATTCAAATATTTCGCTTGTCAGGGAGTTCGCCAAATTATGATTCGCACTCGTGGCTATGCACGCGGTCATTTCGAGCTCAGAACTCAAATCGGAGGGGAATCCATAGGTTCAATTGCGATAAATTATAGTAATTTTTGGCATGATTATCAAGCAGACATCCACATCCCGGATGGTACTCATGCTCTATATTTTACTTATCGTGGAGAGGGTAGTGTCGCTTTTGCATCATTTACACTAATAAGATAAGCCAAGGAGATTCATATGAGTAAATTATGGTATCGTGAACCCGCAAACATCTGGGACGAAGCACTACCGCTCGGTAACGGCAAACTTGGCGCCATGGTCTACGGTAGTATAACAACTGAGCATATCCAGCTGAACGAAGACAGTATTTGGTACGGTGGACCGATCGATCGGAACAATCCGGATGCGAAGGCCTCGCTACAGACCATTCGAAGGCTCATCTTGGACAAACAGATTCCCGAAGCCGAAGCGTTGATGAAGCAGACACTAAGCGGAACACCCGAGAGTCAACGACCCTATCAACCGCTGGGTGATCTCAACCTCACCTTCGATCAAGTTAACGCCTCTGTGAGTAATTATCGAAGGACACTCTCCTTGGACGACGCCATACACACCGTTCGTTATTCACTTGCCAAAACCGATTACGAAAGAGAAACCTTCATCAGTGCCAAGGATAATGTATTGGTCTTGCACCTCCGAGCATCAAGGCCTGCAAGCATTAGTTTCGATGCCCGTCTGGCACGTCAGCGTTTCTATAATCGTTCTCTCAAGATAGATGATCAGACGATCTTAATCGACGGAAACTTGGGCCAAGAGGGATTGGATTTTGCCGTCGCTTGTCGAGCCTATCACACCGGCGGTAGTTGCCATACGGTAGGCGATTGTCTAGTTATCAGAGACGCTGATTCTGTTACCCTACTGCTTGCAGCTGCTAGCAATTTTCGTTATGAAGATCCCACTGTCGCGATTTTGGAAACTCTGGATGCCGCCGGACAAATGGATATAGACTCTCTTCGTCAGCGACATTTAGACGACTATCAAGCACTCTATCGGCGTGTTGAGTTCAACTTATCCGGTGAGATCCGGACGGAGCATTTATCAACCAAGGAACGTCTACTTCTCGCCAAGGATGGTCAGATGGATATCCATTTGGCCAAACTCTACTTCGATTACGGACGTTATCTGCTCATCTCATCTAGTCGAGGTGACTCGCTTCCTGCCAATCTCCAGGGAATATGGAACGAACATATGCGACCGCCTTGGGATTCCAAGTATACGATCAATATCAATACTCAGATGAATTACTGGCCTGCCGAAGTATGTAATCTTCCGGAATGTCATTTGCCTCTATTCGATCATCTGAAGCGGATGCTCCCAAACGGTAAATATACGGCAGAGTTTATGTATGGCTGTCGTGGATTTGTCGCTCATCACAACACGGATATCTGGGGTGATACGGCTGTACAAGATATTCATATCCCTGCATCCTACTGGGTGATGGGCGGCGCTTGGCTTGCCACACACATATGGATGCACTACGACTATACGAGAGACCTGGATTTTTTGGCAGAATACTACCCGATCATGATGGAAGCCGCCGTCTTCTTCTTGGACTTCTTGATCGAAGTGGATGACTATCTGCTGATCTGCCCATCTGTCTCTCCAGAAAATATCTATGTCATGCCGGACGGTACGACCGGTGCTGTGACGATATCCAGTACGATGGATAATCAGATACTTCGCGATCTATTTAATCAGTATTTGCTTGCCTCCTACGAGCTCAATATTCGAGATCAGACAGTAGCAATGGTAGAACGTGCTATCGATCGCATACCGCCTACTCGCATCGGTTCAGACGGCAGACTCATGGAGTGGATGGAAGAATACGAGGAGATCGAACCCGGTCATCGCCATATCTCACACCTCTACGGTCTTTATCCTTCCGACCAGATTACGAATTCAAAGACTCCGGAATTAGCAGAGGCCGCCAGAGAGACGCTTCGTCAAAGGTTACAACATGGCGGTGGCCACACAGGTTGGAGTCGAGCATGGATTATCAACTTCTATGCAAGGCTACAAGACCCCAAGGAGACCTATTATCACTTTGAACAGCTAATCACAAAATCGACACTATCGAACCTGCTTGATAACCACCCTCCTTTCCAAATTGACGGAAATTTCGGTGCAACGACAGCAATCACAGAAATGCTCGTATCGAGCACAGCTAATCAAATCATCTTACTACCTGCTCTTCCGGAAGCGTGGTTGAGCGGAAGCATACGTGGCCTATGTGTGCGAGGGAACGCAACAGTCGATATTCACTGGGAAAACAATGAACTTAGTTCATTTCATGTACAAGCACCCACCGGATTAATGGCAATCGTAAACTACAAGAATCTGCAAGTCCCTATTAATTTAGCTGCCGGGCAGAGCGCATCTTATGACAGAAATCTGTTACCCTTGGAAGCATGAAACCGCGAAGCTCAGCATATAATCAGATGGTAGAACACATATCCATCTGCATGCCGCACGTCCGGAAGGGAGCCTCGCATGAACAAACCAACAAACATAGAAGCCTACCTACCACTGCTTGAGATTCTGGAAGATCGCTTCCACAAGAATATGAACAGGCACCCTAATCAGACATGGTCCGACATAGAGACTGTACTATCAGCGAATCTGGCGAAACTCAAGTCCCTCCAAGCTATGGAAGATTCCGGCGGTGAACCGGACCTCTTGTGTATGCCCGGTGACGATAGGCGACTCTTCATCGATTGTGCTCCCGAAACACCGGAGGGCAGGCGAAGTCTGTGCTACGACGAACCTGCACTGGAAGCGAGGAAGAAGAACAAACCGGATGGCAGCGCCATAAGTCTAGCAGATGAGATGGGCATCACACTGCTGGACGAGAAGACATATTACTTGCTCCAGAGCATCGGCGAATTCGATCGGAAGACCTCATCTTGGATCCTGACCGAAGCCTCTGTTCGCGTACTCGGCGGTGCACTCTTCTGCGACAAGCGCTTCGATCGCGTCTTCACCTATCACAATGGTGCGGATTCCTACTATTCCTCTCGCGGGTTTCGTGGAGCACTGAACTTAGACGATTGATATCTGTATTAATCTGGAGAAGGAAAGCCGCCACCCAAGATCCAAACAGATCCCAAGTGACGACCCTAACAATAATAATGGGCTTCGCCTAGCCACGAGAAGGATAACGTCTGTTTGCATCCTTCTTGCATAGGTTAATGCGTGTGAATTCGAGTCACAAGAAGGGTTACGTACTGCAAATGTACCCTTCTTGCATAGATAATAATGGGCTTCGCCCAAGTCACAAGAAGGATAACGTCTGTTTGCATCCTTCTTGCATAGGTAAATGCGTGTTTTACACGCATTTACCGTTGTACTCTACCACTCCCATCCCCTTCTGCCAGTTTCTTCACTTCCGCCACACTCACCTGATTGAAGTCTCCTTCAATACTGTGCTTCAAGCAGCTAGCGGCTACCGCGAACTCGATACGCTCCTGCTCGCTGTAACCGTTCAGGGTTGCGTAGATCAAGCCCGCACCGAAGCTATCGCCGCCACCGACACGGTCGACGATGTGTACGGCATACTTCTTGGAGAAATAATAATCGCTTCCGTCATAGAGCATGGCCGCCCAGTTGTTATCGTTAGCCGAGATACTCTCACGCAGCGTGATCGCCACATGTCCGATCGAGAAGCGCTCAGCTAGCTCTCTTGCTACTTCCTTATACCCATCGTGATTCACTTCGCCCGTGGTGACATCGGTCCCCGCGGCATGGATGCCGAAGACGTCTGCTGCATCCTCTTCGTTGGCGATGCAGACATCCACATAGGGCATCAACTCGGCCATCACGCGCCCTGCCTCTTCTCTCGTCCAGAGATTCTTCCTGTAGTTCAGGTCGCAGGAGATGGTGATGTTTCGCTCTTTGGCAGCCTTACAAGCTTCCAGACAGATCGCCGGCAGATCACCGCCGAGCGCAGGCGTGATCCCCGTGAAGTGGAACCACTCCACACCATCGAAGATCTCGGCCCAATCGAAATCCTCGGGGCTTGCCTCCGCAATCGCCGAGTAAGCACGATCGTAGATGACCTTGGACGGACGCTGCGAGGCACCCTTCTCAAGATAATAGATACCGACACGCTCACCGCCGCGCACAATCTTACTTGTATCCACACCGAAGCGACGGAGGCTGTTTACACCTGCCTGACCGATATCGTGACTCGGCATCTTCGTGACAAAGGCCGCATCAAGCCCATAATTCGCCAGACTCACCGCAACGTTGGCCTCACCGCCACCGTAGGTTGCGCCGTAACGGTCGGCTTGGACGAAACGCAGATAGCCCTCAGGGGCCAGGCGGAGCATCAGCTCACCAAATGTAACAATCTTACTCATGGTTAATCCTCTCTTCTCGGTTCTATGTCTTAGTAGACGTTCCCGTGTTCACGATAGTCGCGCCAGATGTTCTCGAAGAAATCGTCATCTTCCGGGATCGGACGCACGGCACGCCAGGTATGCGCGATCTCCTTGTTTGCCAAGAGATTGGTCTCTTGGATCTGTTTGCTTAGCAGCCCGTCATCTAGCGTGAAGCGGAAACGATCGTCAAGCTTGGGACTCGCCGCCTCCCCCTCTGGATCGCTATAGAGCGATGAACCTCTGCTCTTCCCTCCGACAGCGATATAATCGGCCATCGCCGACAGATAGAGCATCTGGCTCTGAAGCATATCTCGTAGGCGATAGAGCTTCGCCGCATCGCGTTTATGGACGCGCACTTGGCCCGAATCCACACGCTCCAGATCGGCCCTCGCCTCATCCAGGATACGGAGGATCTCATCGGCCTTACGAATCGCAGCACCGCTATAACTCATGCGCTTGGCCGCCCGTGCCCGGATCGTCTCAACCTCATCTGCTGCCGAATCCTCAACAACATGACGGCTGAGCTCAATCAGACGCAAGACTTCCTCACTGATTTGTTTGCCAAAGGACAGTTCGCCAGCCATCTCCGCAGCCGGGCGACTCGCGATATGGAGCGCAGCCCTGGTCGAGCCAACTTGCCCCGAGTTCAGCGCGGAACCGCCGGGGCGATAGACGCCGTGTGTACCGGCCGCCTCGCCGACCGCATAGAGACCGGGGACAGACGTCTGCCACCAGTGATCGACCGCGATACCGCCGTTATTATGCTGTGCACTGAGCGCGATCTCGAGCATCTCAGTCTCCAGATCGACGCCGCGATCACGGTAGAAGGAGACCGCAGGTTCGTTCATATGCATCAAGCGCTCAAACGGCGTGCCGAAGCATGCCCCCGCCTGTCTTAGATAGTCGTAGGCCTCCGCACTGAGTCCCTCGTAGTTTGGCTCCGTAGCACCCGGGTTGCTGCGATAGTCGAGGAAGACTCTGCGCCCCTTGGTTGTCTCGATGTGGACGAGAATATCGATGATGGAGGATCCGTCGCGGACTTTGCTTACATCAAACGGCCACTGATAGCCCTTCAAGAAGAGTAGGCTTAGCGCCTCCTCCCTGTCCGAGAAGAAATCGAGCAGGAATTCAGTCTCATCGCTGCCATCTTCCGCAGTTGAGACAAGCCTCGGTAGGACCTGCATATAGGTGCCCGAGACATTCCATCGCGGGCGAATCGAAGCGAGACCGTACTGCCACTCGGTTAGATTCTGGCCCTTGGCACCGACCTCGAAGGCCAAGCCATTCGCACCATAGTGCCCGTGTGGATAGACAGAATCGGCATAGATCGCTGCGGGTCCGCCGGTCGCTTGAACGATGTTTGTCGCTTGGATCACGACGAAGCGATCCTCATCTGTGACATCGCCCGTACTGTAACAGAGCAGTCCTTGTATGCGCTCATCGTCTCGCAGCAAACGGATGACCTGCAGACGATCAAGCGTCAGGATGCCGGCCTCTTGGACCTTCTCTTCCAGGCACTCCGTCATGCGTTTAGACGTATATGGTCCGATGCTGGTCGCACGCCGCCTGGGATCGTGATCCGTCTTGTAGCCGATATATTCTCCGTAGCGATTACGTGGGAAGGGTACACCCGCTTCCACTAAGTGATAGAAGGACTGGGCAGAGAGCGCCGCCTCGACAAGCGCCGTATCACCGTCCATCGAGCCGCCTGCGAACAGCGTTTGGGCCATCTCGCCGACACTATCCGGATCGCCGCCCGAGAGCGTGAGTTTGTAGTAAGTCTGCTTATCGCTACCCGTGTTTCTGGACGTGCCCGCGTTGACGAAGTCCGTAACGATCGCAATATCCTTCTCACCGTATTGATATAGACGCAGCGCAGCATTATAGCCTGCCGCACCTGTTCCGATGACTACCGTGCCGAAGCGATAGTATGGCAAGCTTCGCTCACCTAATTTGATTCTCTGTTGCTCCATCTTCAGCTCTCCTATAAGCGGCGGATATGGAAACCGCCATCGACATCAATATAGTTGCCGGTCGTATAGAGGAAGTCGTCGCCGGCGAGCGCATAGACCGCGTTTGCGATATCCTCGGGCTGGCCCCAGCGTGCAAGCGGGAAGGCGCCGTCGGCGATCAAGCGATCGTACTTCTCCTCTACGGTTGCGGTCATGTCCGTCGCGATGACGCCGGGTCTGACCTCATGGACCAGTATGCCGTCTGCTGCCAAGCGATCGGCAAACAGCGTCGTCAACATAGAGATTCCCGCCTTCGATACGCAGTATTCGCCGCGATTAGGCGACGAGACGACAGATGACATCGACGCGATATTGATAATCGTACCCCGCTTCTTGAACAGCGGCTTCTGTGCCAGCATCTGCTTGGCGACGATCTGTGTCATGAAGAGCGTGCCCTTCGTATTGATTCCGACGACGCGATCGAAACTAGCTTCTGTCATGTCGAGAATATCGTTTCGCTCGAGCGGTGCGACGCCCGCGTTGTTAACCAAGAGGTCTACACGTCCAAAGGTGCGAATCGTCTCGTCGAGAACACGAACACGATCTGCTTCGTTTGCATTGTCCGCCTGGCAGAACAGATAATTGGCCCCGAGACGATCGAGCTCGGCCAGATTCTCTCTGGCTGTCGACACATCTCCCCTGGCGGTCAAGACCACGTTATAGCCGGCTTCAGCCAAGCGCTTGGCGATACTAAACCCGATTCCGCGGCTACCACCGGTTATGATTGCTGTTTGTTTCATTTGTTCTCCCTCTCGATTGCCGCTTGGCGATACTCCTTGTAGAGCGGTGCATAGACCAAGGCATCTCGCACGACACAACCCGTACGTCCGTGATCGCGCATGATCTGCGTGCACTTGGAACAAGCCGTACAGACCTTGCGGGGGTTCATCTCACCCGTCTTCAGGAGATCCTTCGGCGCATCCGGATAGGCGAAGCTGCTGCGACCCAGGCCCACGAAGGCACAATCGCCCTTCGCGAGATTCGCCGCACCCGCATGACCCTGGAACTGGCGAAGCCAAGAATAACCGTTACCGACAACAGGGATACTACCCGCCGCCGCTTGAATTCGCTTCGTGAAGTCGAACAGGCGCTCGATGCTCTCCAGGGGATGCTCGTCCGGCACGGGAATACCCGTACTGGATAGGTCAAACGGTCTTGTGACCTGAGGATAGATATAGTAGGGATTACCGCCTGAGTTACTGAGGAGGTTTGCGCCGCGCTCGATCATGAGGCGGACTAGTTCCAGTGGTTCTGTATCATCAAACGACCACATGTCTTCCTTAGAAGAACCGAAACCATAGGGATACGGATGCGCATCGAACACATTGAACCTGCTGGCGACGATGAAGTCCTCGCCGACCGCTTCGCGCACCGCTTCGATGCTATCTAGGAGCAAGCGGCTACGATTCTCGAAGCTGCCGCCATACTTGCCATCTCGCGTGTGCGATGCCAATAACTCGCTTAGCAGATAGCGATGACAAGCCTTGATATCGACGCCGTCGAAGCCGACCTCCTTGGCCAGGAGTGCGGACTTGACATAGAGGGCCGGCAGCGAATCGAGATACTCATCTGTCACTACAGGGTCCTCGGGTTTGACACCGACTCGCGGATCCAAGAGCGGATCGTGTTGCGGGATAATCGGCGCTGCTTGGTCTACGGGCCTCGAGTAGCGGCCGGAGTGCGTCAGCTGCAAGATATTGATCGGACGATGGCCCTCGCCCATGGATTCCTCTGCCGCCGCATTCGTACGGGCGAGGAGACTTCTGAACGCCGCCTTGTTCTCCTCGGTCAGCATCATCTGAAGCGGATTGGCCCGTCCCTCCGGGACAATCGCATTGGCTTCCCACCAGAGTAGCCCCGCTCCGCCGCTTGCAAACCGCATATACCTGCGCTCTACCAAGTCCGACGGCGAGCCATCCGGATTGGAATCACAGCCTTCCATCGGCAGGACCGCAATCGCGTTCGGCGCCTCCAAGTGCCCGACCTTGACCCTTCTAGCCAAGGGACTTAGGTCCTTGGTGATCGGTACATCCACATTCAACGCTTCGATTCTGGCTTCGAGCTCATCTAGGCTCTTAAATGAGAACTTCTCATGTGCTGCCATTACAATTCCTCCTTCGTCGATCCTCTGATCTTCAGTTTCGTGTCCAATATCTCTATCTTGGCGGCCGGTAGGCTGCCGTGTTCTTCCTTATAACGAATCAATTCCAGTATCCGCAAGACCGCTCGCCGGCCAAGCTCATAGAGCGGCTGGGCGACCGTCGTCAGCGGCGGCTCCATATAACGACTCATCTCGACATCATCCAAACCGATGATCGACACATCCTCCGGGATTCGAAGCCCCAGATCGTGGATGGCTCGCATCACGACAAACGCCTTCTGGTCATTGGTGGCAAACACCGCATCCGTCTCCGGCCTCTCTCGCAGCAAATTCGTGACGTCTTGGTAGAGCTTCTCCTTGTCGTCTGCATCCGCCAAGACCAGTTCGTCCGATTGTTCCAGACGAGCCTCCGCCAAGGCAGCCTTGTAGCCTGCCATGCGCTCAGTATAGATCGACAGGTTCCGGTCGCCCACAGCAATCGCAATCTGCTTACAACCGGTATCGATCAGATGCTTCGTCGCCTGATACCCCGCCTTCTCGTTATCGATCAAGACGGCATCGATCGCATCGCCGTAATAGCGACTACTGAGCACGAGGGGGACACCGTCTCGATGTAATTCACGCAAGTGCTCCGAATCGGGTAGCATCGTACCGCAGATGAAACCGGCAGCCAGGAGACTTCTCAGGCTCTCGATATATTGACGCTCGAGCGCCATATCCTCATCCGTATTACACAAGACGAGCGTATAGCCCGCCTCGCGAGCCGCATCCTCGGCCCCCCTGGTCAGGTGCGGGAACATCTGATTCTGTATACTCGGGATAATCAGCGCAAGCGTATTGCTGCTTCCGGTCTTCAGGCTCTGAGCCAAGACGTTCGGGCGATAGTTCAGCGCTTCGACCGCGGCCCAAACACGTGACCTTGTCGTCTCGCTCACATAGGACTTCCCTGCGAGGACGCGGGAGACCGTACTGGCCGACACACCGGCCCGATCGGCAACATCCTTCAATCCAACCATGCGCTCACCTCCAATCGCTATTAGTTTATGCCATTCATTGCATGAATGCAAACGTTTGCACAAGGAAATATCTATCTGATTCACATAATAACAGAGCTTGCGTATAATCGGGTCGAAACCGCGTGGTCTTGCTGTATTATGAATAGATACGGAGGCGAGGAGGAAATAGATATGACAATTGATTTGCGGGGCAGATCCGTCCTCAAACTACTGGATTACACGGCTGACGAGATTCACTATCTACTCGATTTGGCGAAGCAATTCAAACAACTGAAGCAAGAACGCGTGCTGCACCGCTATCTTGACGGGCAGAATATCGTCTTATTGTTCGAGAAGACGTCGACTCGCACGCGCTGCGCGTTTGAAGTGGCCGGAGCCGATTTGGGCCTGGGCGTGACATATCTCGAACCGGGTTCCTCACAGATGGGTAAGAAGGAGAGTATCCAAGACACCGCCCGGGTGCTAGGCCGGATGTACGACGGCATCGAATACCGCGGCTACAGCCAAGCACTTGTCGAGGAGCTGGCAGCCTATTCCGGAATCCCCGTCTGGAACGGGCTTACCGACAGCTTCCATCCGACACAGATGCTAGCAGACCTACTTACCTTGGAGGAGCAGTTCGGTAGGCTTCCAGGCCTTCGTCTCAGCTATTTCGGCGATGCCAGGAACAATATGGGTAATTCCCTCATGATCGCCGCCGCCAAGATGGGCTTCCACTTCACCGCTTGTGCACCCGAAGCGCTCTTCCCCGACCAAGACCTGGTCTTGATCGCTAAGGAGATAGCCGAAGCAAGCGGCGGCAGCATCACACTGACCGAAGACACTGAAGCGGGCGCGATGGGTGCAGACTGCATCTACACAGATATTTGGGTTTCTATGGGAGAGTCCGAAGAGATCTGGGCCGAGCGTATCCGCCTCTTACAACCCTATCAGGTGAACCGCCGTGTGATGGAGCTTGCCGGACCTGATGCCATCTTCATGCACTGTCTACCCGCCTTCCACGATAACAAGACGATGGTAGCTGCCCAAATCGAGGAGCAATTCGGTATCAGCGAGATGGAAGTTACAGATGAGGTCTTCTCCTCAGCACAATCGGTCGTCTTCGATGAAGCAGAGAATCGTATGCATACGATCAAGGCGATGCTGTTTGCCACGATGAGCCAAACAACGACTCTCCCTTAGCTTCTTCTACTAGCCAAACATAACAAAACCGCCTCCGCTAACAACTTCGGTTAGATCGGAGGCGGTACTTCTAC
>CAZLEA010000028.1:0-23373 GCA_964558445.1 uncultured Oscillospiraceae bacterium | reverse complement strand
CTCGTATTAGAAGTACGAATCTTCTAGAGAGACTAAACCAGGAGCTCAGACGACGCGAGAATGTGTTTGTTAAACTAGAATTACCCAAAAGGGGCTGCGGTGGTAATCCTGGACCAAAAGTAGAAAGGATTTACAACCATCTACAGTCAAGAAGAAGTAGAAAAAGCCATTAACACATTCATCCGATTTGATCACAGCTATGCAGATACCATTCGAGAGCTTGGATATCCAGACAAGAAAACACTCTGGCATTGGTGGAAATCGTATCGCGAGAACGATCACAACGTGAGAGTCTGGTTCATTACCATGAATGAACCAAAATGTGCTCCCGTTTAATCACTCCGACGTTTACTGACGGTGTTTTATCTTGCGGACTTATTATCTGTAACGGAGAAGTTAATCTCCGCCGTCTAATCTGATGCCATCACTTCTGATGTGCAAGATCTTGAATTGCGGTCATCGCTGGATCAACTTTCATGCCTGTAATTGCATCGTTATCATCTTGATAAACAGCAAGGGCATAATCATCTTCAGTAACGTAGAACATTCCCGTTCTTGTGAAATTGTAGCGATCTAGATTGCCTGTATTAGCCCATGAAGTTACAGGCACAATAACCTCCATACCGTCACTAAAATTCGGCATCATATCCCAGAATACCTCGTTTACTTCTATCGTCACGAGGCTGCCTTTCTTTAACATACCTTCCGTATCATTTAAAACTTCCAAAGTATAACCAGCGTATACCGATTCAAACCCTCCCTTATCATTTAACTTATCATCTAACTCAGGAATGCCTGTTCCAGTGTTATCTGAACGCCGAAAGGCTTCTCCTTTAATCCTTCCATAAATAAAAGTATCCGCAACATCACTAACTTCTTCGAGTGTCATCTCTCTTGATATCTCAACATAAGGAGCTACATTATTGTATATTGGATATTCATTTCGTAACCCCTCTATTTCTTCTTGACTCAGTCTGTCTTCAACTTGACTGTTCGTACACGCAATAGAGAAAATGCACACGAATCCCAAGATCATCATAGTGCTAAAAATCAATACTTTTCTTCTCATTATTCTAACCTCCTGATCATTTTTAATACTTAGCATTTATATCCGATACTTCATGCGGTTGTGGTGCAAAATAGGAATATGATATGCTCTGACGTAAGATAGATGTTGTGCTGCTAGATATTGGATTATAGTAGCTTAAATCACTATGTCCCAAACCTAAGGCGTGACCAATTTCATGTGCCATAGTATTCTTTCTTCCTGTTTGTCCAGCAGCATTATTAGGATATGCCGTATTATAAGGTGTAAGGTAAATAGAGGAATATGTAATAACCTTTGAGGAGGCAACTGCATCACTATACGTTCTCAGAACTTTACCGTCAGATGTTTTATTTAAGCATATTCCAAGAACTTCACCCCAAAAGCCGCCTGTTATATCAGTCCAACTCTGAACAGTGGGAGTAGCGAGATCAACATTTGACGAAGAGAAGGAGGTTTGAGAAACAATTACTTTTCCTGCTACTCCATTCCACGAGTTTCTCGCATCTGGGTAGTAAACCGAAAAATTATAACTTAGATAATCTCCATTAATTTTAAGTTGTGGCTTGCCACTTACTAAATTTCCCCACTTTATAGAAACAGCGCTGGTACCATTGTGAAACATTTCATGTGCTTCTACGCTTTTACCAAATGAAAAACTACCTATTATAGCAAAACATGTTAATATTATAGAAACATAATAAATCTTTAGTTTTAAATCTTTCCGCATCTTTGAGTCTCGTTTCAAAACATTAATAGTCATGTGATATTTTTGATTTTGATATTAAATTCAAAATCCAACTCTTAATACTACTGATCCAGACAACTAAAACATTAATTCCTCCTTTCACTTTGTTTCAAGTCTCTATCACACTAACGAACTATTATCACATATTCAATATAACACAGACTATAAACGAATACTATTACATCATGTTGCATAAATAATCACGATCACATCAGTGAACGAATCACAGAAATAACGTTGGTTTGCAGAACGGGAGTTTGACACTTAATTAGCACCATTTATTTCTATAATCTCGTCGTAGTAGGCCTTAGGGCCTTTTTTGACGTCAAATTGTAATATAAATATATTCCATACTATTCCATACTCTGATATAATAAGACTATACGACGAGGAGGGATTGTTCTATGGCTTATCGGTTAAAAATCCAAACATCTAAAAAGACCACAACCTACTATGTAACGGAAGACATCTATGTGAACGGTCGTAAGTCCACCGGGATTGCCGAACGCATTGGTAATACGGAGGAGCTTGCGAAACAGCATCCCGATCAGGATCCAGAACAATGGGCCAGAGCTTATGTCGAACGCTTACGAGCTCAAGACAAGCAAGATAATCAACCGGTCATCGTCAAACATCTACCTCGCACGCTAATCTCACATGGGCAGGTTGTTTCTTATAATGTTGGCTATCTCTTTATCCAGCAGATTTACTATCGCTTGGGCTTAGATAAGTTATGTCATCAAATCAAACAGGAATATCAATTCTCCTACGATTTGAATCAAATCCTCTCCTATCTTTTGTATGCACGTATGCTCCGACCTGGATCGAAGCGAGCGCTGGTTGAGACCGCCAAAACATTTTTACAACCCGTTGATTTCCAGGTGCAGCAGATCTATCGTTCACTGAGTGTTCTGGGTCAAGAAAATGAACGAATCCAAGAGTGGCTCTATAAAAAGAGTGCAGCTGTTTGTGAGCGCAAAACATCCATTCTCTACTATGACCTGACCAATTTCTATTTCGAGATAGAGGAAGAAGATATCGAGGACGGTTCTCGCAAGTATGGCCTTGGTAAGGAGAACCGGCCGAATCCCATCGTCCAACTTGGTTTGTTAATGGATGGCAACGGCATCCCCTTAGCCTTTGATATCACACCCGGTAATACCAACGAACAAGGGACGATGAAACCACTGGAACAACGTATTCTGAAAGATTTTGATATTTCGAAGTTTGTCATTTGTACGGATGCCGGTTTATCATCCATGGCCAATCGCAAGTTCAACAGTTTAGATAATCGTGCTTTTGTAACCACACAGTCACTGAAGAAAATGGTGAAGCATTTAAAGGAATGGGCATTGGATCCAACCGGTTGGCGTCTGCTAGGTAGCGAGAAGCAATATAATCTCAAGGAGATAGATACGGAAGATGATTTATTAGAAGAAACAAATTTAGGAAACCAGCAAGACGATCGATTGTATTACAAAGAGCGTTGGATCAACGAAAAGGATTTCGAGCAACGACTCATTGTAACGTTCTCTCCGAAGCAACAACGTTACCAACGCCATATCCGAGCCAAGCAGATTCAACGAGCCCAAGAGCTTATTGAACGAAACCCAGGCAAATTTACTCAGAAACGACAAACAGATTACAAGCGTTTAATCCACAGTTATAACCTCACACCGGAAGGCGAACTGGCCGACAAAGCAATCCGCCACTTAAGCCAGGAACGCATCGCTATAGAAGAGCAGTACGATGGTTTCTACGCCGTATGTACCAATCTTGATGGGGGAGTACGTGATTTACTAAAAATCAATAAAGGGCGTTGGCAAATTGAGGAAACGTTCCGCTTGATGAAACACGACTTCAAAAGTCGACCGGTCTATCTCCAACGTGACGACCGCATTCGGGCACATTTCTTAACCTGTTATATCACTCTCCTGATCTATCGCATTTTGGTACAAGCACTGCCTGGCCATTTTACCTCCTGCGAGATCTTGGACACACTTCGACAGATGAATCTCCACAAAGTTAAGAACCAGGGGTTCATCCCTTCTTATACTCGTACAGATTTAACAGATGCACTGCATGAATTGGCCGGATTTCGCACGGATTATGAGATAAATACGCATAAGCATATCAACAAAATCTTGAGACAAAGCAAGAAGTAAAAATAGTATGGAAAATTGAAGAAAACAAGGAAAGCCTGTGATGCAGTAGCGATCGTGCATTACAGGCTTTTGCTCTCAAAAAAGTGTATAAGACAGGATTATAAAGTTAATAAAAACATCTTCAAGAGAAAAACTTGTGATTTTGACTAATTCGCACCCGAATTTCGGAGAAAATCAGTTTAAATGATCAGCATATATCGATTCTATTGTAACAAAACACCAAAAACGCCCTTATCGTAGTCGACAAGGGCGCTATGGTAATTTCTATTCAATTCTCCACGGTACGATTCAGAGTAGGATGAAGCTAATCGACATCCTCCAGATAAGCCGTTACCCAGGCCGCCACTTCGCTGAGGGCAGGATGAGGAACCATCGCTTCGTCTTGCAGCCGAACCGAATCGGGCTTCAGTACGGTCCCCTTGACGGACTCTCTGTATTGCTTCACCGTATCGGATGCAATCTCGGGTTCGATCGGGGTCAGAGGCACTTCTCCTGCAGACAACAAGAAGACATAGGGCTGGATCAAGACGGAAGCTTCCGGTCCGATGATATGCATACCCAATATCTTGCCCTCGTCTCGGTCCACGATCATCTTCACCAGACCGTCTAGCAACGCATCCGGATCGAAACCGAGTGCATAGCCCTTCGCCGTTTGTGAGTAGTAGTGGCGACCGACTTGTATGTTATAACCCATGTCTCTTGCTTGCTCCTCGGTCAAACCGACGTGCGAGACTTCGGGATAGGTATAGGTGACAAAGGGTATCCGATCATACCTCGCCCAGCGCGGTTCCCAGTCCTCGTCTCTTGGCAAGAATAAGTTATGTGCGAGAATCTCGGCCTCATAGTTCGCTCGGTGACGAAGCTGCGGCCCCACTTTGCAATCGCCAAGCGCATAGATACCGTCGACAGTCGTCTCCAAGAACTCGTTGGTCAGAATCAAACCGCCCTCGTCGACTCGAACACCTGCCACTTCCGGCTTCAGCAGACCGTGCGGCTCGACGCCCGTCGCAAGGAAGATGTGCTCAGTCTCGAGCACCTTCTGCTCACCTGTCGTACGATCGGCGATGACAAGGCGCTTCTTCCCATCCAGAGTTTCTACCTCTTGGAGTAAGCTGTTCAGATGCACGGTGATGCCTACGGCCTCAAGATGCTCCTTCAAGCTACTGCTGAGCTCGGCGTCCTCCATCGGCAGCAAACGAACGTTTCGCTGGACGATCTCAACTCTCGCGCCAGCAGCCGCAAACACATGCGCGAACTCCGTTGCGATCGCACCACCGCCGAGGATCACGATGTCTTGGTAGGGCTCGTTTGGGAAGGCATCTGAGAAGAAGGACTCCGAGGTGATGAAACCCGCCTCAGCCAAACCGGGGACAAGATCGATTCGTGTCTTGGTTCCGGTAGCGAGGATGATCTTCTCGGCCGTGATCTGTTCTGCCGGTCGCCCGTCGTTGTAGCGAATCTCCAGCACCTTCTTGTCGACGAAGCTTGCCGTACCACGATACACGGTGCAATTCTCTTCGGCCTCGTAAGCCGGCCCGATCTCCAAGTTCTCCGAAGTCTTCTCGAAGACACGCTCTCGCACCCTCTGCCAATTCATCACAACGTCGCCCACATCAAGGCCGATATGCGAAGCCTTCTTCACATCTCTATAGAGATTGGCCGTCGTCACCATCACCTTGGTCGGGATACAACCCCGATTCAAACATGTGCCGCCGAAGAGATGGCGCTCTACAACGGCCACGTTCAAGCCGGCATCGAGCGCTGCATCACTGACGATGTTACCGGCACCGGTACCGACTACGATGACATCAAATTGTTTCATTTCAAACCTCGTTTCCTAAACCATACAATTCATATAAATCCAAATTATCCCTATTATACGGGAATGAGCCTCTATTCTCCGCAACAACACGAACTGCAACGCCCAACCGTTGTATGATAGAGACAAATCATAAGGGAGGCCAAACACATGAACAGAGCACTCGTATTCCTAGCCGACGGCTTCGAAGAAATCGAAGCCATATCCGTCATCGACATCCTCCGTAGAGCAGATATCCACGTGGATACAGCCTCGCTCTCCGCAAGGCTAGAAGTTACCGGTTCACACGGGATCACGATTATGGCGGACATCCTACTGGATTCCGTAGCGGACATCGAAGTCTACGACGCCGTGATCACACCGGGCGGCCTGCCCGGCTCGACAACGCTTCGAGACGATTCTCGCGTCCTCTCGCTCATCCGAGAAGCAGCTACAAGAGACCGCCTCGTAGCCTCAATCTGCGCATCGCCCATCGTCTTGGAGGCGGCAGGGCTCACGGCCGGCAAGTCCGGAACCTCCTTCCCCGGTTTCCGAGACCAACTCGGTTTCCAAGACTACCGAGAGGACCTGGTCGTCGAGGACGGGCAACTGATCACCTCGAGGGGGCCTGCGACAGCACTTCTATTCGCCCTCGCCATCGTACGCAGATTGGCCGGCACGGACACATATCGGAAGCTTCGGGAAGCACTCTTGATCCCGCAATTACTAGAACAAATCCGAGACTACTAGCGCTCGAGGCCGTTTCGTAAGATATTCACACCGGCCGGTAAGCAAGCGAAGTAGAGAACCACGTTGATAACCGCGATCAAGAACAGGGTCAGCCATACGAAGCTAAACAGATTCATCGACAAGAGGACGAAGGTCACGATGGTCAAGACGAGAGTCGGGCCCATCGCCACACCCTGAATCAGTAGCAAGACCATGGTTTCCAGCGTCCCCTTGGCCGAACCCATGAGGCGGTAGACAACAAGCTGACTTCCGCTGATCAGGAGATGAACCGAGAGTAGTGCCAAGATCAGGCTAAGCCAAACGAACGGATTCAGGCGGAACACAAGCAAGACGATCAGCAGAGCTGGCGCGAGGTCTACCAAGATCTTCGTGAGACCGGTGCGGCTTGCTTGTAAGAGCTTGGGTATCGGCTCACCCGGTGCGATATAGAATAACGGCGACTCGAGTTCGACCAAGAGACTGCTAAACATGCCGTGCCAGAACATGATGAACAAGGCGACCGTGAACAGAACCATCGGTCCGTAAGTCTGAAGGCTACCGGGTAGCATCTCGCCATCTGTTGCCATCGACCACATGAAGAAGGCTACGAATCCACCGGCCATCGTGTAGAAGAAGGCGGCAGGCGTGACCAGTAGCGGACTCGTCCGCCGGTACTCTCGCATCTGGCGATAATAGATTGCGTCCATGCCCCAACCGTGGTTCAGGCCGGTTTTGCGAACCTTCTTGATTTTGCGAATATTGCCACTCTTCTGCTTAGCCAAGAGCGCTTCTCGCTCTTGTGTCAGACCCATGGCATCCTCGTAGAAATCCGCCTCGCTACGGCTGATATAGATGATCATAAGAACGGCAGATAACAAGAGTAAGCCCAGGCCGACATACGCCCAAGTATGCATACCGATGAAGGCGGTCATCATAAACGATGTCGCCCAACCCAAGAACGGGATCAAGAGCAGGAGCGGACTGCGTAGCATACCCTCCAAACTTGGCAAGAGCTGTTCGACCGAGGGTGTACCCGAACGAAGCAGTATATAGGCATAGAGCACGATCAATAAGATCGGTAGAGCAACAATGACCAGCTTCACGATCGCCTGCATCTTGGGTCTGCCAAATAGCAGAAGATAGAGTGCCATCGTCGCGAGTTGTGAGACAGCAACGATGATAAACCAGCTGATGAAGAGCATGATGAAGTTCGACCAGGTCAAACCCATATTGCGCATGTTCGGCAGCTGATAGATCATGAAGAAGGTACTAATGAAGACCGACGACAAGGAATTTAGCATGCCGTATACGAGGACGGTTTGGCTGGGCACAGGTCCCGTGAAGATGAAGTGTATATCCGCTGATTTGTAAGTCGAACTACCCTTCTTCGTTCCTTGGAACATGGTTACGGTCACCATGAAGGCCATAAGTGCTGTCCAGAGAACCACCATGAAGCCGCCCATGAACTCGGCAGAGCCGTCCATCTCATCGCTGTCGGGAAGCGAACTTCCGAAGAAGGTCGTGCCGAAGATGAGGAGCATGAAACCAAGCCAGAAGATCAGGGTAAACAGCTTGGACTTGTTGTAGCGAAGCTGTTTGAACCAATTGACGATCTGACGGCGCAGGAGATAGAGTATCGCAGTCATCTTAGACTCCCTTCTCTTCCTTCGGCGATTGTTCGCCTTCTGCCATAGCCGTCGCCATATCCGCCATACCTGTTCGATCGGCAGGCTCCGTCACGGTGAAGAATAGGTCTTCTAGCGTAAGGCCTTGGGCATCCAAATTCACACGCGTCTCCACGCTCACAAGTTCACCGTTCATCATAATCATGACGTAATCCCAGATCTCGTCGACGCTATCCAGAATATGGGTTGAGATAAACAGAGAGCTTCCCTCCGACTTGAGTTCTTGGAACACTGCCTTGAGCTCCTTGATCGCATGCGGGTCGAGGCCGATCATCGGCTCATCGAAGAGTACGAGGGCAGGCTTCGGGAGCAGTGCGGTACAAATAGAGACCTTCTGCTGCATGCCCTTGGAGAGTTCGGAACCAAGCTTATCTAGCTTGTCACTCATCTCGAAGCGTTCCAGGAGCATCTTGGCTCGCTCCTGCCAATCTTCTACCTTGTAGAGTCTGGCTGTGAATTCCATGTGCTCCCAGACCGTAAGCAGCGGATAGAGTGCAGGAAGCTCCGGCACATAGCCAAGCTGCTGCTTCGCGGCAACCGACTTCGTCGGCTGTCCGTTCAGCTCGATTCGCCCGTCATAGCGAAGCAATCCCATGATGCTCTTGAACAAGGTGCTCTTACCGGCACCGTTCGGTCCGACAAGCAGCGCCGTGCTGCCCATCGGTATTTGGAAACTCAAATTATTGTTTGCAACAAGCTTCTTATATCGTTTGGTTACGTGTGAAACCTCTAACATGTCGGTCTATCCCCTTATACGTTGTCGTCTTTCGATTGATACTTGCTCATTATATAGCAATGTTGATACTTACATGGCAACCAAAAGAATGCGGGATCTGATAGAATCAATTAACATACACAAAATTACACAGATCAGACAGATTGGAGAATCGATTGTGGCTTACAGAGCACCCAACCGTGGTTTGTTTCGCGCCCTGCGAATCATCGCCCTCCCCTTGTTCAAACTCGTCTTCCGCTACCAACGAACGATCGACCCCGCAATCGAACATGTTGAGGGGCCGCTTCTGATTATCGGCAATCACACAAACTTCTTGGATCCGGCGTTCCTCGCGCTCGCCCTCCCGCACCAGACAGTTAACTTCGTAGCCGGCAGTGCGCTGATGAAGAAGCGGTTTGCCAGGCGTATCATGTCATGGATGCAAGTGATTCCGAAGCTGCAATTCGTCACCGACACCAAGGCCGTTCGCGGTATGCTCGAGATCATCAAGCAAGACGGCCGTTTGGCCCTCTTCCCAGAAGCCAGGCGCAGTCTGGATGGCGCGGCTGAACCGTTTGATCCGGCTACCGCCAAATTGATCAAGCGTTACAAGCTCAATGTCGCAACCGTCCGTACAAACGGCGCGTATCTCTGCTGGCCGAGATGGTCAGAGGCCTGGTTTGCCCCCGGGCCGGTCGAATCTACCGCTCGCTTGCTCCTGAGTAGCAAGGACACGGAGCGCTATACAGCCGAAGAAATCAACAATATCTTGATTCGGGCACTGGACGGCAACGACTTCAGTTGGCAAGAACAGCGTCATCGATTCGCCAAGTATAAGACTCGCAAGCCGGCGCTCGGCCTCCATCGTCTGCTACACTGCTGTCCCGATTGCCAAGAAGATCTAGTGATGCGCTCCGGTAAAAGAGAGCTTAGTTGCGACAATTGCTCATATACCGTTTCGGTGAAGCGAGACCGTCTCTTCAACATCCCCGCGGATCGCAAGACCAGTAGCCCTCTCTACTTCCCCTCGATGTACGATTGGCATCGCTGGCAGAGGAGCCGCACGGCTAAGAGTCGTTATGAAGAACACAAGCATGTCTCGATTGAGGGTGTGCTAGAAGAACAGGTATACGGCGAGGACATGAAGACAGGCCTCAGCATGCTCATCCCGAGCGGTAAGCAAGCTCGTGGTGTGTTCGATATGCGAGCAGACCTTGTCGCCTTCCTACCTGCAGACGGCGAAGATTCGGACCTTGGGATTGAAATCCCTTACTTCAAGGAGCAACAAGTCTTCACCAATTTCACTTATATACAACTGCCTTCAAATGGTAAGCTCTACAACTTCAAACCGGACATAGCACAGAATTGCATCCGCATCGTTGATTGGATCGAGTGCGGGCCGTCCGACATCCATGACGAGCCATTCTAGATACTATACCCCGTGTTGCTTCTCACGTAGCCAGGCATCGGCTTCGGAGAGTAGGTTTCGGTCGTTCTCGTAGCTCAGACGAAGGAGAGCGGACTCGTAGGGTAATAATTCAGCTGCCTTGACCTCCTCTGCCTGAAGTCGCCAGTCGAGGCTTCGGAAACGTCCCAGGAAGTAGAGCACTTCCTTCTTATAGCCCGGCCGAATCATATAAGACGTAGACTTACGGAAGCCGGGTTGTAGCTCGACTTGCAAGCCTGTCTCCTCCCAGACTTCGCGAAGTGCTGTTCCCTCATCTCGCTCCCCCGCCTCAATATGTCCCTTCGGGAAGCAGTAGTGCCCGAGCACGGATTGAATCACAAGATAACGAAGCCCCTCATCTGCAAGGTAATAGGGCACGGCTCCGACGCTCTTGTCATAGAGACAGAAGATACTCATGGAACTAGCCGCAAGATCAACTTCGCTCCCAATCTGTTCCAGAACCTGTAAGCGATGCGGTCTCATCCCCTCTGCCGCCGCGACCAAGACCGGACCCGCTATCGAGCCATAGTCGAAGAGCACGGCGACTATCTCACCGATATAATTCTCACTGTCTTCTATGGGACCGATCACGAATACGGTATAGCCGTCTACTTGGCCAGTAGGCAGCGGATAGACGATGGCGGACCAGGTGCTATCTTGTTCTCGCTTGCGGTGATCGATTGCAAGCTCGATTGTTTGGCCAAGGAAACGAAAGGCAAGTGCTTCAAGTGCCCTGCTGTCTCTGGGATGGGGATTGAATCTGTTTGTTACCATGGGTATTGTCCTCCGCCGATTTCATAGCGAGAAGTGCTCGCGAATCATACTTGCCACCTCCTCGGCGGACAAGTCGTCATTGATGATGCGTAGGTAATTGGGGTAAGTGACTTCGCCTTCTTGACTGACACAGCGAAATTGCTGGTCGATATTCAACAATCGTTCTTCCGAGGCGACAAGGTCTCGCTTGGATGCCTTCTCTTGTAGACGATATTCCGTTCGGTTACGCTCGAGGCGAACTGCCTCCGAAGCATTCAACTCGACGAAGTAGACGTCCGCTCCATGCTCCTTGAATTGCTTATAGAGCTTATCGACTTGCTCCCACTCGGAGGGTCGATCGAAGCCCCAGATGAAGGTGAAGATGATGCCCTCCAGATCCGTCTTCAAGAACTCCTCGAAGTAGATATCGCGAAGCCTGTTCGTGACGGTGAAGTTTGCGGTACCAAACAGTTCGATCACGGGCTCGATCGTCATGTGATTGTGGAAGAGCTTCAAGCCGGTTTGCTTCGTTAGCTCTCGCCCTACGGTCATCTTACCGACGGCTCCCGGGCCGAATAAGAGCAGTAATTTCATCCATTCACCTACCTTCTTATCTACTTATGCCATTTGTACGACAGAATCGTTCCATAGAATCTTCTATCATTGATTATAACGATCTTAATGGCTCGGATCTAGCGAATCCGGGGTTTGCTTGTTATAGTAACCGAGCGACCGATGGCCCGAACGTGACACGTGGTCATCGGTTTAGCATGTAGAATTGTACCGATATTCAATCCTACCAGGAGGTTTTATGCGTAACGCTAAATATAGAGAGAAACTTATCGAAGTCTGGGGCGACGTCGTCGACGTCACCTCCATGGTCAAGGCCTTCTTGATCTCCATCGTCACCACGATGGGCCTATACTTCCTCGCACCGGCAGATAACCGTCCGCTACAATTACTCCTCGGTCTTGGCGGCGCCTGCTTGGGCTTCGTCATCAACGCGCTACTGTTTAAACCTAAGCGTAATATCATCTCGGAGGACGAAGACAATGCCCATTAGTTTGATTCTGCAGATGATCGGCATGGCGCTGCTTGCCGTCCTCATCTATACCTTCGTCGGTTTCATCCCCGGAACGGATGAGACATCCGTCCTCCTACCTGTATCGCTTGCACTCGTGCTGGCCGGCGTGGCACCGGTTCTTGTTCTAACCTTCTTCATTGCGTCGATCGTCTCCCTCAATCTGACGAATCTCATGCCAACGGCGCTTGTCGGCTTGCCGGGCGGCGTCCTCTCGGCCCCGCTGATCGAACATGCCATGTCCATCAAGAGCAGGGGCAAGTCCGCTGAAGTTATCCGTAAGATGGCCGCAGCTGCCGTCATCGGTGTCGTGATCTCTGTGCCCATCTCGTTTCTGATTGCGGGCTTGATCGCGCCCTTTGCCGAACAGATTCAGCCCTACGCTTCCCTCATCTTCGTAATCGGAGCCATCTTCTTGTCGCTGATGTCGAAGAACAAGCTGCTCTCGCTGCTTAGCATCATTCCGATGGCCATGCTCTTCATGGGGCTGCGCCACCTCTACTGGGGTACGGGTGTTGTGAGTGAAGGGACAACGATTACCACATCCTTCTTCCTCGGTATCACGATCGGTCCCCTGATCATTTCGCTGCTCGGATTGCTAAACCGCGATTCTCAGAAGAGTCTGCTGCTCGACAAATACAAGGAGATTCGTATCCCGACAGGCGATACGAAGACGACGCTCAACCCCTTCAAGATCCTAAACAAGGAGGAGGGTAAGTGGGCGATACTCATGGGCTTGCTATCCAATTTCCTCTTCATCTTGAGCCCTGTCGGCCTCATCTTACTCATGGGGGAAGTGGTCCAGAAGCGCATCAAGAAGGACGAGGATAAGGCTTCGGGCAGCCTCGTCACGATGAGTGCGCTCGCCCAGACAACTTATCTATCGGGAATCATCATCCCGCTGTTCGCCCTCGGCATACCGCTCTCCCCTGTTGCCATCGGTCCCGGTAACGCGCTGTTCAACGCACCACCCGTTTATGGCCTGGAGAACAATCTGCACTATCAGCTGAGTCGTACGGAATTCGTCGTGGCGACCCTCATCGGTGCCATCATCGCCGTGACGCTGGTTTATATCCTGATCCATCGCTATGCGTTCAAGATCACAAACTTCATCATGAGGCGCGTCTCGCATGAAGCCGTCCTCGGCCTCTTCGTCGCCTTCATCTTGCTCCTGGCGTATATGGATGCGGGACTCATCAATGTGTTTGGCGTCATGCTCATCGGCATCACCTGCGGTGCGCTGAACAAGCTTGGCGTGAATTACGGTGTTCAGTTCATGACACTCTATGCGGCACCGCTTATCATCCAGACACTCAGCGGCTTATAAACGGATGTCAAGAACAAACAAGGAGGTCTCGCTATGGACAAACAATCCAAATCCGTGGGGCTAGGCCATGCTCATGGCAAAATCATCTTGATCGGCGAGCACGCCGTCGTCTATCACCAGCCCGCCATCGCCCTCCCCTTCAAGGAGGTAAGCGTCCGGACCACCGTCTTGGCGTCCGATGAGATGACGGTCGACTGCATCTATCACAGCGGTCTGCTGGCGGACGCGCCAAGCGAGCTTGCCAATCTACAGGCGGTTGTGCAGAAGACACTCGAAACAATCGGGCACCAAGACGATCGCTTCCATATCCGCATCGACTCCGAGATTCCGCAAGAGCGTGGGATGGGTTCGAGTGCGGCGGTCGCCAATGCGACGGTCCGTGCCCTCTACGACTACTACGGACAGACTCCGGACGACGAGACATTGTTCACGCTCGCCCAGGTGTCCGAGCGCATCGCACACGGTAACCCAAGCGGACTGGATGCCAAGGTCACGGTCTCGGACAAGCCGCTGTACTTCATCAAGGATCAGGGATCGGACCAGTTCGATATCTCGGCCCGAGGCTATCTGGTTGTCGCAGACACCGGCGAGAAGGGGCAGACGAAACTTGCCGTAGCAGCGCTTGGTGAGAAGAAACTTGAGAACCCAAGCAGAATCGACGACATGATCACCAAGCTCGGCGTCTTGAGCGAGCAAGTACGAAGCTATCTGCGCGAGAATAACTTGCGTCTGATGGGCGAGGCCATGAACGAGTCGCAGACCTATCTGTCGGAGATGGGCATCTCGAACAACAGTCTGGATCGCTTGGTTCTCGCGGCTCGAAACGCGGGTGCGCTCGGTTCCAAACTGACCGGCGGTGGCTGGGGCGGCTGCATGCTCGCTCTCGTATCGGACCTCGGTTCGGCGAAGCGGGTTCAGCAGGCTCTGCTCGATCAGGCGGCCAGCCAGACATGGCTCTTGGCGTTTGATTGATCGAATTGGCGTATAATAGTCTGATGAATCAAACGAACCAATGGAATCAAGCGAAGCCGGATAGAAGACCGGATGACGAAAGGATGGGAACCGGAGACATGAGTCTTGCGAAGGCACATGCGAATATCGCACTGATCAAATACTGGGGGAAGACCGATACGAAGCTTGCGCTACCGGCCACTTCCTCGCTCTCGCTGACGCTGGACGCGCTCTACACCACCACCGAAGTCCGCATTGATCCGATGCTAACGGAGGATCGCTTCACGCTCGACGGGACGGTCCAAGGCCCTCGGGAGCTACAGAAGATCAGTAGCTTCGTCGATCTCTTCCGAGTAGGCAATCAACATGTGGAGATCATAAGCGAGAACAACTTCCCCACGGCAGCAGGGCTCGCAAGCTCGGCTTCGGGTTATGCAGCGCTCGCCACGGCGCTAAACGATGTGTTCGCTTGTGGCTTGGACAAGACGGCCCTGTCTCGCCTGACCAGGCGCGGTTCGGGCTCTGCTTCACGTTCGTTGTTTGGCGGGTTTGCCGTCTGGCAGAAGGGGGATGATCTCGAATCCCTGGCTTATCCCCTAGAAGAGACGATGGACATACAGATGGTCATCGCGATCGTAAGCGATCGGCAGAAGGCTCGCAGTTCACGTAGCAAGATGCAAGAGACGGCTCTGCAATCGCGCTACTTCGATGCCTGGGTGGCGAATAACGATACGGATATGGCAGACATGCAAGCTGCGATCCGTGCCCAGGACATCCATATGGTAGGACGCATCGCCGAGCGCAATGCGATGATGATGCACGCGACCCTGCTCGCGCTGGACGAACCCTTCTTCTATATGAATCCACTAAGTCTTCGGGTGATCGAGCTCGTGCACGAGATGCGACGTGACGGGCTCGCAGCCTACGTCACGATGGATGCGGGGCCGAATGTGAAGATCATCACCGATTCCAAGGATTCGGGGGAGATCTACGCTCGCCTCTCTGCGCTCTTGGGCAGAGAGCAGATCCTGGTGGCCAAGCCGGGACCCCAAGCGGAGGTGCTCTCATGATCCGCGCCAAGGCTCCTGGCAAGCTCTTCATCGCAGGCGAGTACGCGGTGGTCAATCACGGCTATCCGGCCGTCTTGGTCGCAGTCGACCGCTTCATCACGGTCTCGGTCGAACCCTGTGAACATGAGGGCACGATCATCTCGCGCCAGTACGCCCATCTGCCGCTGAAGTGGAAGCGAGTCGGGCATCGCCTCGTCATCGAGAAACGCGACAACCCCTTCCACTACATCCTCGAAGCAATCGCGATCCTGGAGCAGTATGCAAGAGAGCTGGGGCGAAGGCTGATGGTCTTCAAGTTGCAAGTCGATTCAGACCTCGACAGCGAAGAAGGTGCGAAGTACGGGCTCGGCTCGAGCGCTGCCGTGACGATCGCGACGATTCGTGCCCTCTGCCGCTTATACGAGATCGAAGAAGACGATCTCACGATCTATAAGCTCGCGGCACTCGCGCATCTGAAGCTAGGCAGCAACGGCTCGTTCGGAGATCTGGCTGCCTCCGCCTTTACCGGTTGGATCGCGTATCAGTGCTTCGATCGTAAGTTCGTCTTGGAACAGAAGGCGAGCCACAGCTTACCGGAACTGGTCGCTATGGACTGGCCGTCTCTCATGATTCGCAAGCTTACACCCCCAACAGAATATGATCTCCTGATCGCTTGGACGAAGCGCCCTGCCTCCACGCCCTCTCTGGTTGACGAAGTTCGGACGGAAGTCGATCCGGATGCTTATCGTAGCTTCCTCTTCGCCTCCAAGGATTTGGTGTGTCAGATGATCGAGGCCTTTGATAACGATAACGGACCTGCCATCTGTAGTCTGCTCGAGGCCAATCGCGGTCTGCTTCGTAGCCTCTACCCTAGCATCGAAACCGAGGAACTAACACGTCTCATCGAGCTTGCTGCCCCCTACGGTACGGCCAAGACGTCCGGTGCGGGCGGCGGCGACTGCGGCATCGTGCTCACGAACAAGTCCATCGATATCGGCCCGCTAATCGATTCCTGGCGAAACGCAGATATCATCCGCCTCGATATCAGGGTCTACGACAAGGCCGACGATACGGGGCATGTATAGGAGTCTTGACAGATGAATATTCGCAAAGACGATCACGTAAACCACGCCCTCAGCCATTTCAATCCGGTCAGCACAAACGACTTCGACCAAGTCCGTTTCGTGCATCACTCGCTTCGAGCCATCGATGTCTCGGGCGTGAGTCTGGAGACAACGGTCGGTCCGCTTCATCTCGCTACTCCCTTCTATATCAACGCCATGACAGGCGGGACCGAATGGACCAAGGAGATTAATCGCAAGCTGGCAACCGTCGCAAGAGAGGCGGGTCTCGCCATGGCGACCGGCTCCATGAGCGCGGCGTTCAAGGACCCGAGTGTATGGGACTCCTTTGCGATTGTTCGCGAGGTGAATCCGGACGGAATACTGTTTGCCAACTTGAACCCGAACTACGGGTTGGATGAGGCTAGAGTTGCGGTTGCCAGAATCGGAGCCGCAGCGCTCCAAATCCATATCAACTCTCCGCAGGAAGTCGTGATGCCGGAGGGCGATCGAAACTTCTCACATTGGAGCGAGAATATACGCCGCATCACTGCAGGACTAAACGTGCCTGTGATTGTGAAGGAAGTCGGTTTCGGGATGAGCGGCGAGACAATCGAGCAGCTACAAGAGCTTGGTGTTCGCCACATCGATGTGTCGGGTCGCGGCGGTACGAACTTCGCTCGCATCGAGAACGATCGGCGCGAGGCACACAAGCTTGATTACCTAAACAACTGGGGGCAGAGCACCGTACAATCGCTACTGGAGGCAAGGCCCTATCGTGACCGCACAGAGCTCATCGCCTCAGGCGGCATGCGCCATCCCCTGGATATGATCAAGGCCTTCGCGCTAGGAGCCAAGGCTGTCGGCATGTCTGCCGGTATGCTAAACATGGTCATGGAGCTGGGCATAGATGAGACGGTCCAGCGCATCGCACAGTGGCGAGAGGATCTTCGCCTCTTGATGGCCCTCCTCGGCGCGAGCAGAATCGATGACCTCCGCGGTGCAGATCTAATCTTATCTCCGGACCTCATGAATTACTGTGAGAATCGAGGCCTAAGTGCTACGAAGGCTCGATAGATATCCTCTAGCGGGCGTGGCAGTGCTTCGCTAAATCGGCGTAGACGGCTACCATCTCACTGGCAAGCTCGTTAAGCAGGTTTGATTCCCCTTGTCTTACAGCTATAGCAGCTGCCGTGCGCACCCAATCTCCATAGACCGTGTCCCTCATACGCTTGCAGGCAGCTTAGTTCTGTGGGGAATTCATGATCCGAACGATGAATCTTGAGCACAGCGAGTCTCTCGATGCGTTCTTACATCTTATGCACCTGCTACCAGGGCACCGCCAAGGGCTCTGCAAGCATCAAGCGCGGTCTCGTCCGGTGTATCGGCGGCGATCACGCTGCCGGCTACGATCCGTGCGCCATATGATGAGGTCAACTCTTCCCAACTGCGCATCCAATCGCCCTCACCCCAGCTATATGAGCCGAATAAGACAACAGGCTTATCCGCGAGAACAGGCTCCAACGATACGAACATCGGTTCGAATTCACCTTCGTCCAATTGCTCCGTTCCTGTTGCGGGGCAACCAAACGCTATGGCATCAAATGCTTGGACCCTATCCTCACCGAAATCGGTAGCATAGATCAGCTCAACTGCTCCACCCGCTCCCTGGGCGCCTTCTACGACGGCCTTGGCCATCTCTTCGGTATTACCCGTACTGCTCCAGTACACTACTGCAATCTTCTTCATCTGCTGTCTACCTCCATCCGTTATTGTCTCTATTATAGGATGCTTCGCCAAGACAAACAGATACGTTGTTACGAAGACTTAACTAGCGGTATACCTTTAATATTCTTATATGCTCCGATAATTGCGTTAAGCGGTAGGAGTACGGATATCAATCGCCACGGTACATACCGGCGAGTGCGAGGAACGCGAATGCATACAAGAAGTTATCATAGTAGCGCCTGCGCCCATCCCGAAGCGGTGTATCCCAGAAGCGAAGAGCAAGCGTCTTCGTCTCCTCTGTTTGGCTGATCACGTAAGTCGTTGCTAAGCTTGCGAGAAGTCCGATTGGATGACGACTGAAACGACCGCCGTCCGTGCCGTCAAGTTCGTATCTACGAAATTCGTCTGTCGGGATCCGGTAGAAGAACTCGGCGAGACTCTCTGCAGCATCGATCATCCACTGCTCGGTTTCGCGTCCCGGCCATGTGGCGGCTAGCGCTATGTTCATGATCGTTCGATACGCATCACTGAAGAAATTATGATGGTCCCTACCCAGAATCGCCTCGCCCTCGTAGCTGCTATACTCCGGATTCATGCCCGTCACGGGATGCATGGCCTTCGGCAAGTAAGCAAGCGATGCGGCCTCTATCTCCAGCCAACGCTCTCGATCCTCGGGCTTCGACGCATCTGCAAACAAACGATAGACATGCGGTAAGTGATAAGACGGATCCGTGAAGCCGCTATCCGGTACGAACTCAATCAGATTATTCTCGGTCCACATCGGGCCTGCCTCACCCGGCTTGCGATGTAGCACATCCGTCAGAATTCGCTTAGCCCATGCCGCATAATCGAAGTACGGGATACCTAGGCATGACTCACCCGTATCTGCACCCTTACCCCAACGCTTCGCAGCGAGGATCAAACTATAAGCCAAAAACTCTTCACCATCCGGTGCCGGCCCGGCAGCTCTCGGACGTCCGTCCAGCGGAACCGACCACGCGAAGTAGCCTCTGCAGGGACCGTCTGTCAGATACATATGATTAAGTGTCCAGCGCCAGGTCTTGTCGAAACTAACTTGGTCGTCCATCAGTGCTGCGATCGTCATGCCATATGACTGACCTTCTGTCCTAACGTCATCGTTACCTGTATCGATGAAATATAGCTCGTTATTCTCCGTCTCAGCAGAGAAACCGACCACTTCATCGTGCAAGATAGCCTGCCAGATCGCATGTGCGCGAGCCTCAATCTCTACAGGATCCTTCCCTAAGCTCATCCAGTAATTCTTGTAGCCGTCCGTCTCTCTTCCGACATTCATAGTATACATAAGCCGTCACCTCTCTTACTTCATTTGACTTCATTCTAGTAAGAGTATGACGGCTAGGCTTCGCTACAGTTGCGAAGGACTGTTCATTATTTGCTATTTGTGAAGTGAAACCTTCAGGCCCAGTGCCTTGATGATAAATGCTTCCTTCTGTCGTTGATAGTCATCCCAGAGTGCTTGTTCGTGTTCGGTCCGCTCCGGCGCCTCATCCAAGTCGATATAGTACTTACCGCTCTTGGGTTCCACAGAGAGGCTGTCCAGAGGCCAATCGATATGACGTTTGGGCGAAGCCGTACCGACCATATAGAAGCTGTGTACCAAGTCAATCTCACCTTGTCGCATGAAGGTCTCGATGTGTCCGTTTCGCGCAATCGCATAACCGTCTCTGTAGAAGGCTGTGAGCTTCCCGCCATGCCGATTAATCAGATCACAGTAGTATTCGATCATCTCTTCATCGTTCATCTCTTCGCCGTCTTGGTGCTTGCGACGAACGTAGAGGCCCGGCTGAGCCGGATCATCTTCGCTAAGTTCCATGAAATAGAGACCGGAATCCGATGAGATCACATGAGGAGCAAACTGACTATAGAAGGCAGCCTTGATCCGTGCATTCTCCTCGGGCGTGCCTCCTGTCTCGCTTGGTTTGGCATCGATGCCAAGATCCAATAAATTGATGACATCGACACCGAACGGTGCGAGCAAATCCTTATACTCTTGCATCTTGCTACGATTCTGCGAACCAACCAATACTTGCATAATCAACCCCCGTATAGCTCAAGACATTCACGTTATAGAGACCACTCATCTTGCCACGCAATCCGCATACTGCCATCCTCTTCGAAGCGAATCGGTAACCAGACGTAAGAACTGCTTGCCAGATCGTCTGGCTGCCAGCGATCGCCCATGTAGATGTATGTCTGTTCATCGGCATCGGCTGGATAGGCAAACAAGCAAGTGCTCTGTGATCTGAAAGTGTCTTGATCTCTATCGTCTACCATCGGATCGCCCTGATCTGTCCATGGGCCCAGTATCGTATCTGCTGTTGCAACCTTCGCCGGATTCGGATGCCAGCCAGTGCAAGCGGACGTCATCATGTAGTAGAGCCCATCTCGCTTCACAATTGCCGGAGCCTCTCGCTGGGCACCGGGGAACACTCGAACGAAGTCCTCGCCATAGATAGCCTCCTTGGGGTCTGCCGACAGGTATGTATAGCTATCGTTTAGCTTCGAGATATAGAGCGTCAGATTCTCCTCGGACGAATAGATGATATATGCCGTATCGTCATCGTCGACAAACAGTGTCATGTCCCGCGCCATCCCTTGGCTCTCCGGATAGAGATCCTCTTGATCCGGCGGACAGGTATTCAGCCGATAGCGATCGATGAAACGAAACGGCCCTGCAGGGTGATCCGCAACAGCAAGTCCCGCCGATGCCACAGCATAATTCGAATCCGATTTCGCGGTCGGTCCATCGGCATGAAACCAGATGACGTACTGCTTCGTCTTCTTGTTGTAGAGCATCTTCGGTCGTTCAATCACACTCGTATGACTGTTGATCGACGCATAAATCAAGTCCTTATCTTCGGTAGTCGCGCCGCGATAGAGGTCCTGGAAATAATCCTCGGTATCCAGTTGCGAGCGCGAGTCGATGTTTCGCATGACGATCCCTTCGGACTGCCAGTTATATAGATCCAGTGAGCTGTACGCGCGGATACCGCCTCGATAGCCATGCGTCTTGTCCTCACCGACCCACCACCACTTCATCGTAATCGTACCCGTATGCGGGTCTGGAACGGGTAGGTACTGAACATGGCCACCGTGAGCCTGAATCGCCACCCCATCTGTATCAAGCCACTCTTGGCCGGGTCTAAACATCTTATACATCCATTCAAACTCCATAATTTATGAACTAGATAAACGATTAATTCGTATATTCGAAACGTCCCACAGGTATCACACCCGCAGCCGATCCGATCTTCCCACCGGCGAGTAGGTGGCGGTGCACGGTTCTCTGCAGCGAGCTTCGCTTAGGTCTCGTATCCGGATTCTCGTCTTCTGCAAACAGCCAGTAATAGAAGCCCTTGTCCTCTAAGTCAACTTCGTAGATCTCATAATCCGAATAGAACTGTTTGATCCTAGAACCCTCTGGCAACAAGGCATTCAGCTCTGGAGAGAGAAGCCAGGTACTGCAGAAGAATAAGACCGGTAAACCCTCGGGGCACAAACGCGCTTCATGCTTACAGAAGAAATCGTAACCATGTTGATACGAAGCGTGTAACGAATCCTGCGTCATTATGACATCCGAAGGGATATGTACGCTGAGAATCATACGACCGCCGCTTAACTCGACAAGGCGCGAATCCGTCTTGTTCGGTCTAACATACTCGAACTCCAGAAGTCCGATGCGAAACAAGCGCAGCGAGAGCTGGCGCCACGCCCAGAACGCTCGAGTGAAACAAGTGCGTCCGTGCTGTTCAAGATCCTCTGCCAAGAAGCGAGGGAAGCAATCCATCGTCTCCCTGAAGATCTCTTCAGAGATTCCCTCGTGCTCGTAGGTAGCCCTGGAATCCGTAGCTGCCGCCAGCATCAGGCCAAGCATCAACATACCGTCCGGATCTTGTCCTTCGAGCTCATCCGCCAGCTGCTTGTAAGCTGCTTCCGACAACTCGTACACCGTCATCTGATGGCATAACTGTTGATAGTTCGCCAAGACCTCGTCTGTCAGAAGATTACTTAATATGGCAATCGCTTCCTGACTTAGACCAAGATCTAGTGCTAAGCCGATCGTCTTCTCTACCGAATATCGAACCATTGATATCGTCTCCCAATCTATCACAAGAGGACAACTTGCGCATAACCAGGCTTAGTTACTCGACGTCACCCGTCCAAGCGTCCATCCCACCGATCAGATTTAATGCCTTGTAACCGAAACGACGAAGCATAAACGAGCCCATACCGCTTCTGGCTCCTGATGCACACACCAGTACCTGAACCTGGTTCTTATCTAGCTCATTTCTCCTGGCCATCAAAGCGTTCATCGGAATATGCTTCGCACCGGGAATCATCCCGCTACTTAATTCGTACGCTTCTCGAACATCTACGATTGAATAGGACTGCCCGTTGGCAAGCGCCTCTTCCAATTCCGCACACGATATCTGTTTCATAGGAGTCTCCTCTTCGGCGATTGTAATCTGTATTTAACAAGTCGATTACAATGCTCACGCTTCTATAATAATCAAATAAAAACAGTATATACTACAAGCACTCAATCCGTTGTGTAGATTCGCATCTTCTCGAAGGCATCTCGAAGCTGAAGTGCATCCCAAGGCATGTATTCTGCCAGGCTTAATCCTACAATGCCTACAAAATGATTAATATCGCTCATTATTCTTACGACCTGTTGTAACGTCATTCTGCCGACAGCAGCAGGGAATTCAGAGATATCCTTACCAGGCTCATTCGGTAATAATCCATAGAAACTATGAGGAGATAACACATCCAGATCCAGATGGAGCCGCCGCACATCTTGATCCAAGTCCCTTAATGATTCTTCAATTAATCCTACATAGAGAACTCGCTCCGGCGAAACCGATACAGGTACGAGATCATCTAGTTGAGGCGCCCCTCTACCAAGTCGCGTGCCAAGTACCATCTCATGTAAATATGAAGAATGTTCCGTAGTCGCTACATCCGGATGCGATAGCCGCAAGCACTTGCGACCCGATCCGATAATTCGGGTTCCTGCCTCCCTGCCATTGTGGGTAGTATAGCCTA
>CAZLEA010000027.1:0-23817 GCA_964558445.1 uncultured Oscillospiraceae bacterium | reverse complement strand
GACGTCTATATCTTCGATGAACCGACCTCGGGCCTCGATCCCTTGATGGAGCAAGTGTTCCAAGAGGAGGTGCTTCGCCTGCGAGGGGAGGGGCGATCCATCTTGCTATCGTCACATATCCTAAGTGAGGTCGAACGCCTGGCGGATCGGATCGTGATTATCCGGCACGGCACGATTGTAGAATCAGGTACGCTAGATGAGCTTCGTCACCTGACGAGATCTGTGGTCACGCTGGTGGCAGGGGGCGAGGTAGATAAGCTTCGCTTGCTCCAAGGTGTACATGACTTCAGCAGAACAGGGAATACGGTGAAGTTCTCGGTGGACGATGATCAATTGAATGCGGTCATCTCGGCGCTTGGAACGTATACGGTCGTCAAGCTTCAGATTGCACCGCCGACGCTCGCGGACTTGTTCATACGACATTATCGGGATTAGGTGAGATTATGAAGCTTAGTGCCGAATCATGGCAGCGTCTACTGCCTCGTTATCTGAAGCGCGATCGCCTGACCATCTTGTTCTGGATAGTCGGGCTCAGTTTGTTTGCAGCAGCCGAGGTACCGATCATGGAGGGGATTACCGCAGATGGCGGGCAGGTCGGCTTGTTTCAGACGCTTAGTAACCCGGCGATGGTTGCGATGCTAGGGCCGGTACCGGTGAGTGATCTGGCGGACTATACGTTCCCCGTGATGTACAGCCACATGATGCTTCTCTTCTCCGCGCTCTTCTCGATGATTCTGTCTTCACTCCATGTAGTATCGCATAGCAGGAGAGAAGAGGATTCGGGTCTGCTGGAGATGATTCGAGCCCTGCCGCTCGGCCGTTTGGCGAATTCGGTGGCGCTCTTCTTGGAGACGGTACTGATCAATATCGGACTGGGACTTGCCATCACGGCCTTGATGCTAAGCTTCGGCGCAGAGGGCATGGATGTGTACGGTACGCTCATATTTGCGGGAGCGATTGCTATGGCCGGTGTACTGGGAGCAGGGATTGCGCTACTTGTCGCACAACTTGCGCCGACGGCTGCGGCTGCGAATGCAGGTTCCATCGGTGTCATCTTGCTACTCTATATGCTGAGAGCTTGGACCGATATTCGTTCCTCCGGTTTGTCTCGCTTGAACCCGCTGTCTTGGGCCTATCTGGTTATGCCGTATGCTCAGAATGCTTGGCGATACCTGATCTATTCTCTGATTCTTGGATTCATGCTCTTCTTCTTGGCATCTATACTTGAGGAACGTCGTGATCTCGGGGCTTCCTTCTTCCGTCCGCGCGTAGGCAGGCGAGAGGCGAGACGCAGTCTCTTGTCGGTTTGGGGTCTATGGTCTCGCTTGAATCGGGGGACCGTACTGGCCTGGTACACAGGACTCTTCGTCCTCGGTGCTTCTTATGGATCGATCTACGGCGATATGCAGAGCTTCGTCGATACGAGCGACCTCTTGAAACAATTGTTTGGCGCGAGCGGAGGATCGCTCGAAGCGTCCTTCACCGCTACCTTGATGGTTGTGATGGCCGGCTTGGCCGGTATCGTTCCGATCTCTGTGGTGAATCGACTGGGTACAGAGGAGCGGTCGGGTCGCCTGGCCGCGGTACTGGGCACCAGAGTCAGTCGATCGAAGCTCTATTGGCTTGTTGTCTTGCAGAGTGTCTTATCGTCTCTTGTGGCAATCTTGGTATCGAGTCTGGGCCTCGGTTTAACAGCCATAGCGCTGCTTACGGAGCAGACACTGTTCCTCCGAGACTTCGTAGTGGCGGGGATGAATCTGCTGCCTTCGGTACTGCTATTTGTCGGTTTGGCAGCGGTGGGGATCGGTATCCGAGCTTCTTGGGGGAGGGTAGCCTATATCTATTTGATCTATTCGTTTATGCTCAGTTATTTCTCCGGGATGGCTGAGTTTCCGAAGCTGCTTACTTACAGCGTGCCGCAGCACTACCTGCCGCTGATGCCGACAGAAGCGTTTCGACTCATGCCCTGGCTGTGGATGCTCGGACTTGCTGCCGGCTTGTTTGTCGTCGGGTCGTGGCTGTATCGAAGGAGAGATCTTGAGATTTGATACCAAATGAAACAAGCAGTCATCCGGACTGAGGACGACTGCTTGTTTCTGCTAGGCTAGGAGGACTAGCAAGGTATTATGCCTCTAGAGGCGAACCCTCGTAATCGATGTACCAGTGTTCACGCGTAATTGGCGTGCTGCCATCCATCAGGTGAACGAAGCCTGTTGCGGCCTCGACTGCCTCGATCTGAGCGGTGGTACGTCCCATATCTGTATTCATGCGACCGGGATGCACGGCGAAGTAATCGACTCGCTCCACGGAAGCGTTTAGGATACCGACGGCCTTGGTCGCCGCGGCCTTCGACAGGCCATAAGCGGGAACCCATGTGCCGCACTGTGTGATGCCGACGCCTTCTGATGTCACGACGAAGAACTTGCCTCCGTCTCTCATGACGGGTGTGAAGTGCTTGGCCGCGATGATCGGGCCCACTACATTGACGTCAAAGGTCAGTCTGACCTCGTCTATATCCGCTTCATGCAAACGGTTCACGCGGTCACCGTCCAGGAGGACACCGGCCACGACGCACAGGGCGTCAATCTCACCAAGCGTGAGTTTGGCGAAGGCTGCGGCTTCGATCATATCGTCTTCTTGGCTGATATCGCCTTCGATTACATCAAGATTCGGGTAACTGTCCTCGAGTTCAGCCAGCGCACGAACACGGCTTCGTGAGATAGAGACGACGCTGTGTCCTGCCTTCAGCAGTTCCTCGGTCAGGGAGAGACCGAGCCCTCTTGATGCGCCGATAACTACGAATTTCATGATTGCACCTGCTTAGTTATAATTCTCGAGTAACTCGATGATGCACTTGAGCTTGTCCGTTGCATCCAGGTAGGCATATTCGCCCCCACCATTACCGTACTTGCCGCGCTGTAGAAGCTTCATGCCGGCGCCCTCGCAAGCCACGATCTTCTGATCCATACCCTCGACAACGAAGGCGATGTGATGGATGCCCTCACCATGCTCGTCTAGGTGGTCCTGCCACGTGCTCTTGACGCCGTTGGGCTGAATTAGTTCGAGTTGGACGTTTGGCCCTACATCGAAGAAGGCCATGAGACAGTTGGCATCCGGTGCCGGCTCGCCGTTGACGGTCGTACCGGTGATCTCGAACTTGCCGCCATCGAAGTGGTCGGGTTCGGGGACACCGAAGAAGGCGGCGAAGTCCTTCTTCGCTTCGACTATATCGCGGACGATGAAGCCGACTTGCGTGATTACGTTTGTGTTGATTGTACCTGCCATGTTCTAACCTCTTTCTGTCGGTACTTACGATGTACCGGGATTGATTCGTCTACAGGATGCTCGTTCCAGAAGTGTGCCCGGGATGAATTCACTGGGCGCTATGTCCTCTCGTTCCTCGACCGCATCGATGACGCGATTCACGAGGGAGGAGAACATGTGGTTGAAGTCGTAGAGGAAGGTCGTCAGCGGCGGATTCGAGTAGATGCCCTTCTCATGACCGTCGGCACCGATGACTGAGATGTCTTCCGGTACACGTAGGCCGAGCTCTTCACATGCTGCGAGTACGCCGAAGGCCGCGCTGTCGTTATTGACCGCGATTGCCGTGGGCAGATCGTCCATACAATTCTCCAGCATCTCCTTGGCTACAGGGTAGGCGGTGTCGGTGACAATCCCGCCAAACGCCATCCACTTAGCCTGCATCGGCAGATTGTGCTTGATCAGGCCTCTTATATAGCTCTCTCTGCGGTGTATGCAGCTGAGCCTGCTGAGGTCGCCGTCGATGATGGCAATCTTGCGATGGCCGAGCCCGTAGAGATAGTCGATCGCCTTCTCGCCCGTGTCTCGGTCGAAGTTGACCGAGAAGCGGTTGCTGACCGTCTCGTTCTCGCGATAGAAGTCGAATAAGCCGACGATCTTGTCCAGCGAGATGAGGTGGTCGATAAGCGGTTCGTTGTTCGTCGTGCCGACGAAGATGCCGGCGTCGATACGCCCCTCCATAAAGGTCTTCTTGACGAAGTTGATGTTCTCCTTATCCGTCAGGTTATCCAGTACACAAGAGAGTACGAGATAGCCCTGATCGGTTGCGGCGTCGATGACGTGCATGAAGTAACTGCTCGTCAGTGAATCGTGTGCGATGGATCGGCCCAGCCAGAACAGGCCAATGGTCTTCGTCTTCTTACCGGTCAACAACTGACCGGAGAGGAGGGGATAGTAGTTGTTATCCTTGATGACCTTCATGACCTTCTTGCGGGTTTCTTCGGGCACGTTGTCGTAGCCGTTGATGACACGGCTGACCGTGCTCCTGGAGACACCGGCAAGTTTCGCTATATCGTTACTCGTGAGTTTCTTCAATTGAACGATCCATCCTTCTACAAGAATTCTGGAGCAAACGTGTGATTCGCTCCGAAATGATTGTTTATTCTAACCCATTATCCTCCTTGTCCGCTATATGTACACGCTTAATGTTAAGAACACGTGTTTATCAATATCGTATCATCACACAAATTGCGAAGTCAATATAATTATCATGTTTACGTATGAAACAGACTAAAACTGTCAAATTGCATAAACGTTCGTGCAAAAGATTGAGCCATAAGTCAAAGTTGCGTTGAATCGTTGAAAACACGTGTTTATTGTGTTAAATTCGCAGTGAGATCAAAACCGCCTAGACAGCATGCACATCTTGGAGGAACAAAATATGCAGGCAAGTAGCGATATTGAGAATGTATGGGATCGTACAGGGGATCAATCTATCCTGGAGATCTATGATTTGGCGCAAGATACGAGCCGAGTCGTCATGGAGTTCGATCAGGTCATCGAAGCACCGAATTGGACGATGGACGGTCGTTCGCTCGTTTATAACAGCGAAGGCAGAATCTACTGCTTAGATCTAGAAACCCTGGCTATCTCCGAGCTTGATACCGGCTATGTCGATCAGTGTAACAACGACCATGTGCTGTCGCCGGACGGTAAGCTGATTGCTGTCAGTCACGCAACAGAAGAAGACGGTAAGTCCAGAATCTACACGGTACCGCTAAGCGGTGGTGTCCCGAATCTAATAACTCCGCTAGCTCCGAGTTACCTCCATGGTTGGTCGCCGGACGGCGAAGAGTTAGCCTATTGTGCTGAGCGCGGTGGTGAATACGATATCTATGTCATCCCGGCACAGGGCGGCGTTGAACGCAAATTGACTTGTGAACCCGGACTCAGCGACGGACCCGAATACGATCCAAGCGGGAAGCATATCTGGTTTAACGCTGCCAGAGATGGCTCGATGCAAGTGTATCGGATGAATCGAGACGGTAGCGAGCAAACACGTATGACCTACGATGAGGACTGGTACGCGTGGTTCCCGCATATATCGCCAAATGGAGAACATGTCGTCTATTTGGTCTATCACCATACAGATGTCAAACCGGACGAGCACGTGCCGAACAAGCATGTTGAGCTTCGTCTGATGGATTACGAGGGAGGAGGTACGAGGACAATCGTGAAGCTGTTCGGCGGACAGGGCACGATCAACGTGAATTCGTGGTCGCCGGACAGCAAGCAATTCGCTTACGTCCGCTATAGACGAGGCGATCGGTAAGGGTAGAAGGATGGATCCAAACAAGAAGCACCATTGAAGTGGAGGATTGAGAATGAAGCGTAGAATGATGAAACGTGTCATCGCTCTAAGCGTGATAACGACCATGCTCTTGGCAGCCTGTGGGGGCGGAGGCGGTGGCGAGACGAAGCTAAGTGATTCGCCGAGCAAGTCCGATGCGCCAAGCAAGCAGACCGATGCACCGGACAAGACGGATGCGCCGGACGATACAGATGAAGACGGCCCTCTGACGCCGTACGCCGAACCGATTACGGTAACCTGGGCGGTTCAAGCATCTGCGGTACAGCAGTTTATCGACGGCGACACCTATGACGACAACGTCTGGTCTCGCAAGATCAAGGAAGAGTTGAACATCGACGTCGAAGTCGCATTGTCGGCGGACATCTCGACGGATGCCTACAACAATCGTATGAGCTCGCTCCTGGCCTCCGGCGACTTCCCGGATGTGCTGCGCTATTCGGATCGCACCTTCTTCAAGCAAGCACAAGACGCGGGCTATATCCAGTCGATCGATGCCGTGTTTGAGAAGTACGCGACGGATGCGGTCAAGGAGTATAGGACGAAGTATCCCGATAGCTTCGAAGGCGCATCGGTAGACGGTGAGCTCTTCGCCTTCCCCTATATGAACGATAACTTCCACCAGGCAAGCTACCTCTGGATTCGCGACGATTGGTTGGAGAACACCGGCACGACACCGCCCGAGACAGTCGACGAGATGGTCGAGATGGCCCGCAAGTTCACGTTCGAAGATCCGGACGGTAACGGTGCAGACGATACCTACGGCTTCGGCCTTGCCGGTAGCGTGGTCCAGAGCAACTACGGCACACTCTTGGGTCTGGCTGCGGCATACGGTGTACCGGGCTACGGTAACAACGGCGTGTTCTATCGCGGTGATGATGGGAAGATGACCTTTGCATACATACAACCGGGTATGAAGGACGCGCTAGCGGTCGCCCGCCAGATGTTCGAAGAGGGTTTGATCGATCCGGAGTTCACGGCAGAGAACGTCGCAACGATGGAAGAAGATGTCACCGTCGGTCGCATCGGTATGATGTATCACATGAACTGGGGTACCTGGCATCCCTATAACTACTCCTATCAGCAAGATGGCGTGATTACGAGACCGTATCCGATCCCGACCGTCGAAGGATATGAGCCGAAGATGGGCATCAACTCGAATATGACCGGAGATCTCTTCATGGTCAGTTCCGAGGCGAAGAACCCTGAAGCAATTATCAAAATCCTGAATCTATATGAGAAGATCGCGATCAGCTCATCGGATTCAAACGACTTCCAGACCTACTGGGCAAACGAGCAGTATAGACTCTGCCCGATCTTCATCGGTATCCCGACAGAACTCTTCGCACCCGAAATACACCAGGCGCTAGATGCAGGTTCCTCAGAGGGCCTCAACGGCACGGCGCTTGAGTACTACAAGTACGTTGTCGGCTTCGAAGACGGCTCACTTGCAGACGATACGAACGCTTACGGTACCTGGGGACAGATGTATGCCGACGGCTACGGCGGATCGATGAAGATTGCGCTGGAGTACAAGGACAAGGGCTGGCTCGTCACCAATCAGATGGCAAACGAACTTCCCGATATCTGGCGTCAGAACTCGTCCGTCCTAGGTGACATGGTCGACACGACCTTCGTCGATATCATCGTCGGTAACAAGCCGCTCGATGCCTTCGATACCTTCGTCACCGACTGGCTCGCGGCAGGCGGTCAGCAAACACTAGATGAACTGGAATTGATTGCACCGGCAAGCTAACAGCCGAATCAAACGCAATAGTACTCGCCCGAGGTGGCTTCGGTCACCTCGGGACATCTTATAGGCGGTGTTTAGATGAATCGCAAACGTAGAGCAAGAGATCGCTTCCTCCGTGAATTGCCACTCGTACTCATGTTGATCCCGGCCATCGTGTTCGTGGCGATCTATAGTTATGGACCGATGATGGGCATCGTGATTGCCTTCCAGAAGTTCAATCCGACCAGGGGCTTCTTCGGCTCCGAGTGGATCGGCCTGGACAACTTCCGAAATCTCTTCTCCATGCCGGATATCAAGCAGATTATCTTCAATACGGTATTTATCTCACTTGGCAAAATGATCGGCGGCGTCGCAGCCCCCGTCACCCTCGCCCTCTTGTTCAACGAGGTCGGGCGAACGAGCATCAAGCGAAGCTATCAGACCTTCGTCTACCTGCCGCACTTCCTGTCTTGGGTTATTCTGGCCGGTATATTCAAGGATTTGTTCTCTCAGAGCGGCGTGATCAACGCCGTTATCTCGTCGCTTGGCTTCCCGAAGATAGGTTTCTTGAACAATCAGAAACTGTTTCCCTATACCATGATCTTCACCGATATCTGGAAGAGCGCGGGCTTCGGCTCGGTCATCTATCTGGCAGCTCTGACCGGCATCGATCAGAATCTCTATGAAGCGGCACAAATCGACGGTGCGAATCGCATGCGTCAGACGATACATATTACGCTGCCCGGCATCCTGAGCACGATCGTGTTGATGACCGTACTGAGTATGGCGAATATCCTAAACGGCGGCTTCGACCAGATCTATAACATGTACACACCGGTCGTCTACAAGACAGGTGACATCCTCGATACCTTCGTCTATAGGCTCGGTATCGACAACGCGCAGTTCTCGCTATCGACGGCAGCGAGCTTGTTCAAATCGATTGTGTCGTTTGGCTTCATAGTTGTTTCTTATTGGCTCGCCGACAAATTCACCGGTTATAGAATCTTCTGATCGATTAGAGAGGTACTGATGATGACTAAACACAAGCAATCCCCTAGCCGTATCTTGTTTCTGATCGTGAATTATATCGTGCTGACGATCGTTGCGCTCAGTTGCATCCTGCCGTTTATCAACTTGCTGGCCATCTCCTTCTCGAGCAAGACCGCGGTGGCCGCCAATCAAGTGAATTTCGTACCGGTAGGCTTCAACGTGGCCGCCTATCGCTTCATCTTGTCGAATAATCAATTCTTGCGTGCCCTAACGATCTCGATTCAGCGAACCGTGTTCGGCGTGTCCTTGAATCTACTCTTGATTATTCTGACCGCTTACCCGCTGTCCAAGTCGAAGAGTCAGTTTCGCCTAAGAGGCGTATTCTCCTGGTATTTCGTGATCACGATCTTGTTCTCGGGCGGCTTGATCCCGTCCTTTATGATCGTCAAATATACAGGTCTGATGAATACACTGCTCGCCTTGATTCTCCCCGGTGCCCTGCCGGTGTTCAACATGCTCGTCGTGATGAACTACATGCGCGGAATTCCGCAAGAGATTGAGGAAGCGGCCTATATTGATGGAGCGGGACACCTGCAGACCTTGATCCAAGTCATCTTGCCGGTTTGCAAGCCGACGCTTGCGACCGTCACCTTGTTCTCCTTCGTCGCGCACTGGAACAGCTGGTATGACGGCATGATCTATATGAATACGGTCGATAAGTACCCACTGCAGACGTATCTACAGACTGTCGTGATTAACCCCGAAGCCTTCTTCCGCAATGCGACGAACATCAGCGCGGAACTGGCCAGTTATCTGAATCTGGTCAACGCACGGACGACGAACGCGGCACAGCTCTTCTTATCGATTATTCCGATCTTGTGCATCTATCCGTTCCTCCAGAAATACTTCACAACAGGTCTCGTTATGGGTAGTGTCAAAGGCTAGCGAAGAGCCCATCATCAACAGCAATCAGATATCAAATATCAGACATAAGGAGCGAAGATATGTCCGAAACAATCGCCAGAGATGGCTTCATCCAGATCAATATCGTCGTAGCAGACATCGAGGCTGCTGCCCGTAATTGGGCCGACTTGCTTGGGATCGATATGCCCCCGATACATGAGACCGTGCTGGAGGGCGGCAGCGATTATCTATATCGCGGTAAGCCGATTACGTGCGGGCTCAAGGTCTGCAATATCGATATGGGCTCGTTTGTACTGGAGCTTCATCAGCCAAACGGCGGCGAGAGCAGCTTCCAAGAATTCCTGGACCAGCATGGCAACGGTGTGCATCATATAGGCTTCGAGGTTGGGGCCTCGCGTGATAATGTTATAACCAAACTCCAAGAAGAAGGTTATGATGTGAATCGTACCGTAGGTATATATCCGGGAAGCAGCTGGACCATCGTGGATGCCGAAGAACAGCTCGGTGTGAATCTGAATATCAAACCGGTTCGCTAATCAACACGTATGTCACCCGGCTAGGAAGATAGAGGTTAGGTAGATGACAGATCGAAGACAAATCGGGGTAGCCATCGCCGGCTGCGGACAGATCACGCGCAGGCGACATGCACCCGAATACCAGAGCAATCCATATGCCGTGATCCGCGGCTTCTACGACCACACGATCTCTCGTGCCGAGGAGATGGCAGCTCGTTATGGCGGCCGAGTCTACGAAACGTACGAAGAGCTCTTGGCCGACGAAGCAGTCGAAGCCGTGAGTGTCTGTACGCCAAACTTCCTTCATTCCGAGATGAGCATACGGGCGCTAGATGCCGGCAAGCATGTGCTCGTCGAGAAGCCGATCGCAGAGAGCGCACAGCGTGCGAATCAGATGATCGAAGCACAGCGAAGGAGTGGCAAGGTCTTGATGCCGGGGCACAACCAGCGCTTCATCCCGGCGCATCAACGGGCCAAGGAGCTCTTGGGTTCCGGCATGATCGGCGACGTCATCTCCATATCCGCCAACTTCAAGCACCGGGGGCCCGAGCACTGGAGTGTAGGCGGAGAGAATACTTGGTTCTTCTCCAGGGACAAGGCGACGTATGGTGTCCTCGGTGACCTCGGCGCCCACAAGATAGACCTCATCTCCTACCTGATCGATGACGAGATCGAGACGATCTTCTCTCGCTTATTGACACTGGATAAGCGCTTCCCGAACGGGGAGCTGATCGATCTGGAGGATAACGCGTATTGCCTCTTCCGGACCAAGGGCGGCGTGCCGGGTTCGATCGAGGTCAGCTGGACGAATTACGGGCTGGAGGATAACTCGACATCGATTTATGGGACGAAGGGCTGCATGAAGATCTTCTCGTCACCGCAAATCGATATCCTGATCGAATTCTCGGATGGCTCGCAAGCGTCGTTTAACGTCGGCGGTATCAGTACGAACGTCGCACAGTTGCCCTCGGGCGTGATCGATGCGTTTATCGCATCCGTACAGGGAGCGGATCTCTCGATCCATGCCGGAGACGGGCGACATAGTATCGCCTGCCTCGAGGCGGCTCGCAAGTCGGATCAAACAGGTGCCTGGGAGCGGGTACAAAACGATTGGTAACTTAGCTCGATCAAATTGGCAAATCAACCCGATCAACATATTTGATGTTGGATCATAATAATTACATTCTGTTAGAGGAGGTCAAGGATGCGTTTCGGAGGTCATATCTTTAAGAAGTGGAGAAGCCCTGAGGAGTGGGCAGAGGCTGCACTAGAGGCAGGGTATTCTGCTGTCTACTTCCCCGTGGATTACACGGCGGATCAAGCGCTAATCGATGGCTACAAGGATGCGTCCAAGGCGGCGGATCTCGTCATCTGCGAGATCGGCGTGTGGAACAATACGCTCGATCCGGATCCCGTCCGACGTGAGGCTGCGATCGACCGCGCGATCAAGCAATTGGAACTAGCCGAATACGTGGAGGCGAATTGCTGCGTCAACATCGCAGGCTCATATAGTGAGCAGTGGGACGGACCGCACAAGAAGAATCTGACAGCGGAGGCGTTCGACGAGATCGTGCTCACGACACAGCGCATCATCGATGCGGTGAAGCCTGTGAAGACGGCATACTCGCTCGAACCCATGCCGTGGATGTACCCGCATACGGCAGACTCTTATGTGGACCTAATTCAAGCGATCGATCGAGAGGGCTTCACGGCTCACCTCGATCCTGTCAACGTGATCACGAGTCCGGAGCTCTATTACCGAAACGGTGAGGTGATCGAAGAGTGGTTCTCGAAACTTGGCAAATCGATTCGCAGCTGCCATGCCAAGGACATCAAGCTTAGCGGCAAGCTCACCGTGCATCTCGATGAAGTGAGGCCGGGACTTGGCGAACTCGATTACATGACCTACCTGCGATGCATGACAACACTCGATGACCGAGCCTGTATGATGCTGGAGCACATGACAGAGGAGATCGATTACATCGAGGCGACGAAGTATATTAAGTCGCTGGCAGAGCAGATGGGGATAGAGATCTAGGTTTGTTCTACGGAATTGAACAAGCGTCAGATAGGTAACTTCACTTCCAATGTCGTACCGCTACTCGCCACCAGTCCGATCTCGCCGCCATGCAAGTCAACAATTCGCTTGGCGATCGCAAGCCCCAGGCCGTAGCCGCTCTCCGTACGAGCGCCGTCTGCCTGATAGAACTTGTCGAAGATTCGTAGCCTCGCGTCATCGCTGATGCCGATGCCTCGGTCGTGTATCGTTACGATTGTTTCGCTGTCCGTGTTGCGGAGGCGTATATCAATCGTTGATTTGGACGGTGAGAACTTCATCGCATTGTCCAGCAGATTGATCCAGAGTTGACTGAGAAGCTCCTCGTCACCTGTATAATGGATCTCGTCTTGGCCCGAATCGAAGTCGATAACAATCGATTTGTCCGACCACTTGGCCAGGAGCACCGCTGTCACCCGTCGGATCTGCTCGCTCAGGTTGAAGCGCTCTTGCTTCCCGAGGATATTCTGATGCTCGAGCTTGCTGAGATTGAGCACGTTCGTCGATAGCTCGCTCAAGCGTTCCGATTCGCTGATGATGATATCCAGATAGTGGGTGCGCTCTTCATCACTTAGGTCCTCGTTCTTCAACATCAGCGCAAACCCTCGAATCGACACGATCGGCGTCTTCAGCTCGTGCGAGAAATTGTTCACGAAGTCGTTTCGCAGCAATTCGAGGCTGCCTAGCTCCTTGGCCATATGGTTGAAGCTCTTGTTTAGTTCGTGGAAGTCGGCGGGGCCGCGAAGATTGATTCTGGCGTTGAAGTCACCGCTCGCAAGCCGATCCGTCGCCTCGATGATCTCGCGAAACGCGGAGATCGGTATCTCGCTGAAGAGGAGAGAGATCACGGTTCCGATCAACATACTTATGATTGCAAAGCTCAGCAGCGGCATATTACTCGTAAACCCCAGTCTCCGGAGTATATGGATGCCGAGGAACATCAACAGCGTGGTCGAGAGCAGAATCAAGAAGGTCAGCAGGCCGAAGAAGAGGGCGAGGTGCAAGCGGCGCCAGCCACGCATCTTGCAACTTGTCTTGTCGTACTTGTTATACTTATCTCGCTTGTCCCTATAGTGCTTGTGTATCATCTGTGGATCACCGCCTTGTAACCGATGCCGCGCACCGTCTCTATATCGAATTCCGGCCAGCCCTCGCAGCGCTTGCGAAGTCTCGTGATGTGGACGTTGACGGTAGTGTCGAGTGATTCCGATTCTTTGCCCCATATCTCATCCATCAACTGAATTCTAGTGAAGATGATGTTCGGGTTCGCGAGCAGCTTGTAGAGTAGGTAGAACTCCTTCTGAGGAAGTGTCTGCCGATCGCCGTCACGGCTGATGGTGAGTGCATCTTGGTCCAGTGTCACACCGCCAATCTGAAGCCTGCGCTCGTTCTTGATGGAGGCTCGCCTGAGCAGGGCCTTGATTCGCAGCAGCATCTCGTGCTCGTTGACGGGCTTCACCATGTAATCGTCGGTGCCGACCAGGAAGCCGCGGCACTTCTCTTCGGGTAATTGCTTGGCTGTTACCATCAGGATCGGGGTCATGTCGCCACTTCGGCGAAGTTCGTCCGTGAACTCATATCCGTCCATCACGGGCATCATGATATCGAGCAGGATCAAATCGACATGCTCGAGGTCTATCAGCTCCAGCGCGACTGCGCCGTTTACCGCCTCCAGCACTTCATAGCCTGCTTGCTCCAGGACGGCTCGCATGAGGCGTCTTGTGTTCTTATTGTCTTCGACGACCAGAATCCTAACCATGGTTACGCTCCTAACTCTTATATCTACTAGTATAGAGCTTAAGATGAACCGAACATGAACAACTGCACTTGTTCACTGCTTGCTAACATTTGTGGTGCCTGGGTTCATCTTCAGTTATTGAAGATAGCCTAGAATGTTAGACAAGTTATACGCGCACAAATTGAAGGAGAACATCCATGCTGGAAATTAAGGGCATATCCAAACAATACGTCACCGGCGAATTGACGCAGGTGGCGCTCGATAACGTGAGTTTCAACTTACGTGAGAGCGAGTTTGTGGCCATCTTGGGACCGAGCGGTTCCGGTAAGACAACACTACTCAATATCATCGGCGGACTCGATCGCTACGATTCGGGTGACTTGGTGATCAACAACATATCCACGAAACAATACAAGGACAGGGACTGGGACTCCTATCGCAATCATACGATCGGCTTCGTCTTCCAGAGTTATAACCTGATTCCGCATCAGTCGATCTTGTCGAACGTCGAGCTTGCTCTGACGATCTCCGGCATCTCTCGTACAGAACGCAAGCGTAGAGCTCGCACCGCCTTGGAGGAGGTCGGCCTCGGAGATCAGATCCACAAGCGACCGAATCAGATGTCCGGTGGTCAGATGCAGCGCGTGGCGATCGCTCGTGCTCTCGTCAACGACCCCGATATCCTGCTAGCCGATGAGCCGACGGGCGCGCTCGATAGCGAGACCAGCGTCCAAGTCATGGACCTGATCAAGCAGATTGCCAAGGATCGCTTGGTTATCATGGTCACGCACAACGCCGAGCTTGCAGACGAGTATGCCAATCGCATCATTCAGCTACGAGACGGTCATATCATCAGCGACAGTAATCCTTATATCATCGAGCGAGAAGCACCGGAAGCGCCGAAACACAAGAATATGGGTAAGGCGTCGATGTCGTTTGGCACGGCACTCGCGCTCAGCTTCAATAACCTCAGGACGAAGAAGGGGAGGACGGTGCTGACGTCTTTTGCCGGATCGATCGGCATCATCGGTATCGCCTTGATTCTCGCGTTGTCGACCGGGGTCAACGGTTATATCACGGATATACAGAAGGACACGATGGTTAGCTACCCGATTCAACTCGAAGCGACCGCGATGGATCTCAGCAGCATGATTCAGTCGGGACAGGCGCTTAGTTTCGCGGAGGCGAGGGATAACCTCGATAAGATCTATTCGAACAGCGCCGGCCTCGAGATGGCGAACAACGCGCGCGTCTCGATACAAGAGAATAATCTGAGCGCCTTCAAGTCCTATCTGGACGATGAGTCGAGCGAGATTCATCAATATGTCGGGACAAACGGCATCGTCTATGCTTATGACGTCGGTATTCATGTCTACACATACGATCCGGATGGTACGCGTGTGAATACAGACGGCAGTGATTTCGAGCGCCAGCGTGGTGGCAACATGGGCGCGATGAGCCCGATGAGTCCGATGAGCGGAGGCGTACCGAGCTTCTTCGGTTCTCAGGGGAACTTCGAAGAGCTCTTGCCCGCCGTGGACGGCAGCATCAGCGAGGCGATCACCGATAACTACGAAGTGATACACGGCACATGGCCGGCCGCATATGATGAGGTCGTCCTCGTCTTGAACGAGAACAACGAGATCGCAACATCGACCCTCTACGAGCTTGGTTTCCTGCCGGCCGCAGACTATGATGAGATCTTGGAGCAGATGGATGCCGGTGAGGATCTCGAATTCGAATCCTACGAATGGGATTACGAGGACGTGATGAGCCACCGCTTCTCCCTGATTCCGAGCAGCGACTTCTATCCGGAAGCGGCAGATGGCAGCTTCCGCTATGTCGGTGACGATGAGCAGGAGATCGAGAAACTGCTGGATAACGGCATAGCGCTCAAGATTGTCGGGATCGTTCGTCCCTCCGAGGATGCAAGTTATGCTGCAATCTCCGGTAGCGTGGCATATACGAAGGCGCTGACCGATCACTTGATCGACTACAATCTGAACAGCGCGGTCGTCAAGGCGCAGGCGGCAACCCCCGATATCAACGTGCTGAGCGGCATGTCGTTTGATGCGTCCGATGACGAGACGAAGATCGAGGACATCAGAATCTATGTCGATGAGCTCGGTATCAGCGATCAGGCCAAGCTCTACCGCGAGATGATGAGTATGGCCTATGCGGATAATCCGGAGATGCTCCAGGGTATGGCGCAGATGGATGAGGCGGCGATGGCAGACGGTCTCCGTGAGTATATGGAGACCGTCGAGGACGACACGCTGCTGGCGATGTACGACGCTTATGTGTCTGCCGGCAGCTATGACGATAATATGCAGTCCTTCGGCTATGTGAGCCTCGATGCACCGACTTCGATCAGCATCTATGCAGATGATTTCGAGAGCAAAGACTCCATCTCCCTCGCCATCTCGCACTACAACGATTCGGCAAGTCAGGCAGATCAGATAACCTACACCGATTATGTCGGCCTCTTGATGTCCTCGGTCACGACGATCGTGAACGTGATCACCTACGTACTGATTGCGTTCGTCGCGGTCTCACTGGTCGTGTCCTCGATCATGATAGGCATCATCACGTTCATCTCCGTGCTCGAGCGGACCAAGGAGATCGGTATCCTCCGGGCGATCGGCGCGAGCAAGTCGAACATCTCGCAGGTGTTCAACGCCGAGACGTTTATCGTCGGGCTTCTGGCCGGTCTCATCGGCATCGGCGTGACCGAACTGCTGCTGATTCCCGGTAACGCGATCATCCATCACCTGACGGGTATCGATACGGTCAACGCCGTCTTGACACCGCTGAGCGGTCTGGTACTCATCTTACTCAGCATGATCTTGACGCTGGTCGCAGGTTTGCTGCCCGCGAAGAAGGCGGCCAAGAAGGATCCGGTCGAAGCACTACGCACCGACTGATAAGCTGCTCTGCCGGAAGCTTAATCCGGTCATTCGAACTGAATAATTCTTGCTTCAAGGCCTCTGTGATTTGTTGGATTGCAGGGGCCATTTTTGTATATTTCGACGCATATTGTTCGCGTGTTCTCGCATTGATTGGAAGACTTCCTTCTGCATGAATTAGCTTATGGATAAGGCGGGCTAGCGCATGCTGAACTGTCTAAATTCCAAATGAGAGTAAAAACGATCAAGCAATTGTTGTCAAACTGTTGCAATCGTGCACGGGTTAGCATAGAATGCATGTAGGCATATACGATTGGGATCGTACATGAGCGAGTTTGTTACGGAAGGTTGTGATGGGTATGAGGGATTAATTAGCTAAGTAAGCCGCTGTAATTTAAGTAATTGATTGTACAACAACGATGAGGAGACAATTCATGAAGAAGAAAATTATATCGCTACTATTCGCTTCTACACTGCTCGTCACTGCTCTGACCTCGTGTGGAGGAGGCGGTGGAACGACGGATCCCTCGAAGGACGAACCGTCCAAGTCCTCGGATAAACAAACCGAGAGCTCGGTTGACGAGACGCCCGATACCACGAAGGATGACACACCGGACGATACGGATCCGGCAGGCGCGCTCGCTTATACGGGCGACCTCGAACTGATGCACTTCTCGACCTCGGAGGAGGCAGAGGGTAACGGTGGTTCGGACGGCTTCCGTACCATGCTGGCCAATTGGAAGGCTGCGAATCCGGGCATCAACCTGATTGAGAACGTACTGGCGAACGCCGAGTACAAGACACAGATCGCCACGCTGTCGACGGCCGACGGCCTCCCCGATGTCTTCTTGCTCCAGGGCATGAATACGATCGATTGGGCAGACCAGGGCCTGGTCTACGATCTGACCAGCGATATCAAGTCATCGCCCTACTACGGCGATTACACGCTATCGTATTTCGATCCCTTCACCGTAGGCGATAGCATCTACGGCTACCCGGCACTGACAGGCGGAACCTGTACCGTCGTCATCTATGACAAGGCGATGTGGGCCGATGCCGGCTTCGACAGCTTCCCCGAGACCTGGGCCGATGTCGAATCCGCAGTCGAGCACTTCTCCGCACAGGGTATCGATACCATCTCGTTTGGTAACGGCGGTAAGTGGCAGGCGAACTCCTGCTTCTTGTCGACGCTCGGCAATCGCTATACCGGACCCGACTGGTTCATGAGCCTAGTGGCCAAGGGCGGAGCCGCGTTCACGGATGACGAGTTCGTCGCCGCGCTCGCAGAGACCCAGCGCCTGTTCGCCGAAACCGATATCTTCAACGCCGACTATAACGCCGTCACGAACGAGGATGCACGCGAATACTTCATCGCAGGCGACTCCGCTGCCTTCATCGGCGGTAACTGGGACGAAGCTTATATCTGGGCCGTCTTGAAGGAAGACAACGAAGAGAAGTTCAATAACATGGGCTTCGCCGTCTTGCCGCAGCCTGGCGACGCGACCAAGGCACCGAAGTCGCAGAACATCGGTCTCGGTTATGCCATGTCCGTCAGCCAGAAGATTGCCGGAGATGCCGACAAGCTCGAGGCTGCGATTGATCTGGCCGAGTATACGACCGGACCGGACTTTGCCAACTATGTGGCAGAGAACTACGCCCTTGGCGGTTTGACCTCGGTTCCTGAAGTCGACCTCAGCGCGTTCGATCCGATCACCCAAGCGTTCTACAACTGGTCTTATGTCGACACAGAGACCTGCGAGATCTATGACTCTTACCTCACCAACGCGGTTTGGGACGTGCTGAACACGGATCTGCAGACCCTGATGAACGGCGAGATTACGCCGGAGGAAGTCGCCGAGAACGCGCAGAATGCATACGTGAACAACTACTAGAGAAACGAGGCAGGCATCTTGTTAAACGCGATTAAGCCGAAGGGCAGAACCGTATTTCTATATTTGCTGTTGCCTGTTGCGATGTTCATCTTCACCGTGTTTGTCCCCCTCGTATCGGCTATGATCAATAGCTTCTATGAGTGGAAGGGCGGACCGGTGAAGACCTACATCGGCTTACGTAACTACGAGGCCCTGCTACAAGACAAGGTCTTCTGGGAAGCGTTCAGGCACAATCTATTCCTGGTCGCCGTATGTATCGTGGGCCAAATCGGTATCGCCTTCATCCTCGTGATGATGGTGAACGCGAAGGCGACGAAGTTGAAGGGCGTGCACCGCACCTTCGGTTTCTTCCCGAGTACGATCGCTGCGGTTAGCATCGGTTTGATCTGGAACATGATCTACCACAATCAGTATGGTGTGCTGAACTGGTTCCTGGATACGATAGGCCGATCCGATCTGAAGCGTGTGTGGCTAAACGAATCGAGCATGGTCATGCTCCTCGTCTCCATCCCGCTTGTCTGGCAGTATATCGGATACTACATGGTGATTATGTTCTCCGCGATTGCCTCGATCGATCAAGAGATGTTCGAGAGTGCGGAAATCGATGGCGCGAACGGCGTGAAGCAGGCGTGGTACATCACGCTTCCCATGATCAAACACACGTTGCTCGTCTGCGTGACGCTCTGTATCGCCGGTAACATGAAGGCGTTCGATAACATCTACGTCATGACGAGAGGCGGTCCCGGCACGGCATCCATGGTTATGGCGATGTACGGCTACCAGATTTCGTTTAGTCAATCCAACATGGGCTACGGCAGTACGATCTCGATTGGGATCTTCGTCTTGTCGCTCGCGGTCATCGGCGGCTCGCAGCTGCTGCTGAACGTCGTCACGAGAGAGAAGGGGGTGTAGTCATGCGTCACTTGGAGAAGGCGAAGCATGCGGGCGTCGGTATCCTGACGAACACGATCCTCTGGATCTTCTCGCTCTCATGCATCTATCCCGTAGTCTGGATGCTCTACTCCTCACTCAAGGAGAAGCGCCAGTTCAACGCGGACATCATCGGGCTGCCGAAGCAGCCGACACTTGTCAACTACACGAGAATCCTCTCGAACCCGGACTACCATCTGGCATCCTCGATGTGGAACAGTGTGCGGACAACGGCACTCTCGATCATCATGATCGTGTTGTTTAGCTTCATCGTGGGCTATATACTCGCACGTGTGAAGTTTCGCTTCAATCGCGTGCTCTACGTCATGTTCTTGATGGGCATCTTGATTCCGATTCACTCGCTCCTGGTGCCGATCTATGTGGTCTTCAGTAACCTTGGCATCGCCAATAAGTGGTATACGCTCGTGCTGCCCTACGTCTCGTTTGGCATACCGATCGGCCTCTTCTTGATGGAGGGTTACACGAAGAGTATCTCGATCTCGCTAGAGGAGGCGGCCGCTATCGACGGCAGCAGTTTCTCGCATACGATGTGGAAGATTATTCTGCCGATCTGCAGGCCGGTCTTGATTACGATTGCGATCATACAGGTGTTTGCGACGTGGAACGAGTTCTCGTTTGCCCTCGTACTGATCAAGAACGTGAATCTACAGACCGTCCCGCTCGCTCTGACGCAGTTCAAGGGACAATTCGCATCCGACTACCCGAAGCAGATGGCTGCGATCTTGATTACCACCTCGCCGATTATCGTGCTGTATTTCGTCTTCAGTAAACAGATTATCAAGGGCATGGTGGCCGGTGCCGTCAAGGGCTAGACTTGGCGCCACATAAGAGGGACCTCCGAATCGCGGATATCAGCGAAGCGGAGGTCTCTTGTCTGTCTAGATTCCCTCGTCGATCGTAAGCTTGTCGAGTAGCTGCCTTGCTTCCTCGGTCGATTCGGTCTCCATCAGGCGGTTACGAAGCTCTGCGGCACCGCGAAACCCCTTGACATAGATCTTGAAGAAGCGGCGCAGCGGCACGTAGGGCCTATCGGGATTGGTCTCGAGATTCTGATCGAAGAGGTCCAGGTGGAGGCGAAACAGGTCCAGCAGCTCCGAGGCATTATGCTCTCTTGGCTTCTTCTCGAAGGCAAAGGGATTGTCAAACACCCCTCGCCCAATCATCACGCCGTCGATACCGTAGCGCTCGGCAAGCTCCAGGCCGACCGTGCGGTTTGGTATGTCCCCGTTGATGGTCAGGAGCGTATCGGGTGCGATGCGGTCGCGTAGCGCCCTAATCTCAGGGATGAGCTCCCAGTGCGCCTCGGCCTTGGACATCTCGACCTTCGTCCGCAGGTGGATCGACAGGTTCTGAATATCCTGGCGTAGGAGATGACCGAGCCAAGAGGTGAATTCTGCCGTGTCCTTGTGACCGAGCCTGGTCTTGACGCTTATGGGCAGACCCGAAGCCTTGGTTGCCGAGATGAGCTCTGCTGCCACATCCGGTCTGTGGATCAGACCGGAGCCGCGCCCGTGTCCGTAGACGTTTGGTGCCGGACAGCCCATGTTGATGTCGATACCGGCGAAGCCTCGCTCGGCCATATCGATGCTCATGCGGCGGAAGTGCTCGGGCGTATCGCCCCAGATGTGGGCGACGATGGGCTGCTCATCTTCTGTGAACAGCAGGCGTGATTCCGTACTCGAGCGCCCGTCTGCATGGACGTAGCTATCCGAATTCGTGAACTCGGTGAAATAGACATCGGGCGGAGATGCTGCCGCTACGACATGCCGGAACACTGTGTCCGTCACATCCTCCATCGGTGCCAATACAAAAAAGGGTCGGGGTAATTCTCTCCAAAAGTTCGTCTTCATTCCAGTGATTATAAGGGCTCAGGCGTGGAGGGCGGAGGTAGGGATGTTACGGGATGGGGATGGGTGACGTCTGCTGAGGTGGTTGCTTGTCCTCTTACAGACCCAAATTATGTACGCTTAGAATAATATTCTGTGGCATAATACTATTAGTATTGCTAATGATGTTTGTTATTGAAGAATACAGTGAACGAGGTGCCTCTATGGATCCGATGATACGTGCGAAATTGCTTGAGTTTCGAGATGCGAGGGATTGGAAACAATACCATAATCCGAAGGATTTGGCGATGTCGATCAGCATCGAAGCAGCAGAATTGCTTGAGATCTTCCAATGGTCCGGACATGATCTTGTTGCCGATGGCAAACTAGATTTGCTGAAGGATGAGCTCGCAGATGTACTCATCTACTGTGAATTGCTTGCCGATGCGCTCGGAGTCGATACGGATCGAATCGTCCAAGAGAAGATGGAGCGAAACGAGAATCGCTTTCCGATCGAATAGGCCACCCGCTAGTTTAGGTTCGTTAATTATGATTATTTACAAGAATAGTGCCGGTCAATTCCGCAACGAAGTGGATATGAATCTCATCGCCGATCAGATTGTGAATCGCTATGAGACGGTATATGGGCGAAGAGCGCATCACGCCGAAGTCAGGGCATGGAATAACTCGATGCGCTACATGGAGACCGTGCTTCGCCGATCCGGTGTGCCGGACGATTGCGGCGTTCTGATCGAATACAATATCCCCTCGACCAGCAAGCGCATAGACTTCGTTATTACTGGCCGTGACGAAGAGGATCAAGATAATTTCGTCATTGTCGAACTGAAGCAGTGGGAAACGGCGGAGGCCACGACCAAGGAGGATGTGGTTCGCTCGTTTGTCGGTGGTGCCATGAGAGATGTGACGCATCCATCTTACCAGGCACAGTCCTATTTGAACTATATGTCGGATATGAACGAAGCGGTCTACGATGGCAATATCCGGATGTCGGCTTGTGCATATCTGCATAATTATTCGAAGCAGGATCCGGAACCACTCTTGAGTCCACAGTATCAAGACATAGTGGATACATCACCCGTGTTCTTCAAGAATGATACGGATAAACTGCAATCGTTTATTAAGCGCTATGTCGGCCAGGGAAATGGCCTGGGGATCTTGTTTGAGATCGATAACGGCCGTATCGCTCCTTCGAAGAAGTTTGTCGAATACGTGTCGGATTTGTTTGACGGAAGAGAGATCTATACGCTGCTGGATGAGCAGAAGGTCGCGTATTCCGGCATAGTGGATATCGCACTTCACGCAGAAGAGAAGACGACGATCATCATCAATGGTGGCCCCGGAACCGGTAAGTCCGTCGTTGCGATGAATGCGTTTGTGAAGCTGTTACAGAGTAATTTGAATCTGCAGTTTGTTGCACCGAACGCATCGTTTCGCAGCACGCTGACAGACATGCTTGCAAGTGGTAGGGGGCGGACCAAGAAGCGTCTCAATGCCTTGTTCTCCGGCTCGTCTAAATTCGTCGATGCTATCCCGAACGAATTTGATGTGCTGATTTGCGATGAAGCACATCGTCTGAAGAAGCGCGGTGCGTATATGTACAGGGGCCTAAGCCAGGTCGAAGACATCATCCGGGCAGCCAAGGTCAGTGTATTCTTCGTTGATGACCATCAGATGGTTCGTCCCGATGATGAGGGTAGTACCGCTAGAATTCGCGATGCAGCCGAGAAGTTTGGCTCACGAATCGAGACCGTGAAACTTGAGGCACAATTCAGGTGCAGCGGTGCAGAAGGATTCATGAACTGGGTCGACCACACGCTGATGCTTAGCGATACGGCGAACTTCGATGGCTGGGATGAAGAGAGCTTCGAGTTCAAACTTGTCGACAACCCGAATGAGCTCAAATCATTGATTGATGTTAAGGCTGAATCCGGCGCCAAGGCTCGATTGCTTGCAGGATATGCATGGCCGTGGACGACAGACAAGGCAGGAAACAAGAACGCGGAAGTATCCGATATCGTTATTGATGAATATAACTTCGCCATGCCTTGGAATAGCAGAACGCAACCGCACACTTGGGCCGTGGACCCCGACAAGGCGGACCAGATCGGCTGTATTCATACGTCACAAGGTCTGGAGTTCGATTATGTCGGTGTCATCATAGGGTATGATCTTCGTTATGATCCGGAGAACAAGACATTGTATTCAAACTATCAAGAATACTATGATTCAACGGGCAAAAAAGGCTTGAAGAACAACCCCGACGAACTGAACCGGCTCATAAGGAATATCTACAGAGTGCTCATGTCGCGAGGGATGAAGGGCTGTTATGTATATTGTCGTGATGAGCATCTGCAAGCTTATTTCGCATCTCGTTTAGGGCGTAAGATCTAGTGACGAACGAGTTTCTTCATCGTTCCCGCTAGCCTCAGCCATATTTCTCACAATTTGGTAGGCCATCTCAGCTATTTCTTCGACCGACCGATCCGGGTCGTTTCTAAGCCATGCAGTAATTGTGTTGAAGATCGCACCTGTCCAGAAGTAGTAATTATATGTTTCGATAGTGTGCGTTCCAGTTGTATGAGCCAACAAACGATCTTGGATCTCACTTAGTATAATATGCTCCATCCTGGCGTTTAG
>CAZLEA010000026.1:0-23994 GCA_964558445.1 uncultured Oscillospiraceae bacterium | reverse complement strand
ACTGATCCGGATGCTGTGTTCCATGGTATGACTCATATGAACTACTCCTCTTACATCATGTTCTTCAGCATTAGCACAACTCAATTCCTGAAACAAAGACTGCAAATTAGATCAACTATTATCCTTAGATACTATAATGCTCTTCTTGATTAAACATGTCAATCATTCATTGCTATAATGGTGGTACAATAAGCCGATTCCAATTGATGGAGCGAGGAGAGTACAATGTCATCTATAACGAATTACCTATTCGAAACGATCGCACTTCGCGTTGCCGAAGCAGATCAGCCCTTCTGGTACACATCCGGATTGTTCGGCCCATACTACGTAAACACCCACTTCCTGATCGGCAGTGAGCGTCTGGCCAAGGAGCTGCTTGCCCGAATCGATGAACTGGGACAAGATGAGTCGACTGAGGGTCGCGAGGCCTTTGCCCTCAAGATCGAAGCCTTCGTTAACCACGTCTACGAGACCAACGGCATCTACAAACACCTCATGCATATCTGCTATGAGAAGGTCCGAAGCCTGGACTTCGACTACATCTCCGGCGGTGAGCGTCGAGACTTCTTCTTCTCTTATCAGCTGGCGAAGCTGGCCGGTGTCCCCCACCTGAGTATCTTCAAGAACGGCGACGTGGTCTACACCGATATGGATCAGGCATGCGCCTTTATGATTCACTCCGGTTCCGAAGAGGATTTGGATTTGGGTGACAGAGCAAGAGAGATTCAAGATGACTTGGAAGACAAGAAGGTGCTTCATGTGGCGGATCTCGTCACGCAAGCCTCAAGTTACATCCGTGCCTGGATCCCCTCGATCCTCGGCCTCGGTGCGAAGATCGAAGACACGCTTGCGATCATCGATCGCAATCAGGGTGGTGATGAGGTATTGGCAGAAGCGGGTGTGAAGCTTCACAGCCTCGCTCGTATCTCGGACGAGCTCTTCTTGGAAGCGCTGCGCTACGACTTGATCGATCAGAATCAGCTAGACCTCGTTCGCCAGTATGCGAAGGGACCCGAGACCTTCATCCGTTCGTTTATCGAGTGTAACCCGGACTTCCTGGAGCGCGAGCGAAACAAGGATCCGAAGACGGCAGAGCGTGTCGCCAGGCTCGAGGCCCTCGGCATCTTGAAATGAAGAACTTGGAATACGCTTGTATCTACAGCAAGCGCAAGAGCCTGGCCCTGCAATTGCAGGCGAACGGCAAGCTCATCGTACGAGCACCGTATGGGACGAGATCGGCCGTAATTGCCGATTTCGTTCGCTTGCACGAAGATTGGGTCGATAGGCAGCGCCGCAAACAAGCCATGCATACGGTCATCCCTCCTCTATCCGAAGAATCGATGGACGAATTGCGAGATATTACCCTCAGCAGAACACAAAGCTACCTGGCAAACTGGAACGGGCCTCGGCCGAAACGAGTGTACATCAAGGATCAGAAGACGCGCTGGGGTAGTTGTTCCAGCCTCGGTAATATCAATTTGAATCTGAGGCTTGCGCTCTTGCCAGACGATCTCTTCGAGTATGTGCTGGTGCATGAGCTCTGTCACTTGACCGAGATGAATCACTCTGCAGACTTCTGGGCCCTGATGGAGCACTACCTACCGGACTATCGAGACTTGCGGGGTCGCTTGAAGCAGATACGCTTTAGCTGATCAGATATCAGTCACGAGAGGACAGCTAGGTAGTAATTCTGATTATATTTGCCAAGTACAGTACAAGCCCCGCTTCGCGGGGCTTGTTTCATTCTTCCCTATCTTCTGCACGGCTATGAACATAGCGTCTCAAGAAGAGCGTGATGATTAAGATCATGGCAGAGACCAAGAAAGGTAAGACGAATTCTATTGACAGAGGATTCCTCACCGCATCGCCCATGAAGACAAACGGAATCATGTTCGGCGTGATCGCCAGCAGTGAGATCAACAAGAAGCGCGGGTAGGAAATCGTTAGCGTACCGAGAAGCATATTCACGGCATCCGTCGGCGGCCCCGGGATCAAACGGAAAAGGAAGGCGGCAAGCGATGCATTCTCGTCAGCTAGGCTCAGGAACTTGGATCCGTAGCGATTCTTACCAAGTAGCGGGCGAACCGCCGTCTCTCCCATGGAGCGACCGAAGTAGAAGCCTGCTGTGAGCTGAATACATAAGCCTACATAGGACAAGACGATGGCGTAGAGCGGCGAGAAGAGTAGGCCGGCGCCGACATATAGTGCCTTGAGTGGGATCGGCCACAAGACGACCTTGACCAAGTAGAGGAGCAAGATGACGATCGTCGCCTCTCGCTTGCCGTCCCCTAGCAACACCCAGATCTGTTCGAGTGTCATGCCGCTTCGATACCAGATCACACCGACCAGAAGTGCGAGCAAGACGATTGCGATTACAGCCACTTGTCGCAGATGGCGCATGAAGCGATTCATCGAAGTCTCCTCCTCTTCTCTAGTTTAGTGATGTGTTATTGTACGACTAAGCTAGCTCCAGGGCAAATAATCGGCCAGAGCCGACGAGAACGCGAAGCTTCGGGCTTGCTCCGGTGTATACCAATTGAGGTCATCTAGCTCGGGACCTACGATATAAGCTACTCCGGTTTCCGACAGGAGTGTATCACCGGTGTTGATCTCTCCCAGTTTCACATGCCAGATATCAAGCTCCCAGGTCAGGTGACTAAACAGATGCTTGCGAGCCGCGATGAAGTCCACAGAGATTGCGTGGAAGCCCATATCATCGAGGCGCAGTCTAATCTCGTCTTCCGTCAATTGCCCGTCCAGTGCGATTGGCTGCCACAGTCCATGCAGGAGACCTGTCGGGCGTCGACCGAGGAGGTAGCGACCGTCGCTGTTCTCCAAAATCAGGTAGGTCATGGCTTCGACGGCGTTCTTTCGACTCGTCTTCTTATATGGTAGAAGCCCCTCTCTACCCGACCGTTTCGCGAGGCATACCTCTGCCATCGGACACGCTGTGCAGCGTGGCGTACGCGGGATGCATACAGTAGCCCCCAGCGTCATGAACGACTCGTTGATCGCTGCCGGATCTTGGTCCGGATGCTCTGCCATATAGGCAGCCAGTATCGTCTCCGTCGTCTTCCTATCCTTAGTATCGCCTTGCGTGAAATCCAAGTCGAGCAGGCGACTCGTGATACGAACAACGTTGCCGTCGACCGCCGGTACAGCCTCACCGAAGCAGAAGCTGGCGATCGCGCCGGCTGTGTAGGGGCCGATACCGGGGAGCAAGACGAGCTCTGCCGCCGTTGTCGGCAGCTTCCCACCGTACTCCGCCACGATGATCCTCGCTGCCTTCTGCAGATTGCGAGCACGAGAGTAATAGCCGAGGCCCTCCCAGACCTTGAGAAGTTCATGCTCATCGGCGTCCGCGAGGGCCTCTACGGTCGGGAAGGCTTCCATGAAGCGTGAGAAATAAGCGGCAATCGTCTCGGCCCTCGTCTGCTGGCTCATCACCTCCGAGACCCAGACGCGATACGGCTCGTTGGTCTCTCGCCAATTGAAATCTCGTCGATTCAGCTCGAACCAGGCGACAAGGGGCCGAAGATCCGGCAGAGACGGCAGCTCTCGGTCTGCCGATCTATCTTCTCTTACCATAATTCCAACGTGCCGGTCAGCGAAGCGATCGAATGAACTTGCTGCTCTCGAAGCCAGGTCTCAAGCTCCGGAATCATGCGGCTCATGATCGTCGGCTCCAGGAGATTGGCCGTGCCGATTTGGACCGCGGATGCGCCTGCGATGAGGAATTCCATGACGTCTTCTGCCGTCACGATGCCGCCCATACCGACGATAGGGATATCAACGTTTCGATAGATCTCGTTTACCATGCGAAGCGCGATCGGCTTCACGGCGGGGCCCGATAAGCCGCCCGTATTGTTTCGAATCACGGGTCGTCTGCTCTTGGCATCGATCGCCATACCGAGCAGCGTATTGATCAGGCAGACCGCATCGGCACCGGCCTCCTTGGCCGCGCGGGCCGCATCCGTAATCGAGGTGATATTCGGCGTAAGCTTCACCCAGATCGCACGATCCCAGACAGCTCTGACCTCGCGGACAACCTCTCGAATCAGCTCGGGATCTGCCCCGAAGCTTAGCCCGTGTGCCACGTTCGGACAAGACAGGTTCATCTCGAGGACGGGAACCGAAGTCGGCTGTAGCGCCCTAGCCAACTCGACATAATCCTCCACCGTATCGCCCGCGATGTTCTGGATGATAAACACGCCCGCCTCTTCCATAAACGGCAGTTCTTCCTCCAAATAAGTAGCGATGCCGGGGTTCTGGAGGCCGACGGCGTTGAGCATACCGGATGCCGTCTCGGCGACACGCACCGGCGGATTACCGCGGCGAAGCTCTCTGGTCACGGCCTTGGCCGCAATACCGCCAAGCTCGGAGATATCCATGAAACAAGACGCTTCACGACCGAAGCCGAAGCAACCGGAGGCTGCGATCAACGGATTCTTCAGTCGTACGTCACCGACTTCAACAGATAGATCGATTGTTTGATTCTTCATACTCATCCAAAAAACACCCTCTCAGCCGGGAAGACCGGTCCTTCGATGCAGACTCGCTCGTAGTTCCAATCGTCCTCCCCTTCTCCCGTCTTGGCCTTACAAGAGCAAGTACGACAGTAGCCGATACCGCAAGCCATACGCTCCTCCAGGGAGACTTGGCAATCCACGCCGAGTTCGTGAGCCAAGGCCGCAACCGCAAGCAGCATCGGCGTCGGTCCGCACGCCATGATCACGCAATCTTCCGGAGCCACTCTCTCGAACAAGGATGACTCGGCCAAGACAGCCTTGGCTGCATAGATCACGTTCCCCCTGGTACCTGCCGAACCGTCTTCGGTCGCATAGATCACCTGATCGCAGTAGCTGCGGCACTCATCCTCCAAGATGAATTGAGCCTCGCTTCGGAAACCGAACGCCGTAGCTGTTTCGATCCCCTGCTTGCGAAGCGAATCGAGCAGATAGATCAGGGGGTAGATACCCGTACCGCCGCCAAGCACGAGGACGCGGCGCTTCTCGCCTGCTTCGAAGCCGTGACCGAGCGGCCCCAGGAGCGAGATCGTATCGCCGACCCTTCGTTCTTGGAGCCACTTCGTCCCCTCCCCCTTGACGAGGAAGCCGACCGAGATGCTGCCCCTCTCCGGATCCACCATCGAGATACCAAACGGTCTGCGCAGGAACTGCCCCGCCTCCAAGTCGACGAACTGACCCGGCTTGGCGCTAGCGGCAAGCTCCGGAACATGAAGTTCCAGTAATACGTTATCGCTATTCAAGCGTCGATTCTCCAGAACCGTCGCCAGATGTTCAACCTTCATGAGTTACCTCTTTTCGTGTATGTCTCGGTGCAAGTCCTTCGTCTCGTTCACAAGCTTGGCCAGGCTGCGTACGTCGATATTCTCCGTATCCCGGATACCGAGGCCTTGCTCCAAGCACTGCACGACAGCCAATAGCGTATCCAGGCTGGTGAGCGTCATGACACCGTTCTCGATCGCAATGCGGCGCAGGCGGAAGCCCGTGTTCGCCTCGTCATGCGAATTATCCGTACTGACAAGTAGCTTCACCTCGCCGGAACGGATGGCATCTTGTGCGTTCGGAGACTCCTCGCCGACACGGCGCACCACGCTGGTCGCCACGCCGTGGAAGTTCAGGTAATTGGCTGTCCGGCCCGTCGCCGAGAAGTGATAGCCCAGCTTCTCCAAGCGCTCGGCCAGCGGCAGTAAGCCGCGTTTATCGCTGTCACGCACCGTAAACAACAGACGTGAACCGGGCTTCGGGAATTTGAAGCCTGATGCCAATATTGCTTTGAACATAGCCTCAGCATACGTTTGACCAACACCTAGTACTTCACCCGTACTCTTCATCTCCGGACCGAGTTGCGTGTCGACATCGTGTAGCTTCTCGAAGCTGAAGACCGGCGCCTTGATCGCATAGATCGAGGGGTAGCGGGCATACAGACCGTTGCCGAAGCCCAGATCCGTAACCTTGGCTCCGAGCATGACCTCCGTTGCGAGGCGAACGATCGGCAGACCCGTAATCTTGGAGATATAGGGCACTGTTCGAGACGAACGCGGATTCACTTCCAGCACGTAGACCTCATCGTTATACAAGATGAACTGTATGTTGATCAGGCCCACGATATGCATGGCGGACGCGAGCTTCTTGGTGACCCTGACGATCGTATCCCGATGCTTCTCGGCGATATGGGCCGGGAAGATCGAGTGCGAGTCACCCGAGTGGATGCCTGCGCGTTCCAAATGTTCCATGATACCCGGGATCAAGACGTCTACGCCGTCCGTGACCGCATCGACCTCGAGCTCGACACCCATGAGGTACTTATCGACTAGGATCGGGTGTTCTTGGATATTCAAATTGATAATCGCCATGTATTCGCGAATATCCTTCTGGTTGTAGCAGATCTGCATGCCCTGGCCGCCGAGCACGTATGAGGGTCGAAGGAGCACCGGGTAAGCCAGCTTATCTGCTGCCTCGAGCGCTTCTTCCACCGAGAAGATCGTCAGGCCCTCCGGACGCGGGATCTCGCAATCGTTCATCACCTGATCGAAGCGCTTGCGATCCTCTGCCATGTCGACCCCGTCTGCCGAGGTACCGAGTATGTTGTAGCCCATATCGGACACGGCCTCGATCAGCTTGATCGCCGTCTGCCCGCCGAACTGGCAGATGACGCCGTCCGGTTTCTCATAGTCCAAGATCGCACGTACATCGTCTTCTGTCAGCGGCTCGAAGTAGAGCCTGTCGGAGATATCGTAGTCGGTCGAGACCGTCTCCGGATTATTGTTGATGATGATCGCCTCGTAGCCGAGTCTGCGCAGTTCCAAGATCGCGTGTACCGAGCAGTAATCAAACTCGATCCCCTGGCCGATGCGAATCGGACCAGATCCGAGCACAACCACACGCTTCTTCCCCGTTTCATCCGGCGCTTCGGTTGCGAGTCCGGGCACGGAATAGTAGTACGGTGTCCTCGCATCGGGGAAGGTGCGAACAATCGTGAAGCCGATGCCGAAGCCAAGTGCTTGGCGCCGCAGGTAGATCTCTTCTCGGGGCAGAGTTGTCAGTAGGGCGATATGTGTATCACAGAGACCGGAGTCGAACGCTTCTTCCAACAGCTCGGTCGAGGCCGTATCGGCAGCCTCCGCCAGCTTCTCTTCGAGCGTAATCAGCTCATGCACGACACGAAGGAAGGGTCGATCGATCTTCGTCTTCTCATACAAGTCCTCGATCGAGCGTCCGCGGCGAAGCGCTTCCGCGACCAAGAAGAGTCTGCGGTCGTCCACGATATTCAGGTGCTCCCAGAGCGTTTCATCGCTCAGTGCGTGCAGTTTATTGTCGCCAAGCCCCTGTTGCTTCTGTTCCAGCGAGCGGATCGCCTTCATCAGCGAGGCCTTGATGTTATGCCCGATCGACATAATCTCACCCGTCGCCTTCATCTGCGTGCCCAGCTTGCGATTGGCATAGACAAACTTATCGAACGGCCACTTCGGGATCTTCGTCACGATATAACGGACATCGGGTTCTCCTGCTGCCCAAGCGGCATCCGGAATCTCATCCAGGTTATAGCCGAGCGCGATCCAACTTGCGATCTTGGCGATCGGGTAGGCCGTCGCCTTCGACGCGAGCGCAGAGGAGCGAGACAGTCTGGGGTTCACCTCGATGATGGCGTACTCGCCGCTTGTCGGATGTAGGGCATACTGCGCGTTACAACCGCCCTCGATGCCAAGTTCCGTCACGATGCGTTTCGTCGCCTCGCGAAGCATATGAAGCTCGTTATCGTTTAGGGTTTGTGCGGGGGCAAAGACAATCGAGTCTCCCGTATGCACGCCCACCGGATCGAAGTTCTCCATCGAACAGACGATTACGACGTGGCCGCTCTTGTCTCTTACCGCTTCGAACTCGATCTCCTTCCAGCCGGCAATCGACTTCTCGACCAGAACTTGCTTCACGCGACTGGCTGCAAGACCCGATTCTACGAACTGTAGTAGCTCTGTCTCGTCGGCTGCAATACCGCCGCCCGTACCACCGAGGGTGAAGGCAGGGCGAATGATTACAGGGTAGCCGATCTCGTTTGCGAAGCCGATCGCCTCATCCCTATTGTGTGCAATCGCGGACGGGATACAGGGGATGTCGATCTTCTCCATCGCCTCGCGGAAGAGCTCTCTGTCTTCGCCGCGCTGTATGCCGTCGATGCTCGTGCCGAGCACGCGGATCTTGTGCTCCTCGAGGAAGCCCGATTCGCTAAGCTCCATCGCGAGGTTCAGCGCCGTTTGGCCACCGACAGAGGCTAAGATCGAGTCGACACCCTCATCGAGGATGATGCGGCGCACGACTTCTGCCTGCAGCGGCTCCAGGTAGATCTTGTCGGCCATATCCGCATCCGTCATGATGGTGGCCGGATTGGAATTGATCAGGACCGTCTCGATGCCGGCAGAACGTAGCGTTCGACATGCCTGCGTCCCGGCATAGTCGAACTCTGCGGCCTGGCCGATGATAATCGGACCGGATCCGATAACAAGTACCTTCTTAATCTCTCTATTTAACGGCATCTAGTGCTCCTCTCAAGGCGTCTCGCATCGAGATCGCCTCCGCTCTCGTGGCCTCACCATAGGCTTCTTCGGGTAGGGCGGACTTCCGATAAGCAAGCATGAGTCCACGCGAACTGTTCACGATGGCTCCCTCGCCCCTGCTGTTGAAATTAGCCACACAATCTTCTGCGGTCGCCCCCTGCGCACCGTAACCCGGTACCAAGAAGAAGGCGGACGGCATCACTTGGCGAAGGCGCTTGGCCTGCTCCGGCCAGGTGGCACCGACGACGGCGCCGACAGGGCCGAAGCCGTGCTCGCCCCGGAAGCCTTGGTTCCATGCTTCCACCTTCTCGGCCATGGCTTCGTAGACCAGTTTGCCGTCATCTAGCTTGAGGTCCTGCAGATCCGATGCGGAAGGATTGGAGGTGCGAACGAGTGCGAAGAGGCCTTTGCCCTCATTGGCGGCTACATCACGAAACGGCAGGATACCGTCTGCTCCGAGATAAGCGTTGATCGTCAAGGCATCGGAACTGAAGGGGTTTGTTGTCGATTCGCGTCCCGGAAACGAGGGTGTCTCGTTCGCCAGCCATGCGCTCGCATAGGCCTCGCTCGTGGAACCGATGTCGTTTCGCTTCCCGTCCATGATCACCAGCATGCCCCGTTCCTTGGCATATGAGATAGTGCGAACGAGTGCCGCCAGCCCCGCCATGCCATAGAGCTCGTAGTAGGCGAGCTGCGGCTTGACTGCGGGGATGATATCTGCCACCGCATCGATCAAACCTGCGTTAAACGAGAAGATTGCCTCCTCCACAAGCGCTGCGTCACTGAAGCCCTTGGCTTCGAGCTCGGCTGTCAAAAACGCCGGGATGTACTCAAGTTTCGGATCCAGACCCATCACGGTCGGATTACCCTTGGCCCGAATCGCTCTAACGAGACGATCGGTAAACGATACGGTCATATGTTCTGAATTACTCACGATAAGCCACCTTCCCGCCGACTAGAGTCAGCACGATATCACTCTTCAGTTCATAGCCGTGGAAGGGCGTGTTGTGTGCCTTCGAAACGGTATTGAAACGGTCGACCACGACGTCGCGGTCGAGATCGATCAGGGTCAGATCCGCCGGCATGCCGGATTCCAGGCTGCCGCGGCCAAGCTTGAAGATCTCGGATGGCGCAGAGCTCATCACGCGAGCCAGATCCGCGAGGCTCATGTGCCCTGGCAAAACGAGGTAGGTATAAGCAAGTTGGAAGGCGGTCTCGAAGCCGATCATGCCGTTGGCGGCGATACTAAACTCGACATCCTTCTCATCTTCGTGATGGGGCGCGTGGTCGGTAGCGATCAAATCGATCGTACCGTCGACGAGGCCGCGGATGATCGCTTCCAGATCTTCCGGTCTACGCATAGGCGGATAGGCCCTCGCATAGGTATTGTAGCCGAGGCAGGCATCGTCCGTCAGCACGAAGTACTGGGGGCAGGTCTCGCAGGTGACTCTAACTCCACGGGCCTTGGCCGCACGGATGGTCTCGATCGCGCCCCGGCTCGAAACATGGGCGATATGGATCGGATAGCCGAGGTATTCGGCTGTGATAACGTCTCTTGCGACCATGATATCTTCGGCCGCGACAGGGCTGCCCACAACGCCCATGATGGTCGAGTTGTAGCCCTCGTTCATCACGCCGCCGTTTGAGATCGAGCGGTCTTCGCAGTGATTGATGATCGGCAGATCGAAGTCGCTTGCGTACTCCAGCGCCTGGCGCAGCAGCTGCGAGGTCCCGATCGGTGCACCATCATCTGACAAGGCGACCGCGCCGGCTTGCTTCATGAGGCCGTACTCGGCGATCTCTACACCCTTCTGGCCCTTGCTTACCGCTCCGATCGGGAAGACGTTGACGACGCCGACCTCTTCGCTTCGCTCCTTGATAAACGAGACGACCGCTGCGTTATCCGCAACCGGTATCGTATTCGGCATGCACATCACGCTCGTGAAGCCGCCTCTGGCAGCGCTTCTGGTGCCGCTTGCGATATCTTCCTTATATTCTTGGCCCGGCTCGCGAAGATGCACGTGCGCATCGATCAAGCCCGGGAAGAGATGGAGACCCGTAGCATCGATCTCTTCGTCATAGGGTCCGTCAAACGGCTCTGTGATCACACCGTCTGCGATATAGATATCTGCGACCTGGAGCGCAGCTTCCTTCTCTGCCGCGCTTGCGGTATGGGATAGCGGGCGGACGACCGTAGCTCCCTTGATGACTATCTTCATTATTGGTTCCTCCTCAGGTTAAGCAAGTAGAGCAGCGCCATGCGTATGGCCACACCGTTGGTGACCTGCTCGTCGATCACGGACTGTACGCTCTTATGTACGGATGTCGGCAGCTCGATACCGCGGTTAACCGGACCCGGGTGCATGACGATCGCATTTGGCTTGGCAAGCTTCAAGAGGTCTTCGGTCAGAGCATAGAGCTGGCTATACTCCGCCACACTCGGGAAGAGACCGCTCGCCTTGCGCTCGAGCTGGATTCTGAGGACCATCAAGACATCTGCATCCTCGCAGGCCTCTCGCATCGTGCGACAAACCGTGATGCCTGCCTGCTCGATCTCGCGAGGGATCAGGGTGCGGGGACCTGCCAAGTAGACCTTGGCGCCTAAGGTAGCGAGCGCCCACGCGTTCGAACGGGCTACTCTCGAGTGCGCGATGTCACCCAAGATGGCTACCTTCTTCCCTTCAAGCGAGCCTAGCTTGTCGTGCATCGTGAAGACGTCCAGGAGCGCTTGGGTCGGATGCTCGTTCATACCGTCCCCGGCGTTGATGACCGAGGCTTCGACGCGCGAGGCGATCGAGTGCGGTGCACCGGATTGGGAGTGTCTCATGATAATAAAATCAGTCGCCATGCGATCGATGGTAACTGATGTATCGAGGAGGCTCTCCCCCTTCTGCACACTGGAGCCGCCACTGGAAATATTAACGGTGTGCGCGCCCATGTATTTGGCCGCAAGTTCAAACGACAAACGGGTTCTGGTGCTGTTCTCATAGAAGAGATTGACCACGGTCTTACCCTGTAGGTAAGCCGTACGCTTGTGTCCGCTATCCAGAATCTTCTTCATATTGATGGCGGTCTGCAGTATCTGCTCGATCTCGCCTGCTCCGAGGTCCTTGGTCCCCAAGAGATCCTTGTTCATCAGAAGGCTCATGCCTCTACCTCCGTCTCTGTTCTGCCGTCATCTTCGAGGACAACTTCGTCTACACCGTCGAACTCCGTCACGTGGACTTCGATTCGTTCGCTCTTGCTGGTCGGGATATTCTTCCCCACATAATCGGGGCGAAACGGCAGCTCTCTGTGGCCGCGGTCGATCAGGACCGCAAGCTGTATGAGTTCCGGTCTACCCATATCGAAGATAGACTCGATGGCCGCACGAATCGTACGCCCGGTATAGATCACGTCATCGACCAAGATGATGCGTGTTCCGGTCACGGCGTCGTTGATATGTGTTGCGTTTACTACGGGATTATCGCTAAGAAGACTGAGGTCGTCGCGGTAGAATGTGATGTCCAAGACACCGACATCGGGGCCATGTCCTTCGAAGGACTCGATCTTGGCCGCAATACGCTTGGCGATCGGCACGCCGCGTCGCTGAATACCGACGAGATAGAGATTGCCGGCACCCTTGTTTCGCTCCAGAATTTCATGGGAGATACGGGTCAACGCCCGGTCCATGGCTTGCTCGTCCATGAGTACAGCTTTTGTCGACATAAATGCCTCCTTGTAGATAAAAAAACCTTCCGCCGTGAGCGAAAGGACAAATCATAGCCTAAGGGGATTATAGAAAAACCGCCGGGGCATGCGCCGCCACGGCCAACTATACTCTATGTCTGTCTGATCCTTCCAGCCTCACAGGACTTGTTTAAAGGTTCAGCTGATACATCCTAAATGGAATGTACATGAAACTACTGACAGTGTAGCGAACGGATAGGAATATTTCAAGTCAGATTGATGCACGAAATCTTGGTTTTCCTTATGCCAAATCACGTCCGAAGCGGGCCTCAAATCATGGTTGACAGTATTTCTGCTTCCGTGGTACTATTGCTTGGCGTCAAGCTGGTGTGGCGGAATGGCAGACGCAGTGGACTCAAAATCCACCGAGGTAACACTCGTGCCGGTTCAAGTCCGGCCACCAGCACCATGACACTCGTATCCTAACGATACGGGTGTTTTTTGTTGTTAACTATAACAATTACTACAACAGTACATAGACGCTCCCCCTCTTCGTTACTACTATTAGCTTAACATCATGCGCGGTTGGTATATACTGATTTGCACGAAAAGTATTGCATACACAACAATTATCCACAAACCAAAGCAGCCTAAATCTCTACCGTCATCCCATCGTATGAGATCTCAAACCCATGCTCTGCCGCCAATGGTCGCAGTTCGTCATATGTCAAGCCATAGGCCTTTGGCTTCTCGCCGTAGCGATTCGCGATGCTCCCATATACTGTGAGTTCGATCGTATTCTCTCCGGGTCTAAGCGAAGCTGTGAGCTTGAAGCGGTGTGGCCGATAGAAACTAACGCCGACATCCTCACCGTTACAACGACACACAAGCATCTCTTCTCCCTTCGGCGCGATATACTCCATACCCAACACCTCATCTACATGTATAGTGGCTCGGTAGTGTTTGACATACGCTTCCGTATCCTCCGCCGCGAGTTCAAACCTAGCGGGCAGTAAGCGAGGCTCCACTTGTTCTGTTGGCACAAGCTTATCTGGCCAGACAACCAGGAGCAGACTCGATCGACGCTCAAGTTCCAAGCGGACCTCGAGATCGCCTTCATGCGATTCGGTAGCGGGTACCCAATGCTCGCCCGTCCAGAGATCCACTGCGACGAGACTCCCTTGGGCACGAATTAGCGCCTCGGTTTGAATCCTCCCATCACCTTCGTTCACTAAGAAGAAGTGATCCAAACCATCCTTATGTAGGTGAGTCAGGCGAAGCATCGGCTCCGGCACGAGGGTACGGAAGATCTGTGGGTAGGCCTCATCCACGGCATGAATCCTCGGTATCGGAAGATCGAGGTCTTGGTCCGCCATGTAGTAGCGATATGTATTGGAACCGACTGTCATCATATGGTTGCCAAAGCTCGCGTCAGCCAACAGCGATTCCTGCAAGTAATTGAATTCAACCTGATTCTCATAGAACGGAATCAATTCATCATGCGGCATCTGCCCGCTCTTGGTGATCACCGCGACCTCGGCCATGTTTCGCCCACCGGTCATCAGCCCCGAGATGCGCTTCATATAATCCGAGAACTGTCTGTAGTATGGCCACCAGATATTATGGGGGCCGACATCCGGCGGTCGCTCGTTCTTGCGCTCGCCTTGTAGACTGTAGTAGAAGGCATGAGGGATGAAGAGATTGACCCCGCGCACGCCGAGCCAATTGATATACCACAACATATCGTCTGCCGTGAAGTTCCAGGGGTCGCCCGGTTCACCACAGACACCGAAGCACTCGTTTGAATTCCTCGATCTACCAAGATGGCGCGCCGCATCGGACGAACACTTCGCCTGTACGGAGTGGATACCCACCAGACCGCCCTCTTCCGGCGAGATCCAGCGGAAGACGAGGTCTTGGCCCGGGACATGGAAATAGACTTGCAAATCGATATCGTCACTGGACTCCGGATGACCCATGAGCCAGATGCCATGCACCTCGCACCAGTCGTGAAGCTGCTTATAGTAGACGTTGTTCAGGCGCTCACGAACGACTCGCCAATAGATTCGGGTGCTCTCACTCTCTTGGCCTAGAAACAAATCAGTGAGTTCGGATAGCTTCACACCGGCATCAACAAGCTCTTGCTCGAGACCCGGTGTCCAGGGGAAGCAAGCTGTCGTATTGCGGCCGAGAATCGATGGCTCATCGGTGAAGAAACCGATCACCGTATGCCCGAAGTAGGACTCTAAGCGCTCGAAGTATGCGTCGTGCGTCAAGCGTATGAAGCAAGAGACGGCAGCAGGATTCAACAGATCAGAAGCCGGCGGTGCACCGGCTTCTCCGTCGTCCTCACCGAAGTGTATGCCGCGAATTGTTCCGTGGCTGCGATCCGCCACGAGATATTGCCCTTCCAAGGTCTGGCAGACAAGCTTGCCGCTACTCGGTTCATCTCGCAAGTAGAGGCCAACGGCAGCATAGTCCGGATTCTCTCTGACGACTCCGCCATGCGCGCTGCCGGACGGGTACATCCCCTCATCGTAGAGGACGAGTCGCATATCGAGCTTGGCGGCTGTCTCGCAGATATGTTCCATGAGATCGAAATAATCGGAAGAGAGATAAACGAGGTCTCTGGGTATGCCGATACGCGGGTGGATGACAACGGCGTCGACGCCCTTCTCCTTGAAATCGAACAATTGCCTCGTAAGCTCATCCGGCTCCAAGCGATCATTTAGGAACCAGAACGGTATGGGGCTGTATTCCTCCCCGGGATTCAAGAGATTGTCCAACAGTGTTTCAAGCTTCCTATCCATCGTTCGGGCCTCACTCTCTCATACTTGTAATCAATATAACATAGCCCAAAAGAATTAAGTCAAGGTACAATTCGGAACATTCGTTACAAATAGTAAGCAGATTACATGTTACTATCTTATCAGCATAAAAACAAAGCACACATATACGGAGGTTTACTATATGTCCAAAAGAATCGGTATCATCAACGGCAGCATTCGCAAGGATTCGTTTAGCGGCGGCGTCGCCAAGGCGCTCGCAAGCCTCTTCCCTGCCGACTATGAAGTCAGCTTCATCCAGATCGATAATCTGCCGCTCTACAGCCAGGATTCCGACGAGAATTCGCCGGATGTCTACACACAGTATCGCGAACAAATCGGTGCACAAGATGCCTTTGTTTTCGTTACACCCGAGCACAATCGCAGCTTCCCCGCAGCACTCAAGAATGCGCTTGATATCGCATCCAGACCCTACGGCCAGAACAAGTTCAACGGTAAGCCGGGACTCGTCGTCTCGAACTCCCCGGGTGCAATCTCGGGCTTCGGTGCGAACCACCACCTCCGTCAGGTGCTTAGCTTCTTGAACATCGATGCGGTCGCACAGCCCGAGGTCTACCTCGCCGCTGTCCACACCCTGATCGATACCAACGGCAACTTCCTGGTGGATGGCACGAAGGACTTCTTGCAGTCCGCAGTCGACGCCCTCATCGCCAAGATGAACTAATCCGATCCAATTATTCCTACCCACATAACGAAGCCCCACGAAGTCTACTCCTACTTGAGACTTCGTGGGGTTTGTTGCTTCGTTATCAAGCAACAGCTAGAATTCGTCCTCCGCCTCCTCCTCTTCGGCAGCATCGCCGCTCGGGAGTAGCTCCAGATAGCCGTCTCGGGGAATCAAGCGTATCTTGTTGTCCTTGAAACCGGCACGCCGGAGCGCATCACGCGGGATCTGCACGCGACCGACACGATCCATGATCAAGAACTCCTCGTGATCGGAATCGTTGTGATCGGATTCGGGGTCTATTTCGTCGAGGCTTGCCACGTGCTGCAGCTGCTCCGAGTAGCTAAGCCGAACATGGCGCTCGCTCGAGATCTTACCGTCTTGGATGTTGATCACGCGCGAGACCTTCTGCGAGAGCGTCTGGTCGTGCGTGACCATCACGATGGTGAGGCCAAACTCTTGATTCAGGCGACGAAACAAGTCGAAGATCAGATTCGATGTCTTAACATCGACCGATCCCGTCGGCTCATCCGCGAGCAGGATTCGAGGCTCGTTCGAGAGCGCGATCGCGATTGCGATACGCTGCTGCTCACCGCCTGAGAGCTGGCTTAGGCGACTGTCCTTGCGTTCAGCCAGGCCGACAAGATCGAGGAGATATAGCGCACGCTCGCTCTTAGTCTTATGCGGTGGGAAGAGTGACACTTGCCCCTCACGTTCCTTCTTGTTCAGGAATTGCATCGGCAATTCGATGTTCTGCTTGGCGGTCAGGTACGGGAGTAAATTCCTGGCGTTATTCTGCCATACGAATCCGACCGTGCGGCTCTTGTACGAAACGAGTTCATTCTCACCAAGCTTAAACAAGTCTAGCCCGTCGACATGGAGGCGTCCTGCCGAGGGGCGGTCGAGACCGCCGACCATATTGAGGAAGGTCGACTTACCGGAGCCGGAGCGCCCGATTATGGCGACGAATTCGCCCTCTTGGATGACCATGTCCAGGCCCTGGAGTGCTAGCACTTCCGTATCCTTGGTCTTGTAGATCTTCACCAAGTTATCGCAGATGATCATCTGCTTGTTGCCGTTTGTCTTATGCATCTCCATTGATCTCACCATCTCTGATCTCGTAGATCGCATCCCCGACCTCCATGATCTCCACATTGTGTGTTGTCATCAAGATCGTGATCCCCTCTCGGACGGTCAAGTCCTTGAGCAGTTTCACGACCTGCAGGCTACTCTGCGTATCCAGTTCACCCGTCGGTTCGTCGGCCAAGATGATCTCCGGTCGATGTACCATCGCTCTTGCGATCGCTACCCGCTGCTGCTCACCGCCCGACATCTCGCTTGGGTAGTGCGACAAGCGCTTGCCAAGCCCTACGCTGCGCAGTGCCAAGATGGCGCGTTCTCGCCTATCCTTGTTCTCTCCGACCAGGCGAAGCGCAAGCTCCACGTTCTCGACGGCGGTCATCATGGGCACCAGAGCCACCGATTGGAAGATGAAGCCGTACTTGTGACGCCGATAATCGTCTAGCTCGCGATCCGTCGCCGTAATCAGGTTCGAGCCGGCCAGTTCGAGTTCGCCCGAATCCGGTCGATCGAGGCAGCCGAGTATGTTGAGGAAGGTTGTTTTGCCAGAGCCCGAACGCCCCTTGAGTATCGTAAGTCCGCCACGCGGCACATCGATCGAGACGCCCTTCAAGACCGAGATGCGCCTGCCGCCCTCGAGGGGGAAGCTTCGCTTGATATCGCGGGCCAGAAGGAGCATGGGCTGCTCCTTGGTCGTCAAGACCGTTTCGCTTCTGTGATCTGTATGCATTAGTCTTCTCCCAGTTTGAGTGCCGAGGCGATATTGATTTGGCGGATCTGCCAGACCAAGACGAAGAGACAAAGGATAATTGTCACGCCGACGATGAGGAAGGTTCGCAGGAAGTCTTGGCCGGCGTACAAGATGCGCAGCGGGATGAACTGCTCTTCGCTTCCGTACGCAACCAGGATCAGTGGCACGTAGAGCCTGGCCGTCAGGTAGCCGATGCCTGTCCCCGCCGCGAGTGCAGGTAGGGTGACGGCTATTTGTTCGTTTACCAGCATCAGAATTAATTCCTTGAAGCGCAGACCCATCGCACGGAAGATGCCGAACAGCAGAGTCCTCGAGCGAATCGACAAGATCCAGTAGATCAAGAAGCCGACGGCGCAGAGGACCAAGACAACCATATAGCTGATCGTCAGCAGGCCGTTTGTCCCCTGGAGGATCGGGTCGCGGTTCAGATCGATCAATTCGGCATTCGTATCCACGAACTTCGTGAAGAAGCGAACGCCTGTGGTGAAGCCCGCGAGTTCCTCTCTCGTATCCTCTGCCAAATCATAGAGGAAGCGGCTGTCACCATCGATTCGCATCCAGACATCGTACGGCACGATCCCGTAAGCCGACTGAACCTGCGAGAGATGGGCTACCACGAGGTAGTTATCCGTCACAACCTGCGATCCATCGGAGACCGTGGATGTGCTCTGCGGCTGATAAGACGGCCAATAAGGGACGAAACCGGTAACAATACCATAGACGGATTCGCCGCCCTGACCGTTTAGATAGACCCGGTCGCCGATCTCAAGCCCTAGTTTGCTGTGGAAGTTCTCTGATAAGAGCACGCCGTGCCCGTCCTTGGCCATCTGATTCAGGTAAGTATTGATGTGCTCCGGTAGGAGATGCGAGTCTAGCTTGACCGTCTCTCCGAACTCCTTGGTGTGTATGCCCATGAGGGAGACGTCCTTGACGTTCACGTTGCGACCGCGAACCTCCACATCACTTCTTGTATAGACACGCGCGACGGACTTCACCTCGTCTAGTTGTTCGTAGCTCCCGATATCGGGCTCTTGGTAAACCAGCTCCAGTTCGGAATTCATCGCCACGGCCTCCGCATTGTTCGACCAGTGCTCGCGCACGATCACATCCGTGCCGTTCATGTAGCGGATCTGCGACTTCGCGTTCTCGTTGATCGTCCGAGCGGTAATCGCGCTGAAGAGGCCGATCGACATCGTCAGCATCAAGAAGACAGAGATGAAGGCTTGGCGATTACGGGAGCGAATCGTCTGGAGGAAGGACAGGTACATAGCCGGTCCCCAGAGCTTCTCCGTCAGTTTGTAGAAGAGTCTAAGTAGGAGCGGAAGAATTCGCCAGACAACGAGCGCCATACCCACCATGAAGAGCGAGCTAGATAAGAAGAGCAGGCCGTCCGTCCCCTGCCCGGCCGCGACGCGATCGGCGATGCTGTCCTTTTGCTTATTGAAGCTGTAATAGGCATAGCAGCCGACCAACAGTAAGACGACATCCAGCCAGAGCTTCTGCCAGAGCGGCGTCTTCTGGTCCAGTTCTTGTAGCTGTTGCTTCTGTTCCACGATCGTGGTCTTCGATAAACGGAAGGCGGGGACGATCATAGTGAGGAAGCCTGTGGCAAGCGCGATTCCGGATGCCACCAAGAAGCTTGTTTGCAGACGAAGCGGCAGGGCCTCGCGAGAGACGAAGCTTAGGAAGGCATCTGCAGAGCCGATCATATTCGTCAAGAAGAAACTCAAGGGGAGCGCGATCCCGAGGGCAATCAGGCCGATCAGGAGACTCTGTAGCATATAAATCGACATCACTTGCAGACGCGAGGCACCTCGACTCTTGAACACGGCAATCTCGCCTTGTTCCATGCGCAGCAGCTGCTTGCTCACCATGAAGATGAAGGCGAGGAGTAGCAGATAGACCGGCACTTGCAAGAGAGTCAGCGTCACCTTGGTCTGGACTTCTTCTCGTTCAAAGGATTGGAGCGTATCATCGAAATTCTGGACGAAGAGGGTGCGCTTGGCGTTTAGATCCCTCGTATACGATTGGTTTGTGGCGCGAACATATGAGACGTCTTCGGGCTTAATCGAGGTGTAATCGAAGACGATGTTCCAGATGCCGGATACGGAGACAAGTGACGAGACTTCATCACCGCCCTGTAGGCTTGCTTGGTAGCCCGGACGAAGCAAGAGATCGAAGGTCTCGGGTTCCAAGAACAGGTGATTGGCATAGTAGCTCTCCTGGCGTATCCAGTAGGGATCCGATGCATCGTCTGCCGCGAACACGCCGACGACACGAATCGACAAGGAAGTATATCGATCGAGTAGTTCTGTCGAGCTCGTGTTGCGGTTCACGGTCAGGATATCTCCGAGCAAGACGCTCTGTTTCACCATCGTGCGTTGTGGGATTATCGCGTTGACAATCACGCCACCGTCGGCAGTCTCCTCGATACCCGGACGATAGAGCTCGCCACTCAGGATCTTCGCGTGTTCGTCCAGGTCGCTGAGGGTCGACAGTTGCAAGTCGATTCTCGAGACATCGTCTCTGATCACGTCCGGTGCCATACTGAGCCTGGCACTCGTGGCGAAGTTCACTTCGGTCAGAGTGTCCAGTCCGTAGACGGCCGGCATCTCGTCTGCCAAGTGATCGTAGAGGCGAAGCGAGGCGACCTGCGCACCAAGCGGTGTCGTACCGCCGGAATCGATGGTGACCATCAGCGGATGCTTATTCGTCTCGTAGAGGCGGTCTTCCATCGTCCGTGTCAGTAGTCTCGACAACATCGCGTCCATGTAGAGCGGGCTTGCCGAGGCGATGGCGATCAAGAGTATATTACCGACCAGGAGGCTTAGCACCATCCACTTCTTGTGTCGAATCTTGTTACGTACAATTGCAAACATAGACAGCCTAATCCTATTCTATGACGAGCTTGTCGCCGACGGATAAACCGTCTTGTACCCAGAAGTAGTCCTGGTTCCAGGAGACGATCTGTATATAGCGCCTCTGGATACCGGTCTCGCTCTGCAAATTCACATAGTAATTCTGGTTCTGGCGCGTCACGGCCTTGCGCGGGACGATCAACACGTCGTCGACCGAGATCGTGTTCGCCGTCACACGCGGGTTTACGACCTGCAGTGCAACCGCCGGATCGATGCCGCCCAGATTCACATACGAACGCTTATTGACAAGCGAGGGACTGAGCAGACTCTGATCGGCCACAACCTCGGCCTCAATGCTCGAACGGTCCTTGGCCGGTCCGTACTCGATCGTGACCGTGCTGCCCTGGCGATATTCTCCGCTGCCGTTGTCCATCTCGAGCAAGAAGGCATCTTGGCCGATCAGCGTGCACATATACTCACCCGCGGCTAGTCGATCGCCGATCTTGCGACTCGTGATATCGACCACTTGACCGCTAAACGGTGCGATGAGCTCCGTTTGTGCCTCATCTTCTGTTGCCAGGGCGATCTCTTCTTCTATCTTCGCAATCGCGAGAGCCGACGACTCCAGGTGGTAGCGCAGATTCTCCTTGGCGATGCTGAGCTCTATCTCTAGCCTTGCGTATTCGTAGGAATCGCTTGTTGCCGCAAGCGCCTTCGTCAGATCGTCTATCTGGAGCTTGTATTGATCCCTCATCTTAACGAATTGAGCCTCCGCATCTTCTAAGCGCAAGCGTCGCTGCTCGCGAGCAAGCAGATCCTCCTCACGGCTGAAGGTCAAGAGGACATCGCCCGCTTCGACCATCTCACCGTTACGGACCTCGATGCCGGCTAGACTCGCACCCGAATGTTCGAAGTAGAGCGCTTCTTGTTTGGGCAGATAGTAGTTTGGGCTCTGCTCTCGTGCGACCCGGAAGCTGCCAAGTTCCACCGTAACCGTATCACCCGGTTGAAGCGTCACTTCTTCTTGATCCTCTTCTGTATCGGCGTAGAGGGCGATCAAACCGATGAACGGGCCGAGCAAGAGCATGAGGACCAGTAGAATCAATAGAATCTTGAAGAGAAGCTTCTTCCTCCCTCGTGGATGCTGCATCTTAGTCATGGATATATACCTCTTCTCCCACTACCAGGCCAGACATGATCTCGATCCAAGCCGGATTACTAAGTCCGACCTCGACCTCTCGGCGAACGCGGTTACCGTCTTCGATGACGTAGACGTAGCGCTGTCTTCCGTCGCGATAAACCGCATTGACGGGCAAGCGCAGGCAGTCGTCGATCTCGCGGCTGACCAGTCTGACCGCTACGTAGGAGCCGATCGGGATCGCGGGGTCGCCCGCCTCCTGCACGATATCGTAATAGGTATAGGGCGTCTCATCGTTCAAGACGAGTGTCATATACGTCTGCCAATCCATCTCATGGGGTACCAAGAGATAATCGTTTCCGTCGATTGTCGTAACGATACGATCCGCAAGTCCTAGAGTGTAATCGCTGACAAAGGCACTTCTGACCACCGGACTTCTCTCATCCGCCAATGCAAGCACGACATCGTAGGCACGGATGCTGTCTCCTTCGACCATGGCCGGAAGGTAGACGATACGGCCATCGATCGGCGCCGTAAGCATCAGGTGCTCGGCCGAGACGCTCATCTCATCTAGTTGCTCCGTTAGCTGGCGGACGCGAAGTTCGTAGCGCTCCTCTGCTTGCTTGAGCTCAAGCTTGCGAAGCTCCAGAGTCATAGCTTGTTGCTGTCTAGCCCCGGTGTCTGCGCCGGTCGCGGCCAAGCGCTCGACATCCAGAGAGGCAAGCTTCGTTTGCGCTGTAAGAATTAGTTTCTCATGCGCCCAGGCTGCTTCCAGTTGTGCTAATTCCGCTTCCTTCGCCTCGATCTCTGCCCGATCTATGCTCTCGATCTCCAAGATCACATCGCCTTGGCTGACCGGATCGCCGAGGAACCGATGCACCTTCGTAATACGTCCATCGATCGAGAAGGACAGCTCCTCTACGCTTGGGATCACCGATCCGTCGTAGATTGCGGCATCCTCGATACGCCCTCGCTCGACCCGTACGGATTCGAGCGCCGCACCGACCGGCTCCAGAAGTTCCGGTACCGATTGATCCGTTGGTGCAGGCGTGCAGCCGGCCACACCAAGCAGAAGTATCGACGCTGCCAGGGCAATTAAGCTCACTCTATACTTATTCAAGGATCACTCTCTCCCCTTCCTCTAAGCCGGACAACACTTCTACTTCGCTTCGATTCACGAGACCGATCTCGACATACTTCACTTCCCGCAGTCCGTCTGCGGATTCAACATAGACGAAGGCTTGTTCCTCTGCATAGTGCAGCGCCTTGGCATCCAGCAGCAGTGTATCCTCCGATGAATCCAGGAGCACATGAAGCTGCGCCTTGGTGCCTGTCTCCATCACGATGTGCTCGGCATCGATACGCAAGTAGACCTCAACTTCCTCGTCGGTGTCTGTCGTTTCGTTCGCATCATTAGGATCACTTGGATCTACAGTCACGACCGGGATCTCATCTTCTCCGACGAGGAGGAGCCACTTCGTTCCCACAGTGAAGTACTGAGGTATCTTCGTTCTGCCGACAAACATCGAGCTCTCGCTGACGACAAGACGAAACATGGTCTCGTCCGCAACCGAACGATCTCCGGTCCGCTTCTCCCGTGCATAGGCGACGGTAGCATCAAACGGCGCACGGATCTGCCGCTCGTTTCGCTGTTCTTCCATCTGTTCCAAGCTGAGCTTCTGCAAGTAGATTTGATTCTCCAGTGCTCTCTTGGCATCCGCTTGGCTGTTGTCCGTATCCGGTTCGTCCAAGAGCTTGAAGCGCTCCTCCATCTGGCGAAGCGCCATGTCGAGGCGCTCTGCTTCGTATCTCGCATCCGAGATCTGTCGCTCGATATCCCCGGACTCGAGTTCGGCGAGCAGCTCTCCCTCCTGCACCTGGCTTCCCTGCTTCGCATAGATGCCGTCGAAGAGTAAGCCGCCGACAGAGAAGGAGGCGTTCACCTCTTGCGTCGGTGCGTATTCGAAGCGGAGCAGTTCCACGATCTCGATGTCGCCGCGGACAACTTCCGTATATTCGTAGGGGCTCTGGGTATAGGCGGGTACGATGGGGGCTCGTTCATAGACGGCTTCCTCGGGAAGCAAGCCGCAAGAACTGAGGATAAGAAGACAGAGCATAGTGCTGCCGAGCAGTATGCCTCTAGGCCTTCGACTAAGCTTATGGTTCTCGGGATCTCGTACATTCTCGGACATGAGGGGTTCCTATCTAAGAAGTCATGACCAAAGCCGATCGGATCGCTTTGATTCGCTATATAATACAAACAATGATATAGATCCTTGTGCCTAAATGCAATTTCTGCCTGGCAAACAGACAAGTATATTTGCCATTTGTCAGCGGAAAGGACGGTCAGGCCCGCAGTATGATGTGTGCATATAACGCAATTAGCGGGACGTATCTCTCCGAGAACAAGCTG